>NZ_RJLN01000005.1 GCF_003725545.1 Micromonospora solifontis | reverse complement strand
CGGCACCGCCGAGTTCGCCCGGGCCCGCATCGCGCCCGGCCCCCGGGCCGCCGACGAGATCGCCACCATGCTGGTGACCAGCGCGCTCATCCCGCCGCTGGCCGTCGCCCACTGGCTCCGCGGCTGGTGGCGCGCCCGCGCGGTGTCGGCCGGGTCGCCCGACGGCCCGGAGGCGCAGAGTTGATGTCCACGCCACTTGCCCCGGGCAACCACTCCGCCACGGCTCCCCCCGGTCCCGCCCTGTACGACGCCGTGCTGCTGGACCGGGACGGCACGCTGATCGAGGACGTGCCCTACAACGGCGACCCGGAGAAGGTCCGCCCGCTGCCCGGCGTCCGGGAGGCGCTGGACGGGCTGCGCGCGGCCGGGCTGCGCCTCGCCGTGGTCACCAACCAGTCCGGGCTGGCCCGGGGCCACTTCACCGAACCGCAGCTGCACGCGGTGCACGCCCGGGTGGAGGAGCTGCTCGGGCCGTTCGACCACTGGGCGGTCTGCCCGCACGACGACACCGACCGCTGCGACTGCCGCAAACCCGCCCCGGGCCTGGTGCACGCCGCCGCTCGGGCGCTGGGCACCACGCCCCGCCGCTGCCTGATGGTGGGCGACATCGGCCGGGACATGGCGGCCGCGCTGGCCGCCGGTGCCACCGGCATCCTGGTGCCCACCGCGGTCACCCGCCCCGAGGAGGTCGCCGAGGCGCCGGCCGTCGCCCGGGACCTGCCCGGCGCGGTGCACGAGATCCTGCGCCGGATGCGGGCGGTCCAGCCGGTCGTGCCGCGCACCGGCCGGGCCGGGACGGTCCTCGTGGTACGCAGCGACTCGGCCGGGGATGTGCTGGTCACCGGCCCCGGTATCCGGGCCGTGGCGGCCGGCGCGGAGCGGGTGGTGCTGCTCTGCGGGCCACGCGGCCGGGCGGCGGCGGAGCTGCTGCCCGGCGTCGACGAGATCATCGAGTGGCGGCTGCCGTGGATCGACGGCGACCCGGAGCCGGTTGACCGGGCCGACATCCGCGCCCTCACCGACCGCCTGGCCGGCGTCGGGGCCGCCGAGGCGGTGATCTTCACGTCGTTCCACCAGTCGCCCCTGCCCCTGGCCCTGCTGCTGCGCCTGGCCGGGGTGCCCCGGATCAGTGCGATCAGCGACGACTACCCCGGCTCCCTGCTGGACGTGCGGCACCGCGTACCCGTCGGGGTGCCCGAACCGGAACGGGCGCTCTCCCTCGCCGCGGCGGCCGGCTTCGCGCTGCCCGCCGACGACGAGCCGGGGCTGCGGCTCCGCCACGAGCTGACCGGCCCGACCCCGGGCCTGCCCGCCGGTGAGTACGTGGTGGTGCACCCCGGCTCGTCCGTACCGGCCCGGGCCTGCCCGCCGCGGCGGTGCGCGGAGATCGTCGCCGCCCTCGCCGCCGACGGGCACCGGGTGGTGGTCACCGGCGGCCCCGGCGAGCGGGAGCTGACCGCCCTGGTCGCCGCGGCCGGCGGCACCGACCTGGGCGGCGGCACCGACCTGGCCGGGCTCGCCCGGATCCTGGCCGGCGCCCGCTGCCTGGTGGTCGGCAACACCGGCCCGGCCCACCTCGCCGCCGCCGTCGGCACCCCGGTGGTCAGCCTCTTCGCCCCGACCGTCCCGTTCGGACAGTGGGGGCCCTACCGGGTGCCGACGGTGCGGCTCGGCGACGCCGGGGCGCCCTGCCGGGACACCCGGGCGGCGGTCTGTCCCGTCGCCGGCCACCCCTGCCTGACCCGGGTCGACCCGGCCGACGTGGTCGCGGCCGTCCGCGCCCTCGCCCCTCCCCCGCCCCGCTGAACCGTCCACCCCCCCGCCCCCCCGAACCGCGACCGAGGAGAGAGATGAACGTTCTGCTGTGGCACGTGCACGGCTCCTGGACGACGTCGTTCGTGCACGGAAGGCACCGCTACCTGGTGCCGGTCACCCCGGACCGGGGCCCGTACGGCCGGGGCCGGGCGCGGACGTACGACTGGCCGGAGAACGCCGTCGAGGTCAGCCCGGAGGAGCTGCGCCGGGCCGAGGTCGACCTGGTGATCCTGCAACGCCCCGAGGAGCTGGAGCTGGCCGAGCGGTGGCTGGGCCGCCGCCCCGGCCGCGACCTGCCGGCGATCTACGTGGAGCACAACACGCCGAAGGGCGACGTGCCGAACACCCGGCACCCGATGGCCGACCGGGACGACCTGCTGCTCACCCACGTCACCGGATTCAACGAGCTGTTCTGGGACAACGGCGGCACCCGCACCGCCGTGGTCGAGCACGGGATCGTGCCGCCCAGGGTGGAGTGGACCGGCGAGCTGGACCGGCTCGCCGTGGTCACCAACGAGCCGGTCCGCCGCTGGCGGGTCACCGGCACCGACCTGATGCCGCGCTTCGCCGCGGTCGCCCCGCTGGACGTCTTCGGCATGGGCGTCGAAGGGCTGCCGGAGGCGCTCGCCGCGGCCGGCTCACCCGGCGTCCCGGTGACCGGGCACGAGGACCTGCCGCAGGACCGGATGCACACCGAGGTGGCCCGGCGGCGCGCGTACCTGCACCTGTGCCGGTGGACCTCCCTCGGGCTGAGCCTGATCGAGGCGATGACCATCGGCATGCCGGTGATCGCGCTGGCCACCACCGAGGCCGTGGACGCCGTACCGCCCGACGCGGGGGTGCTGTCCACCCGGGTGGACACGCTGGTCGAGGCGGCCCGTTGGCTCGCCGAGGACCGGGATGCCGCGTACCGCCTGGGGGCGCGGGCGCGTGAGGTGACGAAGGAACGGTTCGGGCTCGACCGGTTCCTCGCCGACTGGGACCGACTGATGGAGGGGGAAACATGCGCATCGCGATGATCTCGGAGCACGCCAGCCCACTCGCCGTCCTCGGCGAGGAGGACGCCGGCGGCCAGAACACCCACGTGGCGGAACTCGCGGCCGCGCTGGTCGGCGCGGGGCACGACGTACGCGTCTACACCCGGCGCGACTCCACCGCCCTGCCCGAGGCGGTGTCCACCCCGGACGGCTACCAGGTGTGCCACGTGCCGGCCGGGCCGGCCCGGCGGGTGCCCAAGGACGAGCTGCTGCCGTACATGGGGGAGTTCGGCAGCTGGCTGGCGGACACCTGGCGGCGCGGCGGGTGGACCCCGGACGTGGCGCACGCGCACTTCTGGATGAGCGGTCTCGCCACCGTGCACGCCGGCCGGCGCACCGGGGTGCCGACGGTGCTGACGTACCACGCCCTCGGCACGGTGAAGCGGCGCCACCAGGGTGCCAAGGACACCAGCCCACCAGGGCGGATCGGCTACGAGCGGGCCCTCGGCCGGGCCGTCGACCGGGTGGTCGTGCAGTGCGAGGACGAGGTCCGCGAGCTGGTCCGGATGGGCGTGCCGCGGTCCCGGATGGCGCTGGTGCCCTCCGGCGTCAACCAGGCCGTCTTCCGCCCGGACGGCCCGGTCGCGCCGCGCGACCCGGCCCGGCCGCGGATCCTCACCGTGGGCCGGATGGTGGAGCGCAAGGGCTTCCTCGACGTGGTGCGGGCCCTGCCGGCGGTGCCGGACGCCGAGTGCGTGGTGGTCGGCGGGCCCCCGGCCGACCTGCTGCCGGCCGACACCTTCGCCCGGCGGCTGCGCGCCCTCGCCGAGTCCTGCGGCGTCGCCGACCGGGTCAAGCTGATCGGCGGGGTGTCCCGTGAGGAGATGGGGGCCTGGTACCGGTCGGCGGACGTGCTGGTGGCCGCCCCCTGGTACGAGCCGTTCGGCCTCACCCCCCTGGAAGGGATGGCCTGCGGGGTGCCGGTGATCGGCACCAACGTCGGCGGCATCGCCGACACCGTGGTGGACGGGCTCACCGGCGACCTGGTGCCGCCGCGCGATTCCCGCGCGCTGGGCACCGCCCTCCGCCGGCTCCTCGCCGACAAGGTCCGGCGCTTCGCGTACGCCACGGCGGCGCTGGACCGGATCCGCAGCCGGTACTCCTGGAAGCGCTGCGCCGAGCAGCTCGGTGCCGTCTACGCCTCGCTCGCCACGGTCGCCCGGCCCGCCCCGGCGGTGGCCTGATGACCCACCACGACGACACCCTCGACGCGCACCTGTCCGGGCTCGCCGCGGCGCTGCTGCCGTACCGGCGGGAGGCGGCGCGGCTGGCCGACTGGGGCACCGAGCTGGCCTGGACCCTGGCGCGGGGTGGCCGGTTGCTGGTGGCCGGCAACGGCGGCAGCGCCGCCGAGGCCCAGCACCTCACCGCCGAACTGGTCGGCAAGCTCCGCGACGACCGCGAACCACTGTCCGCGATCGCCCTGCACGCCGAAACCTCCGCGCTGACCGCCATCGGCAACGACTACGGCTACGACGAGGTCTACGCCCGCGGCGTGCGCGCCCACGGCCGCCCCGACGACATCCTCCTGCTCATGT
The DNA here is from genome assembly GCF_003725545.1 of Micromonospora solifontis. GTDB lineage: Bacteria > Actinomycetota > Actinomycetes > Mycobacteriales > Micromonosporaceae > Micromonospora > Micromonospora solifontis. The sequence goes on along the minus strand of NZ_RJLN01000005.1, from coordinate 111,224 downwards.
CCACCAGCGGCACCAGCACCAACCTGCTCACCGCCGCCCGCGCCGGCCGGGACACCGGCCTGCGCTGCTGGGCCTTCACCGGCCCCGCCCCCAACCCGCTGGCCGAACTCTGCGACGACGTGCTCGCCGTCCCGTCCCCGGACAGCCAGGTGGTGCAGGAACTGCACCTGGTCGCCACGCACCTGCTCTGCGAGTACGTCGACCAGGCGCTGCCGCTGATCCGGCAGCTGCCGGCCGCGCCGGTGCCGGCGCCCCGGTCGGCCCGGTTCGGCCGGTGGACCCCGCCGCCGTCGGCCGCGCCCGCCACGGCCGGCCCCGCCACGTACGGGCACGCCACGAACGGCCACCGCGCGAACGGGCACGGCACGAACGGTCACGCCACGAACGGGCACGCGCACAACGGGCACGGGCCCACCGGCACCGGGTGGGCGCAGTCGTGAGCGGGCCGCTCGTGGTGGTCGGCGACGCCCTGCTGGACCGGGACGTGACCGGCGCGGTCGGCCGGGTCGCCCCGGACGCGCCCGTACCCGTGCTGGACGAGCGCTCGGCCACCGACCGGCCGGGCGGGGCCGGGCTGGCCGCGCTGCTCGCCGCCGCGCAGGACACCGAGGTCGCGCTGGTCACCGGGCTGGCCGACGACACCGCCGGGGCCCGGCTGGCCGAACTGCTGGGCGAGGCCGGGATCGAGGTCTACCCGATGCACCTGCCCGGCGCCACCGCCGAGAAGATCCGGCTGCGGGCCGGCGGGCAGACCCTGCTCCGGCTGGACCGGGGTGGCGACCCGCAGCCGCCGGGCGAGCCGCCCGAGGCGGCGTTGGCGGTGCTGACCCGGGCGCGGGCCATCCTGGTCAGCGACTACGGTCGCGGACTGCTCCGGCAGCCGGCGCTGCGGGCGGCGCTGGCCGGGGCGTCCGCCCCGGTGGTGTGGGACCCGCACCCGCGCGGCCCGGCCGCGGTGCCGGGGGCCCGGCTGGCCACCCCGAACCTCGGCGAGCTGCGACAGCTCACCGGCGACGCCGGGGCCGGCTCGGCGCTCTCCACCGCCACCCGGGCCGGGCACGAGCTGCGCCGCCGCTGGCGGGTCGGCGCGGTCGCGGCGACCATGGGCGCGGACGGCGCGGTGCTCTGCCAGGCCGGCGGCACCCCGCTGGCGGTCCCGCCCCCGTCCACCCTGGACCACGTCGAGGACACCTGCGGCGCCGGGGACCGGTTCGCCGCCACCGCCGCGCTCGCGCTGGCCGACGGCGCGTCGGTCGCCGAGGCGACGCGGCAGGCGGTGGCCGCCGCGTCCGCGTACGTGGCGGCGGGCGGCGCGGCGGGCCTGCACCGCGCGCCGGAATCGCGGCCCGCGCCGGCGCGCACCGCCGAGGAACTCGTCGCCAAGGTACGCGCCGACGGCGGCACCGTGGTCGCCACCGGCGGCTGCTTCGACATCCTGCACGCCGGGCACCTGGCCACCCTCCAGGCGGCCCGCCGCCTCGGCGACTGCCTGCTGGTCTGCCTCAACTCCGACCGGAGCGTCCGGGGGCTCAAGGGCCCGGAGCGGCCGGTCAACCGCGAGGAGGACCGGGCCCGGCTGCTGGCCGCGCTGGACTGCGTCGACGCGGTGGTGGTCTTCGACGAGCCCACCCCGTACCAGGTGCTGGCCCGGCTGCGCCCGGACGTCTGGGTGAAGGGCGGCGACTACGGCGACGGCGGCGCCGAGCTGCCCGAGGCCGAACTGGTCCACCGCTGGGGCGGGAAGGTCGTCACCGTCCCCTACCTGGCCGGCCGGTCCACCACCGGCACCATCTCCGCCGCGCGCACGCGCGGCCTCCACCTCGTCAAGGGAGCCGTATGAGCAGGGACATGAACGGGCGGGCCGTCCTCGTCACCGGAGGGTCGAGCGGGCTGGGCGCGGCGGTGGTGACCGCGGTGGCCAAGGCCGGCGGGCGGCCGTACGTGCTGGACCGGCAGGCGCCGGCCGACGGGGTGCCCTGGGTCGAGTGCGACCTGGCCGACACCCGGGCCGCCGAGGCGGCCACCCGCGAGCTGGCCGAGCAGGCCGGCGGCCTGGCCGGGCTGGTCACCGCCGCCGGCATGGACGTACCCGGCAGGCTCGCCGACATCGACGGCGCGACCTGGGACCGGATCGTGACGATCAACCTGCTCGGCACCGCCGCCGTGATCCGGGCGGCCCTGCCCGAGTTGGAGCGGTCGCACGGCACGGTGGTCACCGTGGCGTCCACCCTGGGCGTCAAGGCGGTCAGCGACGCCACCGCGTACTGCGCCGCGAAGTTCGGCGTGGTCGGCTTCACCCGGGCGCTCGCCGCCGAGCTGGCCGGCAAGGTGGGCGTCACCCTGCTCATCCCGGGCGGCATGCGGACTGCCTTCTTCGACGAGCGGGACGAGCGGTACAAGCCCGGACCGGACGCCATCCTCAACGATCCGGCGGACACCGCCGAGGCGGTCCTGTTCGCCCTCGCCCAGCCGCCCGGCTGCGCGGTACGCGAGCTGGTGGTCTGCGCCGACCAGGAGTCCTCGTACCCGTGATCCTCGTGCTCCGGGCGCTCGGCGTCGGCGACCTCGCGACCGGGGTGCCGGCGCTGCGCGCGTTGCGCGCCGCGTACCCCGGCGAGGAGCTGGCGCTGGTCGCGCCGCGCTGGCTGACCCCGCTGGTCGACCTGGTCGGCGGGGTGGACCGGCTGGTCGAGGCGGACGGGCTGGGCCACCTGCGGTGGTCCGGCCCGCCGCCGGCGCTGGCGGTCAACCTGCACGGCCGGGGCCCGCAGTCGCACCGGATGCTGGCCGAGGCCCGGCCGCGCCGGCTGTTCGCCTACCGCAACGCCGAGGGCGGGCACCGCGACGGGCCGCCGTGGCGGGCCGACGAGCACGAGGTGGACCGCTGGTGCCGGCTGCTGGCCTGGTACGGCGTCCCGGCCGACCGCGCCGACCTGGCGCTGCGCCGCCCCGCGCCGGGCGGACTGCCGACCGGGGTGAGCATCGTGCACCCCGGCGCGAAAGCCCCGCAGCGGCGCTGGCCGCCGGACCGCTTCGCGGCGGTCGCCGGCGAGCTGGCCGGGCGGGGCCACCGGGTGGTGGTGACCGGCAACCCGGCCGAGCGGGACGTCGCCGCGGAGGTGGCCCGGCGGGCCGGGCTGCCGGCGGACGCGGTGCTGGCCGGGACGACGGACCTCGGCGAGCTGGCCGCCCTGGTGGCCCACGCCCGGCTGGTGGTCTGCGGCGACACCGGCATCGGCCACCTGGCCACCGGCTACGCCACCCCGTCGGTGCTGCTCTTCGGCCCGGTCCCGCCCGCGCAGTGGGGCCCGCCGCCGGACCGCCCGTGGCACGAGGCGCTCTGGGTGGGCCCCCGGCCGCCCGGCGCCGGTACGGCGGTGCACCCGGCCCTGGCCGAGCTGGACGTGCCGAGCGTGCTGGCGGCGGTGGACGGGGTGGAGCGGGCCGCGCCCCACCGGCCGCCCCGGCCCCGCCAGGCCGCGCCCGCGGTACCCGCCGCCCACTGAGCCGCCCCCATTACTACCTGCCGGTAGCTTTCCACCGTACGCTGAGCCGGTGAGCGCGGAGTACACCCAGGAGTTCGTGGACGTCGACGGGGCACGGATCGGCGTGCAGGTCTACCCGGAGCCAGCCGGGGCGCCCGGCGCGCCGGTGGTGCTGATCTGGCCGGCGATGGGCGTCCGGGCGCGCTACTACCGGCCGCTGGCCGCCGCGCTGCGCGACGCCGGCCTCGCCGTCATCGCGGCCGACCTGCGCGGCACCGGCGAGAGCACCCCGACGCCCGCCCGCAGCTGCCGGTACGGCTACGCCGAGCTGGCCGCCGACGTCGGCGCGGTGCTGGACGCGCTCAAGCCGCGGCTGGACGGGCGCACCCGGCTGCTGCTCGGGCACTCCCTCGGCGGGCAGGTCGCGGTGCTGCACCAGGCGCTGCACGACCCGGACCGGGTGGACGGGCTGGCCCTGGTGGCGGTCGGCATCCCGTGGTGGCGCGGGTACCCGGGGCTGCGCGGCTGGGGCGTGCTGCCGTACACCCAGGGGATCGCCGGGGTCGCCCGACTGCTCGGCGTCTGGCCGGGCTGGGGGTTCGGCGGCCGGCAGGCGCGCGGGGTGATCCGGGACTGGGCGTACACCGCGCGGACCGGCCGGTTCCCGGTGCTGGACGGGGTCGACGCCGAGGCGGCGGTAGCCCGGGTACGCACCCCGGTGCTGGCGGTGAGCGTCGACGACGACCAGTACACCCCGCACGAGACGATGGACCACCTCTGCGGCAAGCTGGTCGCGGCCCCGGTTACCCGGCACCGCTACACCGTCGCCGAGGCGGGCGGCCCGCTGGACCACTTCACCTGGGTACGCGCCGCCACCCCGCTGGCCGCCCGGGTGGCCGCGTTCGCCACCGCCCTGCCACCCCGCTGAGCCCTCCTCCCCGGAAATCGGGCGCGTAGCCGGCCGCGGGGCGGGTATGCGGCACCGCCCGAACACGGCGGAGGGGGATCAGATGTCCGAACGGCACACGGCCTTGCGCTCCATGCACGATCTGGGCCTGGCGGCCTGGTTCGGCGGGTCACTGATGGGTGCGCTCGGCGTCAACGGGGCGGCGGCACAGCTCGAGGACTCCACGCAACGCCTGCCGGTGGCCTCGGCGGGCTGGGCGCGGTGGACCCCGGTCAATGCGGCGGCGATCGGCGCCCACCTGGCCGGCGCGGTCGGCGAGCTGGTCACCGAGAGCCCGCGGGTGGCCGCCCAGTCCGGGGTGGCGCGGATGAGCGCGGTGAAGACCGCGCTGACCGTGGGCGCCCTGGTGGTGACCGGCTACAGCCGGCTGCTCGGCATGAAGCTGGAGCGGGCGGGCGGCCCGTCCGTCGAGGGGACCACCGAACCGAACTACCAGACCCCGGCGAACGTCGCCTCCTGCCAGCGGAAGATGAAGCTGCTCCAGTGGGCGATCCCGGCGCTGACCGGCTCGCTGGTGGTGGTGACCGCGTACATGAGCGAGCAGCAGAAGCCCGGCCAGGTGTTCCGGGGGCTGCTCGGCCGGGCGGGCGGGCTGATGTCCGCGCCCATGGCGCTCGGGAAGGTCGCGGCCGTGGCCACGCCCGGGCCGAAGACCATCGGCGGGATGGCCGCGATGGGCGCGGCCAAGCGCCGCCTGATGATGGCGGGCCGGTGACCCGTCGCGTGGCCGGCGACCCACATCGGGGTGGGTCGTCGGCCACGCGGCGTACCGGGGACCGGATCCGGCGCGCGGCCTGACCGGGCGGTCGCCGGGCAATCAGCGCGGGCACGGGAACCGAGGCAGGTGAGGTGACCATGACCAAGAAGGACCGAGCGGGTACGGGTGGCGGGCCGGAGTCGGTCGCGCCGTGGGGCACCACGGACGGTTTCGACGCGGATCCGCCGTGGGGCGCGGGCGAGGACGCGCCGATGGACGAGGGCAGCGAGGAGAACGCGGTCCCGGAGGGACGCCGTGGCGAGCGCCGCGCGGCCGGTGCCGCTCCGGGCGGGCCGAAGGCGGGCCGGCACGGGTTCGGCTCCGTCGAGCCCACCCGTTACCCGGAGGCGGGACCGGGCGCCCCGCCCGACCCGGCGCCGTCCGGGCGCACCTTCCCGGACGACAGCGCGGACGGGGACCTGGCGGACAACGCGCTGGAGGAGGCCACCGGCATGCACCCCGAGGGGTTCCGCCGGCGCGGTTGACCGGCGGGTGCGACGCGGAGCAGTCCGGCGAGCCGGGCGGCGTCCCGCGGCGCCTGGTCGTCGCAGCAGTTGTTCATCAGCACGTGCAGCTCCGCGCACTGGTCGGCCAGCTCGTGCAGCAGCACGGACCAGCGGCGCAGTTCCTCCGCGCCGTAGGCGTACCGGAACTTCTCCTGCTTGTCGCCGCTCTCCCAGGCGCGGCTGTGCCCGTGGAAGCGGACCACCGCGAGGTCCGTGGTGGCGATGAGGATCGGTGGCACCGACGAGACGTGTCCCTGCGGCATGTCCACGCAGACGTAGCCCAGGCCGTGCTCGCGCAGGAACGTCACCGTGTCCACCACCACGTCCTCGGCGAACCAGGACGAGTGGCGCAGCTCGACGGTGACGCGGAAGGGCCGGCACCGCCGGGCCGCGGCCAGGATCCGCCGCTTCGCCGCGTCACCCCGGGCCAGCCAGGGCGGGAACTGCAGCAGCACCGCGCCGAGCCGGTCGGCCGCCGCGAGCGGCGCCAGCGCCGCGTGGAACCGGTCCCACAGCTCGTCGTACGCCCCGGCGGACAGGTCGCGCCAACGGATCCGGGTCGCACCGCCGGCCGGCCGTAGCTCCCGGGGCAGCGCGGCGACCGGCGTGTGGTGGCCGGTGAACAGGCGGAACGCCTTGACGTCGAAGGTGAACCCGGGCGGGGTGGCGGCCACCCAGCCGGCGGCGGTCTCCGGCAGCGGGATCGCGTAGTACGACGTGTCCACCTCGACCAGCCCGAACCGCTCCGCGTAGTACCCGAGCCGGCCGGCGGGGGTGTTGACGGCGCGGGGGTACCAGCCGGAGCGGACCAGCATCTGGTCGGCCCAGGAGGACGTGCCCACCTTGATGACACCCATGTAATTCAGTGCACCCCGATCCGGACGAATCGGCAACCGGGAGCGGGCCGGGCCGAAGGCCCGGAAATGTCGGTCGCGGCGCGTACGGTGTCCGCGATCCTCGATGAAAGGGCGGGCTCGCATGAGCGTCTCCGAACAGATCGTCACCGGTGAGCGGGCGGATCTGCTCGCCTCGCTACGCAGTCGGCGCGACTTCCTCCGACAGACCGTTCGGGGTCTGATCGACGAGCAGGCGGCCCGGCGGAGCACGGCCAGCGAGCTCTGCCTCGGCGGGCTGATCAAGCACGTGGCGACCACCGAGGAGCGGTGGATGTGGTTCGCCGTGGGCGGCGCCGAGGCGATGCAGAGCAAGCCGATCGACTGGGTCGATCAGTTCCGGATGGTGGAGGGCGAGACCCTCGCCGGGCTGCTCGCCGAGTTCGACCGGGTGGCCGCGGCCACCGACGCGCTGGTCGCCACGCTGGACCTGGACACGGCGCATCCGCTGCCGGTCGCTCCGTGGTTCGAGGCGGGGGCGAGTTGGTCGGTGCGCCGGGTGCTGCTGCACGTGATCGCGGAGACCGCGCAGCACGCCGGTCACGCCGACATCCTCCGCGAGTCGATCGACGGGACGAAGACGATGGGCTGAGCCGGGGAGTGACGGACCTCACTGGTCGAGATCGGTCGCGGGCGGAGCGGCGATGTGACGTCCCGACGGGGGGTGGCGCTGATCGACACGAGATGAACGCACACCGCATGGACCAGGAGACCGTCGAGCGCCTGCTCATCGGTTCTGTCGCCGACGCGCCGGGCGGTCCGGAGGTGCTCGTTCGACTCCTCGCCGCCGTCCGCGCCGCCCCCCACCCGCACGAACTGACCGGCGAGGCCGCCGCCCTCCAGGCGTTCCGCCTGGCCCGAGCCGGCTCCCCGGTGGTGCCGGCGTCCCGGCCGGAACGGCGGTGGCTCACCGGCCTGCTCGGCGCCAAGGTCGCGCTGGCCGCCCTGCTCGCCGCCGCCACCGGCGGCGTGGCACTGGCCGCGGCCACCGGGACGCTGCCCGGCCCGCTGGGCCACGGGCCGGACACCACGCCCAGCGCCGGCGCCGGCAGCCATCCCAGCCGGCCGTCCGGTCCGGACGCCTCCGCCACACCGGGCGCGGACCGGACGGCCCGGCCGGGCAACAGCGCCTCGCTGACGGGGCTCTGCAACTCCTACCGGAACGAACCGGGCGGGAACGCGCACAAGACGCTGGAATCCCCGCGCTTCGCCGAACTGGTCACGGCGGCCGGCGGCCGGGACGAGGTGGCCGGCTACTGCGACCGGCTGCTCGGCGAGCGGGGCAAGCCGAGCGCCTCCAACGCCGGCGGGACGAAGCGGCCGGACCCGCGGCCGAGCGACGACGGCACCGGCCAGCCGAAGCACACCCCGTCCACCCCGGCGGTCACCGTCACGCCGACGTCGCGACCGAGCGAAGCGGCCGACCCGGCGAACCGGCCCGCCTCGGTCGGCCCGACGCAACACTGAGCCGCGGCACAACGGGCCGGGGCGGCCCGGCCGTGCCGTCCCGGCACGGTACGGGCTGGTAACTTGCCCCGGTGACTCCGCGGCGTCGACGACTGGCGATCCCCTTCCGCCTGGCCATCGTGCTCAGCGTGGCGGCCGGCATCGTGCTCACCGCCCTCGGCCCGGCGACGGTGACCGGCCTGCTGCCCTACTTCACCATCCAGAGCAACGTGGCGGTCGGTGTCTTCGCCGGGTACGCGGCCTGGCGGGCCTGGCAGGACCGCCCGGAGCCGCCGTCGGCGCTCAAGGGCGCGGTGACGCTCTACATCACCATCACCGGCACGGTCTACCACCTCGTGCTGGCCAACCCGGCCAGCCCGTTCGCGATGGTGCAGCCGCACCGCGAGCCGGGCGAGTGGTGGGGCAACCAGTTCCTGCACACCGTCGTACCCCTGCTGGCGATCGCCGACTGGGCACTGTTCGACCGGCGCGGCCGGCTGCGCCCGCGGTACGCGGCCTGGTGGCTGGCGTTCCCGCTGGCGTACCTCGGATTCGCCCTGGTGCGCGGGCTGATCGTGCACCGCTACCCGTACCCGTTCCTCGACGCCGGCCAGCTCGGCTACGCCGGGGTCGGCCTCTCCTCGCTCTTCTTCGCCTTCACGTTCTGGCTGCTCGGGCTCCTCTTCGTGGGGGTCGACCGGGGCCTGGCCCGACGGGCCCGGCCGGCGCCGGCACCGGCCGACGCGGCGGAGCCCGGCCGGACCCCGGCGGCGCCGCGGTGAGGCCCCGACCCCACGCACCGGCTCCGGCCACCGGCCGGCACCTGCCGCCCGGCTGAGGCAGCGGTCAGCGCAGCCGGGGCCGGCGGTGGGCCTCCCGGGCCCGGCCGAACGAGTCGGCGCGCCCCCACCGGCCCGGCACGTCCAGCAGCTCGATCCGGCCGTACCCCTCGGGGATCGCCGGGTCCACCAGCAGGTTGTCGCCGCACGGGCGCAGCCCGAGCATCGTGGCGAGCAGCATGAGCAGCCCGCCGGAGGCCCACGACTGCGGCCGGCCGGCGGCCGGCAGCTGGACCGGGTACTTGGTCACCGTGCGGGGGTAGCCGGCGATCACCTCCGGCACCGAGCCGTCGAGCGTCTCCACCACGCCGAACATCCCGGCGGCGATCTGGGCCGCCTCACGGTCGTACCCGTAGCGGCGCAGGCCCGCCGCGATGAGCGCGTTGTCCGACGGCCACACCGCACCGAGGTGCGCGCCGACCGGGTTGTACGGCCGCTGCCGGTCGGCGTACGTCCGTACCCCCCAGCCGGAGAAGAGGTCCGGTCCGCACAGATGCGCCGCCACCGCGTCGGCCCGTTCCGGCTCGACGATCCCGGTGAAGAGCAGGTGGCCGAGGCCGGAGGTGAGCGCGTCGACCGGCGCGCCGTCCGGGGTCAGGGCGAACGCGTAGTACTCGCGGTGCGGCAGCCAGAAGTCACGGTTGAACCGCTCCCGCAGCCGGGCCGCCTCGGCCTCCAGCCGGTCGGCGTACGCCGGGTCGTCCCAGAACTTCCGGGCCAGCCGGGCGCCGCGCAGCTTCGCGTCGTACGCGTACCCCTGCAGCTCGCAGGTTGCCCGGGGAAACGCCGGCTCGTGGCCGTACCGGTCCACGATCGCCTCCGGCGAGTTCCGCCAGGTCTGGTTGGCCACCCCGTTGACCCTGTTGCGTGGCTGGTAGCGCAGGTAGCCGTCGCCGCACAGGTCGCCGTACTCGTCGATCCAGTCCAGGGCCATCCGGGCCGGGTGGCGCAGCTGGCGGACCAGCTCGACGTCGCCGGTCCAGCGCTCGTACTCGTCGAGCAGGACCACGAAGAGCGGGGTGGTGTCGGCCGCGCCGTAGTAGACGGCGGTGGGCTGCTCGCCGAACGCGGCCGCCTCGCCGTAGCGGAGTTCGGCGAGGATCTTCCCCGGTTCCTCGTCGTGGAAGTCGTCGAGCCGGCCGCCCTGGAGCAGGGCGAGCAGGCGCAGCGTCGCCGGGGTCAGCTCGGGGGTGAACGGCAGCGTCTGCAGGCAGGTGATCATGGCGTCGCGGCCGTAGAGCGCCATCGCCCAGGGCAGGCCCCCCACCGGCACCCGTTCGCGGTACGCCAGCGGCAGGTAGCGCAGCGCGGCCAGGTCGGTCAGCGCCTGCGTGTACGCCGGCCCCAGGGACCCGCGGTCGGCGACGAGCTGCGGGGCCCGGTCCAGCCAGCGGGCGAGGTCCGCGCGCATGTCCCGCCGCACGTGCTGCCGGTGCGTCTCCAGGCCGGATCGGAGGTCCCTGCCCCCGGCGCCCTGGATGATCGTGACCACGTGCAGGTCGGTGTGCCACTCGCCGTTCGGCGCGACCCGGACCCGGAAGGTCATCCCCCGTGCGTCGACCTCCACCGGTTCCGTGCTGGTGACCAGCGTCTCCCGGATGAACCGCTCCCGCTGGTACCGGAGTCGTAGTTGGCGCCGGACCGAGTCGGCGGTGACGGTCGGCCGGCGCGGAGCGGGCTGGCGGATCTCCGCGGTGTCGGCGAAGTCGCTGCCGATCTCCATCCGGACGGTGAACTCGGCGGGCTCGGACGAGTGGTTGAGCAGCGTGATCCGCTCGTTGAAGCTGTCGTCGATGGACCGGTGCCGGATCACCGACGCGGTCGCGTCCACGTAGTGGGTCGCGGTGCCGGGGACCAGCACGAACCGGGTCTCGAAGGAGGCGAGCTCGTCCCGGGACAGGGCGTGCAGCCGCTCTCCGTCGACGGTGAGCACCCAGTGGGACACGAAGCGGGTGTCGAAGGACCACAGCCCGATCGGCGCGTACGGGTTCACCTCCATGTCGCCCTGCGCGTCGCCCATCGCGAAGGAGTTGCCGGCGAGGATGTGCAGCAGCTCCTGCTTCATCGACCGTCCCCTCGGCAGCTCGTCCGGGGGTGCCGGGCCCCGGGCGGGCCCGGAAAGAGCCGGCGCAGGGCCAGCAGCAGCCGCAGGTTGCCCTGCACCGTCAGGTCGTTGCGCAGCAGCGCCGCCGCCGGGTGCAGGTGCCCCTCGGCCATCCGGTCGAAGACCTCCCGGTCGGCGCGGACGACCAGCTCGGCCTCGCTGTAGGAGCGGGAGACCCGCACCTCCTGCCGGTCGATGATCAGGCACCAGTGTTCGGTGCGCCCGCCGTCACGCACGTCGAGCCGGAGCGTGCCGGTCGTGTTCTCCGGCAGCTCGGGGTGCCCGCCGGCCACGTTTTCCGCCAGGTACTCCGCCGCCGACATACCCATCGGTCCCTCCCGGTGTCCGGTCGTCCCCGCAGGGTCCCCGCCGAGAGGGTGAGTCCAACTCACCCGGTCCGGGTGAGGGCTGGTCAAGATCCCGCGGTGTGGGTAGACCAGAAGGCATGACGAGGGACCTGGACCGGGTGCTGCACGCGCTGCTCGCCATGCAGCGCCAGTCGTGGGAACAGGGGGTGACCGGGCACGCCCTGCTCGATCTGGGGTTGGGTGCGGCGGCGGTGCTGGTCGCCGACGCGGCGGTCACCCGGCAGCACCCGGACGGGCGGCTCGGCGACGTCTCCGGCGAGGCCGGGGCGGTCAACGGCGCGGCCTGCGGTGAGGCGGTCCGGTACGCGGCCACGACCGACGGGGATCCACGCTGGTCGGCGGCGCTCGACGCGCAGCTCGACTGGCTGGTGACCCGGGCGCCCCGGGCCGCCGACGGCACGCTGTTCCACCTGCTCGACAACCGTCAGGTCTGGGCGGACACCGTCTACATGGTGGTGCCGCTGCTCGCCCTGTGCGGCCGGACCGAGCTGGCCGCGGCGCAGCTCGCCGGGCACCAGCGCCGGCTCCACGACGAACGCACCGGCCTCTACGCGGCGCGCTGGGACGAGGACCGGGGCGAGCTGGACCGGCCGGAGCCCTGGGGCACCGGCAACGGCTGGGTGGTCGCCGGGATCGCCCGGGCACTGCGCCTGGCGCCGGGCTGGCCGGCCGGGCTCCGCGACGAGCTGGCCGGGCACGCCCGGGCGGTGCTGGAGTCCTGCCTGGCGTACCGCACCGACGACGGGCTCTTCTGCGACGTGCTGGACGACCCCGGCACGTTCCGCGAGGCGAACACCGCGCAGATGCTGGCGTACGCGGCGCTGACCGGAGCGGCCGACGGCTGGCTGCCGCCGTCGTGGCGGGACACCGGGGCCGAGCTGCTGGCCGCGGCGGACCGGCGGGTCGACCGGTACGGGCGGGTTACCGGGGTGAGCGGGGCGCCGGACTTCGCGCGTCCCGGCACCTCCCCCGAGGCGCAGGCGTTCCACCTGCTCGCCCATGCCGCGCTGGACCGGGCCCGGGCGGCGGTCACCCCGACTGGATGAGCCCGCGCACGTAGCCGGCCTGACCCGCGTGCTGGAGATCGTCCTCCAGCAGGCTCGCCAGCCGCACGCCGAGGGTGACCGGTGGGTCCCAGTTCTCGTCGACCACCCGGTCGAGGTCGGCCGGCCGCAGGCCGCGCAGGTACGCCAGCGTCCGGTCGACCACCGCCCGGTGATAGTCGACGAGCACCTGGCCGTTCTCCGGCCGGACGGCGGCGACCTGGTCGGGCCCGTGCCCGAAGCCGGTGTCGTCGGGATCGGCGGTCAGGCCGATCCGGCCCGCCCAGTCGCCGGTGACCCAGAGCTGCTGTTCGCCCAGCACGCCGGAGACGCCGTGGTCCTGGATCCGGGTCAGGTGCCAGACCAGCCAGCCCACCGGGTTCGCGCCGGCCGCCGGGGCCTGCCGCAGCTGCTCCGCGCTCAGCCCGTCCACCGCCGACCGGACCAGGTCGGGCAGCCGGCCGTACGCCTCGGTCAGTAGGTCGTTCACGTCCACGGGTCCACGCTCCTCCGCCGTCGATGCCACCTGGGCAGTACCGCGCACACGGGCGGGCAAACCTCGCCCTAGGCTGATCATGTGGTCGCGGCGCTGGAGTTGTATCTCGACACCGACGCCACCCGGCGCATCCGGGTGCTCTGGGACGCGCTGGAGTCCGAGGGCGTGCAGAGCATGAGGTCGCTGCTGGAACAGCGGCACCGGCCGCACGTCTCGCTCGCGGTGGCCCCGCGCTTCGACCCGGACCGGGTCGCCGAGGCGCTCGCCGGGATGGTGGTGGCCGCCCCGCTGCGGTTGGAGTTCCAGCACGCCGGCCAGTTCGTCGGGCGGGTGCTCTGGCTCGGGCCGGCCCCCACGACCGAGCTGCTGTCCCACCACGCGCAGGTGCACCACCGGCTCGCCCGCGCCGGCATCGACCTGGTCGAGCACTACCAGCCGGGCCGGTGGGTGCCGCACTGCACGCTCTCCATGCGGGTGCCGAACGCGCTGATGGCCGCCGCGGTCCGCCGCTGCCTGGAGGTGCTGCCGCTGACCGCAACCGTGGTCGGCGCGTCCGTCACCGACCACGCCCGGGGCATCGCCCACCCGCTCCCCTGACCGGCGGGGCAGGCCCCGCGTCGCCCGGCGCGCCGCGCCCTGAGGCGACGTCTCGGGCCCGCCTGTCGAGCTGATGTCCGGAACGGCTCAAGGGCACGGCCGCCGCGGCGATCCACGCCCGCCGGCCGCCGGCCAGCGCCCGTCGCGGACGAGTGAATTGTTCGTGACATCAGCTCGACAGGCGGCGCATACCCGGGTCCGCCCTCACGGATACGCCCGGCTGGCCGTTCCGACGGTCAGGCATACACTGGCCGGGTGAGGCAGACCAGGTGATCAGCGAAAGCGCGCCGTCCGCGGCGTACGGTCACGTCTGCCTCGCCTACGACGAGCCGGCCGCGCTCGACGCCCGGGCGGTGCCGTTCCTCGCCGCCGGGCTCGCGGCCGGGGAGCGGGTCGCCCTGATCGCCCCGGGTAGCCGCGACGAGCTGGCCCGCCGCCTGGGCCGGCTGCCCGGCCGCGACGCCGCGCTGCGCCGGGGTGCGCTGCGCCTGCTCTCCATCGAGCAGATGTACCGCTCCGACGCGGTCATCGACCCGCTGGCGCAGGTCCGGGCGTATGACGCCGCCACGACGGAGGCCCTCGCCGCCGGGTACGCCGGCCTGCGGGTGCTGGCCTACGCGACCCCGCTGGTCCGCACCCCGGCACAGCGCGACGCGTTCACCCGCTACGAGCACCTCATCGACCGTTTCATGCGGCACCGGCCGATGTCGGCGATCTGCGCCTACGACCGGCGCGAGCTGGGCGACGCGGCGATCGCGGAACTGGCCTGCATGCACCCGGAGACCAACGCGGACGTGTTGTTCCGGCTGCACGCGACGGCCGGTGAGGCGGTCGTGGCGCTCGGCGGCGAGCTGGACCCGTCCAACCACCGCCTGTTCGCCGCCGCGTTGGATCGGGCCGACCCCCGGCCCGCCGACGGCCGGCTGGTCGTCGACGCGACCGGGCTGCGCTTCGTCGACCATCGCAGCCTGCTGCACCTGCGCGACCACGCCCGGCGGCACGGCGCGACGCTCGTGCTGCGCACCGCCCACCCCGCGGCCGCCCGGCTGGCCGAGCTGCTGGACCTCCCCGAGGTGCGGGTGGAGGTGCGGCGATGAGGACCGGGGCGGCGGCCGGCCACGTCGGCTACTACCACGAGGCGATCCTCTTCGACTCGGAGGAGCACCTGCTCGCCGTGGTGGTGCCGTTCCTGCTCGGCGGCGTCGAGGCCGGTGAACCGGCGGTGGTGGGCTTCGGCGCGCGCAACGCGGAGCTGGTCCGCCGCGCCCTGCCCGCCGGCTCCGGGGTGACCTTCCTGCCCGGCGGCGATGTCTACGCCCGCCCGACCTCGGCGATCCGGGCGTACCGGAAGCTGCTGGCGGGGTACGTCGCCGAGGGCGCGACGCAGATCCGGATCGTCGGCGAGCTGCCCCCGCAGACCCTGGGCGCGACCTGGGACTGGTGGGCCCGCTACGAGGCGGCGATAAACCACGCCTACGACGACTTCCCGCTCTGGAGCATGTGCGCGTACGACACCCGGGTCGCCTCCCCGCAGGTGCTGGCGGATGTGGCGCGCACCCACCCGCGGGAGGCCCGGCCGGACGGCAGTCACCTGCCCATCGGGGACTACACGGAGCCGACCAGCTTCCTGGCCGAGCCGCGGGCGATGCTGCTCGACCCGGTGCAGCGGACGGCCCCGCTGGTCGAACTGACCGACCCGACCGCGGCCGAGGCCCGCGCCGCCGTCCAGGCCGCCGACCGGGGCCAGGTCCCGGCCGACGATGTCGAGGACCTGAAGGTGGCGGTCAGCGAGATGGTGACCAACGCGCTGCGGCACGGCCAGCCGCCGACCCGGATGCGGCTGTGGAGCGGGCCGGACCGGATCGTGGTGACCGTGCAGGACCGGGGCGACGGCCCCAAGGACCCGTACGCCGGCCTGCTGCCGGCGGGCGACGGCGCGACGGGCGGGCTCGGGCTGTGGATCAGCCACCAGTCCTGCAACCACGTGGCGCTGCACCGGCACGACGACGGCTTCACCGTCCGGCTCACCGCCGGGAACCCGTACTTCCCGGTCTGACCGGCTCAGCCGTCGGTGAGCACGACGTGCAGCCGGCGCGGGCCGTGCACGCCCTCCACCCGGCTCAGCTCGATGTCGCTGGTCGCCGAGGGACCGCTGATCCAGGTGAGCGGGCGGCCGGGGGTGAGCCGGTCGAGCGCCTCCGGCACGATGCCGACCACCTGTGCCGGGCGGACCACGCAGACGTGCAGATCGGGCAGCAGGCTGAGGGCCCGCCGCCCCTGGTCGGCGCCGGCGTCGAGGACGATCGTCCCGGTCTCGGCGACGGCAACCGCGGCGGCGGTGAGCACCGCGTCCAACCCGGCCAGCCGTGCGGCGGGCAGGTCCTCGTCGACCACCACCTCGACGGTGCCGGGCCGCCAGTCGGCGGGCAGCCCGGCCGGCACCACCAGGGTCCGCGCGCCGGCGGCGGCGAGGATCGCGGCGACGGTGCCGGCGACGTCCGCGCCGGCCGCCCGGTGCACCTCGGCCCGGTAGTCGACCAGCCGCTGGCGCAGCAGCTCGACCAACTCCGGGCGGCCGGGCGGCCGGTCACCCTGCCGGCGGGGCACGGGCCCCGGCGCGGGTACGACCGGCGGCGCCCCGGCCAGGGCGGCACGCAGCCGGGCCAGCACCTCCTCCCGGGCGCTCACGATCCGCTCCCCCGCTCGGCCCACCACTGCCGGAAGGTCTGCGGGGGCGCGGCGGGCAGGTCGCGGCTCGCGGTCCAGCCGTTCAACGGTGGTGGCAGGGCCCGGCCGGCGACCCGCCCGAGGCCCGCGGCGCGCTGTGCGGCCGCGTACAGCCGGGGATGGTCCATGGTGTACGCGGCCGCGGCCATCGCCGCCGCCTCCGCCCGCGGGTGGGGTGCCTGGCCGCGCAGGTGGACCAGGATCGACGGGATGTCGATCAGCACCGGGCAGGCGTCGAAGCAGGCACCGCAGAGCGACGACGCGTACGGCAGGGAGGCGTTGTCGGCGACCCCGGTGAGCTGCGGGGAGAGCACCGCCCCGATCGGTCCCGGATAGACCGAGCCGTAGGCGTGCCCGCCGGTGCGTTCGTAGACCGGGCAGACGTTGAGGCAGGCGGAGCAGCGGATGCAGTGCAGGGCCTGCCGGCCGACCGGGTCGGCGAGCACCGCGCTGCGGCCGTTGTCCAGCAGCACCAGGTGCACCTGCCGCGGCCCGTCGCCGGGGGTGACCCCGGTCCACATGGAGGTGTACGGGTTCATCCGCTCCCCGGTGGAGGCCCGGGGCAGCAGTTGCAGGAACACCCCGAGGTCGGCCCAGGTGGGAATGACCTTCTCGATGCCCATCACGGTGATCAACGTTTCCGGCAGGGTCAGGCACATCCGCCCGTTGCCCTCCGACTCGACGACCGCGAGGGTGCCGGTCTCGGCGACGGCGAAGTTCGCCCCGGACACGGCCACCTTCGTGCTGAGGAACGTCTGGCGCAGGTGCCGGCGCGCGGCGGCGGCCAGCGCGGCTGGCTCGTCGGTCAGGTCGGGATCGACGCCGGGCATCTCCCGCCGGAAGATCTCCCGGATCTCCGCCCGGTTCCGGTGGATCGCCGGCACCAGGATGTGACTCGGCTTGTCGTTGCCGAGCTGCACGATCAGCTCGGCGAGATCCGTCTCGACCGGTTCGATCCCGGCCGCCTCGAGAGCCTCGTTGAGACCGATCTCCTGCGTCGCCATCGACTTGACCTTCATCACCCGGTCGGCGCCGGTGGCCCGGACCAGTTCGGTGACGATCCGGTTCGCCTCGACCGCGTCGGCCGCCCAGTGCACGACGCCACCGGCCGCGGTGACCGCCGCCTCCAACTGCTCGAGCAGCTCCGGCAGCCGGGCCATGGTGTCGGCCTTGATCGCCCGGCCGGCGGCCCGCAGCTCCGCCCAGTCCGGCACCTCGTCGATCACCGCCCCCGACTTGGCCCGGATGGTGGTGGTGGCGTGCCGCAGGTTACGGCGCAGCTGCGCGTCGCCCAACGCCTTGCGGGCCGCGGCCGGGAAGGGCTCGTCGCCCCGCAGGTGCCCGACCCCGGCCGGCGCGGTGGTGGGCATGCCCAGGAAGGTCCGCACTCCGCTCACCCCCTCGTCGTTCCGACCGTCCCGGTGGCGGCCAGGATCTCCGCCAGGTGCACCGTCCGTACCCCCGCCCGCAACCGGGACAGCCCGCCGCCGATGTGCATCAGGCAGGACGCGTCCCCGGCCGTGCACACGTCGGCCCGGTTCGCCAGCACGTTGCGCATCTTGTCCGCCAGCATCGCCGTCGACGTGTCCGCGTTCTTCACCGCGAACGTGCCGCCGAAGCCGCAGCACTGCTCCGCCTGCGGCAGCTCCACCAGGTCCAGCCCGCGCACCGCGCGCAGCAGCCGTAGCGGCCGGTCCCCCACCCGCAGCATCCGCAGCGAGTGGCACGTCGGGTGGTACGTCACCCGGTGCGGGTAGTACGCGCCCACATCGGTCACGCCGAGCACGTCCACCAGCAGCTCGGACAGCTCGTACGTGCGCCGGCCCACCTCCTCCGCGCGGACCGCCAGCCGCTCGTCCCCGGCCCGGCGGGCCACCATCGCGTGCTGGTGCCGCACCGACCCCACACAGGATCCCGACGGCGCCACCACCACCTCGTACGGGGCGAAGGCCCGCACGTGCCGGCGGACCAGCCGCAGCGCCTCGTCCGGGTAGCCGGTGTTGACGTGCATCTGCCCGCAGCAGGTCTGGTCGGCGGGGAAGACGACCTCGTGGCCGAGGCGCTCCAGCAGGCGTACGGTCGCCTTCGCCGCCTCGGGGAAGAGCGTGTCGGCGAGACAGGTGACGAACAGGGCGATCCGCATGTCCAGCCCTCCCGGGTCGGGTCCGGATCCGCCGAGGACGGGGTGGGGCTGGGACCCGCGCGCCGACGGCGGTACCGTTGCGCCTCATCATGCCCTTTGGGGCGGTCATCCGCCGGCCTGGCGCTGGCGAACCGACGGAGGATGGCGAATGTCCAACGGCGAGGAACCGTTCGCACCCCACGACGACGCGTCGGGGCGGCCGAGGTTCGAGACGGCGTTGCGTGGCTACGAGAAGCGCCAGGTGGACCGGTACGTCGAGCAGCTGGACCGGGACCTGTCGGCGGTGACGACCGACCGGGACCGGGCGTACGCGCAGGCGCGGGAGCTGACCGCGCAGTTGCAGCAGCTCCAGGCCGAGACGGCCGAGCTGCGGCAGCGGCCGGCCCCGGTGGACCGGGCGTCCTTCCGCGACCTCGGTCCGATGGTCGACCAGATCCTCGACCTGGCCGAGCGGCAGGCGGGGCAGATCACCGAGGCCGCCGGCAAGCGCGCCGCCGACCTCCAGGCCCAGGCCGAGAAGGTGCTGGCCACGGCCCAGGAGGAGGCCGCCCGGGAGCGTCGCGAGCTGGACGAGGAGCTGTCCACCCGCCGCGCCGAGGCGGAGCGGGCGGACGAGGAGCGGCGGGCCGCCGCGCAGGCGGAGCTGACCGCGATCCGGGAGCTGGCCGAGAAGCTGCGCGCGGAGGGGCAGGCCGCCCACGACCGGGCGCAGCAGGAGGCGAAGCGGATCACCGAGCAGAGCGTCCAGCAGGTCGAGCAGGCCCGCTCGGCGTCGGAGGCGCTGGTGAAGGCCGCCCGTACCCAGATCCAGCAGGAGGTGCAGGCGAACCGGAGCAAGGCCCAGCAGGAGCTGGCCCAGTGGCAGGCCACCATGGCCCGCGAGCTGGACGAGCGGCGGGCCGCCGCCGAGCAGGAGCTGGCCGACCGGGCCAGCGCCGCCGAGCGGGACATCGCCGCCCTGGTCGCCGAGGCCCAGGAGTACGCCACCGAGGTCCGCGAGCGGGCCGACGAGGAGAACGCCGCCCACCAGGAGCAACTGTCCACCGTGCAGCAGGAGATCCAGCAGCGGCAGGAGAGCCTCGCGCAGCTGCGGACGGAGCTGGACTCGGTCACCGAGGAGCTGGAGCGGACCCGGCGGGAGATCGGGACGGTCGAGCAGGAGGGTGCCGCGCTGGAGGAGCGGTTGGTCGAGGTGCGCCGGGACCTGGCCGCCGAGACCCGGCGGCTGGAGGACGCGCGGCGGGCGGCGGACCTCGCCGAGCAGCACGCCAAGGAGACCCGGGCCCGGGTGCAGCGCGAGGCGAAGCGGGTCGCCGACCTGGCCGCGGCGGCGGTCATGGCGGCCGCGGCGGGCGGCGGGGAGACCGCCGAGTACCCGACGGTGGCGGCGCGGACACCGGCCGAGCCGGTGGTCCCCGCGTCGGCGGAGCGGCCCGCCGTTCCCGCACCGGCGGAGCGGCCCGCGCTGCAGCCGGTCCCCGAACGGGCGGCCCTGGACGGCGGCAGCTTCAACGCCTTCGCGGTGCGGACGCCGGCGCCGCGTACCGCCCCCGAGGCGGAGACCAGCGGCGAGCCGACCGCCGGCCCGGACGCCGGGGTCCCGGCCAACGCTTGACCGCCTGTCCTGACCGGCGTCGCACCGGCGCCGGTCAGGAACCGGCCGGCCCGCCGGACCGCACGTGCATTCTGCAACCGGCCGCCTCCGGGCCTTGCCCTCGACCTTGAAGCATGTCAATATTTGATCACTTTGCGTGTGTCTCCGAATTCGGGGGGTTGATCGACGTGCGGAAGGTTTCTTCGATCGGGGCGGCCGTCCTGCTGACCGTCGCCGGCACGGGCGTCGCGGTGATCGGCGCGGCGGCGCCGGCGAGCGCGACCTGCAGCCACTACCACACCAACATCGACAACAAGTACGGCCAGCTCTTCAACGGCAGCAACATCAACATCCGCACCGGGCCGCACACCAGTTGCGGGTCGCTCGGTTACGGGCAGCTCAGCCACAGCGTCGACTTCCACTGCTTCACCAGCGGCGACCGGGTCAGCGCCAACGGCCACACCACCTACACCTGGACGTACCTGAAGGACACCACGACCGGGGTGTCCGGCTGGGTCGCCGACGCCCTGCTGGACGGCCTCGGCAGCGGCATCGCCTGCTGACCGGCGCCCCGCGTCGGTGGAGCCGAGCGGGCAGGATGGCTGGCCATGAGCAGCATCGAGCGCATCCTGTACCCGCCGGTCGAGCCGTACGCCACGCACCGGGTCGCGGTCGGCGACGGCCACGAACTGTACGTGGAGGAGGTGGGCCGCCCGGACGGCGTACCGGCGGTCTTCCTGCACGGCGGCCCGGGCGGCGGCCTGGTGCCCGCGGCCCGGCGGTTCTTCGACCCGGACCGCTACCGGGTCGTGTTGTTCGACCAGCGCGGCGCGGGCCGCAGCACCCCGCCGGGCGGCCTGCGCGGCAACACCACCTGGCACCTGGTGGACGACCTGGAGGTGATCCGCGAGCGGCTCGGCATCGACGCGTGGCTGGTGTTCGGCGGATCGTGGGGTGTCACCCTCGGCCTGGCGTACGCGCAGACCCACCCGACCCGGGTCACCGGGCTGATCCTGCGCGGCGTGCTGCTCATGCGCCGCGCCGAGCGGGACTGGTTCTACCAGGGCGGCCTGCGCCACCTCCAGCCGGAGGAGTGGGAGCGGTTCGTCGCGCCGATCCCGGCGGCGGAACGGGACGACGTGCTGGGCGCGTACCACCGGCGGCTGCACGGGCCCGACGAGGCCGAGGCGCGGGCCTGCGCGGCGGCGTGGGGGCGGTGGGAGGCGGTGAACTCGTCGCTGGTGCCGGACGCCGGCCTGCTCGACCACTTCACCGCCGACGCGCACGCCCTGCCGATCGCCCGGATCCTGTCCCACTACGTCTGGCACGGCGGCTTCCTCGACACCGACACGCAACTGCTCGACGGGGTGGACCGGATCCGGCACCTGCCCGCCGTCATCATCAACGGCCGCTACGACCTGTGCTGCCCGCCGGTGTCCGCGTACGACCTGGCGCGGCACTGGCCGGAGGCGGACCTGCGGATCGTGCCCGACGCCGGGCACTCGGCGGCCGAGCCCGGCATCGCCGGAGCGTTGCTGCGCGCCACCGACGAGTTCGCCGCCCGGCTCGCCGGATAGGTTGCCCCAAGCGCCGGCCGCTCACCGGGAGTGAGCAGCGGAGGCCAGCAGCGCGCGGATCGCGTCGCCGATCACCGGGTCCACCGGGAACCGGGCCGCCAGCCAGTCCAGGGTCACCCGCGCCGCCGCCCGGTTGTGCCGGTACCCGGGCACCATCTCGACGAGCGGCAGCACCTCCGGTGGGTACGCCCGCTCCACCCGCCGGCTCGGGTCGAACGGGTCCCGCCGGTGCGCGGCCGCCTCCGGGGCGGTCAGCCGCAGCAGCGCCAGCACCCGGTCCACCGCGTACGACTGGATGAACCGGGACGCGGTGAGCCGCTCCCCGCGCAGCTCGCGGTGCAGGCCCACGTACAGGTTGGTCAACGCCTCGCCCAGGTGGAACTCGACGGTGTCGTACGGCGTGGCGGGCCGGGGCGGCGGGCCGCACTCGGCCAGCCCGGCCGGGGCGTCGGCCCGCTGCCACACCACCCGGGCACCGGTGAACGGCAGCCGGGCCAGCTCGTCGACGGTGAAGACCGCGTACTCGACGAAGATGCCGTCGGCGTAGAGCGCCTTCCGCCCGTTCCGCTCGTTGCGGAAGCTGTACGCCACCGGGCAGGGCGCCGCCAGCCAGTCGACCGAGTCGACGTATCCGGCCACCGCCCCGTCCGCGACGACGAGGAAGAAGTCCAGGTCGGAGTGGGCGTCGAGGCGGTCGTGCTCGGCGCCGGCGGACCCGAGGCCGAGCAGCGCCAGGGTGTCCGGCCGGGTGGCGAGATGGGCGGCGAGGTCGTCGAGTCGACGCAGCATCGGGTGCATCCGTCGTCCCTTCCGTGAAGAGTCGACGTTTCAGCCCGTACGGCCCTGCACCGCCGCCGGGGTCGCGACACCGATGCCGCCCATTCTGGCCCGCCCGCCGCCGTGGCGCACCCCCTGCCCGGCCCCGTAGCGGTCGGGTTTCCGTCGGCCGGGCGACCCCTCGTGAGCTACCCCGGCGGCGCCCGCCGGTGGCAGGATCGACCGGGTGACGGGTGCGCTGTTCGCGGTCAGTGATCTCCACGTGTCGTACGAGGAGAACCGCACGGTGGTCGACCGCCTGCACCCGGAGTCGCCGGACGACTGGCTGATCGTGGCCGGCGACGTGGCCGAGCTGTTCGCCTCGGTCGAGGAGACGCTGCGGCTGCTCCGCGACCGGTTCGCGCAGGTGATCTGGGCACCGGGCAACCACGAGCTGTGGACGCACCCGTCCGATCCGGTGGCCCTGCGCGGGCAGGAACGCTACGCGGCGCTGGTCGCGATGTGCCGTGGCCTCGGCGTGCTGACCCCGGAGGACGACTACCCGGTCTGGCAGTCCGAGGACGGGCCGGTGGTGGTGGCGCCACTGTTCCAGCTCTACGACTACTCCTTCCGCGCCCCCGGCACCAGCACGAAGGAGGAGTCGCTGCGCCGGGCGTACGACGCCGGGGTGGTCTGCACCGACGAGGTGCTGCTGCACCCGGACCCGTACCCGGACCGGGAGTCGTGGTGCTGGGCCCGGCTGGCGGAGACCGAGCGCCGCCTGGCCGCCGTCGACCCGACCCTGCCGACCGTCCTGGTCAGCCACTGGCCGCTGGTCCGCCAGCCCACCGAGGTGCTCTGGTATCCGGAGTTCGCCCAGTGGTGCGGCACCGAGCGCACCGCCGACTGGCACGTCCGGCACCGTGCGGTCGCGGCCGTCTACGGGCACCTGCACATCCCCCGCACCACCGAGTACGACGGGGTGCGCTTCGAGGAGGTGTCGCTGGGCTACCCGCGTGAGTGGCGCCGCCGGGGCGGGCAGCCGCAGCCGATGCGCCGGATCCTGGGGGGCAAGCAGTGATCGAGACGCTGCTGCCGCCGGCGGTCGTGTCCGTCCACGCGTTCGCCGACATTCCGGGTGAGGCCCCGTACCCGGGCGAGCAGGACCTGGTCGCGAGGGCCGTGGAGACCCGCCGCCGGGAGTTCGTCACGGCCCGGCGCTGCGCCCGGGAGGCGCTGGGCAAGCTCGGCCACGTCCCGGGTCCGATCCGTTCCGGCCCGCGCCGCGAGCCGGTGTGGCCGGCCGGCGTGGTCGGCAGCATCACACACTGCGCCGGCTACCGGGCGGCGGCGGTCGCCCGGGGCACCGACCTGGCCGGGCTCGGCATCGACGCCGAACCGCACGAGGCGCTGCCCGAGGGCGTGGGCGAGACGGTGACCGTCGGCGGCGAGCCGGACCTGCTGCGCCGGCTCGACCGGGAGGACCCGACCCGCCACTGGGGCCGGCTGCTGTTCAGCGCGAAGGAGTCGGTCTACAAGGCGTGGTATCCGCTGACCGGGCGCTGGCTCGGCTTCGAGGACGCGGAGCTGTCCATCGACCCGGCCGGCGGCGGCTTCACCGCCCGGGTGCTGGTCGACGGCGGCCGGATCGACGGCGGCCCGCCGCTGGCCGTGTTGCACGGCCGCTGGCTGATCGCCCGCGGCCTCATCGTCACGGCGGTCACCGTGCCCCGCTGACCGCCACCGCGCCGACGACCCGCCGCAGGTCACGCACCATCGGTCGCACCTTGGGTGACGCTGGGTGATGGTCGGGAGGCCGACCCGGCCCGGGTATTGACTGTGACCTGATGCACACCCTTGAATTCGACTGGTCGGGGTCGTGTTCCCACCGGAACGGTCGTCGGGGTGGCGGTGAGTGCGGTGGAGAGCGGGGTACGCGAGCGCCGCCGCAGGACGGCGCTCAGCGCCGCCCTGCACGCCGTCTCACACTCGGTCGCCGTCGTCTACTGCCTACTGACGCTCACGCAGCCCCACCGCGACCCGATGCTCGCCGCGTACGGCTGCGCCCTGCTGGCGGGCATCGCGGGTTTGTGGGCGGCGACGCGGGTGACCACGAAGGCGTCCGGTTACCGCGTCTCGTTCACCCTGCTGATGATCACGCTGGTGGTCGCGGCGTTCGGCGCGTACTGGGACGGCGGCGTGACGTCACCGGCCGCACTGGGCTTCGTGACCACGGCCGTCTTCGTCGCCGGCTACACCCCCGAGCTGCGCCTGATGCTGGGACTGGAGGTGCTCACCGTCGGGGCGTACCTCGCCGTCGCCACCTTCCGGCCGGCTCCGCCCGGGTACGTTTTCGTCTACGTCTCCGGCATGCTGGTCCTGGTCTCCGTGTTCGCCACGCAGACCCGGACGCTGGCCCGCCAGCGGTCGCAGTTGCGGGCCCTCGCCTCGCTGGACCCGCTCACCGGTGCGTTGAACCGGCGCGGGCTGGCCGAGTTCGCCCGGCACCTGTTCCGCAACGGCTGCCGGCCCGGGCCGTCCCTGCTCTGCCTGGACCTGGACAACTTCAAGCTGGTCAACGACCGCCACGGCCACGCCGCCGGGGACGACCTGCTGCGCCGGGTGGTGGCGGTGGCCCGGGAGGCGCTGCGGGCCGAGGACGCGATCGCCCGGGTCGGCGGCGACGAGTTCGTCGTCGTCCTGGCGGACACGGACGAGAGCACCGCCCGGACGGTCGCGGCGCGGCTCGACACCGCGGTAGGGCAGGTCGCCGGCATCAGCATCGGCGCCGCCACCGCCCCGGCCGACGGGGACACCCTGGACACCCTGATCCGGGCGGCCGACCGGCACCTCTACCGGGCCAAGCAGGAACGCCGCCGCGCCGCCGAGGGCCGGCCCCTGCTGTCCGGCCGCTCCGACGTGCCCGGTTAGCGCACGCCGCTCTCCACCATCCCGGTCGGCGGCGCGGCCATGGTCGCCATGGCCCGCAGCAGCTCGGCCGTGGCGGCGTCCGCCGGGAAGAACGTCTCGATGGAGATCTCGTCCAGCGTGACGTCGCGGGGCGAGCCGAACATCGTCATCGTGTAGAGCAGCGCCAGCTCGCCGTACTCGGTGGTGAACCGCAGCGGGACCACCAGGTCCTCGGTCGGCGCGGCGCCGCCGGCCGGCTCCGGCGCCGGATAGCTCTCCAGTTCCGCCAGCAGTTCCGCCAGGCCCTCGGCCGCGGTACGGGCGAGCTGCCGGCGGACCCGGCGCAGCACGTGCGCCCGCCACTGGGCGAGGTTGACGATCCGCCGGGACAGGCCGTCCGGGTGCAGCGTCGCCCGCAGCACGTTGACCCGTGGCGTGCGCAGCTCGGCCGGCACACCCTGCAGGAACATCGCCATGGCCTGGTTCGCGGCGAGCAGTTCCCACCGCACGTTGACGGCCAGGGCCGGATTCGGTTCGTGCCCGGCGAGGACGGCCTCGACGGCGGCTCGGGCGACGCCGAGATCGGTGAACGGCCGCTCGGGGTGCACCGGCGCGAACCCGGCGGCCAGGTAGAGGGCGTTCCGCTCCCGCAGCGGCACGTCCAGCTCCTCGCAGAGCCGCTCGATCATGCCGCGGCTCGGGTTGGCCCGTCCGGTCTCGACGAAGCTCAGGTGCCGGGTGGACAGCTCGGCCGACACCGACACGTCGAGCTGCGACCGGCCCCGCCGCTCGCGCCAGCGCCGGATCAGCACGCCCACCGGTTCGGTCCTGGTCATGGCACCAGCCTCACCCGCCCAGGGACGCGGGGCAATGACCTCGGAGGTAATCGACACCACCCGGAGGCGGGACGCAGGGTTCCTGGTGCGGCAGCCGCCGCAGCAGACCGTCGACAGGAAGCGGGAGCATCATGACCTCCACGAACCAGGCCACCGTCCAGCGCTACCTCCGGTTCTGGAACACCGGCAAGCCCGACGAGCAGCAGGAACTGGCCACCGACACGTTCACCGACGACGTCGCGTACCACGCGGTGATCGGGGTGTTCCGCGGCCGGCAGGCACTGATCGACTTCCACGACCAGTTCACCGGGCACATGACCGACGCGGTGCTCCGGCACCGTGGGGAGCCGCAGCTCCACCACGACCGGGGCCGGGTCCGGTGGGAGATCGAGGTGGGTGACGGGAAGTCCTTCGCCACCGGCACGGACGTGCTGGTATTCGACAACGACGGCCGGATCAGCGAGATCACCGCCTTCCTGGACCGGGCGCCGGAGGGCTTCGACCCGCACGCCCACCACTGACCCGAGCGCTGCCCGGCGGGGGCGGGATCACCGCCCCGCCGGGCAGACCGGGGTCAGTGGCCGCGGGTGGCCCGGCAGATCTCCACCGGCAGGGCCGGCGCGCCGTCGATCGGGGCAGGGTCCTCCGGGGTGGCGGCGATGCCGCCGGCTGCGATCCGGTCCAGGGTGGCCAGCCCGGCCGCGTCCACGGTGCCGAAGACGGTGTAGTTGGGGCGCAGCGCCGAGTCGGACTGGACCAGGAAGAACTGGCTGCCGTTGGTGTCCGGGCCGGCGTTGGCCATGGCCAGGGTGCCCCGGGCGTAGAGCCGGCGGACGCCGGTCGGGTCGGTCGGCGCGGGCGGCAGGTCGGTGGGCAGTTCGTCGGCGTACCGGTAGCCCGGGCCGCCCTCGCCGGTGCCCGACGGGTCGCCGCACTGGAGCACCTTCAGCGTGGGGTACGCGGTGAGCCGGTGGCAGGGCGTCCGGTCGTAGAACCGGTGCCGGGCCAGGTGCAGGAAGCTCTGCACGGTGCACGGTGCCTGTTCCCGGTCGAGGGTCAGCCCGATCGGGCCCTGGTTGGTGTGCAGGGTGACCCGGACCGTGCCGTGGTCGGGCGTCCGCCGCGGGTCGGGCGGCAGCGGCACCGGCCGGGCCGCCGGCTCGTCCGGTGTCGGCGTGTACGCGCACGGCCCCGGCGTGGGCTGCTGCGGGGCGGGCGGGGCGGCGCTCGCGGCGGCGCCTCCGGTGGCGACCAGCGCGGCGGAGATCACCGCCACGCCGGCGAGGCGGGACAGCAGCGACGGGGCGACGTGCGGTCGGGTTTCGCTCGACACGTGGGTCCTCCCTGGACTCGTGGTACCAGAAAGACCGGAGTCTATGGACCCGTCGACCCGATGTCGACAACCGTCGACCTGTCCGGGCCGGCCGCCGGCCCACATCGGGCAGCGGGGTCGAGCGGCCGCACCGCGCCGGCGTCGACCGCGACGGGGCGGCTGCGCCGTCCCCGGCGGGCCGCGGTTCCGCCGTCACCGGCGCGGGCCTAGGCTGAGGTAGGCACGGGGGTCGTGACCAGGGAGGCAACGCCATGAGCCAGACGGAGCGCACGGACTTCGCGGACGAGTGGAACGTGGCCGAGGACGACGGCGTCCTGGACGCCTCGGACACCCTCGACGACGACCGGGTGCCCGATCCTCTCGACACCGGCATCGTCGCCGCGGACCACTGGACGGCCGCGAACCGGTTCGGCACCACGCCGGCGGAGGAGCGGGCCGGTGAGTCGCTCGCGCAGCTGCTCGCCCAGGAGGAACCGGACGTCGACCCGTACGCCGAGCCGGCCGACGACGAGGACGAGCTGACCCGCCGGGGGTACGAGCGGGAGGCGCGGACGGGCCGCCTGGTCGCCCCCGACGAGGGCTTCGGCGAGGACGAGGAGGCGGACTCGGTCGCCTGGGACGCCGGGATCGACGGCGGCGGGGCCAGCGCGGAGGAGGCCGCGATCCACCTGGTCGACGACCCGGACGGCCCGGGCGACGGCCCACTGCGGTAGGGCCGCGCACCGGACCGGGTGTCCGCTGGACGTCAGCGGACGATCTTGAAGTTGAACATCGCGGTGTTCAGCGCGCCCATCAGGCGCAGCCACACCGGCAGCAGCATCTCGGTGCCGCGGGCGGTGGTGATGTCACCGAGGTCGATGACGTCGGTGTGCCCGAAGGACTCCAGGATGCCGGTCACGGTCTTCTTGGCCTCGGCGTCGTTCCCGGACAGGAAGACCGAGTGGTCGCCGCCAGCGAGCGCCCGCGGGTCGACCATCAGGGCGGCGGTGAGCGTGTTGAGCGTCTTGACCACGCGCAGTTGCGGGAAGGCGGCCTGAATCTGCTCGCCGAGGCTGTCGGTGTCCTTGACGGACAGGGTGGGCGGGAACCCGTTGCTGAAGTCCAGCGGGTTGGCGGCGTCGATGAGGATCTTGCCGGCCAGGTTGTCGGCGCCGGCGGCCCGCAGCGCCGCGATCGACACGTTGCCGGAGGTGGCGTTGACGAGCAACTCGGCGCCGGCAGCGGCCTCGGCGAAGGGGGCCAGGCGCACCTGCGGGTGCGTGCTGGCCCACGCCGCGTAGGGCGGGTTGCCCATCCCGTCCGGGGTGGTCCTGGCCAGCGTCGCCGCGACGTCGCGGGTGCCGACGGTCACCTCGTGACCCAGCTCGGCGAGACGGCCCGCCAGCGCCTGGCCGACCATGCCGGTGCCCAGAACTGCGATCTTCATGCTGCTGCTCCCTCGTGAAGGCTCGGTGGCCCACCCAAACTAACAGACAGGTCTGTCTATCGCAAAGGCTCGCGAGCGGGAGACCCGGGGACGAATTGCACAGACTTGTCTGTACGATGAGAGCCCTGCCACGGAGGTGAACGGATGAAGCAGTCAGCGCAGCCGGCGCGGGAGCGCATCCTCGACACGGCGTTCCGGCTGTTCTACGCCCACGGGCCCCGCGGCGTGGGTGTGGACACCGTCATCGCCCAGTCCGGGGTGGCCAAGGCGACCCTGTACAAGCACTTCCCCCGCAAGGACGACCTCGTTCTGGCGTACCTGGACAAGGTCGACCAGGCGTGGTTCGGGCAGCTGCGCACGGCGGCCCGCGCGGCGGGCGCCGATCCGCGCGACCAGTTGGTCGGGATGTTCGACGCGCTCGGGTCCGCGTGCCGGCGGGAGGGCTACCACGGCTGCGCGTTCATCAACACGGCCGCCGAGAGCGAGGCCGGCAGCGAGGTGCACGCC
This sequence comes from Micromonospora solifontis, assembly GCF_003725545.1. Lineage (GTDB taxonomy): Bacteria > Actinomycetota > Actinomycetes > Mycobacteriales > Micromonosporaceae > Micromonospora > Micromonospora solifontis. The sequence goes on along the minus strand of NZ_RJLN01000005.1, from coordinate 81,914 downwards.
CGCACCGTCGAGCACAAGCGCCTGGTGCTGGCGTGGGTTGCCGACCTCGCCCGCCGGGCCGGCGCCACCGACCCCGACCTGCTGGCCCGCCAGCTGACCCTGCTGCTCGACGGCGGCCTGTCCGCCGGCGTGCTGGACGCCGACCCGGCCACGCCGGCCGCCGCCAAAACGGCCGGCCGCGCGCTCGTGGACGCCGCCTGCCCCGGCGGTTAGCGCACCGCGCACGCCTGCGCCCGCTGGTGGTGCACTCCCCCATCGAGCTGGCCCAGTAGTGTGTGCCTCCACCATCGCCCGGCGCGCTGTCCGGCCCTAGGTTCCGTACATGGAGCCCAGCCGACCCGACCCGCGCCGGCCCGTTGACGACTTCCGGCCGCGGTGGTCGGGGTTCGCCGCCTTCTTCCGGGACCGGACCGACCTCCCGACCCCGTACCTGACCGAGCTGCACCACGCGCGGGACACCCGGCACGCATGGACGGTCGGCCAGTGGCGGTCCCGGGTCGAGGCGACGGCGGACTGGCTGCGCGGGCAGGGCATCGGCTCCGGAGACGCGGTGGCGACCCTCGCCGGCAACACCGCCGAGGCGCTCGCGGTGGCGTACGGGTGCTGGCTGATCGGGGCGTGCTGCGTACCGCTGAACGCCCAGGAGGCCACCGACCGGCAGGTGTTCGTACTGCGCGACTCCGCGGCGCGCCTGCTGGTGCACGCGCCGGAGCAGGCCGAGCGGGCCGCCGCCCTGGCCGAGGCCACCGCCCTGCCGCTGCACCACACCGACGGGCTGCCGACCGAAAGCCGGACCGAGGTGGCGGACGCGGCAGTCGGTCTGGACGTGGCGGCCTTGCGGCTCTACACCAGCGGCACCACCGGGGAGCCGAAGGGCATCATCACCACCGTCGGCAACCTGCTGACGGACCTGGACGCCCTCGCGCACACCGTCACCTGGGGTCGCGACACGCGGGTCTACACGGTGTTGCCGGTGCACCACGCCAACGCCCTGGTCATCTCCAGCCTGCTGCCCTGGCACACCGGCGCCTCCACAGTCCTGACCGACCGGTTCCGCACCGAGCGCTTCTGGGCCGACATCGCCGCCGAGCGGGCGACCACCGCCAGCCTGGTGCCCACCCTGCTGGAGTTCCTGCTCGCCGCCGACGGCGAGGCGCCCGAGGGTTTCGCCGAGGTGTTGTGCGGCGCGGGGCCGCTGCTGGTGGAGACCGCTCTCGACTTCGAGCAGCGCTTCACCGTTCCGATCCGGCACATCTACGGCCTGTCCGAGACCACCTGCGTCGCCGCCGCCATGCCCGCCCTTCCGGCGGAGCAGCGGCGGCACTGGCATGCCGACTTCGGCTTTCCCAGCATCGGCAGGGCACTGCCGCACGCGCGGATGGCCGTGCTGCACCCGGTCACCGGTGCGGAACTGCCCGCCGAGGTCCGCGGTGAGCTCGCGGTCCGCGGCGCGATCATCATGCGGGAGTACGCCGGACGCCCCGACGCCACCGCCGACGCCTTCCGGGGCGGGTGGTTCCACACCGGTGACGAAGGCTTCTGGCGTCCCGGTCCGGACGGGCACCCGGTCTTCTTCATCACCGGACGGATGAAGGAGCTGATCATCCGAGGCGGGCACAATATCTCGCCGTTCGAGATCGACGAGGTGCTGCGTACCCATCCGCGGGTGGCGTTCGCCCTCGCCGTGCCGTTCGAGCACCGGGTCTACGGCGACGAGATCGCCGCGTACGTCGTCGCCGCCGGGCCCCTGACCGCACGGGAGGTCCTCGACCACTGCGCGGCCCGGCTCGACTTCGCCCACCAGCCCAAGGTCGTCGTCTTCGGTGACGACGTGCCCTACACGGCGACCGGCAAGGCCAAGCGCCTCGAACTCAAGAGCCGCCTCGCCGCCGAGCTCGCCGCGTACCGCGATGTCGCCTTCCGTCGTCCCAAGGTCGCCTCCGAGGAGCAGCGGTGAGCCCCGAAGAACTGGACGTCCCCGTCACCGGCGGCACCCTGCGGGTGTGCCGCTGGCCGGGCGGGACCGGCCCGACCGTGCTGGCCGCGCACGGCATCACCGCCAACGCCATGTCCTGGGCACCGGTCGCCGAGTCCCTGGCCGGCCGCGCCACCCTGGTCGCCGCCGACCTGCGCGGCCGCGCGCGGAGCGCCGCGCTGCCCGGTCCGTACGGGCTCGCCCAGCACGCCGACGACCTCGTCACCGTCCTCGACCACCTGGGCCTCGACCGGGCACCGGTCGTGGGGCACTCGATGGGCGCGTTCGTCGCCGCCGTCGCCGCGCTGCGCCACCCGGACCGCGTCTCGTCGGTGCTGCTGGTCGACGGCGGCGTCACGCTGCAGGTGCCCGAGGGAGCGGACATCGACGAGGTCCTGGCGGCCGTCATCGGCCCGGCCATGCGCCGCCTGCAGATGACGTTCGACAGCGAGCGGACGTACCTGGACTTCTGGCGCAAGCATCCGGCCCTGTCCGCCGACTGGTCACCCGCCGTACGGGACTACGCGCTGCGCGACCTGGTCGGTGAGCCCCCGGCGTTGCACTCCTCCTGTTCCCTCGAGGCGGTACGCCGGGACGCCACCGACACGCTGCTGGACGAGCAGACGACAACCGCGGTCCATCGGATCCCGTGTCCGGCCACCTTCCTGTGGTGCGAGCGCGGCATCCTCGACGAACCGCAGGGCCTGTACGACGAGGTCCGCCTCCAGGTCGCCGGCCTCGACCACGGCCGGGTCACGGTCGAGAAGGTGCCCGACGTCAACCACTACACGGTCCTGCTCTCCGCCCGGGGCGCCAGCCGGGTGGCCGACCACATCGCCCGGATGACGTGAGGCCCGTCCTGGTCGCGGGCGTGGGCCGGTCCGGGCTGACGGCTGCGCCGGGGTGATCAGGCGAACTGCGGTGCGCGAACGTCGTGGCCCGGCTCGAGCGAGAGGTGCGCGGACAGCGCGCGGAGGAAGTCGGGCGCGTCGAAGATCTCGCCGGCGGAGGCGACCCCGCTCGTCCTCGTCCGGCCGTCCAGGATCCGGTGGACCGCCTCGACCGCCAGCGGCGCGCTGATGGCGTAGATGTCGCGGCCGCTGGCGGCGACGCGTCGCCGCGTGTCGCCGGAGCGGACGATGACGTCGACGGTGAAGGTCTGCGCGGACCGGCCGCGCTCGTCGACCGCAGCCGGTGCGGGTGAGTCCGGAGCGGCCAGGTCCCGGGCCGCGTCGGTGGTCATGTACGTGCGTACCTCGGGGATCGACAGGTGGCTGGGGACGGTGACGACGTCGGCCATCGAGAAGTCGCCGAGGACCGTCCGGCGGCCCAGCGGGGCCGGAAAGTCCCAGTCCAGGGTCGGCAGGTCGCGCTCGTCGACGTGGTACTCCAGCCGGCCGCCGGTGTAGCGGACCCGACGGCCGTCGCGCCGTTCCCGGGAGACGACGCCGGAGGCGAGGGTCCCGGCCGTGGGATGCCAACTGCTCAGACCGTACGCGATGTGCGCCTCGTCGGCCGCCGTCCAGTCGCCCATCGCCGTGGTGACCAGCAGATCACCGAGCCCGCCGTAGAAGGCCATCGCCGGAACCACCGCGACGCCCGCGGCCCGGGCACGCTCGGCGTAGTGCGTGAACGTGTCGACGTTGGCCTCGATCTCGGCCGCCACATCCACGTACGGGATCCCGGCGCGCAGGGCGGCCTCGATCACCGGCCCCGCGGTCGAGGCGAACGGGCCGGCGCAGTTGATCACCGCCACCGCGCCCCGCACCGCCCGGTCGACCGAGGCCGGATCGTCGACCGACGCCACCCGGTGTGCCAGCCCCGGCCGCGACGCCGCCAGCTCGTGGAGCTTGCCCGCGTCGCGCCCGAGGAGGAGCGGGACGAACCCGCGATCGGCCAACTCCGCCACCACGAACCGCCCGGTGTGCCCGTACGCCCCGAACACCGCCACCGTCTGACCCGTACCCATCTGCTTTTCCCCTCAAGAGATCGACTGAGGAGATCCTCCCGGCCGCGGCCGGACCCGGGCCAGTGTCTGGAACGCCATGCCCCGTACAATTTCGGACATGGCTACTGTCGCGCTCGCCGCCACCGACGGGATGCTGCACTTCGAGCTCGCCATGGCCTGCGAGGTCTTCACCCGCGACCCCTCCGGCCTGGCCGACCCGTGGTACGACCTCGTGGTCTGCGGCCCGGGCCCGGTCCGGATCGGCAGGTTCCGGATGGCACCCGACGACGGGTGGGACCGGCTCACCCGGGCCGACACCGTGATCGTCCCCGCCGTGGCGGACGTCGACGCCGACGTGCCGCCCGACCTGCTCGACGCCGTGCGGGCGGCCCATCAGGCGGGCGCCCGGATGGTCTCGCTGTGCACCGGCGCGTTCGTGCTGGCCGCCGCCGGCGTGCTGGACGGGCTGCGGGCGACCACGCACTGGGCCCACACCGAGGCGCTGGCCGCCCGCTATCCCCAGGTGCAGGTCGACCCGGACGTGCTCTACGTCGACAACGGCAACGTGCTCGCCTCCGCCGGCAAGGCCGCCGCGATCGACCTGTGCCTGCACCTGATCCGCCGCGACCACGGCTCGACGGTCGCCAACGCCGTCGCGCGCCGCCTGGTCGTGCCGCCGCACCGCGCCGGCGGCCAGGCCCAGTTCGTCACCACCCCGGTGCCCGCCCGCGACGACCATCCCCTCGCCAGCCTGTTCCCCTGGGCGTTGGAACGGCTGGACCGTCCGCTGACCGTGGAGGACCTGGCTCGCCAGGCCAACATGAGCTCGCGCAACCTGGCCCGCCACTTCAAGTCGGTCACCGGCACCACACCGCTCCAGTGGCTGTCCACGCAGCGGATCCGCCGGGCCCAGGAACTGCTGGAGAACACCGACGACAGCATCGACGCCATCGCGGAAGCGGCCGGCATGGGGACGGCCACGACCCTGCGCCGGCACTTCCACCGCACCGTCGGCGTGCCGCCGGACGCCTACCGTCGCACCTTCCGCAGCGCCTGACCTGCCGCTCCCGGCCCGCACGGCAGCCGGACACGGACCTTCAGATCAGACGTTGCCACGCATGGCGTTGCCGAACCGAACTGTCGCCGGTGAGGAATCCCTGGAGGAACTCGACGGCCTCGCTGATGTCGGTGGTTTCCGTCCGGTAGTGGGGGCCCTCGGCGCCCTCCCGGTATTCGATCGCCCAGGTCCCGCCGGCCGCGCCGGCGCGCGGCCCGTAGCCCGCCTGTGCCCACCAGCCGTCGGCCCGGTCCAGAACGGCGAAGTGGTTGTCGTTGTCGAGCCGGCGCAGCGTCCACTGCAACCGTGGGCCGTCCGGGTCCGGAATGGTCGGTAGGCCCGCCGCGGTCAGCACGAACGCGGGCGTGTAGCCGGGGGCGTTGGGGTTCAGCAGGTGATACCCCGGCTCGTAGCACACCAGGCCGTGCTCCGTCGCGAGATCGACGACCGCGTCCCACACCTCGTCGGCGCGCGACCACACGCACGACGCCACCACGATCGAGTCGGACCGATCGGGTGTCATGCTCCACACCCCGAGGGCGTCGATGTCCTGCTCCGTCAGGTCCTCCAGGGCGGGAAACCGCCGCAACAGCGCCTCGTGGAACCGGAGCACCGCGGGATGAGCGGCGAAGACGCCTCGATCGTCGTCGCCCCAACGGTCGAGCTTGGCCCGCGCCTCGGCCGCGCTGATCGGGGTCGGCTCGTGCCAGACGAACAGGTCGAAGCTCATGGCCACCTTCCAGCAGGACAGCACCGCCACCGCGCGGCGTGGGGGTCATTCTGACGCCGACGACCGACACTCCTGCCCCGGGCCGGGGTCGCCCCCGCCCCGCCGTCCTGGCCGCCGAGGGCGGAACGGCCGCTGCCCGGGCGACCTGGAGCGGTCACCCGGGCAGCGGTTCGACGGTGGCGCCTACCGCACCCCGTACGCCTTGATCAGCGTCTGCTCGACGGTGCTGCCGTGCTCGTCGGTGAGCTCCACGCGCAGCGACGCGTCCCGGCCCGCCTGGCCGGACTGGTCGACGGTGGCGGTGAATCCGGCGCCGCTCTGCGCCACCGGCACCTGGGACCAGGTGGTTCCGCTGTCGAAGGAGGCCCACATCCGGGCGCTGACGATCCGGCCCGCGTCGTAGTCGCGCTGCCCCGCAGCCCCGAACCCGACCTTGAAGTCGGCGGTGGCGGGGGTGAGATTGCGCTCGTCGACGGCGATGTCGTAGGACGGCACCAGCAGCGGCAGCGCGTGCAGCCCGTCGTCGGCCGGCCGCTGGGAGCGGAACCGGAACGAGGTGTCCGTGCGGTGGAACAGGTTCCAGTTCGGGTGGTACGGCGGCCCGGGGTTGAACCGCATCGTCGTCACGCGCAGCTCGTAGTCGGCCGCCTCGTCCGGAACGGACCAGGCTCCACTCGGGAACGGGGAGGAGCCGATCTGCACCCCGTCGCGGTAGACCTGCACGTTGCCGGCGTCACCGAAGCCACCGCCAGCGCTGTAGTGGTTGGGGTCGCTGTCGCCGAACGGCAGCATGGCGATGCCGATGAGGTCCTCCTGCCGCTCGCCGATGTGTTCCGGGGAGAGGTCGGCGCGGCGGGTGCCGACCGAACGCACCGGCCCCCGGTACCACTCGGCCCGGCGTGCCGAACCCGCGGCGTACGTGCGCGGCAGGTCGACCATGTACTCGTCGAACACCCCGGCGCCGCCGATCAGCTGCCGCCACTGCTGGTCGGCGGTGAAGTACGCGGTACGGGTGAAGGGTGCGCGCTGCGGCACGGACGCCATCGACGCGACCGTCGGGAACGACGGCCGGTACGCCTGCAGGACCTCGAACACGGCCCGGTCGGTACGCATCGAGTACACCGTCTCGTCGACCCGGCCGAGATCACGGTCGCGGACGTGCCGGACCACGTCGGGGCGGGTCATCCCGTCGTCGACGAACGCCAGGTTGTAGGCGTACGGGCTGGCCGCCACCGCCTTCCACTCGAGGGTGACCGGTCCGGCGGACAGCGCCTCGCGCAGTGCGGTCGACTCGGCCCCGCTGATGGTGAGTCCCGGAATCGTGTTGCCGGCGGCGACGCTGTTCCAGCGCCCGGCGGCGTCGCGGCCGAACAGCACGGCCTTGGCGCCGGCGGTCGCCGCGGCGGACAGCACGGCGGTCGGGTCGGCGGCGTCGTGCACCAGCACGACCTTGCCCGCCACGCCGGCCGCGGCCAACTCCGCCGCCGTGCCCGCACCGGCGAACGTCAGCGGAGCCGACCCGTTGCCGTCGAACTTGACCGCCGCCGACGGCTGGGTGAACGGCGCACCCAGGTACTCCGGGGTCAGGATGACGCCGCCGCTGGTACGCAGGTCCAGCTCCGGCGCGTACATGCGGTAGAAGGTGTCCAGCTCGAAGCCGCCGGAGTGCACCGGCGTGGTCCGCCCGACGTAGACGTCGTCGACCGACTTGCCGCCGGTGTACGAGGCGGACAGGTAGGCGCCGTCCCACCAGCGGCCGTACTGCATCGTGATGTTCTGCGCCTCGAGCGGGCGCTCCCCGTCGACCTTCTGGCGGATCGCCGTGCGGGCGTCGTAGGTGATGGTCCGGTCGGTGTCGTCGTGGTTGACGACCAGGTCCGGGTCGCCCATGAAGGTGATCGACTTGACCAGACCCGCCTCGCCCGTGGTGCCGTCGTCGTGGCTCGCGATCAGGGCGGCGATCGAGTAGCGGCCCTCGCGCAGGCGCAGCACCGGGTCCTCATCGAAGGTGGTGAAGCGCTGGCCGGTGAGCCGGTCGACATCGACGACGTCGACGAAGGACGGCGTGGCGGGAGCCTGGCCACGCCGGTCGATCAGGTGCAGGGTGACGGTGACGGTGTGCGGCTCCAGCCAGGCGCCGATCGCCGTGGTGACCGTGGTGCCGTCGCCGGCGCGGGCCACGAGGCGCCCACCGATCGTCCCGTAGGCCGACGCCGTCTGGCGGACGGCCGGGTCGAGGATCACCGGTACGTCCGCGGTGCCGTGCGCGGGCACGGTCACCGTGTCGAGCCCGGTCGTCAGCGTCCGCTGGGGCAGCGGGGTGCCGTCCTCACCCGTGGCGCCCTCGATCGACAGCGCGAAGGTGACCGGTGCGGCGCCGTCGTTGGTGAGCGTCACCTTCGTGGTGGCGGGCTGCTGGTGCAGGTGTGGCCAGTTGAACGAGCCCGCGTCGACCGTGCCCGGGCCGTAGACGTCGGCGGTGACCGCGCGGAAGGCGTCGACCACGCCGGCGCCCTGGGCGTACACGCCGCCGCTGGCGCCGGGGGCGACGGAGGACACCAGCACGGCCTTGCGCTGCTGGGCGCTCATCGCCGGGTGGCGCTGGGTGAGCAGCGCGGCGACCCCGGCCACGTGCGGCGCGGCCATCGACGTGCCGGACATGGACGTGTACGGGTCGCTGGTGCCGCCGCCGTTGCGGGCGGCGACGATGCCGACGCCCGGGGCGGAGATCTCCGGCTTCACCCGGTGCGAGCCGGTGACCGGGCCGCGGCTGGAGAAGGGTGCGGTGGCGCCGGCCGCGTCCACGGCGGCCACGGTCAGTGCCGCGTCGGCGCAGGCGGGTGAGCCGAGGGTGTGCGCGCCGGGCCCGGAGTTGCCGGCCGCCAGCACGAACAGGGTGTCGGCCTGTGCGGTGAGCCGCTGCGCCGCGACGCCGATCGGGTCGGTGCAGTCGGTGCCGATGCTGCCGCCCAGGCTCATGTTGACCACGTCCGCGCCCTTGTCGACGGCCCACTGCATGCCGGCGATGATCCAGGACTCCTGGCCGTTGCCGGCCCGGTCGAGGACCTTTCCGATCAGCAGCTTCGCGCCGGGCGCGACGCCCTTCTCCGCCCCGCCGGACGCCGCGCCGGTGCCCGCGACGGTGGAGGCGACGTGGGTGCCGTGCCCGTGCCGGTCGACCGCGCCGCCGGCCTCGCTGGTGAAGTTCTTCTCGTCGATGACCTGGCCGGCGAGGTCGGGATGGGTGGCGTCGTAGCCGCTGTCCAGCACCGCCACCGTGGTCCCCGTACCGTCGAAACCGTCCGCCCACGCCTTCGGCGCGTTGATCTGCGCGGTGCTGTCGGCCAGGTCCGCGCTGACCCGCTCGTCGAGCCACAGCTTGGCGATCCGCGGCCCGTCGGTGTCGGTGAGGTCCTGCCACAGCCGGGCGGTGTCCTGCTTGTCGACAGACAGGGCCACCGCGTCGGCCGCGGTCAGCGTCGAGACGACGTCCGCGCCGTCCGGAGGCTGCGGCGCCTGCCTGGTACGGGCGACGGATCCTCCGTACGTCGCCAGCAGCGGCAGGCTGTCGCTGGCCCGGTCGTCGTAGCCCTGGCGGGCCAGCCCCGTGACGTTGAACAGCTCCTCGTCCAGGCGCCCGGCGTTGATCAGCGGCACCGCGGCGGACGGGAAAACGTAGACGTCGCCCCGGAAGGCGCGGGTGACGTAACCGCCGGGGTCGGCGTGCGGCCCGGGCAGGACCGTGGCTGTCTCGCGGCCGGCGGGGTCCTTACCCACCAGCGCCCGGTCCCCGCTGATGAGGGTGACCTGGGTGCCGGCCGTCGGGGTGGCGCCGAGGGCGAGGTCGGCGCGGGCGGCGGCCGGCGGGGCGACGGACATGGTCGAAGCGGCGAGGATGACCACGCCGGCGGCACCGATCGTGCCGGCGCGTCGCCAGAGCGAGGGGATGGACATTGTGGCCTTCTTTCGGCGACCAGAGGATGCGAAGGATCTTTACAGCCCGATGGCGGGGAAAGCGCTGGTCGGCTGGGCGGGGATGCGCCGTGACGGGAACCCGCCAGCGCCGCCGCCGCACGACATCGGCGGAAGAAGGCGCTCCGCCACGAGAGCCAAAAAAGTTCGGACGACGATGTCGAGAACGCGTGGCCGGCTCCGTCCCCGGGATGAACGCGACCACAATGGGTCGCACCAGCACCGAGGAGAACCACCATGGCCAAGTACCTGCTGCTCAAGCACTACCGTGGCGCTCCGGCCGCGGTCAACGACGTGCCCATGGACCAGTGGACGCCGGAGGAGATCTCGGCGCACATGCAGTACATGCACGACTTCGCGGCCCGGCTCGAAGGGACCGGCGAGTTCGTCGACGGCCAGGCGCTCGCCCCCGAGGGGACGTTCGTCCGGTACGACGGCGAGGGGCGCCCGCCGGTCACCGACGGCCCGTTCGCCGAGACCAAGGACCTCATCGCCGGCTGGATGGTGATCGACGTCGACAGCTACGAACGCGCCGTCGAGCTGGCCGGGGAGCTGTCGGCGGCCCCCGGGGCGGGCGGCAAGCCGATCCACGAGTGGCTCGAGCTGCGCCCCTTCCTGACCGCGCCGCCCACCATCCGGGAGTGACCTCGCAGATGGACGAGGCCCTGCTCCGGAGCCTCACGCCGAGGGTTCTCGGCATCCTCGTCCGCCGCGGAGCCGACTTCGCGGCGGCCGAGGACGCCGTCCAGGACGCACTGGTCGAGGCGGTCCGCGTCTGGCCGGCCGACCCGCCACGGGACCCGAAGGGCTGGTTGGTCACGGTCGCCTGGCGCAAGTTCCTCGACACGACCCGGGCGGACGCGGCCCGCCGGCGGCGGGAGGACCTCGTCGAGGAGGAACCGGCACCCGGGCCCACCCCCGCGGTGGACGACACGCTCCAGCTCTACTTCCTGTGCGCCCACCCGTCCCTGACCCCGTCCTCCGCGGTGGCGCTCACGCTGCGCGCCGTCGGCGGGCTGACCACCCGGCAGATCGCCCAGGCCTACCTGGTGCCCGAGGCGACCATGGCGCAGCGCATCAGCCGGGCCAAGCGCACCGTCTCCGGCGTGCGCTTCGACCAGCCCGGCGACGTCGCGACCGTGCTGCGCGTGCTCTACCTGGTCTTCAACGAGGGCTACTCCGGCGACGTCGACCTCGCCGCCGAGGCCATCCGGCTCACCCGACAGCTCGCGGCCACGATCGACCATCCCGAGGTGGCCGGGCTGCTCGCGCTCATGCTGCTGCACCACGCCCGGCGCGCCACCCGGACCGCGCCCGACGGCAGCCTGGTGCCCCTCGCCGAGCAGGACCGCAGCCGATGGGACACCCGGTCGATCGCCGAGGGCGTCGAGATCCTGCAGGCCGCCCTCGCCCGCGACCGGCTGGGCGAGTTCCAGGCCCAGGCCGCCATCGCGGCGCTGCACGCCGACGCGCCCACCGCCGGCGAGACCGACTGGGTGCAGATCGTCGAGTGGTACGACGAACTCGCGCGCCTGACCGACAGCCCGATCGTCCGGCTCAACCGCGCGGTGGCCGTCGGCGAGGCCGACGGTCCGCGCGCCGGGCTGGCGGCGCTCGCGGCGCTGGACGACGCCCTGCCCCGGCACACGGCGGTGGCGGCGTACCTGCACGAACGCGACGGCGACCTGGCCACGGCGGCCCGGTTGTACGCCGAGGCGGCCCGCCGGGCACCCAACCTCCCCGAGCGCGACCACCTGACCCGCCAGGCCGCCCGGCTCAACGCCCGCCGCGGTCGCTGACCGATCCTGCCCCTGGCAGTCCTCGGCGACCCGCCCGGTCCCGGCGGCCACCGCGAAGGCCGCACTGCGCGCCGATCGTCACCGGCCGCCGGCGGGCGTCAGACGTCCGTCCCGTACGTCAGACGGTGATGACGACCTTGGCCCGCGCGTGCTCACTCTCCAGGTACCGGATCGCCTGAGGCACCTCGTGAAGTGGATAGGTGCGGTCGATGACCGGGGCGAGGCGGCCGGCCTCGACGTGGGTGCGGAGCGTGTCGAGATGTTCCCGGCTGGGCGCCGCCGCGAGGGTGACGATGCGGTGCCGGACGAAGGGCGCCAGCAGCCGTCCGCGCGCGATCAGCCAGACCGGTCCGACGAGGCTGCCGCCGCGGTACACCCCGCCGCCGGAGAGCACCAGCGTCCCGGTCGAGGTCAGCGCCCGCCGGAGCGCGGTGAGTGAGCGGTTGCCGACCAGGTCGAACAGGACGTCGTGGCGGCGCGGGTCGCGGGTGAAGTCCTCGCGGGTGTAGTCGACGACGTGGTCGGCGCCGAGCGAGCGGACCAGGTCGACGTTGCGGGTGCTGCACACCGCGGTCACGCTCGCGCCGAGCGCCTTGGCCAGTTGGACCGCCAGGGTGCCGACGCCGCCGGAGGCTCCGTTGATGAGGACGCGGTGGCCGGGCTCGACCCGCCCGACGTCGCGCAGTCCCATCAGTGCGGTGATGCCGGCCAACGGCAGGGCGGCCGCCTGCTGCGGCGTCAGGTTCGCCGGCTTCGGCGCGACCGAGGTCTCGGGCACGCACGCGTACTCGGCGAAGGCGCCGTTGGCCTCGCCGAGGTCGCCGAAGACGGCGTCGCCCGGGCGCACCTGTCGGACGTCGGCCCCGACGGCCTCGACCCGGCCGGCGAAGTCGCGGCCCCGGATGCGCACCCGGGGCCTTGACCGGCCCATGGCCAGCCGTGCCAGCCGTGGATCGCCGCGCATGGCATGCCAGTCGTACGCGTTGAGCGCGGCAGCCTCGATCCGCACGAGCACCTCGTTGGCGCCCGGCACCGGCGCGGCGACATCTGCGAGCGTGAGCGTTTCCGGCGGGCCGTACCGATCTTGGACGATCGCTTTCATTGTCCCTCCCTTAGGTGTACGGCGTACACCCTCAGAACCACGGTAGGTGTACGCCGTACACCAGTCAAGGCCGTTATGGTTCAACCACCGCTGGAAGACGAGGAAGAAGATGGCTGAGCAGGCTGAGACGCTGCGCCGGACGCCGCTGAGCAGGGACCGGATCCTGCGTGCCGCCGTCGCGCTCGCCGACGAGGCCGGGATCGAATCCCTCAGCATGCGCAACCTCGCCCAGGATCTCGGCGTCGTGCCGATGGCGCTCTACAAGCACGTGGCCAACAAGGACGAACTGCTCGACGGCATGATCGACGTGGTCGTCGGCGAGATCGACCCACCGACGCCCGACACCGACTGGAAACCAACGGTCCGTCGACGCATCCTCTCGGCGCGGCAGGTGCTGCGCCGCCACCCCTGGGCGCCGCTCGCGATCGAGTCGCGGAACATGGCGACGCCGGCCGTCCTCGCCTACCTCGACTCGATGGTCGGGACGTTCCAGGCCGGCGGGTTCTCCGCCGACCTCGCCCACCACGTGATGCACGCGATGGGCAGCCGGATCCTGGGCTTCAGCCAGGAACTGTTCGACCCCGCCCGGCGCGCCGGCCGGTCCGGCACGACCAACCCCGACCCGCCGGCGGCCCTACCACCGGAGGTCGCCGCCCGCTTCCCGCACCTCGCCGCGATCGCCGCGGCGGCATCCCACGACGACGAGTCGGTCGTGGGACAGGGCTGCGACGACCAGTTCGAGTTCGAGTTCGCGCTGGACCTGCTGCTCGACGGCATCGAACGGCTGCACCAGCAAGGCTGGACATCGTCGCGCGGACCCCGGTGAAACGACGCACCGCCTCAACGGCCGAGGAACATCCGTAGCGCCCGTACGAAGGCCACTCGCTGTTCCAGGTGTACGTCATGACCGGCGTCGGGGATGACGACGTGCGCGACGTCCGGGCGTAACGACAACATCCGTCGCACCTCAGCGGCCGCGATGGTGCCGTGCTGGCCCTGCACCAGCAAGGTGGGGGCCTTCACCTGCTGCCATTCATCCCATCGGGCGCTCTCGGCGACTGCCGCGATGGCGGCCCGCATCACGTCGGGCTCGAAGCGCGGCCACAGCCCGTCCGCGCGCCTGTCCAGGTCGCGCAGCCAGGACCGGGCGATCGGGGTGGTGCCGAGAAACTCGGCCGCGCCACGCAGATCGGCGAACGGCACCGGCCACGACGCGAACCAGTCGCCGAGCCTGGCTGGATAGTTGTCCTCAGGGTCGCTGCCCCCGACTCCGGCCTCCAGCATCACCAGCCGGTCCACCAGGTCGGGATGCCCGGCGGCGAGCAGCATCGCGGTGTGCCCACCCATCGACTGACCCACGACCGTCACCGGTCCACCGCCCGCGAGTTCCTCGACGACGGCGACCACGTCCTCGACGTAGGCGCGGCGAGAGAGGTCCTGCGGCCGGCGGGTCGAATGACCGTGTCCGCGCTGATCCACCGCGATCACGTGATGATCCGGGAGCAGCGCCTCGGCCGTTGGCACCATTTCCTGCCCGCTGCCGGCCAAGCCGTGCAACAGCACGATCACGTCGTCGCCGGACCCGCCGTCGAGGCAGGACAGGACAACCCCGTCCCGGCGTACCTCCGCCCTCTTCATCCCGCGAATTCGATCATCCCGAGCGGGCATCCTCAACCGCCCGGATCGCGGCGGACGGCGACCGACCGCGGCGCCGCGCGGTCATGGCCGAGATGGGCGGGCGAAGGCACTATCGTTCGGGCGTGCACATCCGCTTTGACGTCCCCGCCGATCCCGCCTACCCAGGCCGCGTGGCCGCTGCGCTCAGCAGTGTCCGGCTGCGCAAGTACGGTTACGTCGGGGCGGTGCTGGCGGCGGTCGGAGCGATCGGTTTCGCCGTGTCGCAAGCGTTCGCGGGGGGCGACCGGATCACGCCGCTGTGCCTGGCGATGGTCGTGGCTGGCCTGCTGTCGATGCTCTACTCGCCGTGGGTGCGGTCGCGCGCCCGGCGCCGCTCCAGTCGCTACGCCGTCGAGGGCGCCTACGACATCACCGACGACAACATCATGATGCGCAGCGGCTCGGAATCCGGCGGCATCGCCTGGGACGGGGTCGCCCGGGTGAAGGACACCCCTGACTTCTGGATCGTGTACGTCGGCCGGATGCCGGCGACCGTCATCCCACGCCACCTGATGTCCGCCGAGGACGCCGAGACGCTGCGAGCGTTCATGGCCGGACGCGGGCTGCTCCCGCCCCGGTGAACTCACTCTCCTGCCCCTCACCCGGCCGGCGTCAAGAGGCGCCGATGGCGAGGACGGCGGAGGCGATGGCCAGCGCGAAGTAGGCTCCGGGAAAAGCGAAGTTGTGGAACACGTGGGCACGGACGTGGACGGCGAGGGCTCCGGCGAAGAACAGGACGAGTCCGATCGCGGCTGCGACCCCGAGGGGCCGCAGGCCCAGCAGCCCGACCAGGAGGCCGACTGCTCCGGCGCCTTTGAGGACTCCGAGCGGCACCAGCCAGGATCGCCGCACGCCTACCTCCGCCATGTTGGCGAGGACGAATCCGGCCCGCGTGAGATCGGCGACCGCCACCCACGCGTTGGCCACGATCGTGACGACGGTGATGATCACGTAAGCGGCGAACACCTTCTCACTCCTTCCCGGGTCCGCGCCGGTTCCAGCGGCGACTGAATCAAGCCTGGCCGGGCGCGAGGAGCGCGTCCAATACACGCATCCATAACCTGATGGCATGGACGTCGACACCCGGCTGCTCCGCTCCTTCGCCGCCGTCGCCGAAGAAGGGAATCTCACCCACGCGGCACGACGGCTGTTCGTGTCCCAGCCGGCGCTGACCAAGCAGATCAGGCAACTGGAGAGCCAGCTGGGAGTGCGGTTGTTCACCCGCTCCCGGGCCGGGATGACGCTCACCGCGGCAGGCCGGGCACTCGCCGACCGGGTTCCCGCCGTTCTGGTCGGATTCGACCAGGCACTGCAGGAGGCCAAGAGCGTCGCCAGCCGCGCCGCCCGGGTGCTGCGGGTTGGCTTCCTGGCCGGTGCCGCCAACGAGGCCACCCAGCAGATCATCGCCGCCTTCGGCGACCGTCGGCCCGGCTGGCGGGTGGAGATGCGGGCCGCTCCCTGGACCGACCCCACCGCCGGGCTCGCGAGCGGCGACGCCGACGTCGCCCTGCTGCGGCTGCCCTTCCCCGGCCAGGACAGCCTGCACACCAAGGTGCTGCTCACCGAGCCCCGCTGGGTGGCGCTGCCCGTGACCCACCCGCTGGCCGGGCGCGACCACATCTCCTTTCGGGAGCTGTGGGATCAGCCGTTCGTCGCCGCCCCCGCCGACACCGGCTGGTGGCGCGACTGGTGGCTGGCCACCGGCGAGCGGGAGGGCCACCCGGTCACCATCGGAGCGGTCACCGACAGCGGCCAGCCCGACGACTGGCTGACCGCCATCGCCAACGGCTACGGCATCGCCCTGGCCCCCGAATCCGCCGCTCGTTACTACGCGCGCCCCGACATCACCTACCGGCCCGTCAGCGGCGTCAGCCCCAGCCAGGTCGGAGTCGCCTGGCCGGTCACCGCCGACACCAACCCCGTCATCCAGGACTTCATCCGCTGCTGCCTGGACAACACGCCACCACCACATCCCGATCGCATGACCTGAACAACGGCCGCGGCGCGGGCCACCTGATGCCAGCGTCGATGACCCATGAAGTGGATATCGGCTGGGCCTAGCCGACGCCCGCCGGCCGGTTTCGGAGTTTCCCTCGCCACCGACCTCGAAGTATCGCCATCGGGGTACTGGAGCGGGTTCCGCCAGCCTGTCGATGGGGTTGGTGGGACGATGGGGGCGTGGGAGCTGCTAAAACCTCTATGCCTTCGATCTCGCCCCTTGCTGGCGAACCGATCAAGCGCGCCGATGCCGAGCGGCTCGCGGGAGTGCTGAAGGCCTTCGCCGACCCGGCTCGACTACGGCTGCTCAGCCTGATCCAGTCCGCCCCGGAGGGCGAGGCGTCCGTGAGCGACCTCACCGCGCCGCTTGGTCTGTCGCAGCCGACGGTGAGTCATCACCTCCGGATCCTGACCGAGGCCGGTCTGCTCGAGCGCGAGAAGCGGGGGGTCTGGGCCTACTACCGGGTGGTGCCGTCCGCGATCGCGGCGATAGCCGACCTGTTGACGCCGCCCCGTAAGCGGGCGACGAAGAAAACTCGCTGAGCGGCAGGGTCGTTCTCGCGTACCCGGTGCCGACCACACCGCGCATCCCCGCCTCACCCGGTGGGGCCGCCGGCCGGTGGATCGACGAGGACGCCCGGGTTGAGGATCCAGGAGGGGTCGAGGGCGCTCTTGGCGCCGCGCAACGCGAGCGCGACCGGGTCCGGGCGCTGCCGGTCGTACCAGGGTCGGTGGTCGCGGCCGATGGCGTGGTGGTGGGTGATGGTGCCGCCGGCGGCGAGCAGCGCGTCGGAGACGGCATGCTTGATCTGGTCCCACTGGGCGAGGGTGGAGCCCCAGCGGCCGGTGGCGTACACGCCGAAGTAGGGAGCGGGACCGTCCGGGTAGACATGGGTGAAGCGGCAGGTGATCACGCCGGTCGCGGCGACGGAGCGGAGCGCCTCGCCGGCCGCGTCGAGCACCGCGGCCCGTAGGGCGGGGAACCGGTCCCAGGTGCAGGCGGTCTCGAACGTCTCCACGATCATCGACCGGGCGGCGAGCGCGTCGCGCTGGTACGGCATCCGCAGGAACGCCGACCGCCAGGCGTCGGCGGCGGTCCGCCGCGGTGGGCCGGACGCGCCGTCGCCGCGCGGCGGCGCGGGCAGGCTTCCCCCATGGTCGCGGCACAGCTCGACGGCGCGGTCCAGCCACGGTGTGACCGGGTGGTCGGCCGACTCGAATCCCAGCACGAGCACGCCGCCGGTGGTGGCGGCGCCGGCGTTGAGCAGCGCCTCGGCGGGGTCGAGCAGCCGGCAGTTGCTCGGCTGCAGCCCGGACTGGGCGATGGCCCGGGTGGCCGCGACCGCCTCGTCGTAGTCGGTGAAGTGCACCGAGGCGCCGGCCCGCCAGCGTGGCCGGTCCTGCAGCCGCATCCACGCCTCGGTGATGACGCCGAGCACGCCCTCCGAGCCGAGGAACAGCCGGTCCGGGGACGGCCCGGCGCCGGAACCGGGCAGCCGGCGCGACTGGCTGGTGCCCGCCGGGGTGACCACCCGCAACGATTCCACCAGGTCGTCGATGTGGGTAAGGACGGTGGCGTAGTGACCACCGGCGCGGGTGGCCAGCCAGCCGCCGAGGGTGGAGAACTCGAACGACTGCGGGAAGTGCCGCAGCGTGAGGCCGTGCGGCCGGAGCTGGTCCTCCAGCGCCGGGCCGAACACGCCGGCCTGGATGCGCGCGGCCCGGCTGGTCGGGTCCACCTCCAGCACCCGGTCGAGGCGTCCGAGGTCGAGGCTGACCGCAGCCGGATACGCCTCGTCCAGCCGCGGCTCCACCCCGCCGACCACGGACGAGCCGCCGCCGTAGGGGATCACTGCGATGTCCCGGCCCGCGCACCAGTCCAGCACGTCGACCACGTCCTGCTCGGTCGCCGGCCGGACCACCAGGTCCGGCGGGTCGCGGAGGTCCCCGTGCAGGTTGCGGACCACGTCCCGGAACGCCTTGCCGTGGGTGTGCGCCGCCCGGTCGGCCGGGTCCGTCGAACACAGCCCGGCGAGCGACGCCGGCGGATCGACGCGCGGCGGGCGCAGGCCCAGTTCGGCCACCGGCGGCGCGACGTGCTCGGCCAGGTCGACGTCAGGCAGCAGGGTACGCACCCGGTCCGCCAACGCCGTGGCCTCCGCGCCGGTCACGGCGTCCTCGACGTGCCCCCAGCCCCACCACGAACGGTGTTTCCCGGCCATCCGGCCTCCCGCCGTCCACCAGCACCAGCTCGACTCGCCGGTAACTTACTCGACGGCCGCCACCTCGGCCGTGCCGGCGCCGTCAGACCTGGGTTCCGTCGACGCTGCGCCGACGGCCGGGTGCGCCGTACATCACCTCGACCCGCACCCTCGCCGTTTTATACGATGTCCGTAGTTAAAACTACGGGAGGTGCCATGACCTACGTGATCGCCGAGCCGTGCATCGACGTGGTCGACCGGGCCTGTGTGGAGGAATGCCCGGTCGACTGCATCTACGAGGGCGACCGGGCACTGTACATCCATCCAGACGAATGCGTCGACTGCGGCGCCTGCGAGCCGGTCTGCCCGGTCGAGGCGATCTTCTACGAGGACGACCTGCCCGAACGGTGGTCCGTGTTCACCGACGACAACGCCCGGTTCTTCGCCGAGCCACTGGCCGGAGCCGACGCCCCGCTGGGCTCCCCGGGCGGGGCCGCCAAAGTGGGCCGACTGGCCGTGGACACGCCACTGGTCGCCGGACATCCCCGCCCGCAGACCCTGACCGGCGAGAACACGTAGCCACCGCGACGGCCCACCCTGGGAGGTACCGATGCGTCTGATCGTCTACGCCGACTTCAACTGCCCCTACTCCTACCTGGCCAGCCAGCGCGTCGACGCGCTGCTGCGCCAGCGCCGCGCCGAGGTCGCCTGGCGGGCGGTCGAGCACAACCCGCGGCTGTCGATGACCGGTACCCCGGTCGCCACCGACCCGGGCGGGTGGGAACGCGAGTTGGACGAGAGCCGGCTGCTCGCCCTACCCGGCGAGCAACCGCCCGAGGCGGCCCCCACCCTGATC
Source organism: Micromonospora solifontis (assembly GCF_003725545.1). Lineage (GTDB taxonomy): Bacteria > Actinomycetota > Actinomycetes > Mycobacteriales > Micromonosporaceae > Micromonospora > Micromonospora solifontis. The sequence goes on along the minus strand of NZ_RJLN01000005.1, from coordinate 62,599 downwards.
AGCAACACGCTGGCAGCCGTCTCCGCATACGCCGAGGCGGTCACCGACGGTGTCGAGCACGACCTGCGCCGTCTCCTGTTCGACGCCATCTGGGTGCGTGGCCGGCACCTCAGCAACGCCTACGACGTGCGCGCCCTCGTCGCCAGCATCACCTATCCGCCCTACCCCCTCGCGCCCTACCTCAGCTCGCCGGAACTGCCGCCGCCCGGATTCGGCGACCCCGCTCCGTTGCACATCACCCGGATCCTCGGCGCGACGATCGCCCCCAACGGGATTCCGGTGACCACGACCGGCTGGCGCCGCTCGCGGCAATGGCGCACCGACTGGTTGGCCGCCGCCGGGCCCGTCGTACCCGTCGTGGTGGATCCCGAGGGCACCGCGCTGCCGGGGACTCGAGGGCTGGCATACCTGGCCGAACTACTCACCGGTCCGCGAGCACCCCGCGCGAGACGAGCCGAGCGGTCAGACGTCGCGTTGGCCGCCTCTGGTCAGGGGCAGTACGGCGCGTAGTTGTTCCCGCCGGCTGACGCCCAGGACCGGCGGCCCGGCACCGCCAGCCTCCGGGCACGATCGCGCGCAGGCTGGACGGCGGTTTCGGGAACGGCGGCATCGGCCGGGTGGTGTCGTTGTTCGACGGCGAACTGGTCCCGGCCAGGTTCGTCGACCGCACCCGGAACTCGTAGGTGGCGCCGTTGTTCAGGCTCCACCGCGAACCTCCGGCACACCTTCCGCCGGGAGCTCGGGATCTCGCCCCAGGCGTACCGTGCCCGGTTCCGCGCCCGCCGGGCGCCGGCCCGGACCCCGGAGCCGTGAAGACGCCGCCGGCCGGGCGCCGGATCGGCCCGGCCGGCGGCGACGAGTTGCGCCGAGATATGCGGAGCCTCAGCTTCCGGTGCAGGTGGCGGTGGCTCCGCTGCCGTTTCCGGTGCCCTGGAAGCCGAAACTTGTGGTCTGACCCGCGGCCAGCTGTCCGTTGTAGCTCTGATTCGCGACGGTGATGGTGCCGCTGGTGCCGCTGGCGACCCCGTTCCACAACGAGCTGACCGATGCCCCGCTCGGCAGGGTGAGGGTGACTCGCCAGCCGGTGAGCGCGGCGGTTCCCGCGGTGACGTTGACGTTGGCGACGAACCCGCCGTTCCACTGGTCCTGTACGGAATAAGCCGCGGTGCAGGTGGGAGTCCCACCGGGGGGTGGGGTGGTCGGTGGCGGCGTGCTGGGCGGCGGGGTGCTGGGCGGCGTGTCGCCGTCGAGCGTCAGGTTCTTCTGCTGGACGGTCCATTCGGTGTGGCACAGGCCGCAGTCGACGCCGACGAAGTTGCGGCCGGCGGTGATGTCGCCCTTCAGGCGCCACTTGAGGTAGAGAACTGCCACCCGGCCGAACTCGCCGCCGTTGGGCTGGTCGTAGGTGCCGCCATGCCCGACGCTCAGGTTGCCCATGAAGGCGGGCAGCCCGGCCGGGAGCTTGCCCCAGTCGTCCATGGCGTTCGGATAGGCGATGTCGCTGGGTCCGCCGATGAAGTAGGCGATCGGCTTGGTCAGTCTCCAGAGCTGGTAGTCGTCCGCATCGTTCAGCAGGCCGCTGCTGAAGATGCCGGTCGTGGTGATGCGTGGGTCGTTGGAGACGGCGTACGCCTCCAGGCCTCCGCAGGAGTAGCCCGCGACGGCGATCTTGGTCGTGTCGAGCCTGTTGTAGTACTTGCTGCCCTGCCGGGAGTTCTCCGCGACGGCCCAGTCGATGGACTGGGTGAGCATCTGGGAGTTGGTGGAGCCGGAGCCGTACGGAGCGCCGTTGGCGATGGCGAGGAAGCCGTAGGAGGCGATCTCCCGGAGGAAATTGCCCTGGGAGAGGCCGTTGGCCGAGCAGCCGCCGTTGCCCCACACGAGGATGGGCAGGCGTTCCGACGGGAGCGTCTGGGGCCGGAAGATCGTGTGATTGGCCAGGCTCGCCGAGGTCTCATAGTCGGCGGGGTAAGGACCGGAACCGCCGACCGCGGCATCGGCCGGGGTCGCGCCGAGCGCCATGATCACGGAGGCGGCCGGGACGATGATGGCCGCCAGTCCCGCGTAGATCTTCGATCTGCTTTTCATGCACCCTCCAGCAGATGTGGCGATGGCATTCCCTGCCTGGCGGTGGCGATGGTCATTCGCGCCCCAGCCATGGTGGTCAGCGCTGGCCACGGGCCAAGTCGGGATGGGCGCGCGTCGATCGTCCGACCGCGGTTCCCACCGGCGATCCGATGGGATCTGTAGCAGTTACTATCACTGGGGCAACGAAAAGTGTCAATGTTTCCCGCCGGCGACGTCCGGCGTCGGGCCAGTGCGGAGGCGACATGATCGAAAGCCCGACGTGCTGCTCGCCGACCGCCTCGCCGGCGCCCCCTCAGCGTCGAACACGGAGCACCGGTTCGCCTGGTCGCCCCGGCCCACTATGGCTACAAGAGCGTCAAGCACGTGTGCGTGATCGAGTACCGCCGCGACTACGACCCCGGCTCGGCGCGGTGGGCCGCCCACCCCCGCGGACGCGTCGCGCAGGAAGAACGCAGCAAGTACCTTCCCGGCACAGCCTGGCGGCTGATCTGGCGCGCCCTGCTTCCGAACGTCCGCCACAGGTACGACCAACAGTGACGATGGCCAACCCCGGCAACGGCTGGTCAGCGAGGACGCGGGATCAGAGCGTGGGACCCAGCGCGAGGGCCGGACGGTGGCAGGGCCGCACCCGCCCGGGTGTCCACATCTCTCCGGCACCCTCCAGGCGCCCGGGCACCCCTTGGGGCCAGGCTGCCTGGCGGGTCGCGGTCGGTGGCACGGCACAGCTTGTCGCGCCGCCCTCATCCGACGACCGCCAGGAAATCCGAGTAGAACAGGCCCAGGCCGACCGCCACGCAGACGCCGGCCACGATCCAGAACCGGACCACAATATTGACCTCGCTCCATCCAGCGAGCTCGAAGTGGTGGTGCAACGGCACCATCCGGAAGACACGCTTGCCGGTGGTCCGGAACGAGACGATCTGGATCACCCAGGTCGTCGTGATGATGACGAAGAGCCCGCCGATCATGACCGACAGCAGCGTGGTGCGGGTCGCCACCGCGAGCCCGCCGATCAGGCCGCCGAGGCCGAGCGAGCCCACGTCACCCATGAAGATCCGCGCCGGGGACGCGTTCCACCACAGGAAGCCCACGCAGGCGGCGGCCGCTGCCGCCGCGATGATGGCGATCTCCAGGGGATCCCGCACCTGGTAGCAGTAGTCGTTCACGCGGGCGTACGCGTCGTCCGCGCACCAGTGCCGGTACTGCCAGAAGCCGATCAGCGCGTACGCGCCGAGCACCAGGACCGACGCGCCGGTGGCCAGGCCGTCGAGCCCGTCGGTGAGGTTCACGCCGTTCGACATCGCCGTGATCACGAAGACGAAGACCATGACCGAGCCGACCTTGCCGACATTCAGCCAGCTGATGTCGCGGATGAGCGAGATGTGCTCGCTGGCCACGGTCTGGCCGTTGGTGCTGACGACGTAGAGCGCGGCGATGCCGAACCCGGCGCCGACGATCGCCTGGCCGAGCAGCTTGCCTTTGGCGGACAGGCCGTCGGAGTTGCGCCGGCGCACCTTGAGGTAGTCGTCGAGGAAGCCAACCGCGCCGCAGAAGACGAACACGCCGAGCAGGACAAGGGCCGTCATGGTCGGGCCCTCCTGCGCGATCTGCCGCTCGGGCAGGGTGGCCAGGGCGAGATGCCCGGCCACGTACGCCAAGACGGTCGCCACGATGAAGACGACGCCACCCATCGCGGGCGTACCCTGTTTGCCCTCGTTGCTGGCGAGCCCGATGGATCGGATCGGCTGGCCGGCCTTGAGCGCGGTGAAGACGCGAATCGCCACCGGCGTACCGAGCAGGGAGATGATGAACGCGACCGCGGCCGCGACGATGACCGCCCTCACGGGCGAACCCCCGCGAGATCCGGACCTCTCACGGCCTCCCCAGCCAGCTTCCAGATCAGCGCCTGACGCATCGACCTGAGCTGGCCGTGCAGATGGTCCTCAGCGAAATCATCGATCATGAGGCACGAGCTTGCCATCCGACGGCGAACGGAGCAGCCCTGCACCTCACGGTACGCATTCCCTGACGATCCGCTGACACCCGACACCTGGCGGTGAATCAGCAGCTCCTTTGCCCGGGACGCTCGATGACTGGCATGGCTCGATCCTTCGTCGGCACCTGGTCCCGCTCGTGGACAGTGCCCGGATCTCCGCGCAGGTCGACGTATGCAGAGGCGGTTATCAAAGCGGGGTACTCAGGCGTCAGCATGACGGCTCTGTTGGCCTGTTCCAGGGCGCTCAGGGGCGCACGCGAATGACGGTCTTGCCCATGCGCCGCTCGGTCGGGTTGAGTGCGGGGATGGCGTCGTCGAGAGTCGCGACCGTTCCGATGTGCGTGCGAAGGCGCCCGTCTCGCACCCGGTCGACGATCTCCACCAGCTGACTCGGAACGGACTCGACGACGAAGTCGACCGCCAAACCGTGCACAGGGCGAGCCTCAACAGGTCCGACCACCGACACCAGCGTCCCGCCAGGCCGGATGATGCTCGCCGAGCGCCTTTGGATATCACCGCCGATGACATCGAAGACCAGATCGACCCCGCCGATGTCGTCGAGCTCCTCCTGGTCGAGGTCGAGGAACTCGTTCGCGCCGAAGTCGAGCGCCGCCTGGCGGTCCGCCGCCCGACCGGTACCGATGACGTAGGCGCCGAACTCCCGGGCGAGCTGCGTCACCACTGATCCGACGGCGCCGGCGGCGCCGTGTGCGAGGACGCTCTGCCCCGCCTGAAGACGACCGTGCTGGAACAGGCCCTGCCACGCGGTCAGGCCGGAGACCGGCAGACTCGCACCCACCGTGAAGTCGACGTTCCCCGGCAGCGGCGCAAGGTTGCGTGCCTCCACGGCCGCGTACTCAGCCAGCGTTCCATCGCGGTGCCAGTCCGTGATCCCGAACACCCGCTGTCCCAACGAGAGTCCCGTCGTGCCGTAGCCGAGGGAGGAGACCACTCCGGCGAACTCGTGGCCGATGATCGGCTGGGCACGATCATGACCGGAGCGATCGACCCACGTCGAGGGCCACTCCCACTCCGCGGAGACGAAGCCCGACGCGTAGACTTCAACGACGACGTCGTTGATCGCCGGCGTCGGCTCAGGCCGCTCCGCGAGTGTGATCCCGGCGGCTTCCGCGGCCTGATCCATCGCGACGACTGCCTTCATCGGTGCCTCCGTATATCTCGTGCTCGTCGGCTCTGTGCGCCGCCGTTTGGGCCTGCTAGCCCTGCCGGTGCCGGCAATGACGTCCGCCCTGGCCACGGCCGGTTTGACCACGACGACAAAGATCTTGCCCTCCTCAACGTGCCCAGGCTGGCCGAATCGCCGAAAACCACTGGGCGAGGATGACTGGTCGTGCTGCTTCGACTGGCCTACCTCGGCGTAACCAACGCGCTGGCGATGCCGGCACCCGATATGGAAGGCCGCCGCAGCCTCGGCACTGGCTTGGTCGTCGAACCATGGGTCGAGCAGGTTTGCTGGTGGAACTCCAGTTGCTGCGGGCGGCGCGAGATGCGATCAGGCCGGTCGCAAGTGGAGTTTGCCAACCGATGGTCGGAGCCGGAGCACGCCGATGAACGCTCGCCCAGGGCCTTGGGGATGCCAGGCCAACCAAGGCGGGAGCGCCGTGCTCCCATTCTGCTGTTAACTTACGAGGTCAAACGGCCTGCTGGCGTGCTTCTCGGCCCGGTTCGGCTGGCACGGCTGCTGTACTTCGCGGCTGTACTGCTGGCATGGCCTGGTCGGCCGCCCTGGTCCAGCCGAGGAAGCGGCGGTGCAGCACGCCGGCCGGCGTCCAGGGCATGTCCTCGGTGGCTTGGACGAGGTAGGCGCCGAGGTAGAGGGCCAGCGACACCGGAGCGTCCGCGTACTCCGCCCGCAGCTCACGTCTCCGCGTCGGGCAAGGCCACGGAAGTCCACAACCTCCGCAGCTCCAGACTGGCATGACCGGGCCATGGGCGGTCACCGCACACCCTCCAGGAACCGGTCGGTGATCGTCCGGGCCTGCCGGCTGGTCGCCCATTCCACCTGCCAGCACGGGTACGGAGCCAGCCGCGACCACCATGCGCGACAACCGGTGCACATGCCGTCCGCTCCTCGCAGATGCACGAGCAGGATCCGTCGCTCGTCCTCGTTGATCATTGCTCCTCCTTGGCCGGCCAGTGCCTGCGGTTGATCGGGATGCGGTGTCGGTTCCGACAGGGCAGGTCGGCCCCGCACCGGCACAGCCACCGCCACTTGCGCCACGACCATGCCGGTCGGTGTCGCCGTGCCAAGGTCATCGCTACGGCGATCAGGTACTCGTCGTAGGACACTCGTCGCCCCGGTGGCGTCCTGTCCCGCATTACTGGCCCCCTCCGCCGGGCAGCGCCTCATGGCCGACCCCGAGCCACGGGACCGGATCTAGAACGTTCGGTAACTGCGACGCTACGATCACGACCACGGCGGTGGGACTCACCCGCAGTACGAGTGAGCAGCCCACATGTCGGCCGCACCGTTTGTTTCAGGGCGGGAACGTCGACCACCGGTGAACGTAGGGATGACGCATGGCAGGTCGCGGACGATCAGCACCACAGCGCGGCGAGGTGACGGGCTACCTGCTCAAGCTGATCCGGGAGTCCATCCCGCTGACGCAGGAGCAACTCGCCGCCGACCTGGGCGTCGACCGTGTCACCGTGCAGAGCTGGGAATCCGGACGCCGGCCATTCACGGCGGTGCCGCTCGGGCAGTCGATCGCCGTCCGGCGCAGGATCGGTCGCCTCGGAGCGAACGTGACCCTGCTCGCCGCCCTCGACGACGCCGCCGAGGCAGACTTCATCCTCGCCGCGGTCCTCGACGAGCAGGTGGACCGCTGCGGCATCGCCGAACAGCCGCTCGGCTGGTGCGTACTCACCCACCGTCTGACCGATCTGATCCTCTGGGCTGTTCTCGGGCAGACACCGACCTTCGCCAGAGGGCTACCCATCGCACAGACCCGGCGAGGGCCAGTGGCGTCAGGGCCGGCCCTGCCCGCCGACGAGCAACGCACCTTCTTCACCCGACTTCACGTCCTCGCCGAACGCGCAGCCACCGGACGTGACCCGAACGTTCTGCTGCATCGACAGGCCTGCTTTCTCGCGGGCATGGACCACCAGAACGGCGGCAGGATGGCTGGCCCAGACCACCACCCGTGCCCGCAGGGCGATCACCTTCCGCACCTGGTCACCGCTGTGGCCTGACGCCCGCTCCGTAGTCACATCCCTGGCCAACCAGGGCGACCCGGAACCTTTACGAGACTTCCTCGCCCACGCGCATCCGGACGATGCCTGCGAGCGAGCAGCCCTCAACTACTCGGCCTACTGGGTCGGCGAGATCCCGTATCGCCAGCGCGACGACTCCTTCATGCCGGCGCCGCTCGCAGACTGGCACGGCTCGGTTCTCTTCCGGCACCTGGTCCAGCGCCTCGACCCAACGCACCCCTTCGTCGACCTCAACGTCCACAACATCTGGGCTCTGCTCGCCGTACGACGCGGCCTCACTCTCGACAACCCCGCCGAGGGCCGCGCGCTCCTCAATCGCAGTACGCAGATCCTGGACAGCGACCGCATCTCTCCACAGTCCCGGCAGGAACTAACCTCTATCGTCTACAGCCTGCGAGCAGACGGAGTCACCGGCACAGGGACGGGCAGATGAACGACGACCACGACGCCGCCGGAGCCATGAGCTTCATCTTCGAGGCCGGCGTACTCAAACGCGCCGCCCGCACCGGCTGGTGGTTCGCCGGCATCAAGCACCCCGAATCCATCGCCGAACACTCGTTCCGGACCGCGCTCATCGGGATGATGCTCGCCGCCATGGAAGGTGCCGACCCAGCCCGGGTATCGATGCTGTGCGTTCTGCACGACACCCAGGAAACCCGGATCACGGACATCCCACACATCGCCAAGCGCTACCTCACCGCCGCAGCCAACACCACCGTCACCGCCGATCAGGTCGCCGCCTGCCCACCGGCCGTCGCTAACCTCATCAACGCCGCCGTCGCGGAGTACGAAGCGGGCGAGACGCCAGAGGCCATCGTCGCCCGCGACGCCGACAAGCTGGAATGCCTCGTCCAAGCGGTTGAGTACCGCCACCAGGGCATCGACAACGTTCAGCGCTGGATCGACAGCTCCCGCGCGGCACTCAAAACCACCAGCGCCCACCGCCTCGCCGACGCCGCCCTCAACGGACAACCCCTCGCCTGGCTCACCCCTCCCCCACCACCGGCATAGCCACCAGGCACTGAACTACCACCGACGCCCACCACTCCAAGCGAGTTGACCCCTCGCTTGTAAGTTCCGGGCGCTTCGTTCGGCGGCGTCCGTCCGCGTCAGCGACCTCGGGCGACTGTCCACGCGCCACCGCTGGCCGCTGCCTTCGTCCGAGCCCGTTGCTGTCACCGTTGCTGTCGACAGCCACCCATGCGTTCGGTCGTCCAGAGAAGACCCTCGGATCAAGAGGCACAGCGTGAGCGGCATCCCTGCCCGCAGCCTCGGCTGTCCTGACGGCCAGCTCCCGGCTGTGGCTGCTGGCGCTAGGCTCGGATGCTGTCGCCGCTGCTGTCAGACGGCACTCTTCCGCTGTGCCGGTTCAGGCATCTGGCCTTCCGCCTGCCGGGTGTGGCAGCACCTGCGTCCCACCGGCCATGATCGGCAATTGCCTCCCGTGACTAGGATCAACGGCGTCACCGGGGTCAGTGGTCGGAGGTCCGGCGATGCATTGGTACATCAAGTTCGTCATGCTGCCAATCTGGATCGCGTATTTCGTCGTCTTCTTGATGTTTGTCCGGACAACGGTATGGCGGTGGCGGCTACGGCTTGCCAGCGAGACGGCCACGGTTACCGGCAGGGTCATCAGGGTCCAGCGAAGGTTCGCACCTGACGGGCCTTACACGACAGGAACCATCCAGTACTCCACCCCACTGGGTAAGTACACGATCAAAGCTCACTTCCGGGCAGACCTCAGGGCCGGACAGAAGTACGAGGTCTGCTACCTCCCAGCAAGTCCGAAGGTCGCGAACGTATCCAACTCCGACTCACTCGTCTTCAACACAGTCGCGGTCATAGTTGTGACGGGGATCCTGGCCGTCATCGTGTACGCCGTTGCGATGAGCCGCTGACCCCGTCCGCTCGGCCGCTCTCCGGTCTCGTCGGGACCGTCTCCGCCATCGCGACCAACATCAAGGATTTCGCGTTGAGTTGAAGCGGAACTTCGGCTGCCTCTCCCGTGACCTGCGGCAATCTGGCCGGCGCGCTGGCCACGCCTGCTCCTGGGCTCACGTCGTTGATGGCTGGTTGCCGACGTTTCACAGTGTCTTGTGCCCCGTGTGTGCCCCGGCAGAATCCTTAACCCCCAGGCAACCAACGGGGCTCGCTAACCTGCGTAGCTGTTGGCCTGAACTGCGGGCGTTTTCACCGACGTCCGTGGACGTCCGCCGCCGTGCGTCCGGGTTGTCACTCATTTCGTCACCCACCACAAGGCCGTCTGGCCCGGCATCACCGCGGACTCGACGCCTGTCTTCGTCCTCGCAACAGCATTCAGCCGGGCTGCCGGAACCACGCCCGGGACCGCTCGGGCAGCGACACCAGCAGCGCCACGGCCATCCACAGCACTACAGGAAGCAGGATAGAAGGGTTCTGTCTAAGCACCAACGCGAGCAGGCTGATCGCTAGGAACACGAAAGGGAGTGGGAGGAAGCGAGGGTGACCCCGCCATATATTGAATGCTATGAGTGCATGCAGCAGCGCAGCCAGTACAGCAATGATGGGAGCCGATAGCGCGACGGCCGCGATCCCGGGGACGATGGCGAGACCGCTCGCGACAGCGATCGGCAGGGGTGGGCGCTTCACGTCAACACGATAGGCCAGCACCGGCAGGCTGGACCAAGGCCCAGCCGCGCGGACGGAGACACCAAGACCAGGAAGTCGCGCCGCATCCTGGTTCGATGTGCAGCGCTGGTCGGTGGTCCGATACCGCTCCTAGCCGCTCCGCTCAGTGCCGGCGGGTTGCTGTACTTCGCTGCTTACCGCTTCGCCTACCCGCGGCCCGGCTGTCCGGCTACTTCTTGATGAGCCCGATGACGCTGACCACGGTGCCAACCACGAAGCTGAGGGTGGCGAGCTTCGCTTGGCCGCCGGTCCAAAGTCTTTCGGTCTTCTGGCGCCATCCGAGGGACGACACTCAAACGCCTCGGTGACTCACTCGGCCACTGACGGAACTGCTGTACACAAGCAGAAAGGCCACCTCCCGGAGCCGGGAAGTGGCCTTTGACCTGCGTGGGCGATACTGGGATCGAACCAGTGACCTCTTCGGTGTGAACGAAGCGCTCTCCCGCTGAGCTAATCGCCCTCAGCGCCGATGACTCTACCTGATCCACTTGCCGGACCAAAAACCCGGGGGTCAGTGCGTGGCGAGGTAGTGCAGGGCGCGGGCGACGACGTCGATGCCGAGGCTGTACTTGAGCGACAGCCACACCACCACGGACACGAAGAGCAGGCCGACGGTGCCCAGCAGGATGCGTACGGACAGTGGCCGGCTGGTCGCCCAACGTGTCCAGGCCTGCACGTTGCGGCGGGTGAAGGCGAGCAGCCGGCGGGCCCAGTGGAACTCCACGGCCCACACGCCGAGGCCGGCGATGACCAGCAGCCAGCCCGGTCCGGGCAGCGGGATGAGGGCGACCCCGATGGTGACGATGAGCGCGCCGAGGATGCCGATGAAGATCTTGAGCGCCACCCGGCCGGTGGGGTTGGCCCGGATGAGCTCGAGGGTGGTGTGCAGCCGCGCCCGCCAACCGCTGCGGCGGCGCTCGGCGAGCGAGACGCCAGCACCCTGGGAACCCCGTTCGACTGGCACCTCGTACCCCCGCCTTTCGGCTGTTCGGGCCGCTCCTTTCGCCGGGTCGGCCATGGTCGCGAAGGGTTCCTCAGTGGAGCCGAGGACCATTTCCACCCCCAGTGTCGCCCGGGACCGTCACCCCTGCTGAGGACTGGACGTTACCGGAGTAAGTCGACGACTGAACCACCCGTTGCCGGGCGGGATCACGGACTGGGCGAAGCGGAAATCCTACAAGAATTTTCACATTCTCGGAGGCGTTCCGCACCCCTTCCCACCACTGGGTGAAGTCAGCGTATGGCGGAGCGTAGCCAGGAGTAGCACCTGAGTATGGGAAAAGCGGGACACGCGCGTTCCGCAGCGGTGCCGGGGGGAGAACGTCCATGAGTGTCATCCGACCGACGACCGTAGAGGTCGAGACGTCGCTAAGGCTCGTCGCGCCTGACGCCACCGCCTTGCCGGTGCGTGCCAGTCTGCGTTACGACCCTGCTGACCCGTATGCGGTCCATGTCCTGTTCCACGCCGAATCCGCCGGCGGCGAGGCGGTGAGCTGGTCGTTCGCTCGCGAACTGCTGGTCACCGGGCTCGACGAGCCGGCCGGCATCGGCGACGTGCGGGTGTGGCCCTGGGCCACCCCACGCGGGGACTTCGTCGCCCTCGCGCTGTCGTCCCCGGACGGCAACGCCCTCTTCGAGGTTCCGCGCAGCGTGCTCGTGCGCTTCCTGCGCCGGACCTACGTCGTCGTCCCGCGCGGCCGCGAGGCCGAGCACCTGGACGTCGACACGGCGGTGAACCGGCTGCTCGCCGGCCGCTGACGACGCACCCCGGGGCCGCGCGGATCTGCCGAGTCCGCGCGGCCCCGGGCCGTCATCGGGTACGACGTCAGCCGTGCGTCGTGATCCCACCGTCGACCGGGATCACCGCCCCGGTCAGGTACGCCCCGGCCCGCGACGACAGGTAGATCGCGGTGCCCGCCATGTCCTCGGGACGGCCGATCCGGCCCAGCGGCACCTGCTGCTCGATCGCCGCCCGGGACCCCGGGTCGTCCAGCGCGAAGGCCATCATCTTGCTCTCGAACGGCCCCGGCGCGATCGCGTTGACCGTGATCTGCTCGCCGGCGAGCTGGTGGGCGAGGCTGCGGGTGAGCATGTGCACGGCCGCCTTGGTGGCGGAGTACGCGTACACCTCCATCCACGGCACCCGGAGGCCGTCGATCGAGCCGATGTTGATCACGCGGGCCGGATCGTCGGCGGTGGCTGCCGCGCGCAGCGCCGGCAGCAGCGCGGTGGTGAGCCGGAAGACGGCCTTGACGTTCACCGCCCAGAGCTTGTCGAAAGCACTCTCCGGGTACGACTCCAGCGGCGCGCCCCAGGTGGCGCCGGCGTTGTTCACCAGCACGTCGAGCCGGTCGCCGGTGCGCTCCCGCACGGCCGCGGCCAGCCCCAGCGCGCCCTCGTCGTGGCTGAGGTCGGCGGGGATCGCCGCGCAGGTCCCCTCGGCGGCCAGTTCCCCGGCCACGGTCTCGCAGACCTCCGCCTTCCGCGACGAGATGATCACCTTGGCGCCGGCCCGCACGAAGCCCCGGGCGATCATCAGCCCGATCCCTCGGGATCCACCGGTGACCAGGACCGTCTTGCCTTCGACCGAGAACAGATCCGTCATGCCCATCCCATCGCGAGTCGGCGGTGGCCGCGGGGTCGGTCCGGCGGTCCGGCGACCCTCGCGCTACCGCTCGGTAACCTAACCGTCCCGCGTCCGGGGCGACAAGACCCGCCCCCGACCGGTGGAAGTGCCGAGATGCAGGATGCAGCGGCGCCGGTTAACGTCGGGACGATGGCCACTACCGGACAGCTCCCCCCGGCCAGCCGTACCGACCTGCCTGCCGCCCGGCCCGCTGCCGCGGAGATCGTCACCGGTGCCCTCGCCGAGCTCGCGCCCGAGCCCGGCTGGCCCCGCCCGGTCCTGCTCGACGCCGAGGTGCTGATCCTGGTCACCGGCGGTCACGGCACCGCCGAGCTGGACTTCCGGGCGCTGCCCTGCCGGCCCGGCACCCTGCTGCGGGTCCGCCCCGGCCAGGCGCTGCGCTGCCTCGGCCCGCAACTGGACGCGACGGTGGTGCGCTGGGACGCCGGGACGCTGCGCGGGCTGGACGTCGACCCGGACGCGGTGCCGGCGTACCGGCAGCTCGCCGGCGAGGACGAGGACGCGGTGATCAGCGAGGTGACCCAGCTGGCGGTGGACGCCGACCGGCACGCCGGGGTGCCGGCCGCCCGGGCGCTGCTGCGGCACCAGCTCGCGGTGCTGCTGCTGCGGCTGAGCCTGCTTCCGTTCACCGCGCGGCAGCCGGCGCACCGCGCGGAGGCGGAGACCTTCCACCGGCTCTGCCACGAGGTGGAACGCGACTACCGGCACACCCGCCGGGTCGAGGACTACGCCGCCCGGCTGGGCTGCTCGGTGCGTACCCTGACCCGCGCCTGCCTGGCGGTGACCGGCCGCAGCGCCAAGCAGGTGATCGACGAGCGGGTCGCGTTGCAGGCGTGCCGGCTGCTCGCCGCCACCGACGAGCCGATCGCCCGGATCGGCCGCCGGCTGGGTTTCCCCGAGCCGACCAATTTCGGCCGCTTCTTCACCCGCGAGGTCGGGGTCAGCCCGGGCGCCTTCCGGGCCGCCCGGGAGCGGCCGGTCCCGGTCCGCACGGTGCGGCCCCGACCGCCCGCCGACTCGCCCGTCCGGCCCGGCCGGGCATGATGGCAGGGTGCAGATCACCGCGCGCGGCGACTACGCGGTCCGGGCCGCGCTGAGCCTGGCCCAGGCGTACCCCCGCCTGCTGTCCACCCAGGCCATCGCGACGGAGCAGGACATGCCGCGCAAGTTCCTGGAGGCCGTGCTGGCGGACCTGCGCCGGGCCGGGATCGTCCGGGCGCAGCGCGGCGCGGAGGGCGGCTACACCCTGACCCGGCCGCCGCGGGAGGTCCCGGTCGGACAGATCCTGCGCGCCGTCGACGGCCCGCTGGCCGGGGTACGCGGGCTGCGCCCCGAGCAGACCAGCTACCCGGGCGCGGCGCAGCATCTGCCCCAGCTCTGGGTGGCGGTACGCGCCTCGGTGCGCCGGGTGGTCGACGAGGTGAGCCTCGCCGAGCTGGCCAGCGGACGGCTCCCCGCCCACGTCCGTCAGCTCACCGCCCTCCCGGACGCCTGGGAACCGCGCTGACGTCGGCCCATCCGGGCCCGCCCGGCCGGGGTCCGGGCGACACCGTCCACGGCGGACCTGAGCGGGTTTCGCGGGTTGCGGATTCGGGCATGTTCGATGCCGCAGAGGCAGGGAGAGAGCGAGAGAGGAGCCCCGCGATGGGCATCGTGTTCCGCAAGCGGAAGAAGATCGGCCCGCTGTACCTGAACTTCACCGAGAACGGCTTCTCCTCCTGGAGCATCAAGATCGGCAAGTGGTCCTGGAACTCCCGGACCCGGGCCCACCGCGTGGACCTGCCGGGGCCGATCTCCTGGAAGCAGGACAAGTCCCGGGCGTGACGTCCCGAGGTCGCGCGGGGTGCCGGTGGTTCACCGGCACCCCGCTCGGCATCTCGGGGCAGGTGGGCCGGCTTGGCCGTTCCGCCGGCACCGCACGGCGGACGACAGGACAATCGCCGCATGGTCGACGAGTCCTTCCGGCGGGAGCGGTGGCTGGCGATGTTCGCCGTCGCCCTGCTGCTGGTCGCCTACTTCGCCGTCCCCGTGGAGCCGGACCCGAACGGGCTGCGGCTGGCGCTGCGCTCGGCGGGCACGCTGCTCCTGGTGGTCGTGGTGGCGTTCCTGGTCACCGGCCAGGTCCGCCGCCAGCTCGCCGTGCAACAGCCGACCGGAGAGGCGGAGATCCGGGCGCTGATCCGGCTCGCCGTCGCGCTGATCGCCGGGCTGCTGGTCTTCGCCCTCGCCGACTTCGTGGTGGCGAACACCCGGCCGGGCGAGTTCGTCGGCCTGCGGACCCGCGTCGACGCGCTCTACTTCGCCCTGACCACCCTGACCACCGTCGGCTACGGCGACGTGCACGCCCAGGGCCAGATCGCCCGGGTGCTGGTCTGCGCACAGATGATCTTCAGCATCGGGGTGATCGCCACTGGGGCGTCCATCGTGATCAAGCAGATGACCCAGCGTCCCCGCCCGGGGCGAGGGTGACCAGCACGTCCCCGCCGAGCCGGCCGTGCTCGGGTGACCGGGTCACCGCCCCGGAGGCGAGCAGCGAGGCCAGCGCCCGGTTCGCGTCGGCGGCCCGGTAGACCGTCGAGGTGGCCGCGAAGCGGCGCAGTTCGGTGACCGTACGCGGGCCGGAGCGGGCGAGTTCGGCGAGCAGTTCGCGGCGCAGCGGGCCCGGGTCCGGGTCGAGGCTGATGTCGAGCAGCCGCCCCGCCGGGTCGGCCGGGTCGCGGTAGCGGACCCCGGCGTACTCGTCGACCGCCCAGAGCGCGTCCTTGAGCGCTTCGAGGCCCTTGTCCGAGGCGGTGGCGTAGCCCAGCAGCCGGGCCGGGCCACCGCCGACGGGGACCAGTTCCACCTCGGTGGCCAGCGGGAACCCGGCCGCGGTCAGGGCCGGCCGGACGGGCCGGCCCGCCGCGGTGACCAGCAGCAGCTCGGCCGGCCGGCCGGTGGCCACGGCGGCCAGCAGGGCCGGGTCGGGATCGCCGCCGTCGACCACGGCCAGCAGCGGGGCCCCGGCGGCGCCAGCGGCCTGGAGCGCCACCGGCAGCCGGTCGGGGTGGCCGGGCACCACGTGCACCGCCACGTCCGCCGGCAGGGCGGTCTCGGCCGCGCCGAGCCGGGCCGGCAGCTCCGCGCCCCCCTCGGCGAGCACCAGCACGGTCAGCCGGCGGCCGCGTAGCCGGTCGGCGAACTCGGCCACCACCCGCAGCGCGGCCTCCGCGCCGCCGGTGTCGCTCCCGGCGTACGCGAGGGCCAGGGTGGCCCGCCGGGAGCGGTGCAACGCTCCCGGCAGCCAGTGGTCGAGCTGCCGGACGAGCAGCTCGCGCAGGACGGCTTCGGTGGACATGGTGCCGTTCTACCGCACCGGCACCCCGGCCGTGCGGCGGCGGGTCAGGCCGGGACGGAGATGCCCACGCCGCCGCGGGTCTGCCCGCCGTAGCGCTGCCGCTCCCGGTCGAGGTCGAGCCGGCCGATCCGCTTGCGGGCCGCGAGGGCGTCGTCGTCGAGCAGGTCGGCGGGGACGATCCAGACGATCTCGAATTCGAGGCCGTCCGGGTCCCGGCCGTAGAGGCTCTTGGTGGTGCCGTGGTCGGAGGCGCCGGCCAGGGCGCCGGCGGCGGAGAGCCGCTCGGCGGTGGCGGCCAGTTCGTCCAGGGTGTCGAGCTCCCAGGCCAGGTGGTAGAGGCCGACGGTGGCCCGGCCGGCCGGGGACGGACCGGCGGCGGCGCCGATCTCGAAGAGGCCGAGGTCGTGGTCGTTGGTGGAGTCGGGCGCCTGGAGGAAGGCGGCGCCCGAGAACCCGTCCGGCGTCATCGGCACCGGACGGAAGCCCAGCACGTCGCGGTAGAACGCGACGCTGCGCTCGAGGCTGCGGACGTAGAGGACGGCGTGGTTGAGCCGGTGGATTCCCATGCCGTCGACGGTACCCCGATTTGGTTGAGCGTTCAACAACCTCGGCTATGATGGTCGTCATGACCCGGTGGCTGGACCCCGACGAGCAGCGGACCTGGCGCGCCTTCCTCGCCGCCACCCGGGCGCTGATGGACACCCTCGACCGCGACCTGCAACGCGACGCGGGGATGCCGCACGCCTACTACGAGATCCTGGTCCGGCTCTCCGAGGCCCCCGAACGGCGGCTGCGGATGAGCGAACTCGCCCAGGCCGCCGGCTCCTCGCGCAGCCGGCTCTCGCACGCCGTCGCCCGGCTCGAGGCGGCCGGCTGGGTCCGCCGGGACGACTGCCCCACCGACCGGCGCGGCCAGATCGCCGTGCTCACCGACGCCGGTTTCACCACCCTCGCCGCCGCCGCGCCCGGCCACGTCGAAGGGGTACGCCGGCACCTGTTCGACGCGCTGAGCCCGGCCCAGGTGGACCAGCTCCGGCGGATCAGCGAGACCCTCGCCGACCACCTGACCGGATCCTGACCAAACTGATCCACTCCGGGTCTTGTACTTACCGTCGTCGGATGAGCACGATGGGGCGTGTCCTCCGGCTTCGGTGAACTGACGGTCCAGGCGCACCACCTGGTGTCCGAAGGCGACCTCGCCGGCGCCCAGCGGCTGCTCGCCGACGCCCTGACCGACGCCGACCCGCGTCCCGCCAACGCCTCCCCCGAGCTGGCCGACGCCGCCGGCCTCCAGGCCAGGGTGCTGGTCGCCCTCGGCGAGCCGCACTCGGCGCGCGGCTGGGCCGCGTTCGCGTACGCGGCGACCACCCGGCTCTACGGCCGGTCGGACGAGCGCACGGTCACCGCCGCCGCCACCCTGGCCGCCGTGCTGCACCGGGTCGGCAGCGACGCCCGCGCCGCCCGGCTCTACTCGGACGTCATCATCGAGCTGACCGCCCGCGACGGCCCCGAGTCGCAGCGGGTGCTGGCCGCGCACGCCGACCTGGCCACCGTGGAGTACGCCCGGGGCCAGTGCCAGGTCGCCCGGGACCGCCTGCAGGACGCCTGGGAGCTGCACCGCGAGGTGTACGGCGACGGCCATCCCAGCGGGATCAAGATGCTGGCCAAGCTGGGCGCGATGGAACGCGACTGCGGCCGGTACGCCGAGTCGCACGAGCACCTGACCCTCGCCGAGGAACTGTGCGCGCTGCACCTGGCCCCCGACGACCCGCTCGCCGGGCAGGTGGCCACGCTGGTCCGGGCCGCCGCCGACCCGGACCACGCCTGCGTCGCGCCGGAGCCACCGGCCCGGGAGCGGCCGGTGGTGCCCGGCGCCCGGATCCCCCCGGCCGCCGAGGGGCCGCCCGAGCCGCTGCTCTACCACCCACCGCAGCGCACCCCCGAACCGGCGCCGGAGCCGCCGCTCCACCACCCGGCCGAGCACCCCGTCGAGCCGGCCGAGGCGGCGCACCCGAGCGTGCCCACCCCGCGTACGCCGCCGGACGCCGACGACGACTTCGCCGGTCCGGCGGGCGACTGGTGGCCGCCGGAGGAGCCGTACGACGACCGGGTGGCCGGGGAGAGCGCGCTGCCCCCGACCGTGGTCGGGCTGACCGGGGCGGAGCCGGCCGGGGAGGACCCGGCCGGGGTGCGCCGGGTGCCCGGGGCCACCGAACCCGAGCCGCCGTCGCGCTACCTGCCGGTGCACGTGCCCCGCCCGCCCGCGCCCGAACGCCAGGCCACGCCCTGGCTGCCGCTGGTGGTGGTCGGGGTCATCGTCGCCCTGCTGCTCGGCACGATCGCGGTGGTGGCCGGGGTGTCCCGGGTGGACCGGTCCCGGGGGACCCCGGCGTCGGCGCCCACCACGGGCGGCACGTCACCGACCGGCACGCCCGCCGGCACGCCGACGGCGGCCCCCGCCTCCCCGGGCACGCCGCCCGGTCGGGTCCGGCTCACCGACCGGCGGGACAGCATCGTGCTGAGCTGGACGTACCCGGCCGGGGCGGAGGGGCCGGTGGTGATCGCCGGGGGCCGCTCGCGGGACACCCAGCACACCTTCGAGGAGCTGCCCGCCGGCACCGACAGCTACACCGCGTACGGGCTGAGCCGCAGCCAGGACTACTGCTTCACCGTCGCGGTGGTCTGGTCCACCGACACCGTCGCCCGGGCCGCCCCGGTCTGCACCGACCGCGGCTGACCGTCAGTCCGCCTCCGGCTCGTCGAGCGCCGGCAGCCGTACGCTCACCCGCAGCCCGGGCCCGGCGTCGGCGAGCGCGACGCTGCCGCCGGCCCGGCGGACCAGCTCCCGCACGATGGCCAGGCCCAGCCCGGCACCGCCGTCGTCCCGCGCCCGCGCGTCGTCCAGCCGGGTGAACCGCTCGAAGACCCGTTCCCGGTCGGCCGCCGGGATGCCCGGCCCGTCGTCGGTCACCGTCACCACGTGGTACGCCCGCTCCCCCGGCCCGGCCCGGCGCGGCCCGGGCACCGGCCCGTCCGGCTCGGGGCCGGTCACCGCGAGCAGCACCTCGCCGCGGGCGTGCCGCAGCCCGTTGTCCACCAGGTTGATCAGCACCCGGCGCAGCTCGGCCGGGTCGCCCTCGGTCCACGCCGGAGCGGCCGGCGGCACCAGCCGCAGCGGCGGGGACGGGTAACGGTCGGCCACCGCGCGCAGCAGCTCACCCAGCTCGACCGGGCCGACGGTACGCAGCGGCGCGCCCGGCCGGCCCGGCTCCTCGTCGAGGCGGGCCAGCAGGAGCAGGTCGTCGACCAGCCGGCCGAGCCGTTCGGTGTCGGTGAGCAGGTCGTCGGCGACCGCCGGCCAGTCCGTCGCGGCACCCAGCCGGCGGGCCACCTCCAACTCGGTCCGCATGTTGGTCAGCGGGCTGCGCAGCTCGTGCGCGGCGTCGGCGACGAACGCCCGCTGCCGGGCCCGGGCGGCGGCCAGCCGGTCCAGCATGTCGTTGAGGGTGACCGCCAGCCGGTGGATCTCGTCCCGGGCCGCCGGCACGGGCAGCCGCCCCGGCCCGGCCCGGTCGGTGATCTCGGCGGCGCCCCGGCGCAGCGCCTCCACCGGGCGCAGCGTCGCGCCGATCACCCGCCAGGCCACCAGCGCCAGCCCGGCGACCAGCAGCGGAAAGCCCACCAGCAACAGGGTGCGGACCACGTGCAGGCTGTGCCGGACGTCGGTCATCGACTTGGCGACCAGCACCGTGAGCGGGTCGGCGGGACCGCCCGCCGGCACGGTGACCACCCGCACCGGGCCGGTGAGCCCGACCCGCCGCCCGTCCACCACCAGGCGCTGGCGCTGCCCGGCCCGGAGCTGGTCGGGCCGGAGCATCGGCACCAGCCGGTCGGCGTCGATGGAGGCGGCCCGGATCCGGCCCTGGCCGTCCAGCACCTGCACTCGCAGCTGGCCGCCGGCCACCGGCAGCGGGTCGGGCAGTGCGTTGGAGTCGGCCAGCAGCGCCACCGCGTCGGCGGTCCGCAACGCCTCGGCGTCGACCGAGCGTTGCAACGTCCAGCCGAGCGCGCCGAGCAGCAGGGTGCCGCCGAGCGCGAGCCCGACGCTCAACCCGGCCACCCCGATCACCAGCAGCCGGGCACGCAGGCTCAGTGTTAGCAGGGGGCCCTTCCTATACCGGAGGCGATAAAAGGGGGCCCTTCCTTTCGTGCTCACGTGGCGAGCCGGTAGCCGGCGCCCCGGACCGTCTCCAGACGGTCCCGGCCGATCTTGCGGCGCAGGTAGCCGACGTAGACCTCGACCGCGTTCGGTGCGGTGTCCAGGCTGGCGTCCCATACGTGGTCCAGCAGCTCGGTCTTGGAGACCACCTCGCCGGCCCGGCGCATCAGGTAGTCGAGCAGGGCGTACTCGCGGGCGGTCAGGGTCACCTCGGCGTCGGCCCGGGTCACCCGCCGCCGCGCCGGATCCAGCCGCAGGTCACCGACGGCCAGCACGGCCGGGCGTTGCGGCGCGCCCCGGCGCAGCAGCGCCCGCAGCCGGGCCAGCAGCACCACGTACGAGAAGGGCTTGGTGAGGTAGTCGTCAGCGCCGCAGTCCAACCCGTCGGCCTGGTCGTACTCCCCGTCCTTGGCCGACAGCATGAGCACCGGCAGCCAGCGTTCCTCGGCGCGCAGCCGGCGCACCACCTCGTACCCGGAGAGACCGGGCAGCATCACGTCGAGGATCATGGCGTCGTACTCGCCGTGCCGGGCGGCGTCGAGGCCGGCCGGGCCGGTGGACTCCACGTCCACCGCGAACCCCTCCGCCTGCAGACCCCGGCGCAGCGCGGCCGCCAACCGCGACTCGTCCTCCACCACCAGCAACCGCACCCGTCCAGGGTGCCACCAGGTGACGCCCCCTAGGGAATCTCCTCAGCGCGTTCACAGCGGCCCGCAGGCAGCATTACCGTCAGGAGGTGTCCACCATGTCCGTACTGAAGAATCACGCCGTGCTGCGCTGGCTGGTCCCGGTGACCGCGGGGGTTGCCGTGATCGGCGGCGGCGCGGCCGTCGGCACGTTCGCCGCCACCGCGGATCCGGCCCTGCCACCGCGGACCGCCGCGCAGCTCCTGGAGGACCTGCGCACGTCGCGGCTGGACGGCCTGTCCGGCACCGTGGTGCAGCGGGCCGACCTCGGGCTGCCGCCGCTGGCCAACCTGGCCGGGATGGCCGGCGGCGACCAGCTGACCAGCCTGATCAGCGGCACCCACACCCTGCGGGTCTGGTACGCGGGCCCCGACCGGCAGCGGCTGGCCCTGGTCGACACGCTGGGTGAGCGGGACGTGCTGCGCAACGGCCGCGACCTGTGGACGTGGAGCAGCCGGACCAACGCCGGGTCGCACCGGACGCTGCCGGCGGGCGACGCGGACCTGTCGTCCGCGCCGGCCACCCCGGCCGACGCCGCCGACCGGGCCCTCGCGGCGATCGACCCGAGCACCGCGGTGACCGTCGGCCGCTCCGCCACCGTGGCCGGTCGCAGCGTGTACGAGTTGGTGCTCACCCCGCGCGACAAGGACTCCCTGGTGCACCAGGTGCGGATCGCGCTGGACGCCAAGGAGCACGTGCCGCTGCGGTTCGAGGTGCTCGCCGACGGCGCCGACGAGCCGGCCTTCGAGGTGGCCTTCACCCAGGTGGACTTCCGCACCCCGGACGCGGACCAGTTCCGGTTCAACCCGCCGCCCGGCGTGACGGTCACCGAGGAGAAGGCGGGCGCACCCGGCCGGCACGCGCCGACCGACCGCCGGCCGGACGGCTCGGACCTGCGTACCGTCGGGACCGGCTGGACCACGGTGCTGGTGGCGCGGCTCGACCAGGCCGGGAAGGTCGGTGCCGCCGACGCGCCGGCGTCGCCGCGGGAGCCGGGTGGCCCGGCGGCGGGCGCGGGCGCCCCCGACGTGGCCGGGCTGCTGGGTGCGCTGCCGAAGGTGAGCGGGGACTGGGGCAGCGGCCGGCTGCTCACCTCGAAGCTGTTCAGCGTGCTGCTCACCGACGACGGGCGGGTGCTGGCCGGACTGGTCACCCCCGAGCGGCTCTACCAGGTGGCCAAGGGCTGACCAGGAGAACGGGTCGGGGCCCGGTCGGCGTACGCCGGCCGGGCCCCGACCCGTCAGGTCACCCCCCGCGTGATCCGGCACCACATCGCCGACCTGGCGGGATCCGACAACCCCGAACATTCCCACCTCGGCGAGCTGCACCAGGCTTGGTCCGGCGGCTAGCCACGCGGTATCTTTCTCAGTTCAAACACAAAAAGGAATGGCGAAAAAGGCCATTCCTTCGCTGATTTTAGCAATTGAGGAGCTGGCTTGTCAACGCACTCCGACGTATCGGTTGAGCTGCCCCCGGACGACGAGATCGGTCGCGAGCAGGAGTACGTCTCGATGCTCTACGACCGGCTGGACGGCATGCGCGAGCAGGCCGCCCGCCGGCTCACCGAGGAGCTGCGCAGCACCGGCGGCACCCAGCAGGCCCGGTCCCAGCGCGACTCCGCCGTCGGGATGTACGCCGAGCAGGTCGAGCGGTTCTCCGCGGTGGAGAGCGGCCTGTGCTTCGGTCGCCTCGACGGCGACGACGGCTCCCGCCGCTACATCGGCCGGATCGGCATCTTCGACACCTCGGGCGACTACGACCCGCTGCTGATGGACTGGCGCGCCCCGGCCGCCCGGGCGTTCTACCTGGCCACCGCCGCCAACCCGCAGGGCGTACGCCGGCGCCGGCACCTGCGCACCCGGGAGCGGAAGGTCACCGGCCTCAACGACGAGGTACTGGACATCGCCGCCGCCTCCCCCACCGCCCACGAGGAACTGACCGGCGAGGCGTCGCTGCTCGCCGCACTGAACGCCGGCCGTACCGGCCGGATGCGGGACATCGTCGAGACCATCCAGGCCGAGCAGGACCGGATCATCCGGGCCGAACTGCCGGGCGTCATGGTGGTCCAGGGCGGCCCCGGCACCGGCAAGACCGCGGTGGCGCTGCACCGGGCCGCGTACCTGCTCTACACCCACCGGGAGCAGCTCTCCACCCGGGGCGTGCTGCTGGTCGGCCCGAACGCCACCTTCCTGCGCTACATCTCCCAGGTGCTCCCGGCGCTGGCCGAGACCGGCGTGCTGCTGCGTACCCAGGCGGACCTCTTCCCCGGGGTGAGCGCCCGGCGCGCCGAGCCGGCCGGCACCGCGGCGCTCAAGGGGCGCGCGGTGATGGCCGAGGTGCTGGCGAACGCCGTGCGGGACCGGCAGTGGGTGCCGGACGAGCCGCTGGAGATCGAGCTGCCGCAGCGGGAGATCCTCACCCTCGACCCGGAGGTGGTCCGACAGGCCCGGGAGCGGGCCCGGCGGGCGCAGCGCCCGCACAACCTGGCCCGGGCGCTGTTCGACATCGAGATCGTGCACGCGCTCGCCGCCCAGGTCGCCGAGCGGATCGGCGCCGACCCGCTGGGCGGGGAGAACCTGCTCTCCGAGGCCGACATCGCGGAGATCCGCCGGGAGCTGCGCGAGGAGCCCGAGGTCCGCGCCGCGCTGGACCAGCTGTGGCCGGTGCTCACCCCGCAGCGCCTGCTCGCCGATCTGTACGCCGACGAGCAGCGGATCGCCACCGCCGCGCCGATGCTCACCGACGCCGAGCGGGCGCTGCTGCACCGCGAGCCGGGCGGCTGGACGCCGGCCGACGTGCCGCTGCTGGACGAGGCGGCCGAACTGCTCGGCGAGGACGAGCGGGCCGCCGTCGCCCGCCGCGAGCGGCTGCGCGCCCTCGAACGCGAGTACGCCGAGGGCGTGCTGGAGATCTGGCGCGGTTCCCGTTCCATCGACGTGGAGGACGAGGCCGACGGCGGTGAGATCCTCGGCGTGACCGACCTGATCGACGCCGACCGGCTGTCCGAGCGGCAGGAGGACGCCGAGCGGCTGACCACCGCGCAGCGGGCCGCCGCCGACCGGAGCTGGGCGTTCGGGCACGTCATCGTCGACGAGGCGCAGGAGCTGTCGCCGATGGCGTGGCGGCTGCTGATGCGCCGCTGCCCGAGCCGGTCGATGACCATCGTCGGGGACGTGGCGCAGACCGGCGCCCTCTCCGGCACGCCGTCCTGGGCCGAGGCCCTGAAGCCGTACGTGGCGGACCGGTGGCGGCTGGAGGAGCTGACCGTCAGCTACCGCACCCCGGCCGAGATCATGGCGGTCGCCGCCGACGTGCTCACCGAGATCGACCCGGCGCTGCGCCCGCCCCGCTCGGTACGCGCCAGCGGCGTACCGCCGTGGGACCGCACGGTCGCGGCGGACCGGCTCGGCGCGGAGCTGGTCGAGGCGACCGCCCGCGAGGCGGCCGGACTGGCCGACGGGCGGCTCGGGGTGATCGTGCCGGGCGGACGCGCGGCCGAGCTGGGCGCGGCGATCGTCGCCGCACTGCCCGAGGCCACCCTCGGCGAGCAGCCCGAGCTGGCGAACCGGGTGGTCGTGCTCACCACCGAACAGGCCAAGGGCCTGGAGTTCGACTCGGTGCTCGTGGTCGAACCCGACCGGATCGTGGCGGAGTCCCCGCGCGGCCACAGCGACCTCTACGTCGCCCTCACCCGCGCCACCCAGCGCCTCGGCATCCTCCGGGTAACCTGACCCGCCCCGCCCCGCGCCGCCCCGCGCTGCCCTCCGTCGCGCCGCACCGCGTCGCGCCGCACCGCGTCGCACCACACCGCGCTGCGCTGCGCTGCGCTGCGCTGCGCTGCGCTTCAAGATCCGCCCTGATTCACGGAAATAGTGGCCTCCCACGCCGCGGAGACCACTATTTCCGTGAATCAGGGGCCAAGCGGTCGGGCGCTCGGCGCGGAGCGCAGGCGGTGCGGCGCGCAGGCGGTGCGGCGCCACGGGGCGGGGCGCCACGGCGCGGAGTGCCAGGCCGGCACCTTCGTGGTCAGCCCGGGTTCGGCTCCTCGTCGGTGAAGTTGCCGACCTGGCTGCCGGACGACGAGGCGTCGCTGGTGGAGCCGCCGGCCGGGGTGCTCAGGCCGCCGGTGGTGGCGTCGCCGGTGGTGGTCGGAGCCACCTTTCCGGGGTGCCGTTCCGGCTGGCGGGCGATCCGGCGCGCGCTCGCCGGGCCCGCGGTGCCGCCGGTCGTGGTGACCGCGCCCTGACCCCCGGTCGGCCCGCCGTCGCGGAGGACGTTCGGGTCCACCCGGGTGTGCGCCGGGTCGTCCGGGTCCTCCTCCTGGATCACCCGCGTCACATCGGTCTGCGGCACGGTGACCTCGTCGAGCGCGCCCTCGCCGTACACCCCACCGGCGACCCGCTCCTCGGCCCGGCGGGCGGCGTCCTGCCGCATGTCGTCCTCACGCACGTCAACCACCTCGCAGAAGTCTCTCGGGATCCTCCTTGCGTGCCCGTCGACCGGCGGCCCAAACCGGCCCCGCCGGGCCGCCGGGCCGCCGGGCGGCCGGGCGGCCGTCCCGTCCGTGCCCGCCTGTCCGGTTCCCCCGGGTGATCGGCTCCGGTCGCGGCATGGCGTGGTGTCGGAGGCGTCGCACCACCCCGGCTTGCGGCATGCCGAGCGCGAACCGCCGGCCCCCTGGCCGCCGGCGGGCGGTATTCGGCCGGGGACCGGTGTTACCTCTCCGGGGCCCCGGGTAGACGGGGGGTGCCCCCGCCATGAACGCGAACCGTGCCGTGGCCGAAACGCGGTAGCGGGGCGAGGGAGTGCAGGAAACGACTCATCAATCCTGAGGAGGAGCAGATGAGCACGCAGGCTGCATCCACCAGGCCGATGAACCGACCGGCGCCCGACGTCCAGAACCGGGCGGCCATGCAGGAAGCGCCGACCCGTCCGATGGCGGCGTACGACGGGCACCGGGAGCGGGCGATGGGCGCCCCGGGCACCGAGACCAAACAGTCGTTCGCGACCACCGAGTTCTGGGTGTACGTGGCGTCCGTCGCGGCCGTGCTGATCGCGTCCTATCTGGTCGGCAAGAACTCGGTCGGCGTGGACATCTTCCGCGCACCCCAGGCCTGGTTCTTCATCACGCTGCTGACCATCGGTTACCTGGGTAGCCGCGGCCTGGCCAAGGCCGGAAGCAACTTCCGCAGCGGCGAGGAGCGCCGGGCCCGGCACTGAGCGCACCACACCTGAGACGACGGTGGCCCCGGAGACAACCTCCGGGGCCACCGTCGCGTCGTACCTACTCGAAGTCCCCGCCGAAGTCGCCGAAGTCGCCCTCGAACGCGTCCTCGATCAGCTCGCCGGCGACCAGTCCGCCGGCCACGCCCAGCGCGGCGCCCGCCACCATGCCGCCCATGCCCGAGCCGTGCCGGCCGTGGTGACCGTGCGGCGCGCCGAAGCCGTCGGCGCGCAGGTTGCCGTAGCGGGAGGTGGTCTCCCGCAGCCAGCCGTCCACCACCTGCACCCAGTCGGCCCGGTCGGCGTCGGTGTGCGGTACGGCGTACCGGCCGAAGACGTCGTGTCCGGCGCTGAGGAAGCCGCCGCGCTTGTCGCACTCCAGGATCACGTCGACGCCGCGCTGGCTGGTCACGAAGGTCAGCTCGACCTCGTTGATCACCCGGGCGTACTGCGGCGCGGCGAAGAACTCGATCTCCTGGTAGAACGGCAGCGTCTGCTGCACCCCGTGGATGTGGCCCCGCTCCAGGTCGGCGTGCTTGAACCGGAATCCGAGCGCCTGGAAGGCGTCGAGGATCCGCTCGTGAATCGGCAGCGGGTGCACCGCCACCTGGTCCAGGTCGCTCTTGTCCACCGCCCGGGCCACCGCCAGCTCGGTGCGCAGCCCCATCGTCATCCCGTGCAGCCGCTGGCCGTACACGTCGGTGACCGGGGTCTCCCACGGCACCGGAAGCTGGAACGGGATGGACATCTGCTGCTTCGGGGCCAGCTCGAACGGGCCGCTGACCGGCATCCGGTGGAACTCCATGATGCCGGCGTACTCGGAGTCGCCGCCCTCGATCTCCACCCGGGTGACCAGCCCGACGGCGATGTGCTCGATGGTGGCCGGCGCGTCCCCGCCGATCAGGTTCACGTGCCCGTCGAGGGACAGGCCGGGCCGGGTGTTCGGGTTGGTCAGGACCGTGTCGACGCTCGGGCCGCCCACGCCGAACGCGCTCAGCATCTTCTTGAAGACCATCGGCACTACCCCGCCTCCACCGTCGGCACACTCCACCATGGAGTGCGCAAGCCACGAAGGGCACCCTAACCTGCACGGCTGTGAAGTGCCTGAAAGCGCGGACCGCCGCTGCCCGTGCCGGCCAGGTCCCGTCCGGCGTCCAGGCGTCCCCGTCAGTTGACGTCCACCACGATCAGCTCGCCGACCTGCTCGCCGATCTGGCGACGCGCGTCGGGCGGCAGGCCGCCGTCGGTGATCAGCAGGTCCGCCTCCTCCAACGGGGCGATGGTGGCGATGCCGATGGTCTCCCACTTGGTGTGGTCGGCGAGCACGACGAGCCGCCGGGCCGCGCCGATCAGCCGTTTGTTGACCGCCGCCTCGAGCAGATTGGGGGTGGTGAACCCGGTGCGCGGGCTCATCCCGTGCACGCCGAGGAAGAGCAGGTCTACGTTGAGGGTGGCGATCGCCGCCTCGGCCACCGGCCCGGTCAGCGCGTCCGAGGGCGTACGGATGCCGCCGGTGAGCACGACGGTCTGGTCCGGCCGGGGGTTCTGGTAGAGCACGTCGGCCACGGGGATCGAGTTGGTGACCACGGTGAGGCCACGGACGTCCGCCAGTCGCCCGGCGAGGGCGGCGGTGGTGGTGCCGGCGGACAGCGCGATGGCCATGCCGGGCTCGATCAGCCCGGCGGCCCGCTCGGCGATCGCCCGCTTCTCGGCCTGCTGCCGGATCGACTTGGCGGCGAAGCCCGGCTCGTCGGCCGAGCCGGGACCCGCGAGGGTCGCTCCCCCGTGGACCTTGTCGACCAGGCCGCGTTCGGCGAGCACCTCCAGGTCCCGCCGGATGGTCATGTCCGAGACGCCGAATCGGCTGACCAGATGGCTGACCCGGACCCCGCCGCGTTGGCGGATCAGCTCCAGGATGGCGCTCTGCCGTTGCTGAGCAAGCATCGAACCTCCTTCCGCCGGCACGGTACGTCAGGCCGCCTCGACGGCCCGATCGATGGCGGGAGCGCCGGCGTCCGGTCCGGTCGGCAGCGCCCGGTCGGCAGCGCCCCCGGACGCCTCGCGGACCACGGCCACCTCCCCCGCCGGGACGACCAGTTCGCCGTCGCACCAGCCGCCGGCGAGCAGTTCGGCGCCGGTGACCGCCAGCCGGGCCTCGGCGTCGGTGTGGTTGATGACGAACAGCCAGCTCCGGTCGGCGGACCGGCGGCGGACCACCTCCACGCCGGCCGGGGCGGCCGCCGCCGGCCGGACGCCGGCCTCGGCGAGCAGCCGGGCGACCAGCCGGTCGGTGGCCGCGTCGTCGAGCCGGGTGCCGACGTACCAGGCGGCGCCGGCGCCGACCGCGTGCCGGGTCAACGCGGGCACCCCGGGCAGCGGCCCGTCGGCGTACGAGGCGAGCACCTCGGCGCCCTCGGCGTGCAGCCACTCGGTCCACACGTCGGCGGTCGCGCCGTCGTCGAGGCGGACCCGCTCGCCCTGCCGCAGCGGGAAGAACTCCTCGGCGCGCACCCCGAGCAGCTCCCGGTAGGCGCCCGGGTAGCCGCCGAGCCGGATTTGGTCGTGCTCGTCGACGATGCCGCTGAAGTACGTCACCAGCGCCGTTCCGCCGGCCGCCACGTACCGGCGCAGCGCGTCGGCGTCGGCGTCGCGGACCAGGTAGAGGGTGGGCACCAGGACCAGCCGGTAGCCGGCGAGATCGGTGGTCGCGTGCACCACGTCGGCGGTCACGCCGGCCCGCCAGAGCGCGCCGTGCAGGGCGGCCAGCCGGTCGGTGTACGTCACGTCGACGCTCGGATGGGAGTCGAGTTCCGCACCCCACCAGGCCTCGTAGTCGAAGAGGATCGCCACCTCGGCCTCGACGCGGCTGCCGCGTACCTCGGCCAGGGCCTGGAGGTCGGCGCCGAGCCGGCAGACCTCGCGGTACACCTTGGTCTCCGGTCCGGCGTGCGGGACCAGCGCGGAGTGGAACTTCTCCGCGCCGGCCCGGGAGGCCCGCCACTGGAAGAAGAGCACCCCGTCGGCGCCGCGCGCCACGTGCGCGAGGCTGTTGCGGCGCAGCTGGCCGGGGGTCTTGGCGACGTTGCGCGGCTGCCAGTTGACCGCGCTGGTGGAGTGCTCCATCAGCAGCCACGGCGCGCCGCCGGCCACGCCTCGGGTGTGGTCGGCCGCGAGGGCCAGGTTGACCTGCGGCCGCGGGTCGGCGGCGGTGAGGTAGTGGTCGTTGGCGACCAGGTCCACGTCGGCGGCCCACGAGTGGTAGTCGAGGTACTTGATGCCGGTGCCGATCATGAAGTTCGTGGTGACCGGCTGCGGGGCGAGCCGGGTCAGCAGTTCCCGTTCGGCGCGTAGCTGGTCGCGCTGCTCGTCCGAGGAGAAGCGCAGGAAGTCCAGCTGCTGGGTGGGGTTGGCGAAGGTCGGCGCGGCACGCGGCGGGTTGATCTCGGCCCAGTCGTGGTAGCGCTGGCTCCAGAACGCGGTGCCCCAGGCGGCGTTGAGCGTGTCCAGGTCGCCGTAGCGGTCGCGCAGCCAGCGGCGGAACGCCTCGGCGCTGACGTCGCAGTAGCAGTGCACGTTGTGGCAGCCCAGTTCGTTGGAGACGTGCCACATCACCACGGCGGGGTGCTCGGCGTACCGGCCGGCGACGGCCTCGACCAGGGCCAGCGAGCGTTCCCGGAAGACCGGCGAGCTGGGGCAGTACGCCTGCCGCCCGCCGGGCCAGAGCACCGTCCCGTCGGCGCGGCGGGGCAGCGTCTCCGGGTGGCGGTGGGCCAGCCACGGCGGCGGGCTGGCGGTGGCGGTGGCCAGGTCGACCTTGATCCCACCGTCGTGCAGCAGGTCCAGCGCGCGGTCCAGCCAGCCGAACTCGAAGCGCCCGGGGGCGGGTTCCAGCAGAGCCCAGGAGAAGATCCCGACCGAGACCAGGTTGACCGCGGCCCGGCGCATCAGCGCGACGTCCTCGGCCCAGGTCTCCTCGGGCCACTGCTCCGGGTTGTAGTCCGCGCCGTACCAGATGCGCTCGCCCTGCCAGTTCCGCATGGCTGCAGAGCGTGCCCCCGAACGGCACCCAAGTCAACACTTTCCAACATCGACACGATTACAACGTTTACCTGGCCAAGGCCTTGTCACAACTGGGTTATCGCTGTCCGTCCGCCCTCTTGACAGCGCGGAACCAAGGGGTAGCTTCAACCGCCACCGGCTGTTTGTGTTCGGACATGTGGATTCTCGGTGGATCTACCGGTGCCGACGCGAACACCGATCCCCGCCACCTCACGGCCCTTGGGCGCAGCGCACCTCTTCCACGCAGGAGGCACAATGTCCCGTCCCCGCTCGCAAGCCGAATACCTCGCCCGACTCGTACCCCCGTCCGTCGCCGGCCTCAACCGCCGCTCGCTGCTCGCCGGCGCGGCCGGCGCGGGCGCGTTGCTGGGCACGGGCCTGCTCGCCGGCTGCGGCTCCGACTCCGACTCGGGCGCCGGCTCCAAGGTGGTGTCGCTCGGGTCGAACCAGTCGGACCCGAAGCCGAAGGACGTCATCGCCAAGGTGATGGACGGCTTCAAGACGTCGTCCGGGGTCACCGTCACCATCAACACGGTCGACCACAACACGTTCCAGGAGAACATCAACAACTACCTGCAGGGCAAGCCGGACGACGTGTTCACCTGGTTCGCCGGCTACCGGATGCGGTTCTTCGCCGCCAAGGGCCTGGCCGGCGACCTCAGCGACGTCTGGGGCAAGCTCTCCGGCTACTCCGACGCGTTCAAGAAGGCCTCGACCGGCGACGACGGCAAGCAGTACTTCGTGCCGGCGTCGTACTACCCGTGGGCCGTCTTCTATCGCAAGTCGGTCTGGCAGCAGCACGGCTACCAGGTGCCGAAGACGCTCGACGACCTGAACACGCTCGGCGCGCAGATGAAGAAGGACGGCCTGGTCCCGATCGCCTTCGCCGACAAGGACGGCTGGCCGGCGATGGGCACCTTCGACATCCTCAACCTGCGGATCAACGGCTACCAGTTTCACATCGACCTGATGGCCGGCAAGGAGGCGTGGACCTCCGACAAGGTCAAGAAGGTCTTCGACGCCTGGGCCGGGCTGCTCCCCATCCACCAGCCCGACGCGCTCGGCCGGACCTGGCAGGAGGCCGCCCAGTCGCTGCAGCAGAAGAAGAGCGGCATGTACCTGCTCGGCCTCTTCGTCGCCCAGCAGTTCAACAACGACGAGCAGGACGATCTGGACTTCTTCACCTTTCCCGAGATCGACTCGACGATCGGCGCGAAGGCCCTCGACGCCCCGATCGACGGCTACATGATGGCCCGCAAGCCGAAGTCCGAGACCAACGCCAAGAAGCTGCTGGAATACCTGGGCTCGAAGGACGCCGCCGACATCACCGTCAAGAACGACCCGAGCACCCTGGTCGCCAACACCGGCGCGGACACCGGCGGCTACACCGCCCTGCAGAAGAAGGCCGCCGAACTGGTCGGCTCGGCCACCGAGATCGCCCAGTTCCTCGACCGGGACACCCGGCCGGACTTCGCCTCCACGGTGATCATCCCGGCCCTGCAGCAGTTCATCAAGAACCCCAAGGACGTCAGCGGTCTGCTGACCAGCATCGAGAACCAGAAGAAGTCGATTTTCACCAGCTGACGGCGGAAAGGGGGAGGACTCCATGTCCGACCTGCCCCTGGTCCAAGCGGATCGCGCCGTACCGCCGGCGGCCCCGACCACCGTCACGGGTGGTCGCGGCCGCCGGCTGCGGCTCCTCTCCCGCACCGACCGCGTGGTGATCACGCTGATGGTGCTCGTACCCCTGCTGCTGGTGGTGGCCCTGGTCTGGCTGCCCGCGGTGGCGACCGTGCTGCTCTCCGGCACGAACTGGGACGGCATCGGTCCGCTCGGCGAGATCGACTGGGTCGGGTGGAAGAACTACGACGACGTGGTGAACATCTACCCGCCGTTCGTGCCGGCCGTGCAGAACAACCTGCTCTGGCTGGCCGCGCTGTTCGTGGTGGCCACCCCGTTCGGCATGTTCCTCGCCGTGCTGCTGGACAAGGAGCTACGCGGCAGCCGGTTCTACCAGACCGCGCTGTACCTGCCGGTGGTGCTCTCGCTCGCGTTGATCGGCTTCGTCTGGCAGCTCATCTACAGCCGGGACCAGGGCCTGCTCAACGCGGTGCTGGGCAGTCAGACCGACTGGTACGGCGACCCGCACGTCAACATCTGGGCGGTGCTGGTCGCCGCCGGCTGGCGGCACGTCGGCTACATC
Organism: Micromonospora solifontis; assembly: GCF_003725545.1. Lineage (GTDB taxonomy): Bacteria > Actinomycetota > Actinomycetes > Mycobacteriales > Micromonosporaceae > Micromonospora > Micromonospora solifontis. The sequence continues at coordinate 30,240 of NZ_RJLN01000005.1, read as the reverse complement.
ATGCTGCTCTACCTGGCCGGGCTGAAGGGCGTCGACCCGTCGCTGCGCGAGGCCGCCGCGGTGGACGGCTCCTCGGAGGCCAGCACCTTCTTCCGGGTCGTCTTCCCGGTGATGCGGCCGATCAACATCATCGTGCTGGTGGTGACGGTGATCGAGTCGCTGCGCGCGTTCGACCTGGTCTGGGTGGTCAACAAGGGCCGCAACGGGCTGGAGCTGCTCTCCGCGCTGGTCACCCAGAACGTGGTGGGTGAGGCCAGCCGGATCGGCTTCGGCTCCGCCCTGGCGACCATCATGCTGGTCGTCTCCCTGGTCTTCATCACCGTCTACCTGGCCACCGTGATGCGGGAGGAAAAGCGATGACCACCATGCCGGCCGGGCGCCGCCGGCCGCTGCGCCCCGCCCGGGTGGTCCTGCACCTGTTCCTGGGTACGGTGGCCGTCGGCTGGCTCTTCCCGATCCTCTGGGCGGCGCTGACCTCGCTGCGGTCGTACGAGTACACCGCCACCCACGGCTACGTCTCGCTCGGCGGCTGGACCCTCGACAACTACGTCACCGCCTGGCGGACGGCGGAGTTCGGCAAGCACTTCCTCAACTCCGTCTACATCACCGTCCCGGCGGTGCTGCTGACCCTCTTCCTCGCCTCCTGCGTGGCGTTCGTGATCGCCCGGTTCAGCTGGAAGTTCAACATCGCCCTGCTCGGCCTCTTCACCGCGGCGAACCTGCTGCCCCAGCAGGCCCTGCTGATCCCGCTGTTCCGGATGTTCACCGAGATCCCGCTGCCCGCCTGGATGAGCGACTCGGAGCTGCTCTACGACAGCTACTGGGGGCTGATCCTGGTCAACGTCGCCTTCCAGTGCGGCTTCTGCGTCTTCGTGCTGAGCAACTACATGAAGGCCCTGCCGCACGAACTGTACGAGGCGGCGATGGTCGACGGGGCCAGCGTCTGGCGGCAGTACTGGCAGGTCACCATGCCGCTGTGCCGGCCGGCCCTGGCGGCGCTGGCCACCCTGGAGGTGACCTGGATCTACAACGAGTTCTTCTGGGCCACCGTCCTGATGCGCACCGGCGACAAGTTCCCGGTCACCAGCTCGCTGAACAACCTGCGCGGCGAGTTCTTCACCGACAACAACCTGGTCTCGGCCGGCTCGGTGCTGGTCGCCATCCCCACCCTGGTGATCTTCTTCCTGTTGCAGAAGCAGTTCGTCCGGGGCCTCACCCTGGGCGCCAGCAAGGGCTGACCGGCCCGGCTCCGGCCGCTCCGGCCGCTCCGGCCGCTCCGGCGGCGAAGACTGTTGTCCGTAGAGCGGTATGTCTGTGAGACATGACCATGTCTGACAGACATGCCGCTCACCATGGTTCGGCCGCCCGGCTCGTGTCACGCGCTGTCACGGCCGGGGGCCCGCACAGAAAGCCGAGCGGTATGACGACTCCGGCCATCCTCCACCTCCGCCGCGCGCGGACCAGCCTGGTGCTGGACGCGCGCGGTCCGGGCCTTCCCCGGGTCGTGCACTGGGGCGCCGACCTGGGCCCGCTGCCCGCCGAGGACCTGCCCGCGCTGGTCGACGCCACGGTCCCACCCGTGGTGCCGAGCAGTTTCGACGCGCCCACCGTGCTGTCGCTGCTGCCCGAGGCGAGCGCCGGCTGGAGCGGCCGGCCGGGGCTGGCCGGCCACCGCGCTGGCCGGGACTGGTCGACCGCCTTCCGGCTGACGGGCCTGGAGGTGGTCGACGAGCCCGTGGCGCCGCCGTCCGCCGGGGGCGGGGCCGCGCGGGTGACCGTGCGGGCGGCGGACCCGGGCGCGGGGTTGTCCCTGACCGTCGAGATCGCGCTGGACCCGGCCGGGTTGCTGACCCTGCGGCACCGGCTGCGCAACGACGGCGACGCCCCCTACGAGGTGCGGGAGCTGACCCCGGTGCTGCCGGTGCCGGCGGTCGCCACCGAACTGCTCGACCTGACCGGCCGCTGGTGCCGGGAGCGGACCCCGCAGCGGCACCCGTGGCCGATGGGCGCCTGGGTCCGCGAGGGGCGGCACGGCCGGACCGGGCACGACGCCACGCTGCTGCTGGTCGCCGGCACGCCCGGCTTCGGCTTCGGGCACGGCGAGCTGTGGGCGGTGCACACCGCGTGGAGCGGCGACCACGTCACGGTGGCGGAGCGCCGCCCCACCGGCGAGGCCACCCTGGGCGGCGGCGAACTGCTGACCCCGGGCGAGATCGTGCTGGGCCCGGGCGAGGAGTACGCGACTCCCCTGCTCTACGCGGTGCACTCCGTCGAGGGCCTCGACGGGCTCAGCGACGTCCTGCACACCCACCTGCGGGCCCGCCCGCAGCACCCGCGCAGCCCACGACCGGTGACATTGAACGTCTGGGAGGCGGTCTACTTCGACCACGACCTGGACCGGCTCAAGGGGCTCGCCGACCGGGCCGCCGAGGTGGGCGTGGAACGCTTCGTGCTGGACGACGGCTGGTTCCGGGGCCGCCGGCACGACTGGGCCGGCCTCGGCGACTGGTGGGTCGACGACGACGTCTGGCCGGACGGGCTACAACCGCTCATCGACCATGTCCGCGGGTACGGCATGCAGTTCGGGCTCTGGGTCGAACCGGAGATGGTCAACCCGGACTCGGACCTGTTCCGGGCCCACCCGGACTGGGTGCTGCAGACCCCCGGCCGGCTCCCCCTGCCGTGGCGGCACCAGCAGGTGCTCGACCTGGCCCACCCCGACGCGTACGCGCACCTGCTGTCCCGGCTGGACGCCGTGCTGACCGGGCACGACGGGATCGCGTACCTGAAGTGGGACCACAACCGGGACCTCACCGAGGCCGGGCACGCCGGCCGGCCCGGGGTGCACGCGCAGACCGTGGCGGTCTACCGGCTGCTGGACGAACTGCGCGCCCGGCACCCGCGGCTGGAGATCGAAAGCTGTTCCTCCGGCGGGGCCCGGGTCGACCTGGAGATCCTGCGCCGCACCGACCGGGTCTGGGCCAGCGACTGCAACGACGCGCTGGAGCGGCTGTCGATCCAGCGCTGGACCGGGCTGCTGCTCCCGCCCGAGCTGGTCGGCACCCACATCGGACCGGAACGCTCGCACACCACCCACCGGGTGCACGACCTGGGCTTCCGGGCCGTCACCGCGCTCTTCGGTCACCACGGCATCGAGTGGGACATCAGCGGGATCACCGCCGCCGAGCGGGCCGAGCTCACCGCCTGGGTGGCGCTGCACAAGCGGCTGCGACCGCTGCTGCACGGCGGCCGGGTGGTCCGGGTGGACCACCCGGACCCGGCCGTCCACGCGCACGGCGTGGTCGCCCACGACCGTTCCCACGCGGTGTACGCGATCTCCCGGCTGGCCACCTCGGTGGCGCAGGTGCCCGGCGTGCTGCGGCTACCCGGCCTGGATCCGTCCCGGCGCTACCGGGTGCGGCCGCCGGCCGGGGTCCCCGAGCCGGCGGTACTCCAGCTCACCGAACCCGGCTGGCTGTCGCCGGGCGACGGGGTGACGCTGAGCGGGTCGGTGCTGGCGGCCGTGGGCCTGCAACTGCCGGCCCTGCATCCGGAGCAGGCGCTGCTGCTGGAGCTCACCGAGGTCGGGTAGCGGCACGTCCGGAACGGGTCCGAAAAGTTTCGGGCCGCGCAGTGTGGATGTTCGCCCCGCAGGCGCGCTGTGCTCGGGAGGGCCCGCGCCGGACTTCCGGAAGTCGTTGACATGGCGGAAGCGGCGAGCCAATACTGTCGCCACCGAATACCTCGACCGCCATCGATGCGGAGGAGCCATCCGGATGCGTACCACACCACACCCCGAGAAGCGGTCCCTGATCGCCGGCCTCGCCGCCGCCGCGCTGGTCGTCGCCGGCGGGGTCGTCGGCACCCTGACCACCACCGCCGCACCGGCACAAGCCGCCGCCTGCGCCGGATACGTCGGGCTGACCTTCGACGACGGCCCGTCCAACGACAAGACCCCGGCCCTGCTCAACGCGCTACGGCAGAACGGGTTGCGGGCCACGATGTTCAACGAGGGCCAGTACGCGGCCGCCTACCCGGCCCAGGTCCGGGCCCAGGTCGACGCCGGCATGTGGGTCGGCAACCACAGCTACACGCACCCGCACCTGGTCCAGCAGGGCCAGGCCCAGATCGATTCCGAGATCTCCCGGACCCAGCAGGCCATCGCCAACGCGGGCGGCGGCACGCCGAAGTTGTTCCGTCCGCCGTACGGCGAGACCAACTCGACGCTGCGGTCGGTGGAGACGAAGTACGGCCTGACCGAGATCATCTGGGACGTCGACTCGCAGGACTGGAACGGCGCGAGCGTCGACGCGATCGTGCAGGCCGTCGGCCGGCTGACCAACGGACAGATCATCCTCATGCACGAGTGGCCCGCCAACACGCTCGCGGCGATCCCGCGCATCGCCCAGGTCCTGGCCAGTCGCGGGCTCTGCGCCGGCATGATCTCGCCGCAGACCGGCCGCGCCGTGGCCCCGGACGGCGACGGCGGCGGCGGTGGCGGTGGCGGTGGCGGTGGCGGTAGCTGCACGGCGACGCTGTCGGCCGGCCAGCAGTGGTACGACCGCTACAACCTCAACGTCTCAGTGTCCGGCACCAACACCTGGACCGTCACGATGAACATCCCGTACCCCGCGAAGGTCATCGCCACCTGGAACGTCAATGCCACCTGGACCAACGCCCAGACCATGGTCGCCAGGCCCAACGGCAGCGGGAACAACTTCGGGGTCACCATCCAGCACAACGGCAACTGGACTTGGCCGACGGTCTCCTGCGCCGCCGGCTGACACCCCAGATCGCCGCACCGCCGACGTACCGGAAAAGGGGGTGGCCGGGTCCGCGCGGACCCGGCCACCGGTGGTACGACGGCGGTCAGCTCGCGGTGCAGGTCACCGCGGGCACCGAGTTGGTGCCGTTCCAGCTGCCGATGAAACCGAAGCTGGTGCTGGACCCGGCACCGAGCCGGCCGTTGTAGTCCACGTTGCGGGCGGTGTACGTCGACCCGCTGCCGCTGATCGTGGCGTTCCACGACTGGGTGACGGTCTGGCCGTTGGCGAAGGTCCACTTCGTCGTCCAGCCGTTGATGGCGGCCGAGCCGGCGGTCACCTTCACCTCGCCCTGGAAGCCGCCCTGCCAGGAGTTGACGATCGTGTAGCTGGCGGTGCAGCCGCCGCTGGGCGGCGGGGTGGTCGGCGGCGCGGTGGTGGGCGGCGGCGTGGTCGGCGGGGTCGTCGTCGGGGGCGGCGTGGTGGGGGTGACGCCGGAGTAGACCGACGCCTCCTTGGCGGTGGACTTGATGCCGTTGGCCCCGTTGAAGATCCGCTGGCCCCAGCTGGTCAGCTGGTTCGGGTCGAAGTTGGTGGCCATGTCGAGGTACTCGACGCCGCCGCCGTTGCCGCTCCACGACCAGCCGAGGTAGCCGATCCCGTTGGCCTGGCTGTAGGCCATGATGGTGTCCTCGTCCGGGTTGCCGTCGGAGTGGTTGAAGCCGAACTCACCGACCACGATGGGCAGTCCGGCGCTGCGGAACCGGCCCAAATAGTCGGTGATCTCCGCGGCGGTGTCGAAGACGCCGTACATGTGGATCGAGAAGACCGTGTTCTTCTGCGGGTCGGCGTTGAAGACCGTGCTGGCGTTGTCCCGCATGGTGAAGGACCAGTCCTGGCCCCAGTTCGGGCCGTCCACCATGATCGTGTGGGCCAGGCCGCCGGCGCGCAGCCGCTTGATCGCATTGGCGGTGTCGGTGGCCCAGGTGCCGTAGCCCTGGTTGCCGTACGGCTCGTTGCCGATGTTGACGATGACGTACTTCTCCTGGCCCTGCAGGGCGCTGGCGATGCTCAGCCAGTAGTCGACCGCGCGGTCCAGGGTGATCGCGCCGCTCTGCTCGCCGTATCCGGTGGTGTCGTGCACCTCCAGGACGCAGATCAGCTTGTTGGCCTTGCACAGCGAGATGACGTTGGCGACGTCGGCGGTGTCGTTCTTGGCCCAGCGGTCGCCGCTGGCCAGCACCACCCGGACGGTGTTCGCGCCGAGCGCCTTGATGTTGGCGAACGAGCTGGTCTGCTGCGGGTACCAGGTGTGCGCGTGGTTGACCCCGCGCATGATGAACTCGTTGCCGTTGGCGTCGTAGAGCCGCCCGTTCGAGACGGAGAAGCCGGCGGCGGCGTGCGCCGGCTGCCCGAAGGCGAAGACGGCGGCGAGAACCGTCAGCAGGGCGGCGCCCGCGACGGAGAGCAACTTCTTCATGGCTGTCCTCAGGGAGGTCTCCCCCGTGCCCAGGTGGGGGGTGCGGTGGTGGTGACGAAGGCGGCCGAGCCCGACAGCCGCCGCCCGGTTCCCGGCGGACGCAGGCATCAGCGTAGGGCGATGGATCACGGAAAGCAACCGGTTAAGTTCGCCGATCCTCGGGGCGGTGGCCTGTGGCGGCCCGTGTCGCCACGGGCCGCCACAGGGGCGGTCATCCCCACCACAGGATGTAGCGCCACCCCGGTCTGAACCGGTTAAGGCGGACTGTAGGCACCGTCCCTCCCGGCGTCAAGACGCACCGCGACCCGGAAAGCGGACTCCAGGGTTGGCCCGCGTGGGCCGGGGTATCCGGTGACGATCCGCCCGGAAGGAGATGCGCCATGGTCAACGTCGGCTACACCCTCATGTGCGAACAGGCCGGCCCGAAGCAGCTGGTCGACCACGCCATCCGCGCCGAGGCCGCCGGCTTCGACCACCTGGTCATGTCCGACCACTACAGCCCCTGGCTCGGCACCCAGGGCCACTCCCCGTACGCCTGGTCGGTGCTCGGCGCGGTCGCGCACGCCACCAGCCGGGCCGAACTGCTCTCCTTCGTGACCTGCCCGATCCGGCGCTACCACCCGGCCGTGGTGGCACAGAAGGCCAGCACCATCGGGATGCTCTCGGACGGCCGGTTCACCCTCGGCCTGGGCGCCGGGGAGAACCTCAACGAGCACGTGATCGGCGGCTGGCCGCACGTGCAGCAGCGGCACGAGATGTTCGAGGAAGCGCTGCAGATCATCCGGCCCCTGCTCAACGGCGAGTCGCTGACCTTCTCCGGCAACCACTTCGAGGTACCCGACGCGTACGTCTGGGACCGGCCGGAACGTCCCGTGCCGATGGCCGTCGCCGCCTCCGGCCGGCAGTCGGCCACCCTCGCCGCCGAGTACGGCGACGGGCTCATCGCCACCGACCCACTGCCGCACCTGATCGAGATGTACGAGGAGGCCGGCGGCGCGGGCCGCCCCCGCTACGGCCAGGTGGCCATCTGCTACGGCCCGGACGAGGCGGAGTGCCGCAAGATCGCCCACGACCAGTTCCGCTGGTTCGGGCTGGGCTGGAAGGTCAACGCGGACCTGCCCGACCCGGACGCGTTCGCGGCGGCCACCCAGTTCGTCCGCGAGGACGACGTGGCGCAGGGCATCCCCTGCGGGCCGGACGTCGACCGGCACGTCGAGGCGTTCAAGAAGTTCGTCGACGCCGGGTTCACCCATGTGGCGCTCGTGCAGGTCGGCGGCGACAGCCAGCCGATGTTCCTGGACTGGGCGCAGGAGGAGCTGCTGCCCCGGCTCCGCGAGCTGTGACGCTGCGGACGACGCGACCGGGGAGCGCCGGCCGCGCTCTCCGGCCGTCGCCACCCGGGCGCTTCGGCGTGGCGGGACTGCGCCTCGCCCTCGCCGCGCCCCGGCCGGCGGCCGGCCTGATCAGCGAGTTCCGGCTCGTCGCCGGGTTGCGGACGCACACCCGCCGCTCGACCGACCCGGTCGGCGGCACCCCGGCCGTGGTGCTGGTGCACGGGCTCGCCGTCTCGCACCGCTACCTCACCCCGCTGGCCGTCGCCCTCTCCCCCACCCATCCGGTGTACGTGCCGGACCTGCCCGGATTCGGGCTCACCCAACGCCCCGGCACCGCGTACGACGTGTCCCGGCACGCCGCGCACCTGGCGGCCTGGCTGGACGCGTACCGGCTGGACCCGGTCTGCCTGGTGGGGCACTCGTTCGGCGCGGAGGTGGTCGCCGCGCTCGCCGCCCGCCGCCCGGACCTGGTCCGCGCCCTGGTGCTGGCCGGCCCGACCAGCGACCCAGCCGCCCGCAGCCGCCGGGGACAGCTCAGCCGCTGGCTGGTCGACGCCCTGCGCGAGGCCCCGTTGCAGGCGCCGATCCTGTTCCGGGACGGGTGGGACGCCCGGCCCTGGCGGGTCGTCGCCACCCTGTCCCACTCGGTCCGCAACGCGGTCGAGGCGGACCTGGTCCGGGTCGCCGCGCCGGCGCTGGTGCTCGGCGGCGCCCGGGACCCCGTCGCCCCGGCACGCTGGCGCGAGCAGGCCGCCCGGCTCGTGCCCGACGGCCGGTCGGTCACCGTGCCGGCCGCCGCGCACAACGTGGCCACCACCGCCCCCGCGCAGGTCGCCGACGCGATCCGCGCCCTGCTGGCGCCCGTCCTGGAAAGGTGAGTCCATGCGTATCGGGAACACGGAGATCCGGCCTCTCGGCGGCGGGCTCGGCTGCCTGTTGATGATCCTCTTCTCGATCCTCGCCTCGGTGGTGCTCACCGTCCTGCTGAACCTCATCCTCTGACAGCTCGGGCGACCGCCGCCCCGCGGCCGGCCAGGCGAACTCGGGTTTCGCCGCGCCGCGCCGCGCCCGAAGATCCGCGCAAGTTCGCGGAAAGAGTGGCCGCACGAGCAGCCAAGGCCACTCTTTCCGTGAACCTGGCCCCTCGCCGGGGCGAGGCGGGGCGGGGGACGCGCGTCAGGCCGGATCCAGCGCCAGGTCGGCCAGGACCGGGTAGTGGTCGGAGGCGGTGTCCGCCGGGGCGTCGCGGATCACCCGGACCGCGTCGGTCAGGGCCGCGAGGTCCGGGGTGGCGAGCAGGTAGTCCAGCCGCATCGCGGCGAACTCCGCCCCGGCGTACCCGGTCGGCACGGTCAGCCCGTCCGGCTCGGTGCCGCCGAGGTGCGGCCAGAGGTCGACCAGACCGGCGTCGAGCAGCCGGGCCACCGCGCGGGTGTCGACGGTACGGCCGTCGCGGCGCAGGTGCCGCCGCCGGTAGAGCTCGGTGAGGCCGGCCAGCCGGGCGGTATGGTCGACCGCCGGTTCGAGGGTGTTCAGGTCCCCGGCGAGCAGGGCCGGCGGGCCCCCGGTGCGCCGGACCGTCGCCGCCAGCCAGTCGGCCTCCATCCGCCGCCGGCCGCCGGAGTACGGGTTCAGGTGGGTGCTGAGCACGGTCAGCGGCCCGGTCGAGGTGGCCACCTCGACCCGGGCCGCGGCGTGGTGGAAGGGACGGCGCACCCGGCCGGACCGGAGCACCCGCAGCGGCGCGCGGACCAGCACCGCCACCGGCTGCCCGAAGCAGGACCGGGCCAGGTGCGGCGCCATGCCCAGCCGGCCCGCCAGGTCGGTCAGCCGTCCGCCCCGGTCCAGGCCGCGCAGCTCCTGCAGGGCCAGCACGTCGGGGCGCTGCGCGGCGACGACCGCGACGATCCGGTCCCAGCGGTCGGTCCCGTCGCGGTCCCGCCCGCCGGTACGGATGTTCCAGGTCATCACCCGCAGCATGGCGCCCGGTCAGCCCTCCCGGCCGGCCTTGGCCAGCTCGTCGTCCAGCTCGTGCACCTGCTCGGACTCGATCGCCGGCCGGTTGCCCTGGTACACATCGGCGTTCGGGCGGACCACCCAGTAGAGCAGCGGGATCCACAGCCCGCCCAGCAGGATCGCGCCCATGAAGTCGGTCGGGTGGTGCATGCCCCGGTACATCCGGGAGATGGCCACCCCGACCGGCATGATCACCGCCATCGCCACGAAGAGCCACCGCCACCAGCGGTCGGTACGGACGAACACGATGATCGCCATCGCGCTCCACAGGCAGATGGTGGCCGCGATGTGCCCGGACGGGAACGACGAGGTGGGCATCTGGCCGTCCAGGTTCTCCACCGGCGGCCGGGGGCGCTCGACCACCCGGGCGCTGGCCAGGAAGAGGCTGAGCTCACCGAACATCGCCAGCACCACGAAGAGCACCGGCCGCCAGCGCCGCCAGACCGCCAGCACCAGCGGGCAGAAGACCAGCGAGACCAGCAGGATCGCGTGGGTGTCGCCGAACTTGCTCCACCACCAGCTCAGCTCGGTGAGCTGGTCGGTGCGCCGGGCGGCGAACCACTGCGGGACCTCGGTGTCCAGCGTGTCGAAGACGGTGCCCTTGGCGTGGTAGCTGACGTACATGCCGAAGGCGTAGAGGGCGCCGAACACGAGGACCCAGCCGACCAGCAGCTCGGCGACGGCCGAGCGGGGGTGGTCCAGCAACCGCTCCTCGGCCGGTGCGGGCTTGATCTCCTCCCCGGCCTCCGGTTCCAGGCCCTCGCTGATCGGCGGCACGGTGCGGCCCCGCTCCCGCCGCCAGAGCCGGAAGGCGTACGCGCTGACGCCGAGCCAGAGGGCGCCGAGCAGCCAGCCGCCGAGCACGTCGGAGACGAAGTGCACGCCCAGCGCGATCCGGGTCAGCCCGATCAGGACGACCAGCACGGCGACGACCGCGATGGCCGGCTTGCGCCAGCGGGGTCGCATCGCCGGCAGGAAGACCAGCAGCAGCGCCCCGTACGCGACGAACGAGCCGAGCGCGTGACCGCTCGGGAAGCTGTTGCCGGGGGCGTGGGTGATCGGCACGTCCACCACCGGGCGGAGCCGACCGACCAGCGCCTTCAGCGACGGGTCGAGGATCAGCCCACCGACCCCGGTGATGATCAGGTACGCGGCCAGCCGGGACTGGCGGCGGATCAGCAGGCTGATCACGGCGATGGTGACCAGCCAGATCAGCACCGGTCGGCCGCCCAGGTCGCTGATCGCCTTGAGCACGGTGACCACGGGGTGGTGCGGCGCCACGAGGTTGTTGAACCACTCGGCCGCCTCGTGGTCGGCGTGGTAGAGCGGCCCCCAGTGGAACCGCACGAGCATCAGCAGCACGCCGAACCCGACACCCGCGCCGGCGACGGCGAGCAGGCCCGCGACGCTCCGCTCGGCGAAATGGCCGAGCGGCCGCCGGGCCGCCTCCTTGACCGCGGTCACCTGAGCACCTCCCTTTTCAGCTGCGAGGCGCGCTGTACCCGATTCCGGCCCCCGCTACACGCGGCCGTCGGCCGTCAGAGCGCGGTCATCTCGCCGGTGTCGAGCACCTCCGCGCGCGCGACCTCCGCCTCCGGCTCCCAGCGGTCGGGCTGGGCGGGCTCCTCCACGCCGATCCGCATCGCCTCCAGCTGGGCGGCGAAGGCCAGGCCGCCGAAGAGCGCCATCCCGGTCAGGTTGGCCCAGAGCAGCAGGGCCATCATCCCGGTGAGCGCCCCGTAGGTCTGCCCGAACCCGCCGCTGTACTTCACGTACGCGGCGAGCAGCAGGCTGGCCAGCCACCAGAGCACGGTGGCGATCCCGGCGCCGAAGAAGAGCCAGGAGAGGCCCGGCTGGTTGCGCCGGGGGGCGTGCCGGAACAGCGCCGCCACGGCCAGCACGGTCAGCCCCAGGCTGAGCGGCCAGCGGATGACGTCCCAGGCGGCGTTGGCGAAGGTCCCCCACTCGTAGTGCCGCTGCACCGAGTCGCCCATCGCCCGGCCGCCCACCAGGATCAGGAACCCGGTCAGCGCGGGCACCCCGGCGACCAGGGCGAGGACGGCGGCGCGGAGGTACTTGGCCAGGGCCGGCCGGTCGCGTTCGACGCCGTAGATCCGGTTGGCGCCCCGCTCGATCTGGGCCATCACGGTGGTGAGCGCGACCAGCCCGGTGATCAGACCGAGGGCCAGGGCCAGTTCGCCGGCCCGCTCGGTGTGCTGGCCGTCGCCGAGCAGCTCCTGCACCACGGATTCGCTCTGCCCGGGGGTGAGCGCCAGGACGGTGTCGGCGACCACCTTGCCGCCCTCGTCGGCCCCGAGGTCGGAGATCAGGCCGGTGAGCGCGATCAGGAACGGCACCACGGCCAGGCAGAGCTGAAGGGCGAACGCCCGCGAGTGGCTGAAGCCGTCGCCGTAGCGGAACCGGATGAAGGCGTCCCGGAGCAGGCACCAGCCGCCGTGCCGGCGCAGGGTACGCCAGGCGTCGTCGGCGGAGAGTTCCTCCTCCGACATCAACCGGGTCTCGGGGACCAGTTTGGTGCTACTCACGGCGGGCCTGCTCGACCAACCGCTCACCGCGCTTGGCCGCCGCGTCGGCGTCCACCGACAGGTCGGGGTCACGCTCGGGTCGCGGCACGCAGAGCCAGAGCGACTCGGGCCGGATCTCGGCGGTCAGCGACCGGCCCGGCTCGATCAGGTCGCCGTCGAGCTGCCGGGGCTGGCTCCGGTTGCTGGTGATCTCGACCTTGCGGGCCCGGAGCACCTCCATCCGGGGCACGCTGCCGCGGCGGCGCACCAGTGCCCAGCCCATCGCCAGCCAGTGCCCCAGCGTCCGCGGCGTCAGCACCGCCACGTCGAACCAGCCGTCGTCCGGCTCGGCGTCGGTGAGCAGGCGTACGCCGCCCTGCAGGCGGCCGACGTTGGCGACCAGGACCGAGCGGGCCCGGCGGCGCAGCGGCGGGCCCCCGTCGATCCGGATGGACACCCGCATCGGCCGGTCCCGCAGGTGCCGGGCGGCCCCCACGAGGTACGCGGGCCAGCCGATCCGCTTCTTGGTCGTCTCGGAGGTGGAGTCGAGCATCTGCGCGTCGAAGCCCATGCCGGCCATCACCGCGAAGCAGCTGTCGCCGACGACGCCGACGTCGAGCCGGCGCATGCCCCGCTCGATGGCGACCTCCAAGCCGGCGGCCAGGTCGTTGGAGAGGCCGAGGTTGGCGGCGAGCAGGTTGCCGGTGCCCTGCGGCAGCACGGCGAGCGCGACGTCGGTGCCGGCCAGCGCGGTGACGCAGGCCATCACGGTGCCGTCACCGCCGCAGGCGAAGACCACCTCCGCGCCGGCCTTGACGGCGGCCTCGGCCTGCCCGCGACCCGGGTCCTCCACCGTGGTCTCGTACCAGGTCGGCGCGGGCCAGCCGGCGGCCTCGAGGGCGCCGTCCACGGTTTCGCGGAAGTTGTCGAGATCGGTCACCTTGGCAGGGTTGACCACCACCGCGGAGCGCGGCGCGGGGTTGTCTGCGGTCACCGGGCGCTTGTCCTCTCCACCGTCCACGGCGCCAGTGTGCAGCAGATCCGGCGGGTCAGCGAGCCGACGGCGGACGATGTCGCAAGGACGGCAAACAGGTTTGACCGCGGCCGCGACGGGGCAGGCCGCTCAGGCCGCCGTACGCAGTGCGGCCTCCACCCGGCGGCGCAGGTCGTCGAGGTCGGCGCCGGCCTCGGTGAGCACCAGCGCGGCGAGGCCGTTCCCCTCCCGGAGCAGGCCGAGCAGGATGTGCTCGGTACCGATGTGATGGTGCCGCAGTCGCAGCGCCTCGCGCAGGGACAGCTCCAGCACCTTCTTGGCCCGGGGCGAGAACCGGCCGTCGTCGGGCCGGCGCCGGCCGCCCCACCAGCGGCGCGGGGCGGGTGGGGCCTCGCGCAGCGCGTCCGGACCGAACGACTCCTCGATCCGCGCGACGATCGCGGCGAGGTCGATGCCGATCTCGCGCAGCGCGGCGGCGTCCGCCTCGCCCAGGCCGTCGACGCCGGCCGCGGTGTGCCGGGCCACCGCGGCGCGCAGTTCCTCGGCCCGGACACCGCTGTCCGAGAGCACCCGGACGGCCAGGTTGTCGCCGTCGGACAGCACGCCGAGCAGCAGGTGCTCGGTGCCGACCGGGCGCCGACCCTCGGCGCGGGCCTCGTCGACCGCGTGCCGGACCACGGCCCGGGCCCGGTCGGTGAACCGTTCGAACATCACGCCTCCCAGCTTCCCCGTACCGCCGGTCGCCCGGCGTGCTTCTTGTGGACCGCCTGCCGGCTGACCTCGAGCGCGTCGGCGATCTCCTGCCAGGACCAGCCCTGTCGTCGGGCGTTGTCGACCTGGATCACCTCGAGTCGCTCGAGCAGCCGGCGCAGGGCGAGCACCGCGCGGAGCCCGACCTTCGGGTCGGTGCTGCCGGCGGCCGCCGCGAGTTCCGTCGCCTGACTCATGTTGTCAACATAGGTTGACAAGGGAAGTCCTGTCAACCCTGGTTGACAGGAAACACGAACTCCATGACGCCCGGCCGCGCCCCGGCCGGTGCTACGGTCCGCTGGTGTTCCGCCGTCGCCCCCTGGACCGACCCGTCGAGGCCGCCCGCCGGCTGACGGTCGGGTGGCTCGGCCTGGAGATCGCCGGGGGCAGCGTGGTCGGGCACCGCTACCCCGAGAACTTCGACGTGCTGCACCTCGATCCGGAACTGCCGCTCGCGGGGGTCGCCGACGGCATGGGCGACGGCGAGGGCAGCCGGGTCGCCGGCGCCACCGCGATGAGCACCTTCGTCGACCAGGTCCGCGGCGGCTGGCCGGCCGTCGACCCGGCCGCGCTGCGCGCCGCGACGGCCGAGGCCCAACTCCGGGTACGCCGGGCCGGGGCGGCCGTCGCCGGGCTCACCGGCTGCACGCTGACCGCCATGGTCGTCGAGCCCGAGACCGGCCAGGGATGGCTGGTCCAGCTCGGCGACTCGCGGGCGTACCGGCTGCGGGACGGGCTGCTGGAGCTGATCACGGTGGACCACACCATGGCCTGGCTGGGCGTGGTGCACGGCTGGTGGCCGGCGGACTCCCCTGAGGCGGCCCGGGCGCGTTACCAGTTGCTGCGCTACGTGGGCCACCCGGACAAGCCGGAACCGGACCTGCTCGCCGTGCCGCTGCGCGCCGGCGACACCTGGCTGCTCTGCACCGACGGGGTCAGCGACCAGCTCGACTACCACCGGCTGCGGGACCTGCTGGCCGCCCGCCAGGATCCGGCGCGTACCGCCGAGGCCCTGCTCGCCGCCACCCTCGACGAGGGAGGCGACGACAACGCCACCGCGGTGATCGTCCGGGTCCACCCGGCGGTCCCCACCCCGCGCTGAGCGCACCCTCGACCCTCGCCTCGACCTCGCCCGGCACCGGGTGAGCGGCGCCACCTGTGACGAGCTGACAATTTGTGCAATCATTGTCAGCATGTCGAGCGAGCGGCTGGAAGCGATCCTCACCGCCGCGTACGAGTGCTTCACCCGGCACGGCGTGCGGCGGACGACGATGGACGACATCGCGGCGGCGGCCGGAATGTCCCGCCCCGCCGTCTACCAGTACGTCCGCAACAAGGACGACGCGTACCGGCGGCTGGCCGAGCGGCTCTTCGCCGAGTCGCTCGCCGCCGCCCGCCGGAGCGCCGCCGACGCGGGCACGCTGGAGCGGCGGCTGCACGACCTGCTCGCCGCCAAGCTCGAACTCACCCTGCGGCTGCACCGGGAGAGCCGGCACGCCGCCGAACTGCTCGACGCCAGCACGAAGCTCACCGGCGACCTCGTCGAGGCGTACACCCGGGAGCTGACCGACCTGGTGGCCGGCACGCTGGCCGACGCCGCCGGGCCGCGCGCCCGCGCGGTCGCCGACGTGCTGGTCGCGCTCACCCGCGGCCTGGAGGCCGACCTCACCGACCCCGACCTGCCCCGGCGGCGGCTGCGCGACGGCGTCGCGCTGGTCGTCGCGGGCCTGCGACCGCACCCGGGAGACCCCACATGACCACCGTCCTGATCACCGGCACCTCCTCCGGCATCGGCCGCGCCACCGTCCGGCGGCTCGCCCGCCGACCCGACCTCACCGTCTACGCCACCGCGCGCAAGGTCGAGGCGATCGCCGACCTGGCCGACACCGGCGCCCGGCTGCTCCCCCTCGACGTCACCGACGAGGCGTCCATGCGCGCCGCCGTGGCCACCGTGGAGGCCGAGCACGGCCAGGTCGACGTGCTGGTCAACAACGCCGGCTACGGCGAGTACGGCCCGATCGAGGAGACCCCGCTCGACCGGGTCCGCGCCCAGTTCGAGACAAACGTCTTCGGGCTCAGCCGGCTCACCCAGCTGGTGCTGCCCGGCATGCGGCGGGCCGGCCGGGGCCGGATCGTCAACGTCAGCTCGATGGGCGGCCGGCTGGTCTTCCCCGGCGGCGGCTACTACCACGCCAGCAAGTACGCGGTGGAGGCGATCTCCGACGCGCTGCGCCAGGAGGTCCAGCCGTTCGGGGTGGACGTGGCGATCGTCGAACCGGGGCTGATCCGGACCGGCTTCGGCGCCGTCGCCGCCTCCTCGCTCGGCGCCGGGTCCGCCCCGGACGGGCCGTACCGGAAGATGGTCGCCACCGTCGACACGGTGATGGCGCGGTCGTACCAGAACCGGATGCTCGCGGCGACGCCGGAGACGGTGGCCCGGGTGATCGAACGGGCGGCGACCGCCCGCCGGCCACGCACCCGCTACCTGGTCACCGCCGCGGCCTGGGCGATGGTGCACACCCGCCGGCTGCTCGGCGCCCGGCTCTTCGACGCCGTGAACCGGCTCCAGTTCCGCTGACCCGACCCGGGCCGGGCCACCCGCTGACTACCGTGGGTGAGGTGAACGCGGTCGGGAGGTGAGGCGGGATGACCGCACCCACCCACGGCGCGGTGGTGGTCGGCGTCGGCCAGTCGGACGAGGACCTCGAGGTGGTCCGGGCCGCCGTCGGCGAGGCGGCCGCACACGGCCGCCCGCTGCACCTGCTGCACGCCTTCAACTGGGCGGCGGCCTTCGAGGCGCCCACCGTCGGCGCATCACGCGACGCCGCCGAGGAGCTGCTGCAACGGGCCGGGCAGGTGGCCTCCGCCGCCGAGCCGGCCGTGCCGGTCAGCGGCGAGATCGTCGAGGGCTCCCCGGTCGAGGCGCTGATCCGGGCCTCCGACTCGGCGTTCCTGGTGGCGCTCGGCGACGGTGGGATGTCCGACTGCCCGACCTGCGTGCCGGCCGACGCACCCGCCGTGCAGCTCGCCGCCCGGGCCGGCTGCCCGGTGCTGGTCGGCCGGTCGACGCCGCCGCCGCAGGGGCCGCTGCTGGTCGGGTTCGACGGGTCGGAGAGTGGCCGGGTCGCGCTCGGCTACGCCTTCGACTGCGCCCGACGACGGTCCGCCCGGCTGCTCGCCGTCCGGGTCGTCGAGCACCAGCACCCCGAGGACGACCACCTGCTGGATGAGGCGGTGGCCCGGTACGGGCCACGGCACCCCACGGTGGCCACCGAGTGCCACACCATCCGCGGTGACCCGGCCACCGTCCTGCTGGAACAGTCCCGCTCGGCGCAGGTGGCCCTGGTCGGGCCGCGCGGCGACGAGTCGTGGCGGGGCATGCTCGGCGAGGTCAGCCAGACCCTGCTCTACCACTCGCCCGCCCCGGTGATCGTCGTCCGGGGCATCGACCCGGAACGCGGGGAGGGGTCGTGACGCCCGTGGATCCCGGGACCAACGGCCCTGATCAATTCCGGCCGCAGCGACGAGGCTGGATCTGCCGGGGTGGGAGATCCGCCGCCCCGGGTGGCAGAAGACCCCGAGCCGCGAGAGGCTAACGCAGCATGGACACCGCTCTCGACCTGCACAGCCCACTGACCGAAGACGAGCTGCGCCGGCTTGACGCCTACTGGCGGGCGGCCAACTACCTCACCGTGGGGCAGATCTACCTGCTCGACAACCCGCTGCTCCGCGAGCCGCTCAAGTCCGAGCACGTCAAGCCGCGCCTGCTGGGGCACTGGGGCACCAGCCCCGGCCTCAACCTCATCTACGCGCACCTCAACCGGGTCATCGTCGACCGGGACCTGTCCGCCATCTTCGTCACCGGGCCGGGCCACGGCGGCCCCGCCCTGGTGGCCAACACCTGGTTGGAGGGCACCTACAGCGAGCTCTACCACCACATCCCCCGGGACGAGACCGGCATGCAGCGGCTGTTCCGCCAGTTCTCCTTCCCCGGTGGCATCCCCAGCCACGTGGCGCCGGAGGTGCCGGGTTCGATCCACGAGGGCGGCGAGCTCGGGTACGCGCTCAGCCACGCGTACGGGGCCGCGTTCGATCACCCCGACCTGCTGGTGGCCTGCGTGATCGGGGACGGCGAGGCGGAGACCGGCCCGTTGGCGGGCAGCTGGCTGTCCAATGTCTTCCTCAACCCGGCCCGGGACGGGGCGGTGCTGCCCATCCTGCACCTCAACGGCTACAAGATCGCCAACCCCACCGTGCTCGACCGGATCCCCAGCGAGGACCTGCTCGACCTGATGCGCGGCTACGGCTACCAGCCGTACGTGGTCGAGGGCGACGACCCGACCCGGGTGCACCAACTGCTGGCCGCGACCCTGGACCGCGCGGTCGAGGAGATCGCCGAAATCCAGCGCCGGGCCCGCTCCGGCGGCCAGGTCGAGCGTCCCCGCTGGCCCATGATCGTGCTGCGTACGCCGAAGGGCTGGACCGGGCCGAAGGACGTCGACGGCAAGCACGTCGAGGGCACCTTCCGCGCCCACCAGGTGCCCATCGCCGAGGTACGCGACAACCCGGCGCACCTGGCCGAGCTGGAGCGCTGGCTGCGCAGCTACCGGCCGGAGGAGCTCTTCGACGCCACCGGCGCCCCGGTCGCCGAGCTGGCCTCGCTGCCCCCAAGGGGCGACCGGCGGATGAGCGCCAACCCCGTGGCCAACGGCGGCCGGCTGCTGCGCGACCTGGACCTGCCCGACTTCCGCGACTACGCGATCGAGGTCAAGCAGCCGGGCGAGCCGATGGCCGGGGCGACCGGCGCGCTCGGCCCCTGGGTGCGGGACGTGATCGCCCGCAACCCGGAGACCTTCCGCCTCTTCGGGCCGGACGAGGTCGCCTCGAACCGGCTCGGCGCCGCCTTCGAGGTCACCGACCGGGCCTTCGTCGGCAGCCAGGTCCCCGGCGACGACCACCTCTCGCCGGACGGCCGGGTGATGGAGGTGCTCTCGGAGCACCTGTGCCAGGGCTGGCTGGAGGGCTACCTGCTGACCGGCCGGCACGGCATCTTCACCAGCTACGAGGCGTTCATCCACATCGTCGACTCGATGGTCAACCAGCACGCCAAGTGGTTGAAGGTGACCCGGCACATCCCCTGGCGGGAGCCGGTGGCCTCACTGAACTACCTGCTCTCCAGCCACGTCTGGCGGCAGGACCACAACGGCTTCTCGCACCAGGACCCCGGCTTCATCGACCACGTGGTCAACAAGAAGGCCGAGGTGGTGCGGGTCTACCTGCCGCCGGACGGCAACACCCTGCTCTCCACCATGGACCACTGCCTGCGCAGCCGCCACTACATCAACGTGGT
The DNA here is from genome assembly GCF_003725545.1 of Micromonospora solifontis. GTDB lineage: Bacteria > Actinomycetota > Actinomycetes > Mycobacteriales > Micromonosporaceae > Micromonospora > Micromonospora solifontis. The sequence goes on along the minus strand of NZ_RJLN01000005.1, from coordinate 11,028 downwards.
GGTGGCCGGCAAGCAGCCGGCGCCGAACTGGCTGACCATGGACGAGGCGATCCAGCACTGCCGGCGCGGCCTGGGCATCTGGGACTGGGCCAGCTCCGACGACGGCAGCGAGCCGGACGTGGTGCTCGCCTGCGCCGGTGACGTGCCGACGCTGGAGACGCTGGCCGCCGCCGACCTGCTCCGCCAGCACCTGCCGGAGCTGCGGGTGCGGGTGGTCAACGTGGTTGACCTGATGCGGCTGCAGCCGCCGTCGGAGCACCCGCACGGCCTGCCGGACAACGAGTTCGACACCATCTTCACCCGCGACAAGCCGGTCATCTTCGCCTACCACGGTTACCCGTGGCTGATCCACCGGCTCACCTACCGGCGGACCAACCACGACAACCTGCACGTGCGCGGCTACAAGGAGGAGGGCACCACCACCACGCCGTTCGACATGGTCATGCTGAACGACCTGGACCGCTTCCACCTGGTCATCGACGTCATCGACCGGGTGCCGGGGCTCGCCGCCCGCGCCGCCCACCTCCGCCAGGAGATGGTCGACGCCCGCCAGGCCTGCCGCGACTACACCCGCCGGTACGGCGAGGACGATCCCCGGGTCGCCGAGTGGCGGTGGATCCGGGAGACCGAGCAGGGCCTGCGGGGCCAGTCATGAGTTCCGAGGAGATCCTGGTCGGCTACGACGGCTCGGCGGACGCGTCGGTCGCCCTGGACTGGGCCATGGACGAGGCGGGCCGCTCGGGCCGGCCGGTCCGGTTGGCGTACGTCTTCGAGTGGTTGACCGTGGCCGGCTGGATCGGTCCCGGGGTCGCGCCCGGCATCTGGCCGGACGAGACCGCGCGCCGGCAGGTGGAGGACCTGGTCCGCAAGGCGGCGGCGGACGCCGCCGCCGAGCGGCCCGGCCTCACCGTGCACGGGGAGGTCTTCGACGGGCCGCCCGCCCTGGTGCTCCAGGAACGCTCCGCCGAGGCTGGCATGCTCGTGCTCGGCAGCCGGGGGCACGGCGGCTTCGGCGGCCTGCTCGCCGGCTCCACCGCCGTCTCCGTCACCGCCCACGCGCACTGCCCGGTCGTGGTGGTACGGGACGGGCAGGCCGCCACCTCCGGCCCGGTGGTGGTCGGCGTGGACGGCTCGGAGACCTCGCTGCGGGCGCTCGGTTTCGCCGTCGAGCGGGCCGCGCAGCGGGACGTACCGCTGCGGGTGCTGCGGGTCTGGGAGCCGCCCGGTGAGCGGTGGGTGCCGCCGGGCTTCGATCCGGAGGAGGTCACCGCCACCGAACGGGCGGCCGCCGAGGCGGACCTCGCCCAGTGGCGGGAGACCTTCCCCGAGGTCCCGGTGGAGATCCGGGTGACCCCGGGCAACCCGGCCGCGCTGCTGGTGGAGGCGAGCCAGGAGGCCCAGCTCGTGGTGGTCGGCACCCGGGGCCGGGGCGGGTTGCGGGGCATGCTGCTCGGGTCGGTCAGCCAGCAGCTCATCCACCACGCACACTGCCCCGTCGCGGTGGTCCGGGAACGCTGAGCCTGCGCGGACCGGTCGGCGCCCACCCGGGTGGCCGACCGGTCCACGGCGGGCCAATCCGCAGCTGCCCCGCCCCAGCGCTCCTCCCCGGACCGCGCCCCTCGCCCCCGCACGCCCTCGCGGACCCTGCCCCTTGCGCCCTCGCCCCTCGCGCCCTCGCCCCTCGCGCCCTCGCCCACCGCGGACCCTGCCCCGCGCCCCTCGCGCCCCTCGGCCCTTCGCGTCTCTCGCGGACCCGTGCCCCTTCCCGCTCGCCCCTTTGCGGACTTCGCCCCTCGCGCCCTCGGCCCTTCGCGGACCGGCTCCGCAGTTCCCTGCCACCCCCGGCGCTCCCGCCGCCTGCGGCGCTCCCACCCCCGGCGCTTCGCCCGTGACGCTCCGTTACCCCAGCGGGAAGGCCCTGTCCTTTGTTCAGACATGTCGCTGAGACATGAATATGTCGCAGCGACATGTCACTGAGAACCGGGTGGCGGGGTCGTCACGACACGCGACCGCCGAGCGAGCGGGCCACCGAGCGAGCGGGCCACCGAGCGAGCGGGCCACCGAGCGAGCGGGCCACCGAGCGAGCGACCCGCCGAGCGGGCGACCCGCCGAGCGGGCGCCAGACCGGCGCGAAGGTCACTGGCCCGACGCGGCCGGCCCCTCCTCCGGGTTGAGCGAGAAGTAGTCCTCCTCCTCCTGCGCCAGGTGCAGGCGCAGCACGGCGTCCAGGCCGTACAGGGCGGCGAGCAGGTCCGGGACCTCGTCGCGGCGCAGCCGGCCGTCCGGGTGCTGGGCCAGATGGCCGCCGATCCGGTCCACCAGCCGGCTGATCTCCACGTGCGCCCGGCTCATCGTCGATGTGGCCTCGGCACTGCCCAACGGGCCGGCCAGGGCCGGGTAGAGCTGCTTCTCCTCGGCCGCCTCGTGCGGCAGCACGTCGTCGACCAGCCGCCGGTGCACGTCCCGCAGCGCCGGTACGCACTCCGCCGCCTCCGGGCTCAGCGCCACCAGGTCGGCCGTGTCCCGCAGCCGGTCCAGCACGTCGCGCACCCCGCCGTGCTCGCCCGCGTACCGGTCGAGCAGGGCCCGGGTCTCCGGCGGGAGATCGCGGCGGCGCAGCCCGCCGCCGAGGGCCCGCAGCGCGTTGAGGATCACCAGCACGTCGATGCCCTCCTGGAGGAACGCGCCGGCCACCGGGGGCAGCCCGCCGGCGGCGGCCACCACCATCGCGACCACCGCGAGGCCCATCCCGACGGTGGCGCTCTGCACCGCGATGCGGCGGGCGTATCGGGCGATCTCGACGGCGTCGGCGAGCCGGTCCAGCCGGTCCACGGTGAGCACCGCGTCGGCCACGTCGGCCGAGGCCGTTGCTCCGGTCGCCCCCATCGCCACCCCGACGTGCGCCTCGGCCAGCGCCGGGGCGTCGTTCACCCCGTCGCCGACCATCACGGTGACCGCGCGGCCCGACTCCTCCTTGACCCGGTCGACCTTCTCCCCGGGCGAGCACTGCGCCCAGACGTCGTCCACGCCGACGGTCTGCGCCACCTGCCGGGCGGTCCGCGGCCGGTCGCCGGTGACCATCACCAGGCGGCTCAGCCCGGCCTCGCGCAGCCGCCGCACGGTGCGCCGGGCGTCGGGGCGTACCGGGTCCTCGAGCAGGATCGCGCCGAGCGGGGCCCGGTCGTCGCTGACCCAGACGGTGGAGCGGCCCGCCAGCTCGGCGCGCTCGCGGACCCGGTGGGCCCACTCGGGCGGCTCGCCGGACAGCTGGCCGACCCGGACCAGCCGGCCGCCCACCCGGCCGGTCACCCCGCGCCCCGGCTCCTCCGTGACGTCGGTCGGCTCGGCCAGCGGCAGTCCCTGCTCGCGCGCCTGCCGGACCAGCGCCGCGGCCAGCACGTGCGGGGAGAGCTGTTCGACGGAGGCGGCCAGCCGCAGCACCTCGTCCCGGTCGCCACCGGGCGCGACCACCGTCTCCGCGGCGCGCGGGCGGCCGGCGGTGAGCGTGCCGGTCTTGTCCATCAGCAGGGTGCGGGCCCGGCCCAGCAGCTCCAGCGAACCACCGTCGCGGACCAGCACGCCGCGCCGGGCCACCCGGGACAGGCCGGAGACGATGGCGATCGGGGTGGCCAGCAACAGCGGGCAGGGGGTGGCCACCACCAGCACCGCCACCGCCCGGATGAACTGGCCGGTGAGCAGCCAGGCGGCGCCGGCCAGCAGCAGGGTGAAGGGCACGAAGCCGGCCGCGTACCGGTCGGCCAGCCGGACCATCGGGGCCTTGCGGGCGGTGGCCTCCTCGGCCAGCCGGACGATCCCGGCGTACGTGCTCTCCGCCGCGTTCTTGCGGGCCCGCAGCCCGAACCCCGCGCCGGCGTTCACCACACCGCTGGCCACCTGCTCCCCCGCGGCCCGGGTGACCAGCTGCGACTCGCCGGTGACCACCGACTCGTCCAGCGTCGCGGCCTCCTCGACGGTGCCGTCCACCGGCACCACGTCGCCCGGACCGACCACCAGCCGGTCCCCCACCGCGATCCGGTCCAGCGGCACCACCTCGATCCCCCCGCCGGGGGTCCGGCGCCGGGCCTGCCGGGGCGCGCGTTCCAGCAGCGCCCGCAGGTCCCGGGTGGCCCGGCGCTGCGCGTAGTTCTCCAACGCCTGCCCGGTGGCCACCATCACCGCGATCACGGCACCGGCCAGGTACTCCCGGACCAGGAGCGCGCCGACCAGGGCGAGCACGGCGATCACGTCCACGCCGAACTGGCGGTGCCAGAGCTGCCGCAACGTGGTCCAGACCGCCGGCACCAGGGCGACCAGGGTCACCGCCGCCCAGATCAGCTGAGCCACCCCGCGCAGCCCGACGAACCACAGCCCGGCGCCGGCCAGCACGGCCAGCGTGAGCAGGGTCAGCGGCGCCCACTTCAACCAGTCCGCCCGGCGCCGCTGCACCGGGTGCTCGGGCACGCACTCGCGCGGTTCCGCTCCCACGTGCGGATCGTCTCAGTGGCCCCGTGTCGCAGGTAGGGCAAACCCGGGTATTCCCGGGGGTCGAACGGCCCTGACGCGCGGGACGGACGGGGCGTGCGGGCCGTCCGGGGATGCCCGAGGATGGAGCGGCAAGCCCGCCCGGTCGGCCCCGGTCTGGGGCACGATGGGGAAAACAGGAAAGGTCGTGACGATGAGCCACGAGACGCCGGCTACGGACCGCCCGCTGACCACCGCCCTGGCGGAGGCAGCCGGGATGGCCGGCCACGCCCCTTCGGTGCACAACACCCAGCCGTGGCACTGGACGGTGCTGCACGAGGGACTGGAGCTGCGGGTGGTCCGGGAGCGTCACCTCAGCGCCATGGACCCGGAGGGCCGGCTGCTGGTCGTCAGCTGCGGCACCGCGCTGCACCACGCCCGGGTGGCGCTGGCCGCCGAGGGCTGGACACCGGTGGTGGAGCGGCTGCCCGACCCCGACCAGCCGGACCTGCTGGCCCGCCTGACCGGGCTCAAGCACACCGGCGCGGACCCGGACGCGATGCACATGGTGCAGTGCATGCAGGTCCGCCGTACCGACCGCCGGCCGGTCAGCGATGAGCCGATCCCCACCGCCGCGCTCGGCGAGATCGACCGTGCGGCCACCCGCGAGGGGGTCAACCTCCAAGTGCTGGACGACACCCAGAAGATCCAACTGGCCAGCGCGGCCCAGCAGGCGGCGGCGGTCGAGGCCGATGAGCCGCAACTGCAGGAGGAGCTGGCGTACTGGACCAGCCGGGCCGGCACCGGCACCGGGCTGCCGCCGGAGGTGCTGCCCCAGGAGGCGCCGCGGACCACTGTCCCGGCGCGGGACTTCGGCCGGCACGGCACCCTGCCGGTGGGTCCCGGGCACGACCGGGCCGCCGTGTACGGCATCCTCTGGGGCACCGAGGACGAACCGGACAGCTGGCTGCGGGCCGGCGAGGCCCTCTCCGCCGCCTGGCTCACCGCCACCCGCCTCGGGGTGTCCCTGGTCCCGCTCAGCGGCGTGGTGGAGGTCGAGGCCACCCGCCACGCGCTCCGGCACATGCTGTCCGACCTCGGCTACCCGTACATCTCGATGCGGCTGGGGCTGGCGGACCCGACGCACGCCGGGCCGCCGCACACCCCGCGGCTGGACACCGCGCAGGTCGTCGACACCTCGGCGGTGCGCGACTACCTCCCGTAACCGGACTCGTCCGGTCCGGCCACCGGGCGGTAAGATCGCCCGGTGGCCAGCGCACCGAACCCCCGGAACGAGCACGTCACCCCGTCACTGGGGCTGACCCCGCTGTCCCGGGTCCGGCTCGACGAACTGCTCCAGGAGATGCTCGACCGGGTCGGTGAGGTGGTCACCAGCCGGGAGCGGCTCCGGGCCCTGCTCGACGCCGTGGTGGGCATCGGCTCCGACCTCGACCTGCGCAGCACCCTGCAGCGGATCGTGGAGTCCGCGTGCGAACTGGTCGGCGCGAAGTACGGCGCGCTCGGGGTGATCGGCCCCGACCGGCTCCTGCACGACTTCATCATCCACGGCATCGGCGCGGAACTGCACGCCAAGATCGGCGATCTGCCGCACGGTCGCGGCGTGCTCGGCCTGCTCATCGACGACCCGCGGCCGCTGCGCATGCCGGACATCACCCAGCACCCCAAGTCGTACGGCTTCCCGAAGCACCACCCGCCGATGCACAGCTTCCTCGGCGTGCCGGTCCGCATCCGCGACCACGTCTTCGGCAACCTCTACCTGGCCGAGAAGCAGGGGGCGGCCGAGTTCACCGAGGACGACGAGGAGATCGTGGTCGCGCTCGCCGCGGCGGCCGGCGTGGCGATCGAGAACGCCCGCCTCTACGCGCTGGCCCACCGGCGGGAACGCTGGCTGGCCGCCACCGCCGAGATCACCTCGGTGCTGCTCGGCGAGGTGCGCCGCACCGACGCGCTGAGCCTGGTGGCCCGGCGGGCCCGCGAGGTCGCCGAGGCGGAGCTGGCCCTGGTTCTGCTCTACGACGAGGACGAGGGCCAGTTCACCGTCGAGGTGGTCGACGGCGCCGACGAGGCCGCCCGGGAACTGGTCGGCGCCGTGCTGCCGGCCAACGAGACCACCTTCGCCGGCTCGGTCACCGAACGCCGCCACGAGATGGTGGAGAACATCGCGGAGGCCGCGCCCTGGCCCCGCCCGGTGATCGCCGGGCCGGCGGTGGTCTCCCCGCTGGCCGCGGCGGACGTCCTGCACGGCGTCCTGGTGATCGCGCACGGCCCCGACCACGGTCCGGCGGCCGAGGACGACGTGGCGCTGCTGGGGAGCTTCGCCGGCCAGGCCGCGCTCGCCATGGAGCGGGCCCGCGGCCAGGAGGAGCGGGAGCTGCTGGTGGTCCTGGAGGACCGCGAACGGATCGCCCGCGACCTGCACGACGTGGTGATCCAGCGGCTGTTCGCCACCGGCCTGCAGTTGCAGAGCGGGGCGATGAGCGCCCGCCCCGAGGCGGCCAAGCGGATCAACCAGGCCGTCGACGACCTCGACGCCACCATCCGGGACATCCGCCGCACCATCTTCGAGCTGCGCACCCCGATGAGCGCCGCACTGCGTACCGAGATCCGTGACGCGATCGAGGTGGCCGCCGAGTCGCTGGGCTACCGCCCCGGCCTGGAGCTGATCGGCCCGATCGACAGCGCCGTCCCGGACACGCTCCGCCCCGAACTCACCGCCGTGCTCCGCGAGGCGCTCTCCAACGCCGTACGCCACTCCGGGGCCGACCGGGTGTCGGTGCAGGTGAAGGTCGACGACGGCTGGGTGACGGTCACGGTCACCGACGACGGGGTGGGCTGCGACCCGGAGGCGGCCCGCAGCGGCCTGGTCAACCTGCGCGAGCGCGCCGAGCGCCTCGGCGGGGACTTCCAGCTCAGCCGGATGGTCCCGCACGGCACCGAGCTGCGCTGGAGCGTCCCGCTGCGCGACTGACCGGGCGGCGCGGCCCGCCGCCTCAGTGGCTCTTGCCGAGCAGCCGGGTGGCGAGCACCGCCGCCTGGGTACGCCGCTCCAGCCCCAGCTTCGCCAGCACGCTGGAGACGTAGTTCTTCACGGTCTTCTCGGCCAGGAACATCTTGCCGGCGATCTCCCGGTTGGTGAGCCCCTCGGCCACGTACTCCAGGATCCGCCGCTCCTGCTCGGTGAGGCTCTTCAGCTCGCGCGGCTGCTCCACCCCGCTGCGGATGCGCTCCAGCACCCGGGTGGTGATGGCCGGGTCGAGCAGCGACTGCCCGGCCGCGACCCGGCGGACCGCGTCCACCAGGTCGGTGCCGCGGATCTGCTTGAGCACGTAGCCGGCGGCGCCGGCCATGATCGCCGCGAAGAGCGCCTCGTCATCCTCGTACGAGGTGAGGATCAGGCCCTTGATCGAGGAGTCCACGGCACGGATGTCCCGGCACACGTCGATGCCGTTGCCGTCGGGCAGCCGGGCGTCGAGGATCGCCACGTCGGGGCGGAGCGCGGGGATGCGCCGGGCCGCCTCCTGGGCGGAGCCGGACTCACCGACCACCTCGATGTCGCCGCTGCTGGTGAGCAGGTCGGCAAGGCCACGACGGACGACCTCGTGGTCGTCGAGCAGGAACACCCGGATCATCCGTCCTTTCTACCCTCTGTCGGCGGTCTCGTGCACGGGTCGAAGGTCCCTACCGGGACGCGCCGCGGGCGGGCAGACGGACCCGAGCAGGAGGGGACCTCCGGCCCTGCGCGGAAAGCCCCTGGTCGACGCACCGTGGGAGTACACCAACCGGGGGCGGCACGGCCCGCACGGAAGGAGCAGCATCATGACCACCGGCTTCACCGTCGAGCAGCTCAGGGCCGCCCTCGTCGACGCCGTCCGGGCGCCGTCCCTGCACAACACCCAGCCGTGGCGGTTCCGGCTGCGCGACGGCGGGATCGAACTCTCCGTCGACCCGCTGCGCCGGCTGCCGGCCACCGACCCCAGCGGCTGGGGCGCCCGGATCGCCTGCGGGGCGGCGCTGTTCAACCTGCGGCTGGCGCTCGCCGTCGCGGGCACCCCGGCCAGCGTCCGGCTCCGCCCGTACCCGGCCGACCCGGACGTGGTGGCCCGGCTGGTCCCGGACGTCCCGCGCCGTCCCACCCCGACCGAGCAGAGCCTGTACGCGGCCATCGGCCGCCGGTTCAGCAACCGCGCCCCGTTCTGGCCCGACCCGGTGCCCGCCGACGCCCGCTGGCGGCTGGGCGAGGCCGCCCGGGCCGAGCAGTGCTGGCTGGAGCTGCTGATCGGGACCAGCGCGGTGAACGCGTTCGCGGAGGTCGCCCGCAGCGCCCACCGGGTGCTGGAACGCGACCCCGCGTACGTGGCCGAACGGGCCGCCTGGATCCGCTCCGAGCCCTCGCCCGACGGGGTGCCGACGGCGGCCGGCGGCCCGCAGAGCGAACCGCAGGACCTGCTGCCCCAGCGCGGCTTCGGCGGACGCAACCGGGCTCCCGGCCGGGACTTCGAGCCGGAGCCCCTGGTCGCGGTCCTCGGCTCGGCGGGAAACACCGCGATCGACCAGGTCATGGCCGGCCAGGCCCTGCAGCGGGTGCTGCTCACCGCGACCGACGCCGGCCTGGCCGCCTCGATGATCTCCCAGCCGATCGAGGTGCCGGCGGCCCGGGAGGCGCTGCGGCTGTCGCTGGGCCGGTTCGGCACGCCACAGATGGTCATGCGGATCGGGTACGGCCAGCCGGGCGTCGCCACCCCGCGCCGGTCGGTGGACGAGGTGCTGGACATACCAGTCGGTACCCGGCCAGCGGCCGGGCGATGACCGGGCCGGGCGGTGGACGCCGGCGCCCCAAGCCCCGGGTGCTCGACCGTGACGCCGACCCGCCGGACCAGCTCCGTCTTCGCTGTCCGCTGTCGCTGTGGGGCCTGCCCGGTCAACTCCCGGTCACAGTGCCCGCCAGCAGTGCCGCCTCCCGCTCCGGGGCCAGTCCCACCGCCGCCCGAGCGGGTCGCCCGGCGCGCGGTGGCACCCCACCGACCGCCCGCAGCCAGCGCCAGGTGTCGTCGACCGTCTCGGCGACCGGCCGGCAGACCAGCCCCGCCGCGTACGCCCGCTCGACGCCCCGCTCCTGCAACCAGCGGTACGGGTGCCCCGGCGGGACCCAGATCGGCAGGTCGTTCCAGGGCTCCACCCCGGCGGCCAGGATCGGCTCCGGGTCCGTCCAGCGCAGCGTGGCGGCCGACCCGGTCGCCGCCACCGCCGCGTCGAGCAGCTCACCCATCGTCGCGTGCCCGGTCCGACCGATCGCGTTGTACGCCCCACCGACGCCCTCGCTGCCCCGGTCCAACAGCCAGATCGCCAGGTCACGGACGTCGATGTACTGCACCGGCAGGTCCCGCGGCCCGGGGGCGAGCACCTCGCCCCCGCGGGCGACCCGGTGCAGCCACCAGGGCAGCCGACCGATGTCCTCCCCGGGCCCGAGGATCAGCCCGGCCCGGACCAGCAACGCACGGTCACCGTAGACCTCCACCGCGGCCCGTTCCCCGCCGGACTTGTTGCGCGGGTAGTCCCCGTCGCCCGCGTCCGCCTCGGCATCGACGGTCGCGGCGTCCTCGCCCACCCGGTCCGGCACCGGCTCGGCGTACACCGACCCGCTGGACACATAGACGTAGTGCGGAACCGCGTCGACGAGGGCCCGCGCCGCGTCCCGCACCGCCCGGGGCGCCCCGTCCCAGGTGTCCACCACCAGGTCCCACCGGCCACCGGCGAGCGCCGCCAACCCGTCCGGCGCCGTCCGGTCCCCGCGCAACCGGTGGACGCCGGCCGGCACCTCGCCGTGCAATCCCCGGTTGAACACCGTCACCGACCAGCCGCGGCGCAGCGCCTCCCGCACCGTGGCCCCACCGACGAATCCTGTCCCGCCCAGCATCAGCAACCTCATGCGTCCCACCCTGCCCGCCCCCGGGCCGGTCGCCGCCCCCTGTTCACCCGCAGCGGATCTGCCGTGGGCAGAAGCGGATCAGATACCGCCACGTCGGCGATATCGCGTCGGATCACGCCGGCGGCCGGCCCCGCGGTCCGGTCGGGCAGGTAGTTGTGGGTGCTTGTCCGATCGTGGTCGGGAGGGCTGTTTGGTTGGCGGTGGGCTGGGTTGGCCCGGTCGGTGCCGCTGGCTGCCCCGGTCGTGGTGGGCTGGCTGCGCGATCGCGGTGTGGCTGGGCTGGGCGGTCGCGGCTGTGGCCGGGTCACGGTATGGCTGAGGTGTCCCGGTCACGAGGTCGAGATGGGCGGTCCGGTTTCAGGATGGCCTGTTCGGTTTGTGCGTGTGGGCCGGACCGCGTGTGACCGGGGACATCGTGGGGGCGGAATGGTGGTGGGGTCGGGGGCGTTGAACACCGGTGTACGGCCGAGGAAGACCACCGCCCCGCCCAGCGGGATGACGCAGTCCCGCCCGGCAGATGACCGGGAATGATGGTGGCCCGCCGGTCGTTACACATGGTCCCGGCGCCGCGAAGCGGCCCAGCCCGGACAGGGCCGAGCCCCGCGAAAGCCCCGCGAGAG
>NZ_RJLN01000049.1 GCF_003725545.1 Micromonospora solifontis | reverse complement strand
CGCCGGAGACCGGTTCCTCGGCGCGCCGGCGGCGGTCGGCGGCGACCCGGACCGGCTCGCGCAGCGACCCGGGCTCCGGCACCACCGGTACGGCGAACCGCTCCGGGTCCCGCCGCCGGGCGGTGCCGGCCGGCGCGGTCCAGGTGGCGGTGGTCTCCGCCCAGCTCGACTCGCGGCCCCGGGCGCGGCTCTCCTTCTCCTCCCTGCCGGCACGCCGGCGGGTCAGCCCGGCGAGCAGGCCCGGGCTCTCCTCCCGGCCGGTCATCGCCTTGTTGAGCGCGGCGGCCTGGTGCTGCTCCCGGCTGCGCCGGCCGACGTAGACGGAGAAGCGGACCAGCAGCGCCACCACCACCAGCAGCACGCAGGCGAGGTAGCTGAGCACCACCCAGGTCTTCGCGGCGCGGCCGGCGTTGAGCCCGTGAATCAGCGCGAACGGCCAGGAGACGTACGCCATCGAGTGCAGCGCGCGCCAGAACCACTTGGGACCGACCCCGGCGAAGCGGACCCGGATCAGCCCGGTCCAGAGCACGCTCACCATGAGGAAGGCGGCGACGGTGCCCAGCCCGACGTAGAGGCCGGTGCCGCCGATGAACGGCACGACCGCGTCGGTCGGGGCGGCCCGGCCGATGGCGATCTTGGTGATGACGTGGAAGACCAGCCCGGCCACGCCGAGGATCCCGGTGGCCCGGTGCGCCGACTGGAGCAGCACCCGGTGCCGGATGAGCAGCACCAGCCGGTCGGTGGCGAGCAGCCCCAGCATCACGGTGAGGCTGAGCGAGACCAGGGCGACCACCCCGGCGAAGAACTCGGTGAAGAAGAATCCGTACGCGTACATGGTGGTGCCCGCGCCGGCCAGTTCGAGGCCGGCCCAGGCGAGGGCCAGCACGGACCCGCCGAGCGCGGCCATCGCGGGTTTCGACATGGTCCGGGCACCTCGGCTGGTGCTGGTGGTGCGGACGGTCGCGGCCTTCTCGTTCTGCTGTGCCCGGGCCATCTGCTCCTCGATCTCTCGCAGCGCCTGCTCCCCCTCCAGTACGGACGGACGTCGCGAGCGGATGAGTCCGGTGGCGAATTTCTCTGCCGGTCCGTCGAACCGGCCGCCCCCGGCGCGCGTGTAGCCGCATCTGGCGCCGATCGCAACGACGCATTTCCATCCGTTGACAGGAATTGCAACGCGCTTGTAACCTTGCCGAAAATTTCAGCCGGTCCTGCAAGAAGCCGGCACCGCGCCTCCCCCACGTCCCCGTCCCCCGCACCGCAGGAGTCCCGATGCATCGACGCCGAAGCGCGGCAGCTCTCGCCGTCGGCCTGGCCGCCGGCCTGCTCGTCCCCACCACCGTGGCGGCACCCCCGGCCGCCGCGACCACCCCCGGCAGCAAGAGGGTCATCGTCCAGCTCTTCGAATGGAACTGGAAGTCGGTGGCCAGCGAGTGCACCGCCACGCTCGGCCCGAAGGGCTACGGCTTCGTGCAGGTCTCGCCGCCCCAGGAGCACGTCAAGGGCAACCCGTGGTGGGTCGCCTACCAGCCGGTCAGCTACCGGATCGAGTCCCGCAAGGGCACCCGCGCCGAGTTCCAGGCGATGGTCAACACCTGCCACAACGCCGGGGTGAAGGTCCTCGTCGACACCGTGGTCAACCACATGTCCGGGCAGGACAACGGCGGCACCGGCTGGGCCGGCACGACGTACGGCCACTACAGCTACCCGGGCACCTACGGGTCGCAGGACTTCCACCACTGTGGCCGCAACGGCAACGACGACATCGTCAACTACGGCGACCGGTACGAGGTGCAGAACTGCGAGCTGGTGAACCTCGCCGACCTGGCCACCGAGACCGACTACGTCCGCACCCGGCTCGCCACGTACATGAATGACCTGCTGTCGCTCGGCGTGGACGGGTTCCGGCTGGACGCCAGCAAGCACATGCCGGCCGCCGACATCGCCGCCATCAAGGGCAAGCTCTCCCGCTCGGCGTACCTGGTGCAGGAGGTCATCTACGGCGCCGGGGAGCCGATCCAGCCGACCGAGTACACCGGCAACGGCGACGTGCACGAGTTCCGGTACGGCAAGGACCTGGCCCGGATGTTCAACAGCGAGCGGCTGGCGTACCTGAAGAACTTCGGCGAGGCCTGGGGCTACCTGTCGAGCAGCAAGGCGGTGGTCTTCACCGACAACCACGACACCCAGCGCGACGGCGGCGTGCTCACCTACCGGGACCGCGGCGAGTACGCCCTGGCGAACGCCTTCATGCTGGCCTGGCCGTACGGCACCCCGGCGGTGATGTCGAGCTTCACGTTCAGCAACAAGGACCAGGGCCCGCCCTCGGACGCCAACAACAAGACGCTGAACACCACCTGCTACTCGGGCTGGGAGTGCGAGCACCGCTGGCGCGTCATCGCCAACATGGTCGGCTTCAACAACGCCACCCAGGGCGCGGCGGTCGCCAACTGGTACGACAACGGATACCAGCACATCGCCTTCAGCCGGGCCGGCAAGGGCTACCTGACCATCAACGACGAGGACTTCGCGATCACCGGCCGCTCGTACTACACCGGCCTGCCCGCCGGGCGGTACTGCGACGTCATCCACGGCGACTGGAGCAACGGCTCGTGCAGCGGGCCGGTGATCACCGTGGACTCCGCCGGCTGGTTCGCGGCGAACATCAACGCGCACGACGCGGTGGCCATCCACATCGGCGCGAAGCTGTCCTGAGCCGGGCCGCACCCGACGGCCCACGCGCGCCGGCCCGATCCGACCGCTCGCGCGACCAGGAGCCCCGTACCCCGCGATACGGCGGAGTGCGGGGCTTCCGGTCGTTTACAGTCCTTTTGTGCTGTTTGACCGATTGATTTCACGGTGGACCCTCGGCTGGCTGCTCGCCGCGTTCGGCGTACCGCTGCTGCTGGCGGCCGCGCTGCTGGTCGGGCGGGCGCTCACCGTCAGCCCGGCGCCGGCGCCGGTGGCCGCCGCGCCCCGCACGCCGGCGACGGCCGATCCGAGCCCGACACCGACCGAATCGGTGCCGCCCGCCGCCCCCGCGCCCGACGACCTGCCGGTGGTCACCTACGACCCGGCCCCCGGCGGCTTCCCCGCCGACCCGGGCGCGGCCGACACCCGGCCGGTCACCGAGGGACTCGCGCCGAAACGCACCATCGCCGCGTACGACGCGCCGGGCGGCCGGCCGCGGGCCTTCCTCGCCCCGACCATCAGCGACGTCCCGCTGACCATGCCGATCGTCGACCGGCGGGTCGGCTGGACCGCCGTGCTGCTGCCGTCGGCGAACCGCCGGATCGCCTGGCTGCCGGCCGGCGGATGGGACACGGTCACGCTGCGCGACCAGCTCGTGGTGGAACGCCGGCCGCACCGGCTCACCTGGTACCGGGACGGTCGGGCCGTCCATTCCTGGCAGGTCAGCCTCGGCATGACGGGGCAGTCCACCCCGCTCGGCCGCACCTTCATCCTGGGCCGGACGCCCCCGCCGCAGGAGGTCTACGGCGGGGTGGACATCTTCGCCCTCGGCGCGATCCCCGACGACCCGGACGCGGTGCCCACCGGCCTGCGCGGCGCGCACATCGGCCTGCACAGCTGGCACAACGACGACACCCTCGGCGAGAACGTCACCAACGGCTGCATCCGGCTGACCCGCAGCGGCCAGCGCCAACTCCTCGCCGAGGTACGCCCCGGGACCGCCGTCGTCGTGGTGGATTGAAAGGAGGGGCCCCTTTTTAACAGACGTCTGTTAAAAAGGGGCCCCTCCTTTCACCTCAGCCGCCCAGCAGCCAGCCGTTCTCCTCGGCAACCCGGACGGCGTCGGCCCGGTTGCGGGCGCCCGTCTTGCCGATCGCCGCGGAGAGATGGTTGCGGACCGTCCCCTCGGACAGGTGCAGCGTGGCGGCCAGCTCGGCGACCGTCCCGCCGCCCCGGGCGGTACGCAGCACCTCCGTCTCCCGCTCGGTCAGCGGGCTCGCCCCGGTGGCCAGGGTCTCCGCCGCCAGGGTCGGGTCGACGACCCGCAGGCCGGCGTGCACCCGGCGGACCGCGTCGGCGAGCTGCCGGGCCGGGGTGTCCTTGACCACGAAGCCGTTCGCGCCGGCCTCCATCGCCCGGCGCAGGAAGCCGGGGCGGCCGAAGGTGGTCACCACCAGCACCCGGCAGTCCGGCAGCGCGGCCCGCAGCGCCCCGGTGGCGGCGATCCCGTCCAGGCCGGGCATCTCCACGTCGAGCAGGGCCACGTCCGGCCGGGTGCGGAGCGCCTCGGGGACCACCTCGTCGCCGCGGCCCACCTCGGCGACCACGGTCAGGTCCGGCTCCAGCGACAGCAGCGCGGCGAGCGCCCCCCGGACCAGGGCCTGGTCGTCGGCGAGCAGCAGCCGGATCGGTTCGGTCACCGGGTCATCCTCCGTCCCGCTCGCCGGCCGCCGCCGGCAGGGCCACCCGGAGCTGGAAGCCCCGGCCGTCGGGACGGCGGCCGACGGTGACGGTGGCGTCCAGCCGCCGGGCCCGCTCGCGCAGCCCGACCAGGCCGTGCCCCGCGGCGCCCGGCTCGCCGGCCGGCCCTCGGCCGTCGTCGCGGACCTCGACCGTCGCCGGGCCGACCCGGATCTCGCACCGCCGCGCCCCGCTGTGCCGGACCACGTTGGTCACGCCCTCGCGGACCGTCCAGCCGAACAGCTCGTCCCGCTCCGCCGGCAGCGACGGCACTGTCTCCGGCAGCTCCGCGGCGATGCCCGCGGCGGCCAGCGCCGAGCGGGCCCCGGCCAGCTCCGTCGCCAGTTTCACCCCCCGGTACGCCCCGACGGTGCCGCGCACGTCGGCGAGCGCCTGCCGGGCCAGCCGCTCCACGTCGGCGATCTCGGTGGCCGCGCGGGCCGGGTCCAGCTCCAGCAGCCGCCCGGCCAGCTCGGCCTTGACCGCCACCACGGTGAGCGAGTGCCCGAGGATGTCGTGCAGGTCCCGGGCGGTCCGGGCCCGCTCCTCGGCCACCGCCAGCCGGCGGATCTCCTGCTGGGCGGCCTGGAGTTCGGCGTTGCGCTGGGTCAGCCGGGTCACCCCGAACATGGCGAACGAGGCGAGCAGCACCGCGAAGACCACGGTGCCCTCCGCCTCCCATCCGGGCACCAGCGCGGCGGCCACCGGCGGGGTCAGCGCCGCCAGCGCCACCACGACCAGGGCCTGCCGGTTCGGCAGCAGGAACACCGCCGCCGCGGCGACGAAGACCAGGGTGGTCAGCCAATCGCCCCCGGTGCCCGGAATACCGGCCAGCCCGAGCCCGACCAGCAGCGCCAGGGCCACCCAGGCCGGGCCGAGCGGGATGGCCCGGTGGGCGAGCCGGTGGGCCCGGGCCCACTGGAAGACCCACACGTAGCAGAAGCCGAAGACGACAAGCGTGGTCGCGCCGAGGACCCGTCGCCAGACCTCGGCCTGGTGCAGCGCGGTGAGCAGCGGGATGTTGAGGAAGAACAGCCAGACGGCGGCGAGCAGCCAGCCGGTGAACCGCCAATGGGTCACCGGCTGCTGCGCGCGTTCCGCCGGCAGGGCCACGGTGAACACGCTAACCTCCACCGCCCGCCGGTCAGACCCGGCTGGTGTCGCGGCGGAACAGTCGGGCCGCGCCGAGGCCGAAGAAGGCGGTCCAGGCGGCGACGTTGCCGACGGCCACCCAGTCCAGCCCGTCCCCGGTCAGCGGGGACCGGGCGAGCTGGCCGACGCCGTACACGGGGGTGAACTTGGCGATCTGCTGCATCACGTGCGGCAGCATGTCGAGCGGGAAGAACAGGCCACCCAGCATGGCCAGGATCGCCAGCACCGGGCCCATGAACTGCATGACGTTCTCGGCCGGGGCGAGGTAGCCGACGAAGAGGCCGAAGGCGGCGAACACCAGCGAGCCGATCCACGCGGTCAGCCCGGACTCGATCCAGACGTGCACCGGCAGCTTGACCCCGGAGGCGGCGCCGACGGCGAACTCGACCAGCACGCCGAGCAGGCCGAGCACCATCGCGGTGGCCACCTTGGTGGCCACGTACGCGGCCGGGCGCAGCGGGGTGAGCCGCAGCTGCCGGCTCCAGCCCAGCGCCCGTTCGGTGGCGACCGCCGCCCCGGCGCTGGTGGTGGCGACCATCGCCGCGTAGACGGCCAGGCTGATCATGATCCAGCCGGTGACCGGCAGGCCGTTGTCCAGGTTCTGGCCGCGCTGCGGCAGCCCGAAGAGCAGGAAGAAAACCGCCGGCATGATCAGGATGAAGACCAGGGTGCGGCGGTTGCGCAGCACCCGGCGGATCTCGATGCCGAGTACGGCCGGCGAGAACCCGCCCAGGGCGGGCGGCCGGCGGTCCCCGGCCCGGGTCGAGGTGGTGGCGGGCGAGGTGGTGACGGTCATCTCGGGCTCCGGTGTCAGAGAATCGGCGGTCAGGCGGCGGAGGTGGTCAGGGCGAGGAACGCGTCCTCGAGGTTGCGCGAGGTGATCTCCAGGTCCCGGGCGGCGGTCCGGGTGAGCAGGTGCCGGGCGACGAGGTCGGAGTCCTCGGTGTGCACGAGGATCGCGTCGCCGCGTACCTCGACCGCCTGCACGCCGGGAAGCGCGGCCAGCGCGGCCTGGTCGGCGCCGGGCAGGGTGGCCCGGACGAGCCGGCCGGCGGCCAGGTTCTTGATCTCGGCGGTGGTCCCGTCGGCGACCACCCGGCCCTGGCGGACCAGCACGATCCGGTCCGCGTACGCGTCGGCCTCGTCCAGGTAGTGGGTGGCGAAGAGGACGGTCCGGCCGGACCGGGCGTCGGCCCGGATCGCCTGCCAGAAGTCGCGCCGGCCCTCGACGTCCATCCCGGTGGTCGGCTCGTCCAGCACCATCAGGTCCGGGTCCGGCAGCAGCGCCAGGGCGAACCGCAGCCGCTGCTGCTGGCCGCCGGAGCACTTGCCCACCGGCCGGTCGGCGATGTCGGCGATGCCCGCGCGCTCCAGCACCTCGGACACCGGGCGGGTGTGGCCGTAGAAGTGCGCGGTCATCCGTACCGTCTCGGCGACGGTGAGGTCCTTGAGCAACCCGCCGGTCTGCATCACGGCGGCGACCCGGCCGAGCCGGACGGCCTCGGCCGGGGTGCCGCCGAAGAGCCGGACGGCGCCGGCGTCCGGGCGGGCCAGGCCGAGAAGCATGTCCACCGTGGTGGTCTTGCCGGCGCCGTTGGGGCCGAGGAAGGCCACCACCTCGCCCGGGGAGATCCGGAGGCTGAGTCCGTCGACGGCGGTCACCGGGCCGAAGGTCTTGGTGAGTCCGGCCAGTTCGACGGCCGGTGCGGTGTCGGTCATGACAATGATGGTCCGGCCCCGGGCGTCCGGTTCCCCGGCACGACCGTCACCTTCGGACCATGACATTTGTCAGGCCCGCCCGGGCGGGGCGGCCGCGCCGCCCGGGCGGGTGCCGTCAGTGCCCGCCGCCGACCCCTTCCCTTGCCCGGCGCGGCAGCAGGAACGCGCCGAGGAGCGTGACCACCAGCAGGCCCAGCTCCGCGACGAGGGTGAGCCGCACGGCGTGCGTGACCCCGTGCCCGAGCGCGTCGAAGAAGACGGTGCCGAGCAGGGCGACCCCGAGCGCCCCGCCGAGCTGCTGGACGGCGGTCAGCGTGCCGGAGGCGGAGCCGGTCTCCCCCTCCTCCACCCCGGAGAGCACGATGTCGAAGAACGGCGCCATCACCAGGCCCATGCCGAAGCCGACCGCGAGCAGCGCCGGGGTCATCCGCCACGGGGTGACGTGGTCGCCGGCCAGGTGCAGGGTGAGCAGCATCCCGGCGACCCCGGCCAGCACCACCACGAGCCCGAGGTGGATGAGCCGCCGGCCGAGCCGTTGGGCGAGTCCCGCCCCGGCGATGACGAAGGCGACCACCATGCCGAGCGCCTGCGGCACCCCGGCCAGGCCGGTACGCAGCGGCGACCAGCCGAGCCCGAGCTGGAGGTAGAGGCTGAACACCAGCGAGAAACCGGCGAGCGCGGTGAAGAAGGCCAAGCCGGCGACGAGCCCGCCGGTGAACGCGCGGCGCCGGAACAGGGTGGGCACCACCAGCGGGTCCCGCCCGGCGCGCTGCCGGCGCAGCTCGTAGCCGGCGAAGACCGCGAAGACCACGGCGGCCCCGGCCAGCATGGCGAAGGCCCAGCCGGGCCAGTCGTGCTCCCGCCCCTGCACCAGCGGGTACACCAGGAGCAGGGCGCCGAGCGAGACGAGCCCGACGCCGGGCAGGTCGAGGCGGCTGGCGTGGGTGGCGCGGGACTCGGGCAGGAAGCGCGCCGCGCCGACGGCGGCGAGCAGGCCGAGCGGGACGTTGATCAGGAAGATGGCGCGCCAGCCGGTGCCGGCGAGGTCGGCGTCGATCAGCCAGCCGGCCAGGATCGGGCCGCCGACGGCGGAGATCCCCATCACCGGGCCGAACGCGCCGAACGCGGCGGCGAGCTGCTTCGGTGGGAACATCTCCTTGATCAGTCCGAGGCCCTGCGGGAGCAGCACCGCCCCGAACAGGCCCTGGGCCACCCGGGCGGCGATCAGCGTGCCGGGGCTGCCGGCGAGCGCGCAGAGGGCCGAGGCGGCGGTGAAGCCGAGGACCCCGATCAGGAACATCCGGCGCCGGCCGTACAGGTCGCCGAGACGGCCGCCGGTGACCAGGCCGACGGCCATGGCCAGGGTGTAGCCGGCGCCGATCCACTGGATCACGGTGGGCGAGCCGCCGAGGTCGGCCCGGATGGCCGGGCCGGCGAGGTTGGTGACCAGCACGTCGAGCAGGTCCATCACCTCGGCGGCGAGGATCACCGCCAGGGCGAACCAGCGCCAGGGGTGGCCCTCCGGTTCCGTCCCGGCGCCCGGCGGTGCCGGTGCGGTGAGTTCGGTGGTCATGACATCCCCCGATCGGATAGCGAACACTGTTCGTTGACGAACACTGTTCTATCAACGAACGGCGTTCGCGGCAAGTACAATGTTCGAGTCCCCGATCCGGAGGTCGTCCGTGAGCGAACAGCCCGCCCCGCCCTGGCGTACCCGGCCCCGCGGCCGCGCGCCCCGACAGGCGCTCAGCCAGCAGGCGGTGGTCGACGCCGCCCTCGCCGTGATCAGCCGGGAGGGGCTGGGCGGGCTGAGCATGCGCCGGGTCGCCCAGGAACTGGGCACCGGCCCGGCCTCCCTGTACGCCCACGTCTCCGGCCGGGAGGAGCTGCTCGAACTGCTCGTCGACCGGGCCAGCGCGGAGATCACCGTCCCGGAGCCGGACCCGGACCACTGGCGGGAGCAGGTCCGGGACGTGGCGCGGCAGGCGTACCGGGTCTACGCCACGCACACCGAGCTGGCGCTCGCCTCGCTGGCCACCATCCCCAGCGGGCCGAACGCGCTGCGGGTCACCGACGGCCTGCTCGCCATCCTGCGGGCCGGTGGCGTGCCGGCGCAGCCGGCGGCCTGGTTCCTGGACCGGCTCTTCCTCTACATCGCCGGGGACGCCTACGAGGGCGCCCTGTACGCGGAAAAGGTCCGCGCCTCCGGCCAGGACCCGCAGACCTGGTGGGCCCGGCTGCGGACGCAGCTCACCGACTACTACCGGAGCCTGCCGCCGGGCAGCTACCCGCATCTTCAGGAGCACCTGGACGAGCTGATGAACGGCGACGGCGACGTCCGCTTCGAGTTCGGGCTCGACCTGCTGATCCAGGGCGTCGCCGGGCACGTGCCCGCCGGGAGTGAGCGCGACCGGGCCGGGTAACCGACGCACTCGTCCGAGGGCGACCGAACGGGGGAACGGCCATGGGGGTACCGACGGGACGGGTCGACACGATCGTGCTGATCCACGGACTCTGGATGACCTCGCGCAGCTGGGAGAAGTGGGTCGACCGGTACGCGGCGCGCGGCTTCCGGGTGCTCACCCCGGCCTGGCCCGGCATGGACCGGGAGGTCGAACAGCTCCGGGCGGACCCGAGCCCGATCGCCGACCAGCGGATCAGCAACATCGTCGACCACTACGCGGCGATCATCCGGGACCTGCCCCGGCCGCCGATCATCATGGGGCACTCGTTCGGCGGGCTGATCACCCAACTGCTGGTCGACCGGGGGCTCGGCGCCGCCGGGGTCGCCATCCACCCCGCCCAGATCAAGGGCGTGGTGAAGCTGCCGCTCGCCACGTTGCGCTCCTCGTACTCGATCCTGCACAACCCGGCCAACCGCCATCGCGCGGTGCCGTTCACCCGCGAGGAGTTCCGGTACTCCTTCGGCAACACGATCAGCCAGGAGGAGTCGGACGCCGCCTGGGAGCGGTACGCCGTACCCGGCGCGGGTCACGTCCTGTTCGAGGCGGCGTTCGCCAACCTGAACCCGGACGCGGCCACGAAGGTGGACACCAAGCGGGAGGATCGGGCCCCGCTGCTGCTGACCGCCGGCGGCGAGGACCACGTGGTGCCCCCGTCGGTGGTGTCCAGCAACGCCAACCTCTACCGGGGCTCCAACGCGATCACCAGCTACCGGGAGTTCCCCGGCCGGTCGCACTTCGTCGGCGGCGAGCCGGGCTGGGAGGAGGAGGCCGACTTCGCGCTCGAATGGGCGGTCGAGGCGGCCAACGAGTACTCCCCCACCGTGGTCAGCGAGGCCCCCCGCCGTCGCTGAGCGGCCAGGCGGGGCGGCAGGGCCGCTTCGACCGGGTCGGCCTGCCGGGCGGACAGGCCGGCGCTCACCGCAACCGGAACCGGCGGGAGCATTCGCCGTCATGGTCGGGGCGGAGCAGGCAACGCTGCCCGCCGGGCAGCAGCCGGTCGCAGAAGGCCCAGTGGCGGACGTTCTGCTCGTCCTCCGGGGAGACGGTCGTGCCGCCGGGTTCGGTCTGCGGCAGGACGTGGGTCCAGTGCGCCACCACCCGGGCGAGCCGCTGCGCGGAGGCCAGGTCGCTGACGACCACCGGCAGGTGGATGACCCAACGTTCGCTCACCGGCCCGCGCTCCGCTCCAGGCGGGCCCGGGCCTGCTCGGACTGCCAGCGGTGCAGCGCGGTCTTGATCCGGTCGGTCTCCCGGCGGCTCTCGGCGAGCGCGTCGTAGACGGCGGCCAGGTCACCGGCGACCCGGTCGAGGAATTCCCGCACCTCCCCCGGGTCGAGCCCGCGCCGGCCGAGCGGGGTGGGCCGGAACCGCCGCTCACGCACCTGCCACGGGCGCAGCGGATGGTAGGCGGCCGAGCGGTAGCAGGTCGACCCGAGGACCGACCGCTGGCGACGCCGGGCACGCCGGAGAAACACGCGCATGACAGGACCTGCCTCTCACCGTCGAGATCGAACCGTGGAAGGGCGGGCCCGTCGGCCCGCCGCGCACCGGCGGACCCACCCCGGCACCTGCCACCGCAGCCTGAGATCAGCAGTACGCCAGCAGGGCCCGTCGAACAGCCCGGAACCCGAGCGCACCGTGTAACTCAGGCGATCCGTAGCCTCACTCATCGTGCGACGGATCAGACCCTTTGCGCAACTCCCGATTAGGGAGCGTGTCGTTGCGAAGTCAGTCCGGTTCGGCGACACTGACAGCCATGACTGGAAGTCCGACCGTCCGACGTCGACGCCTGGCCGCCGCGCTGCGGCGCCTCCGCGAGCAGACCGGTATGACCGCAGACCAGGCCGCCAAGGAGGTAGGCATCTCGAAGTCGGCGCTGAGCCGCATCGAAAATGCCCAGGTCTCCGTCATGCCGCCGGTCGCCCGCGGGCTCCTTGAGCTGTACGGCGTCGAGGGCGACGAGGTTGATGCGCTCGTCCAGGTCGCCCGGGACGCCCGCAAGCGCGGCTGGTGGCAGGCGTACGACGACGTACTGCCGGACTGGTTCGAGGTCTACGTCGGACTGGAAGCGGAGGCGGCGGAGATCCGCGCCTTCCAGCCGCAACTGGTGCCGGGTCTTCTGCAAACGGCCGACTATGCCCGCGCGGTCATCCGCGCTGAGCATCCAGACGCGCCCAGCGAAGAGGTAGACCGGCGGGTTGAGCTGCGGATGCGCCGCCAGAACTCCGCCACTCCCCCAAAGCTCTGGGTGGTGCTGGACGAGGCGACCCTGCGGAGACCGGTCGGTGGAGCCGAGGCGTTCAAGGCGCAGTTGCGGCGGCTGGCCGAAGAGGCAGAGCGGCCTGGCCGCACGATCCAGATCCTGACCTTCGGCGCAGGCGAGTACGGGTCAATGGGCAGTGCCTTCAGCGTGCTGTCCTTCCCGGAGCCAGCCGATCCGGGGGTCGTCTATGTCGAAACCCGCGCGGGTAGCCTCTATCTCGAAGGCCAACAGGTCAGGGAGTACAGCCGCGTCTTCGAGCACCTGGTCGCCACGGCGGCCAGTGCCCGGAAGTCGCGCGACCTGATCCAGGGGGCGATCGACCAGCTTTGAGAGGACGGCGCGGGTGGAAGAGGTCAACCAGGCCCCGGTGACCTGGCGCAAGAGCACCCGCAGCAACGGCTCCGGCGACTGCATCGAGGTTGCCGACAATCTGGCGGGCAAGGTCGGCGTGCGGGACAGCAAGGACCGCGAAGGTACGGTCCTCGCCTTCGAACCAAAGGCGTGGTCACGCTTTGTCCAGAGCGTCAAACGAAGGAAGCTCGATCACTAGGTTCGACCGAGGCGTGATGCTCGCCCGTCCATACCCACCCCGCGCCTGGCGCGGAGCGGTCGGAGCTGAGCTCGCCAGTTCGGCCTCGCGCGCAAGCCCGGCGCTCCGCGAGCTGCCGGCGTAGACCGTTGAGCAGGGTCTTGCCCTGCGCCTGGAGCGCCTTCAGCTCGACCGGTGGATTTTGCGGGCGGCCCGCTCGTCCGCGTCGTCCGGCGACCCCTGGCGTGGTGGGGCGGCGCGCGGCGGCTCGGTCAGCTTCCGCCAGAGGAACTCCAGCGTCAGCGCCGAGATGAACGCGCGCTGCTCGTTGTTGGCGGCGGCGCCGTGCCCGCCCTCGACGTTCTCGTAGTAGGACACGTCGTGGCCGTGCTCACGCAGCCGGGCCGCCATCTTGCGGGCGTGCCCCGGATGCACCCGATCGTCGCGGGTGGAGGTGACGAGCAGCACCGGCGGGTACGCGAGCTCGCTGCGGATGTTGTGGTACGGCGAGTATTCCCGCAGGTAGGCCCAGTCCGCCTCCCGGTCCGGGTCGCCGTACTCGGCCATCCACGAGGCGCCGGCCAGCAGCCGGTGATAGCGCCGCATGTCCAGCACCGGCACGTGCGCGACGACGGCGCCGAAGGACGCCGGGTAGCGGGTCAGCATCGCCCCCATCAGCAGCCCACCGTTGCTGCCACCCTCGATGCCGAGCCGCGCCGGCGTGGTGATCCCCCGCTCGACCAGGTCGGCCGCCACCGCGGCGAAGTCCTCGTACGCCCGGGGCCGGTTCTCCCGCATCGCCGCGCGGTGCCACTCGGGCCCGTACTCCCCACCGCCGCGGATGTTCGCCATGACGTACGTTCCGCCCCGGGCCAGCCAACCCCGGCCGACGACCCCGTCGTAGCCCGGTGTCATGGATACCTCATATCCGCCGTAGCCGGTGAGCAGCGCCGGGCCGCCGGGCCCGTCGGGGTTTCCCACCACGAAGTACGGCACCCGCGTGCCGTCGGCCGAGGTGGCGAAGAACTGGCGTACCGTCAGGCCGCCCGCGTCGAAGAACGCGGGCTCCCGCTTGAGAATCTCGACGGCACCGCCGACCCGCCCGAGCCGCAGCGTCGCCGGTTGGAGGAACCCTTCCGAGGCGAGCAGGAAGTCATCCCCGAGGTCCGGGTCCGTTTCCACGATCGAGCTGTGCTCATCCGCCGGCACCCCAGCGAGCGGCTCCCGCCGCCAGCCCGTCTCGCCCGGCGTCAGCACCTCCAGCCGGCTCCGCACGTCGGCGAGGGTGGCCAGGATCAGATGGTTCCGGGTCCAGGCGTAACCGTTGAACGCCGTGCGCGCCTCCGGCCGGAAGAGCACCACCAGCTCCCGCACACCGGCGAGGAAGGCGTCGAAGCGGGTCGCCAGCAGGGCGCCCGCGGGATAGGTCGCATCACCCACCGCCCATGGTGAGCGCAAACGGATCACCAGCCACTCCCGGTGCACGTCCCACTGGGCGTCCTCCGGCACGGCGATCCGGATCCGCTCGCCCGCCTCGGTCAGCAGGTGGTGCTCACTGCGGTAGAAGTCCAGGATGCGGCCCACGAAGTCGCGCTCGTAGCCGGGCGTCCGGTCGTGCGAGGCGTACACGACGAGGTCGTCCGCGCGGCCCTCGCAGACGACCTCGGCCTCGGACAGCGGGGTGCCCCGCCGCCATCGTTTGGCGATCCGCGCATACCCCGACGTGGTCAGCGAACCGGGCCCGAAGTCGGTGGCCACGTAGATGTGATCAGCGTCGATCCAGCAGACCCCGCTCTTGCCCTCGGGAAGGGTGAAGCCGTCCTCGACGAAGGCCCGGCGAACCAGGTCGAACTCGCGCACCACCACCGCGTCCGCACCGCCCCGGGACAGGCTGACCAGGCAGCGCCGGTAGTCGGGCCGCAGCACCGTCACGTCGCTCCAGACCCAGTTCTCCCCCTCGTCGGCGGCCAACGCGTCGACGTCGAGCAGCACGTCCCACTCCGGCTCGCGCCGCCGGTACTGGTCAACGGTGGTCCGGCGCCAGAGCCCACGGGGATGCGCGGCGTCCTGCCAGAAGTTGTAGTAGTAGCGGTCCCCGCGCCAGCCCGGGTAGGGAATGCGGTCCTCGGCGTCGAGCACCTGCCGGATCTCGTCCCGCAGGGCGGCGAACCGCTCGCCCCCGGTCAGCGCGGCGACGGTTTCCGCGTTGCGGTCCCGCACCCATCCGGCAGCGTCCGCACCATCAAGATCTTCCAGCCAGAGGTACGGATCCTCATCGATGCCTGTCGCCACCTCGCCACTATCCCCGAGCCCAGGTTTCGCTGATGTCGAGGATTTCCAAACCGGGCGGTGCCGCCGCCTCGACCACCTTTCGGTCCCCGGTGACCAGGTAGCAGCGATAGAGGACCGCGGTAGCGACCGCGTGTGCGACGTCCAGCGGCACGGAGAACGTGGCCGCGATCCTAGCCACCCGCCGACTGGTCGCCGCGTCATAGACCGCGACCTGGATGTCCCGGTCTGCCGTGAAGAGAAGATCAAGCATGGCGGCCGCTGGAGTGCCGGCCAGTTCGAGCTGCGCCTGGCCGAGGCAGAGCGCCGGGATCCACACCTGCTGGTCGGGATCCTCCTCGGCCAGGGTCAGGATGGCACCGGGCTCGACACTTGTGCCCGATGCGTACGCGAGCAGGGCAGAGGTGTCGAGGACAAGGCCGTTCATGCGCCAGCGGTCCCCTCGTCGTCGAACCGGCTCAGCCACTCCAGGTTCCGCGCGTGCTGCTCGTCGCTGATCGGCGGCTGGGCGGCCAAGCGAGCCCGCGTCCGCTCCACGTCCTGGTCGGTGACCAGATAACCAAGCTGCGCCCACCTCGCCCGGAGACTGTCGGCGCGCATCTTCCGGCGAAGGATTCCGGCGATGAAACCGGACGTGTTGCCCTGCGTGCGCTCGACGTACGCGGCCACGTCGTCGGGCAGGCTGATGGTGATGCGGCGCGTCATACTTTCAGCATACCTACTGCATACTGATGTGGTGTCCCCAGATGGTCACGCCCGTGACTTTCCGCCCTGGCATGGGGGACGGATAGCCGGGTATGACAGACCCATGAGGGCGAGTTTCCGGCTTGGCCGGGTCGCGGGCGTACCCGTCGGGGTCAACTGGAGCGTCCTGGTCATCTTCCTGCTGATCGCCTGGGCGCTGTCGGCCAGCCTGTTCCCGCGTTCCTACCCCGGCCACTCGGCCCTCGCGTACGGCGCGGCCGGGCTAGCCGCCGCGGTGGTCTTCTTCGTCGGCCTGCTCGCCCACGAGGTGGCGCACGCGGTGATCGCCAAGCGCAACGGGATCGAGGTCGAGGGGATCACGCTGTGGCTGTTCGGCGGGGTCTCCGAGCTGAAGGGCGAGGCCAAGGACCCGGGCGCCGAGCTGCGCATCGCCGGGGTCGGGCCGCTGGTGAGCCTGCTGATCGGGCTCTTCTTCGCGGCCGTCGCCGTGCTGCTCGCGGTGGCCGGGGTGCACGGGCTGCTGCTCGGCGCGCTGTCCTGGCTGGCCGGCATCAACGTGCTGCTGGCGATCTTCAACGTGCTGCCGGCCGCGCCGCTGGACGGCGGGCGGCTGCTGCGGGCCGCGGTGTGGAAGGCCACCGGGGACCGGACCAAGGCGTCGGTGGTGGCCGCCCGCGCCGGCTGGGTGCTCGGCATCGTGCTGATCGCCTTCGGGCTGTGGCGGTTCCTGGTCGGGGCGGGGATCGGCGGGCTCTGGCTCGCCCTGATCGGCTGGTTCCTGATCGGCGCGGCCGGCATGGAGGAGCGGCAGGCCCGGATGGGCAGCGCCCTGCGCGGGGTACGCGTCGCCGACGTGATGACCCCGCAGCCGCAGACCGCCTCCGGGGACATGACCGTGGCTGACTTCGTCGACCACTACCTCTTCGCGTACCGGCACTCGGCGCTGCCGCTGACCGACCAGGGGCGGCCGGTCGGCCTGGTCACCCTCGACCGGGTACGCGGCATCCCGGCCGATCGCCGCGCCTCGACCACCCTGGCCGAGGTGGCCTGCCGGGCCGACGAGCTGGTGCTCGCCTCCCCGGACGAGCAGCTCAACGAGCTGCTCCCCCGGCTCAGCGAGTGCGCCGACGGTCGCGCCCTGGTGGTGACCGACCAGCGGCTGGTCGGCATCGTCTCGCCCAGCGACATCAGCCGCGCGGTGCAGCGCGGCAGCCTGCGCGACCAGGCGGCCGGGGCCGGCCGCTAGTCGCGGGCGAAGTATCGGTCCAACTCGTCGGTGCGGAACTTCCCGGCCGGGTCGAACTCGCGCAGCAGGGCGCGGAAGTCGTCGAACCGGGGATAACCGGTGGCCGGGTCGCGGTCGAAGAGCTTGCCCCAGTGCGGGCGCGGCGCGAAGGGCGCCAGCCGCTCCTCCACCTCGGTCAGCACCGGCGCCACCGCCGCCGGGTCGCCGATCCAGGTGAAGTGCAGCGCGACGCTGTCCCGCTCGTAGTTGGGGCTGAGCCACAGGTCGTCGGCGGCGATCGTACGTATCTCGCAGATCTGCAGCACGGCGGCGATCCGCCCGGCGGCCGGCTCCAGCGCGGCGAGCGCCGCGGCGGCGTCGGCGCGGCCGACGTGCCACTCGGACTGGAGTTCGTCGCCGCTGCTCGGGGTGAACCCGAGCCGGAAGTGCGGCAGCCGCTCGTGCCACGGCCCGGCCTCGCCGAGCTGGATGGTGCAGTTCTCCGGCGGCATGCCGGGCACCGGGTGGACCGGCGCGTCCGCGGCGCGGGTGCCGAGCCAGTCCGCTGGGGGCGCCGGCTCGTCGGCGTGCCGCTTGAGCCACACCTGGTCGAGCCGGTCCGAGCGCCAGTCGGTGAAGACACTCGCGCTGTACGCGCCGTCGAGCGCGGCGTCCAGGGCGTGACGGGGCAGGCCGAGCCGGACGTACTGCCGGATGGCGAAGGTGGGCACCACGTCGAGGGTGAGCCGGGTGACCACGCCCAGCGCACCCAGGTTGACCACCATCCCGGCGAAGCGGGGATCGGTGCGGTCCACGGTGAGCAGCTCGCCGTCGGCGGTGACCAGCTCCAGCCCGGCCACGCCGGTGGCCAGGTTGCCGTTGGCCCGGCCCGAGCCGTGGGTGGCGGTGGCGACCGCGCCGGCCACCGAGATGTGCGGCAGCGACGCGAGGTTGGCCACCGCGTACCCGTCGGTGTGCAGCCGGGTGGCGAGGTCGCCGTAGCGCAGGCCGGCCGGGACGGTGACGGTGCCCCGGTCCCGGTCGAGCGTACCGGTGGGCGGCAGCCCGGCCAGGGAGATCAGGTCGCCGGTGGTGTCGCCGAGCCGGTTGAACGAGTGGCCGGTGCCGACCGCCCGGACCCGCTCGGCGCGGGCCACCAGCCGGCGCACCTCGTCCAGGGTCGTGGGCCGGTGCCGGGCGCGGGCCGAGTAGTGGACGTTGCCCGCCCAGTTGCGGCCGGCAACGGGCGGCGGGGCGGGGGTGGTGGCGGCAGGCTCGGTCACGCGGGGGTCGTCCGATCGGTCGGTGTGTCGGTGTCGGTCAGGGCGGCGCAGAGCGCGTCGAGCGCCGCGTCCACCTGGGCGCTGTCGTACCCGCGCAGGGCGACCTCCAGGCCGGCGGCCCGGGCCTGCTCGATCTCCGCCCGGGCGGCCCGCCGCTCCGCGTCACCGCCGTGGGCGAGCGCGTCCTGGGCCCGCCCGACGAGCCGGTCCACCTCGCGCATGTCGTAGCCGCGCAATCCACGGGTGAACGCGAACGTCGTTGTCGCGAACTCGCCGGCGGACAGCGTACGCGCGTCCGTGAAGCGGCCGCCCGACCAGCGGGTCAGCGCCGCCACCACCTCGTCGGGCTGCTCCCGCACCTGGTGGAGGTCGAGCAGTTCCACGGCTGGACGGTGGTCGCGCGGATGCCGCGCGGTGATCCGCACCCCCGGCGGGAACCCCGCCGCCGGCACCCCGACCAGCCGCGCGGACTCGTCGACGGCGAGCGCCTCGAACTGCTCCCACCGGTACGTCCCGCGCAGGCCGGGCCGGCGCACGTCCAACCCTTCCGGCCCGATCACGAAGCGGAACGGCCGCAGCGCGCCGACCAGCACCCGGCCGGCGATCAGCACGACGCCGAGGGCGACCAGCATCCGCAGCAGCGAGCCCTCGACGGCGACGCCGAGCACCATCACCCCGGCCGCCACGCAGATGATCGCCAGCGGCAGGTTGCCCCGGCTCCGGTGCAGCTCCACGCCCTCACCCCCGTCGTCGACGGCATCGTCCGGGTGCATCATGCGGCAAGGAGTCAAGCCTCGCTGCCCCGGTCGGCCGGCTCAGAGCTGGGGCATCACCTCGGCGGCGACCAGGTCCAGGTGGTCCAGGTCGGTCAGGTCGAGCACCTGGAGGTAGACCCGCCGGCTGCCGATCTCCGCGTACCGGCCGAGCTTGTCGACGACCTCGGCGGGGGTGCCGGCGAGGCCGTTCTCGCGCAGCTCGGCCGGCTCCCGACCGATCGCGGCGGCGCGGCGGGCCACCTCGGCCTCGTCCCGGCCGCAGCACAGCACGAGGGCGTTGGACCAGACCATGCCGGCCGGGTCCCGGTCGATCGCGGCGCAGGCGTCTTTCACCCGCTGGAACTGGGCCACCGAGTCCTGGACCGAGACGAACGGCAGGTTGAACTCGTCGGCGTAGCGGGCCGCGAGCCAGGGCGTGCGCTTCGGGCCCATGCCACCGAGCAGGATCGGCGGGCGCGGCTGCTGCACCGGCTTGGGCAGCGCGGGCGAGTCGCTGACCGGGTAGTACTTGCCGGGGAAGTCGAAGGTGCCGCCGGCCGGGGTCTCCCAGAGCCCGCTGATCACCGCGAGCTGCTCCTCCAGCCGGTCGAAGCGCTCGCCGAGCGACGGGAAGGGGATGCCGTACGCGGTGTGCTCCTCGGCGTACCAGCCGGCGCCGATGCCCAGCTCGACCCGGCCGCCGCTCATCTGGTCGACCTGCGCCACCGTGATGGCCAGCGGTCCGGGGAGGCGGAAGGTCGCGGCGGTCATCAGGGTGCCGAGCCGGATCCGGGTGGTGTCCCGGGCCAGGCCGGCGAGGGTGGTCCAGGCGTCCGTCGGGCCCGGCTCCCCGCTCACCGAGCCCATCTTGAGGTAGTGGTCGGAGCGGAAGAAGGCCCCGAACCCGGTCTCCTCGGCGCGGCGCGCGACGGCGAGCAACTGGTCGTAGCTGGCACCCTGCTGGGGCTCGGTGAAGATCCGCAGTTCCATGCCCCGAGCATAGGAAGACCGGCGGGAGCGCGCGCCGTGGGCAGCCACTCCGGCTTGTATTCCTTGACAGGCATATGACGGACGAGGCATATTGACAGGGTGTCCGTCGACGCGTTCGCCGTGCTGGCCGAGCCCACCCGACGCCGCATCCTCGACCGGCTGCGCCGCTCGGAGAGCAGCGTCGGCGATCTCGTGGACGCGCTGGGGATGAGCCAACCGGCCGTCTCCAAACACCTGAAGGTGCTCCGCGAGGCCGGCTTCGTCACCTGCCGCACCGCGGCCCAGCAGCGGATCTACCGGATCGACACCCGCCCGCTGCGCGCCGTGGACGAGTGGCTCGGTCCGTACCGGCGGATGTGGGCGGCGCACCTCGACGCCCTGGAGCGCCATCTCGACAGTCAGGAGTGACGATGGACCGCGACAGCTTCCGACCCGGCCCGCTCGCCGAGGTCGCCCGGGTACCGGCCGGCGACCGGTGGGACCTGGTGTTCGTCCGGGACCTGCGACACCCGCCGGAGAAGGTCTGGGCCGCGCTGACCGAACCGGACCGGCTCGCCCAGTGGGCCCCGTTCCTGGCCAGCCGTGACCTGAGCACGCCCGGCGAGGCCACGCTCAGCACCGTCGACGGCGAGCAGACCCATCCGCAGCCGGCGACGGTGCGGCACGCCGACCGGCCGTCGCTGCTCGAGTACACCTGGGGCGACGGGCTGCTGCGCTGGGAGTTGACCCCGACCGCGGCCGGCACCCGACTCACCCTGCGGCACCGGATCGACGACCCGGATTTCGGCCCGATGCTGGCCGCCGGCTGGCACCTCTGCCTCGACGTCGCCGGCCACCTGCTCGACGGCGACCCGGTCGGCCCGATCCGGGGCGGCGAGGCGAAGGAGTTCGGCTGGGAGGACCTGCGCGCCGCGTACGCCGAACGCCTGGCCGCCCCGGAGTCCTGACGGATCTCGGGCCCGTCCGCCTGATGCGGGCCGCACCGCCGCGCGCGGTGCCGTCCGCCACCCCTCCCGCCGAGGCACTCCTTCAGAGCCGAGGCACTGCTTGAGACCGGCATGTCTCTGCGACATGTTCATGTCGCAGAGACATGCCGCTTCCAACCTGGCTGCCGACGACCCGCGACACGCCGGGCGACCACCGCCGCGTCGGCCCGCGGGTGCCGACCAGCCGCGACCCGCCGGACGACCAGCGCCGCGTCGGCCCGCGAGTGCCGACCAGCCGCGACCCGCCGGGGCCGGCCGCCCGGCCGTGCCGTGGTCACCATGACGTCCGGCCGGGACCGGTCGCGCCGCGTCCGTCGGTCGGGTCCGGGGTGACGGCGGTCAGGCCGCACGGGCCGGCACGTCCGGCAGGGTGATGGCCGCGGCCGCCGTCCGGATCGGTTCGGTGACCCGGCGGATCATCCGCTCCCGACCGGGCAGCCGGGGCATGAGCCGCAGCATCAGCGTCTGGAACCGGATCTGCGCCGCCGAGCCGAGCACCATGCCCTTGAGGTTCCGCTCGGCGAGCTGTTGGTTCGCGGCGACGAACGGCCGCATCCGGCGCTCGTACGCGGCGAAGCCGGCCACCGGGTCGCCGGCCGCCTCCGCCAGCGCGGCGGCCAGCACGTACGCCCCGACCAGGCCGAGGCTGGTGCCCTGCCCGGAGGCGGGCGACGCCGCGTACCCGGCGTCCCCGACCAGGGCGATCCGGCCGGTCGACCAGCGGTCCATCCGGACCTGGCTCATCGCGTCGAGGTAGAGGTCGGGCGCGTCCGGCAGCGCGGCGAGCAGTTCCGGCACCCGCCACCCGGCCCCGGCGAAGGCCCGGGCCAGCGCGGCCCGCTGGCCGGCCACGTCCCGGTGGTCGGGCGCGTCCGCCGGGGACGGGAAGAGGAAGAGCGCCCGGGCGTCCGGCGCGCCGGCGGTCCGGTAGACGCCGACCGTCCGCCCCGGCGCCGGGTGCATCAGCTCCACCCGCTCCTCGCCGAGCCCCGCCGGCACGGTGCAGATGGCGATGTGGTGCCCGAGCGGCCGCAGGTACGCCGACGCGGGGCCGAAGGCGAGCCGCCGCACCGTCGAGTGCAGCCCATCGGCCCCGATCACCAGGTCGAAGCGGCGACTCGTCCCGCTCGCGAAGTCGACCTCGACCCCGTCGGCGGCGGGGCGCAGCGCGGTGATCGAGTCGGCGAAGCGGTGGTCCACGTCGCCGGTCGCCGCCATCAGGATCCGGACCAGGTCGCCACGCATGATCTCGACGTCGTCCCCCTCCCGGCCGCCGAAGAGCGCCGCGTCCATGGTGGCCAGCTGGCGCCCGTCGGCGGCGACGAACCGGGCCAGCCGCATCCCGGTGTCGCGCCGGCTCACCTGCTCGCGCAGTCCCATCCGGTCCAGCACGGTCAGCGCCGCGCCTCGGACGTCCACCTTGTAGCCGCCGTCCCGCAGCGCCGGGGCGCGCTCGACGACGGTCGGCCGGAAGCCGTGGTGGCGCAGCCACCAGGCGAGCGCGGTGCCGGCGACACCGGCGCCGGAGATCAGTACATCGGTCATGCCGTCACGGTACAAGCGTGTCAGACGTTTGTGCAAGACAGATGTCCAAGGACTCCGGTAGGCTGCCCGGCATGGGAAATCGGGAGGACCTGCTCGCCGGGGCCAAGCGCTGCCTGATGGAGAAGGGGTACACGGCCACCACGGCCCGCGACGTCGCCACCGCCGCCGGCACCAGCCTGGCCGCCATCGGCTACCACTTCCGCACCACGAAGGCGCTGCTCAACGAGGCGCTCTTCGCGGCGATGGCCGAATGGGGCGAGGAACTGGAGCGCGCCCTGGCCCACGACGCCGGACCGGACGCGACACCGGAGCAGCGGTTCGAGGCGGCCTGGGAGCGGATCATCGAGTCCTTCGCCCGGCTGCGGCCGCTCTGGGCCATCCAGTTCGAGCTGATCGCGCAGATGGACCGGTCACCCGAGCTGCGCGAGGCGTTCGCCGGCGTCACCCGGCAGGCCCGCCTCGGCCTCGCCGAGGTCTTCCACCGGCTCGACCCGGGCGCCGACGAGGCCACCGCGCTCGCGCTCGGCGCCTTCCACCAGTCGCTGCTCGGCGGCGTGGCGGCCCAGTGGCTGGTCGACCCGGCGACGGCGCCGACGGCGAAGGAGCTGACCCGGGCGCTGCGGGCGCTGACCGCGGAGTTCGGTCAGGGCTGACCGAGACCGGCCTCCCGACGGGCGACCGGGCGGGTCGCCCGCCGGCGGGCCGGTCACACGTACGGCCGGGTGGCGTACGCGGCCCGCAGCGCGGCCAGCCCGGCGTCCTTGGGGACGAAGGCGCCCCAGCCGGAGTTGAAGTAGTTGGTCCGCACGATCCGGGGCCCCCGCTCGGCGTTGAGCTGGGCGATGGCCGGCGGCACGGTGGCGATCCAGGCGCCCTGGTCGGGGAACTCCGCCTTCCGCACCCCCCACTCGGCGATGATCACCGGGCGGGAGAGCGCGACCGGGCCGAGGTCGGCCACCGCCCAGTCCCTGGTGCGGCGGAACCGACCCAGCGCGGTGTGGGCCGGGTCGGTGGCGTAGACGTTCCACTGGAGGAAGTCGAGCCTGGCCATCAGCGCCTCCGGGTGCGTGCGCAGGTACGCGGCCCGGTCGAAGCCGCCCGACCCGACCGAGAAGGTGGTGCCGGCGGGCAGCCCGCGCGTCTTGAACCAGTTCACGATGTAGGTCATCGCCTGCACCGCGCGGGTGTCCGAATCGGCCCAGCTGTAGGCCACCCCGGACTCGGTGGTGCCGAACTCGTGGTCGGTGTCCAGCTCGGAGGCGAGCTGGATGTTCACCGGGAAGCCCAGGGTGCGGTACTGGGACAGGGCCCGGGCGAGGAGCCCGTCGCAGAGGCCGGCGAGGACCTGCCCGTACCCGTACGCCTTCGGCCAGGTGGTCCCCGGGCGCTGCTGAATGGTCATCGCGGGGGCCGGGACGGTGTAGCGGACCCCGTCCACGGTGAAGGTCTGCGGCCCGGTGTCGGCCGCGCCGTAGTGCTTCAACTCCAGCACCATGGTGATGGCGACGCCGTTGCGGCCGAGCACCGGCAGCCAGGTGTTGTGGTAGCCGGGGAAGACGTACCCGTCGGCGAAGCTGCGGTACTGGGTGAGCGAGCGGAAGTTGCCGCCGGCCAGGTCGGCCGTCGGGTCGGCGTTGCCGGACAGGTAGTAGCCGCCCAGGACCGGCGGGGCGACGGTGTAGTCGGCGGTTGCCGTGGCGGTGTGTCCACCCCGGTCCCGCACCGTGACGGTGACCCGGGGCATCACGCCACCGCCCGGTACACCGCCACGGCACCGGTGTCGGAGACCTTCGTCCAGGTCCGGCCGGAATCGTCGGTGACGGTCACGGTGAGCGGGTCGATGACGGCGGTGACCCTGGCCGGCGCGCTGCTGTTGCCCTGCGCGTCGGTCACCACGACGGTGACGGTGAGGGTCTTCGTGTCCGGGTCGGCGTAGGTGACCGTGAGGGTCATCTGGTCGCCCGGGGAGTAGGTCGAGGCGTTCAGGCTGGCGGTGACGGTGGGAGCGGCCATCTCCGCCCCCTCCTTCCTTGCTCGTACGCCCGGCGTGCGCCGGTGCGCCCGGTCGGCCGCCCGGCGGTGCGCGTCCGGGGTGTCGGCCGGAGGTGGGTGACGTCCTTGTCCTGACGTGGCTGGCGCCGTCCGACCTGGACGGCGTGGCGCCGGGCCGGAGGGATGGGATGTGGCCCGCCATCCGCAGCCTCTCCACCTGCATAAACAATGCGCTGGGAGGGCCGGTGCCGTCCTGTCGGCCATGCGTCGTCCGGACTGTCCTCGATCCGGTTGCCCCCCGACCAGCGACGGCGGCCGGGTGCGCCGGCGGCCGGGTCAGGCGACGCGGTCGGCCCGGCCGCCGAGGATCGGCGCGGCGGCCCGACCGACGAAGGCGAAGGTCTGCCGGGCGGCCTCGGCCGCCGCGCGCAGTTCCGCCGGGGACCAGTCGCGACCGGCCAGGGCGAGCCGGAAGTCCCGCCAGTCGCGGCCCGGTGCCCGGCCGGTACGCCGGAAGAACCGGGTCGCCGCACCCTCGGTCAGGTCGAGGCGGCGCTCCACGGCGGGGGCGATGACGCTGCCGCCCAGGGCGCTGCCGAGCAGCACGTACCGGCCGCCCACCGCGCGGTCGGTGGTGTCGAAGCGGACCCCGTACCCGCCGGACGGCCGGGCGGGGTCGACGCCGAGGGCGGCCAGGTCGGCACGGAGCAGCGCGGCGGCCTCGCCGAGCCGGGCGGCGAGCGGCAGCCCGGACCAGTCGGCCGCGGCGAGGGCCTGCTCCAGCGGCGCCCAGGAGGCGAGCATCGCGGCGAGGACGGCACCGAGGTCCGTTCGGGTGCGGATCCGGCCGGGCAGGTCCAACTGGCGCTCCAGGGCGCGGTGGTGCTCCCGGGTGCCGTCGCGCAGCGCGGCCAGCATGGGTGAGGCCGGCTGCGTACGCCGGGGCCGCGCCTGGTTCGACATCCGGCAAGTATGCCCGGCGCTCGGCGTTCGTCATGAAATCGCCCCGGCCCACGATATCCACGGCGATAGATCTGCTATGGCGAGCGACCGGGGCCCCGAATCGGACGACCGGCGAGAGACGATCCAGCCACGCCGTCCGAGACGAATATGACGAACGCATGACAGTTCTTTGTCAGCGGCTTCATATTCGCCGGACAAACGACGATACCGCCCCCGGCACAAGCGGCCCGGCGAGACCGGACCAACGACGCGACGGACCAACAAAATCCCTGCTGGAAGCGCTGTCGGGGCACGCACCGCACGGGTGCCGACGACCGAATTCGACCGCGGATTTTTGTGTGCAGATCCACATTCCCCGCAGTACGGGCTGGATTTGCCGCGATGACGTCGGTAGGTTTCTCGGCCGGCCCTCATGAGCCACCGAATGTGACCGATGTTGATATGACGGACGAGACGCGAAGACGGTCACCACTGGCGAACCCGCCAGCGGTTTCTGTCGGAGAGGGGATCGTGTCCGCGCTCGCAGTGCAGTCGCTCTACAAAATATTCGGCAATCGGACCGACGAAGCGGTGAGACGCCTGGCGACCGGCGCGCCCCGCGCCGAGGCCCTGGCCGGCCTGCCGGCCACGGCCGCCGTCATCGACGCGAACTTCGAGGTACGCCCCGGCGAGATCTTCGTCGTGATGGGCCTCTCCGGCTCCGGCAAGTCGACCCTCATCCGGATGCTCAACGGCCTGCTGCGCCCGACCAAGGGCAGCGTGCGGGTCGACGGGGTCGAGTTGACCACGTTGAAGCCCGCCGCGCTGCGCAAGCTGCGCCGGGAGAAGATCAGCATGGTCTTCCAGCACTTCGCGCTCATGCCGCACCGGACGGTGCTGGAGAACGCCGGCTACGCGCTGGAGGTCGCCGGGCTGCCCAAGGCGGAGCGGCGCGAGCGGGCCCTGGACGCGCTGCGGATGGTGGGCCTGCAGGAGTGGGCGGACAAGCTCCCCCACGACCTCTCCGGCGGCATGCGACAGCGGGTCGGGCTGGCCCGCGCGCTCGCGGCCGGCACCGACATCCTGCTGATGGACGAGGCGTTCTCGGCGCTGGACCCGCTCATCCGCCGGGAGGTCCAGGACCAGCTCCTGGAACTCCAGGCCGAGCTGGGCAAGACCATCATCTTCATCACCCACGACCTCAACGAGGCCATGCGGCTCGGCGACCGGATCGCGGTGATGCGGGACGGGCGGATCGTCCAGATCGGCACCGCCGAGGAGATCCTCACCGACCCGGCCAACGACTACGTGGCGCAGTTCGTCGCCGACGTCGACCGGACGCGCATCCTCACCGCCGCCTCGGTGATGGAGAAGCCCCAGCACGTCCTGGACGTCAACGCCGGTCCCCGGGTGGCCGCCAAGGCGCTGCGGGAGAGCCAGACCTCGGTGGTCTACGTGACCGGGCCGGGGAAGAAGTTCGTCGGCACCGTCACCGAGGACGAGGTGCTGCGCGCGCTCCGCGAGGGCCGGGCGAACCTCGACGGGTACGTCTCGACCGAGCGGGTCCGCACGGTCACCGCGGACACCGCGGTCGCCGACCTGTTCGCCGACTGCGCGGAGAGCCAGCATCCGGTGGCAGTCCTGGACGACCGGGGCCGCCTGACCGGCGTGATCCCCCGGATCACGCTGCTCAGCGCGTTGGCCAGCGTCGCGCCGGACGAGCCGGCGGCGTCCGACGAGCCGGCGGCCGAGCCGACGGCGGTGGCGCCGTCGTCGGAGCCGGCCGACATCGAACTGGTCGTCGGAAAGGAGATGCCGGCATGAGGCTGAGCGAATTCCCGCTCGACGCCGCGCTGCCCCGGGTGCCACTGGGCGAGTGGATCGAGTCCGCCGTGAACTGGGCCACCCGCACCCTCGGCCCGCTCTTCGACGCCATCACGACCGGGGTCGAGGGACTGGTCGGCCCGCTCGAACATCTGCTCAACGGCGTGCCTGCGGTGGCCGTCGTGGCGGTGCTGGCCGGGCTCGGCTGGTGGCTGCGCGGCTGGAAGTTCGCCCTCGGCGCCGCCGTCGGCCTTCTCCTGGTGGCCGGCATGCCGTACTGGGAGGAGACCATGAGCACGCTGGCGCAGGTGCTCGTGGCCAGCGTGCTCGCCCTGCTGCTGGCGATCCCGCTGGGCATCTTCGTGGCCGAGAACAAGCGGGCGTCCGCGGCGGCCCGGCCGGTGCTGGACTTCATGCAGACCATGCCCGCGTTCGTCTACCTACTCCCGGCGCTCTTCTTCTTCGGCATCGGCACAGTGCCGGGCGTGCTGGCCACGGTGGTGTTCAGCATGCCGCCCGGCGTCCGCCTGACCGAGCTGGGTCTGCGCCAGGTCGACAAGGAGATCGTCCAGGCCGCCGAGTCCTTCGGCGCGCCGCCGTGGATGGTCCTGCTGCGCACGAAGGTGCCGCTGGCGCTGCCGACGATCATGACCGGCGTCAACCAGGTGATCATGCTCTCGCTCTCCATGGTGGTCATCGCCGGCATGGTCGGCGCTGGCGGCCTCGGCGACGTGATCATTTTCTCGCTGTCCCAGGTTGAGGTGGGCGCCGGGTTCGAGGGCGGGATCGCCGTCGTGGTCCTCGCCGTCGTGCTCGACCGGCTCACCGACTCCGCGGGCGACCGGTTCCCGTCCGCGCGGGCGCAACGCCTCGCGCGGGAGGCCGCCTGACCGACGCCGGCACCCCTGGCCCCCGCTTACGTGAGGGCCGCCGGCACCCCGTATCAGGAAGGAAACCCCTGTGTTCAACACGATGAAGCGCGTCCTCGCACTCGCGGTGACCGCAACCCTGGCCCTCGGCGGCGCCGCCGCCTGTGGCGACCAGTCGGACGGTGCGTCCGGCGGCGATAACAAGAGGATCACCATCGGCTACATGGCCTGGGACGAGGCGATCGCCGCCTCGAACCTGTGGAAGCACGTCCTGGAGGAGAAGGGCTACCAGGTCCAGCTGAAGAACCTGGAGGCCGGTCTCGTCTACGGCGGACTCGCCAACGGCGACATCGACCTGTTCCTGGACAGCTGGCTGCCCCAGACGCACGCCTCCTACCTGGAGAAGTACGGCGACAAGCTGGAGAAGCTCGGCGTCTGGTACGACGACGCCAGCCTGAGCATCGCCGTGCCGAAGTACGTCGAGGGCGTCGACTCCCTCGCGGACCTGGCCGGCAAGGCCGGCACCTTCGACGGGCAGATCATCGGCATCGAGCCGGGCGCCGGCCTCACCAAGGCCACCCAGGAGAAGGTGATCCCCGGCTACGGCATGGACGGCAAGCTGAAGCTGAAGACCTCGTCGACCCCGGCCATGCTCGCCGCGCTCGACGGCGCTATCGCCGGCAAGAAGCCGATCGTGGTCACCCTCTGGCACCCGCACTGGGCGTACGCCAAGTACGAGCTGAAGGACCTCGCCGACCCGAAGGGCACCCTCGGCCAGGCCGAGCAGATCAACACGCTGGCCCGGAAGGGCTTCGGCAGGGACTTCCCCGAGGTCACCGCGATGCTGAAGAAGTTCAAGATGGACGGGCCGCAGCTCGCGTCCCTGGAGGACCTGATGTTCAACACCCACAAGGGTGACGAGGAGAAGGCCGTGACGGAGTGGCTGAAGGCCAACCCCGACTACCTGAAGACGCTCTCCTGAGCACCGCATGACCACGAGGGGCCCCGCCGGTTCGGCGGGGCCCCTCGTCGTTCGTCGCTCGGCTCACCCGCCCGTCAGCCGCCGGCGGAGCAGGTGGGCGGCCAGGCTGACCACGAGGCCGCCGGCCGCCGTGCCGACCAGCACCAGCGCCGCCCCGACCGCCCACAGCCCGCTCCCGTCGGTCGACGCGGCCTGCCCGGCCCACGGGACCGTGAAGGCGACCGCCATCACCGGTCCGACCAGCCACGGACTGAGCCACCAGCCGCCGGCGGCGGCCACCACGGCGAGCGTGAGCACGCACCCGGCCACCTGCCACACCGCGTACGGGCCGGTGGTCGCGCCGGTCTCCGGGTCGACCCGGTAGCCGGTGTTCCAGCTCAGC
Source organism: Micromonospora solifontis (assembly GCF_003725545.1). GTDB lineage: Bacteria > Actinomycetota > Actinomycetes > Mycobacteriales > Micromonosporaceae > Micromonospora > Micromonospora solifontis. The sequence continues at coordinate 10,636 of NZ_RJLN01000049.1, read as the reverse complement.
CAGGCGAACCAGGTGCCAACCGTCGCCGCCGCCAGGAGCAGGCCGCCGAACAGGGTACGCGTCGTCATGGCGCATGATCCTGCCAACCGCGCCGGCCGAGCTCATGAGCCTTCATACTCAGCCACGGCCGGAGGTCGGATTTCGTTTCCCCGTGCAACCGTCCGAGCGGGACCGGGCGTGACTATCTCGCATCGGGGATAGGAGGCTTGCATGAGCGATCGCGACACGGCGTTCGCGGAATACTTCGCCGCGAGGTCGGACGCGATGCGGGGCACCGCGTACCTGCTCTGCGGCGACTGGCACCGGGCGGAGGACCTGGTCCAGACCGCCTTCACGAAGCTCTACCTGGTCTGGAACCGCGTTTCCCGGCACGAGGTGCTCGACGCCTACGTACGGCAGATCCTGGTTCGGGCCTTCCTGGACGAGCGGCGGCGGGGCTGGTGGCGGCGGGAGCGGGTGGGCGGGGACGACGCCGACCGACCGAACCCACCCGAGTCGCCGGAGAGCCGGTTGGTGATGCTCCAGGCGCTCGCCGCCCTGGCGCCGCGGCAGCGGGCGGTCCTGGTGCTCCGCTACTGGGAGGACCTGTCGGTCGAGGAGACCGCCGCGCTGCTGGGGTGCTCGCCCGGCACGGTGAAGAGCCAGGCGGCCCGTGGCCTGGAGAACCTGCGCGGCCTGCTGCTCCCCGCGTACAGCACGATCGAGAAGGGGGAACGATGAACGGGGCAGAGTTGCGCGAGGCGCTCCGCCACGAGATGGCGGCCGTCGTCCCGCCGCCACCGCTGGACTCGGCCGCCGCGCTCGGCACCGCCCGGCGCGTCCGCGCGCGTCGGCGTACCGGATGGGCCTGCGCCGGGTCCGCGGCCGTGGTGCTGGCAGTCGCCGGCGGCGCGGCGATCGGCACCGCCGGTGCCGGCATTCCGGGTACGGGCGGCGTGGGCCCGGCGGCGGCCGGACCGCGACCGATCCCGGGCCCGTCCGGCAAGACCGCCGAGCCGTGGCCGACCGGGCCGGACGGCCGCCCGCAGGAGGACCGGACGGCGAAGGCCGGCGCCCGGTACGACCAGGCGGTCCGGCTGCTCGACCAGCTCATCTCGGTGGTGCCGGCGGGGTACGCCGTGCCGGAGAACCCGGCGGGCGGGTCCGACGATCCGCCGCGCAGCAGCCAGGCGTCGTTCGAGGAGAAGGTGAACGGCGTCGACGTGTGGCGCTACACGTCGGCGGCCGCCGTCGCCAGGGGGGACCGGACCGGGCGGGTGCTCGTCGAGGTGTACACCCGTGGGAACCGGCTGCCGACCGAGCCGTGCGCGCTGACCCGGGAGTTCTGGGGCATGCAGGGCCAGTGCCAGGTGGTGACCGTCGGCGCCACAAAGGTCGGGGTCGTGGTCCGGCCCACCACCGACCGGCGCTTCGAACAGTGGTCGGCCTACCGGCACCCGGACGGGGTGGTCACCTTCGTGGCGCAGGCTCCCACGTTCGGCAGCCCCCGGCAGGGGCTGGCGGAACTGCCGTTCACCGTGCCGCAACTGGCGACCCTCGCCATGGACGAACGGTTCCACCTGCAGTGACCGGATGGCGGGATCGGCTGGGCCGGGCCCGGCCGATCCCCCTCCCGCCGCTGAGCGGACGGCCTGCGACCGGGGCACGGCACGCGGCGCGGCGGAAGCCGACACGCGTGAGAACATCCGTCCATGAGCAGCGACGCAGCCGTCGACGTGAGCGCCCTGGCGATCAACGTCACCATCCCGGAAGGGCTCCGCTGGACCGACACCCGGCGGGGCGAGGAATTCACGCTGAGCACGCTCAACGTCCGGCTCCTCCCCGACGGGCGCCTCGCGACGAAGGCCTACGGCCGACCCACCGGCGGCGGCCGCGGCACGTACGTCTCGTTCCCGGTTCCCGACCGGCCCGAGCTCGCGGCCCTGGTCGCCGAGGCCGCCAACCGCGCCAGCGCGCTCTGGGCCGCCCACCGGGGTCTCGGCTGACCGCTCGCCGCCGTCTCTCCCTAGTGGAGGCGCAGTCCGGCGATGAGGAGCTCGACCAGGCGGCGGGCGTCGTAGCGCGGGTTGCCGCCCGCGCCGACGCAGAGGTTGCCGACGCCGCGCAGCAGTTCGTAGGCGCCGATGTCGGGGCGGATCTCGCCCGCCGCGGCGGCAGCGTCGAGCAGTTGGCCGCACACCGGGACGAGGCGGTCAATGAAGTAGGCGTGCAGGCTCTGGAAGGCGGCATCGTCGGACTGCAACGCCTCGGCGAGGCCGTGCTTGGTGACCAGGAAGTCGACAAAGAGGTCGATCCAACGCGCCAGGGCGGCGTGCGGTGTGCCGCCGTCCGCCAGCAGTGCCGGGCCGGCCTCGGCGCATGCCTCGACCTGGTGCCGGTAGACCGCGACGATGAGGTCGGCCCGCGTCGGGAAATGGCGGTAGATGGTCCCGACGCCGACGCCGGCCCGCGCGGCGATGTCGCGTACGGGCACGTCGACGCCGGCGGCGACGAAGGCCGCGGCGGCCGCGTCGAGCAGTGTCACCTCGTTACGCCGCGCGTCGGCCCGCTTCCGCCGGCCTGACGGTGCCGCGCCGCTGCCGTTGTCGGCCATCAGGTCGCCCCCTCCGCTCACTCCGCTTGGCAAACGGAACAACGTTCCGTATCGTGGTTAGCGGAACAACGCTCCGCTTGTTCAGGATGCCAGGTCGGGCCCGCCGCACCAAGCCGCGCTCTCGACCCCTCACCCTCAAGGAGGGACACATCATGCAATACCGCACCTTGGGCCGCACCGGTGTGCAGGTCAGCACCCTCGTGCTCGGCGCGATGAACTTCGGCAGCCTCGGGCGTACCACCCAGGACGAGGTCACGGCCATGGTCGACACCGCCCTGGCGGGCGGGATCAACCTCATCGACACCGCCGACATGTACGGCCGGGGCGAGTCGGAGGAGATGGTCGGCAAGGCCATCGCCGGCCGCCGCGACGACATCGTGCTGGCCACCAAGGCGGGCCTGCCCATGGGCGACGAACGCAACCACCAGGGCGGTTCGCGCCGCTGGCTGGTCACCGCGCTGGACAACAGCCTGCGCCGGCTCGGCGTCGACCATGTCGATCTCTACCAGATCCACCGGTGGGACCCGAGGACCAGCGACGAGGAGACCCTGTCGGCGCTCACCGACCTGCAACGCGCGGGGAAGATCCGCTACTTCGGATCCTCGACGTTTCCCGCGTACCGCATCGTCCAGGCCGAGTGGGCGGCCCGGGAGCACCACCTGGGCCGGTACGTCACCGAACAGCCCAGCTACTCGATCCTGCAGCGCGGGATCGAGACCCACGTCCTGCCCGTGACCGAGCAGTACGGGCTCGGGGTGCTGGCCTGGAGCCCGCTGGCCTCGGGCTGGCTGTCGGGGGCGATCCGGAAGGGCCGGGACGTCACCACCAGCCGCTCGAACGTCATGCCGCAACGCTTCGACGCCACGCTTCCCGCCAACCGGGCCCGGCTCGACGCCGTCGAGCGGCTGGCCACCGTCGCCGACGAGGCCGGCCTGACCATGATCCAGCTCGCGCTCGGGTTCGTCACCGCACACCGCGCGGTGACCAGCGCGATCATCGGCCCTCGCACGATGGACCACCTGCGCTCCCACCTCGCCGCCGCGGACACCGTGCTCTCCGCGGACGTGCTCGACGCGATCGACGCCATCGTCGCCCCCGGCGTCGACCTCGCCCCGGACGAGAAGCACGACACCCCGCCCGCGCTGCTCGACGCGGCGCTACGGCGTCGCTGACCGGCTCGTCGAGGTGTCGGCAACTGCCACAGCCCGGCCGGTAACCACCGCGTAAGGGTTTTCCGGCGGCTGCGACCGGATCATCGACCCATCCGCAGTACGTCACGAGGGGACTGTTGATGAGTCGACGACAGCGAATCCTGGCCGGCCTGGCCGTGGTGGTCGCCGGGCTGGCGACCACGCCCGGCATCGCGGCGGCGGACGCCGCCCTGCCCACGTACACCTACCTCGACCTCGGCACGATCGGCGTGCCGAGCACGGGCGAGCCGCCCAGCAGCGACGCGTACGCCCTCAACGCCGCCGGCACCGTGGTGGGCGTCTCCACGATCGACGGGATCTTCAACCATCACGCGTTCGCGTGGACCGGCGGGACGATGACCGACCTCGGCGCCATGTACGCCGGCACGTTCGGCGCCAGTTCGGCTGCCGGCATCAACGACGCCGGCGTGATCGTCGGCTCGACCCACGTCAACGCGACGGATCCACCGCACGCCTTCCGGTACGCCGGCGGCACACTGGCCGACCTCGGCACCGGCTACGGTGCGGGCAGCGGCAGCCACGCGAACGACGTCAACGACAGCGGCACCGTTGTCGGCACCCGATTCGAGCGGCAGGGTTCGCCGGAGCGGGCGGTCGTCTGGCGCGACGGCACCATCCTCGACCTGGGCACGCTCGGCGGGCAGGCCGGGGCGTGGGGCACGGACAGCATCGCCTACGCCGTGAACGACGCCGGGCACGTGGTCGGGGGCGCCATCACCCCGAGCGGCGCGTTGCACGCGTTCGTCTGGAAGGGGGACGCCCTGCGGGACCTCGGCACCCTCGGCGGCCGCACCGAGTCCACGTACGCCCGGGACATCAACGACCACGGCGACGTCGCCGGCATCTCCCAGAACACCAGCGGACAACTGCACGCGACCCTCTGGAGTGGCGGCACGATCCGCGACCTCGGCACGCTCGGCGGCAACTACTCCGAGGCGCGGGCGGTCAACGACGCCGGGCAGGTGGTGGGCATCGCGCGGACCTCCGGGGGCGGGTCGTACACCGAGCGGGCCTTCCTCTGGCAGGGCGGGCGCATGGTCGACCTGAACAAGCGGGTCCGGGGCCTGCCGTCGACGGTGACCCTGCGGTCGGCCGAGGACGTCAACGATGACGGGCTCATCGTCGGCTTCGCCTGTCCGGTCGCCTGTGACGCGGGGGGTGACGCGGCCCGGCGCGCCTACCTGCTCGTGCCGACCGGGCTCGCCTGATCTTCGCGCCGACCGGCCCGGGACCGGGGTTCACCCCCGGTCCCGGGCCGGCGGCACCGTGCCGACCCGTCCGGCGGTGTCACTTCCCGGGGTCGTTGCATGTTTATGTGTACCTCCCACCAGATAGACGCACGAGCAGATCAGATCTGCACCCGCGCGACAGATTCCCGGGGCGGAGCCCCGAGATCCTCTGGTCCTGGTCGTCCCTCCATTCGCCAACTGATCGCGGCAGTTCCGGACACCTGACCAACGGGTTGGCGTGAGCCGACGGCGTTGCTAGGTTGGCACCCGGTCATGAGTGCCAGCGCGAAGCCCCGGCTTGCTGGCCGGCAACCCTCCTGTCGCGGGTGGGGTGCCCCGGGTGAGGACCCGGCCTGGCGCATGATGTGCCAGGCAAGTCGCGAACGGAGCGCTTGCATGCCATTTCCCACCGGACTGACCGCGCCGCTGCTCGACGGCGAACTTGTTCGCCTGGAGCCCCTGGAGCACCGGCACGCTGCGGACCTTGCCACCGCAGCCGAGGAGGACCGCACCTCGTACGGCTTCACCTGGGTGCCCAGGGCGGACGAGGTGAACGATTACATCACCGCCCAACTGGCACGAGCCGCGACCGGGAGCCTGATGCCGTACGCACAGGTGGCCAAGGCGTCGGGACGCGCGGTCGGGGCGACCGCCTACTGGGATCCGCGGCTGTGGCCGGACCGCGACGAGTTGTGCGCGGTCGAGGTGGGCTTCACCTGGCTGGGTGCTTCGGCGCAGGGCAGCGGGCTGAACACCGAGGCGAAATTTCTGCTCTTCGCGCACGCGCTCGAGCAATGGCGGGTGGCCCGTGTCGACCTCAAGACCGATGCCCGCAACAAGCGCTCCCGCGCGGCGATCGAGCGGGTAGGAGCACGGTTCGAGGGTGTACTGCGCTGTTGGTCGCGGTCGTGGGCGCCGAATGAGGAGGGTTTGCTCCGGGACTCCGCGATGTACTCCATCCTCGCCTCGGAGTGGCCAGCCTGCCGGACCCGACTACAGGCACGGCTCGGTAATCGCCATTGAGCGCGGACCGACGGCCCATCCGTTACAGGCGTTCTCGTTGCGGCTGGCGGATCTCCGGCAGCGCTCCGGTGTGGAGAGCCCCTAGGCTGACCCCATGCCGCCGGAGCACGCATTGATCGACCTCGACGACCAGAATCACCAGCCGGCGGGGGCCGGTGCCAACACTTCTGACCGGCTTCTGGCCAGACGCAAGCTCGCCCTGCGGCTCGTCGCCGCGTTCGCAGCCGGGGTTGTGCTCGGCGGCTTCGGCATCAACCAGCTGCGAGACTCGCGTGAACAGCGGGAGCGGAACGCCGTGGTCGCACTCGTGGCCCTACCTCAGTCGGCCAACTTGGGCGGCTCGTCCTCCCAGGGATCGGTCCAACTGTCCGGACTGTTGATGGTGGTCAACGCCGGTCCCGCGCCGGTCACGGTTCGTGGGGTCACCGCGGAGCGGCCGGGCGTCGTGATCCGCAGCATCGAGCATTCCCGACTGGTACCTCCCGGCGGCACCGGTCAGGTCATGGTCGAGCTGCGGTTCGAGTGCTCGATCGCCTTCAAGCCGGAGTCACTGTCGCTACGGCTTACGGTGGAGACCGAGGACGAGCAGATCAGAGAGGTCACCTACCCCGTCGCTCTCTTCGGCAGCGACTGGCAGCGCGATGCTCTGGGGATGTGCGACCCCGACGCGTAGCCATGGCGGATGAGGCGTGACAGAACGCTCGCATGTGTCGCTCACTCGCCAACCGCTTTGTCGTCGAACCCGGCGGGACTGAGCATGGCCACTGTTTACGACCCAGGGCCGCCGTCGCGGGGCAGCACCGGCTCTGACTCCGCCGTGTCAGCAGGGAGGCGTGTGTGGCGGCGGTTCTGGGTAGCGACGGCGCGACCAACGCGTTCCTGCCATCGCTCGGCGCCGAAGATGCGCTCGGCTTCGGTGTCGAGCCACCCGTGGAGGGTGTCGAACGAGGAGATCACCTTGTCGAGGCGGATCTTGCCGTACCGTTGTTTGTCCCGGCCGTCCACCTGGTCAGTGGGGATCTCCCTGCGGTATACGAGGATGGTCTGGTAGATGCTCAACAGTTCAGAGGACGAGAACTCGTCCGAGGTGAACCTGTAGGTGTGCGGGCTGGCCACAAGGTTCTCGATAGCTCGAACGCTGAACTGGTCCAGACCAGAGAACCCCATGCTGTGCACGTCGTGCTCGGCCATGTCGTTGTCGAGCAGGTGGGCGATCCAGACAACGATGCCCTTGTTCATCTGAAGTTCAAACTTCGCGCTGACAAACATCGATGCAAGCTCATCTCGTTGTCGCGCGCGTTCGTAGGCTATCGCACCACCTTGAGCGAGCGCGAAGCCCCAGAATGTCCCGATCAGCGATACCCACATCGGGGTTCGTTGATCACGTAGCATCACGGCGGTAAGTACGGTCAGGGTCGCCAGAACGGCAAGCATTGTCAGCGCTGCTGGCAGCAGCGTGTACTGGCGGGTCGCTCGATGCCAGCGAGCGGAAACCTGCGGCAAGACAGCGCCTAGAGCCTTTCGTCCTGAACGGCTGAGTAGCGACAGCCGGGCTGGAGCCACCGACCGCCCATGTCGCCTGACCGAGTCGATTCCGGCAAGCCCGAGCCGCTGCCGTACCCCCCGCAGCCACACCTCGATCCGATCACCAAACCGCGTCACGCCCTCATTGCACCGTTCCGGCACAACGACCGACTCACGCTCGCTGCGGACTCAGTGCGGACTGAGGGCGTCGGACCGTACCTTGACGCCGTTCATCCGGGCCGTCGCCAGCATGGCTGACCAGGGTGTTTTCGTGGTGGGCCGGACGCGTCGCCGCGAACACCGCACATCACCGTGGCCGGTGACCCGCTACCGGCACATTTGACCAGGTCGCGGGCGCGGGGCGGTGCCCGATGAGCGCCACCAGCTCCGGCTCCGCATCAGCGGTTGTCGGCGGCTCAAGCCGCCGCGTCGCGTGGCTCGAAACTCACGCTGAGACTCACATCCAAGGCCGCCGCCAACCGCTCCAACACCGGCAGGGTCGGAACGGTGCCGCCGGCCTCGAACCGCGCGACCGCCGACTGTGTCATCCCGGATCCCTTAGCAAGTTGCGCCTGACTCCAACCCCGGCGTTCACGAAGCTCGCGAACCGCACGACCGAGCTCGAACGCCAACCGCGCCGCGTCGTACGCCTCCGCCGCCCCAGGCTCGGCCATACGCCGCTCCCGCATCGCGGCCCAATCGCCACGCTCGCCCATGACCTAGCCCTCCTCTTCCACGACGCGGTGTGCCTCATCAATGCACCTCGCCAATGCCCGGCGCGCCCGGTCGATCTCTCGCTCGTCGCGCATGCGCGTCTTGTGAAAGACCGTCAACAGGATGATCCGCCTGTCCGATGCAATCCAGTAGGTGATCCTGACCGCCTGCCGATCCAGGTAGAACCGCAACTCGCGCAGCTTCCCATCGAGCTGTTTCGTGTACGGCTCACCCAGCAGCGGCCCATGTTCAGCCAGCAGGTCGACGTAGAACGCCGCTCGGGCGAACAAGGCGGTCGGCAGACTCTCCAGCCACTTCTCGACCTCCGGCTCCAACTCGACGGCACCCCAGGTCATAGCAGCAATGCTATACCAGCCTCAGCTGCCGGCGTAGCCGAAGAGCGGTGTTCGCACTGTTCGATTCGCATCGACATAAGAGCAGGTCAAGGTCATGGTGGGCCGGAGGTACCACCATGCGAACCAACCGGCGACCATCGCCGGTGACCCGTTGCCACTGCGTTTGCGCAGGTCAGCCCGATGAGGAGAGACTTCCGGCCGTCGCCCGGCGGTGGGCGGCTTCGGCGCTTGACGGGTAACCGCCCTGCCTGACCACAGGCGTAATCGCCGGGGAGTCCGCGGACCGGGAGCCGTTCATGGCTGTGCGCCCGGGGCGGCCCTCGACTTCGCGTACGAGGCCCCGTCGCCCATGTCCGACACGGTACAGGTCGCGTCGGCCGGTCAGTGGCCCGGCGGATCCGGAGCGGCGCCGCAGAGGTCGCGACTTGCATCGGCGGGAACGACGCTTGGCCCAGAAGTATCGTTCAGCTACCCTTCGGCGCCGACAGCCGGCACCCACCTTCCCGGCGGCATCGAACCCGCGAACGGCCCGACACCGCCGCCATCCGCGAAGCCATCGAAGAGACCGGCATCCACGGCAGCCTGTACCTTCGCTGAGTCGTCGGAGTGTACGGTCGCACCACATGATCACCCAGTGCGACACCCCTTACACGGAACGGCTCAGCGGGCAGCTACCCACCGTCCACTGACCGTTACGCGGAAAGGCTCACTTCGGGTGGCGGGGAGAGGCGAAGCCTCCCCCCGCCATTTTCATTCAGGCTTGGTCAACCTCGTCGTGTAGCCGAACAATCGCTGGGCGAGGGCACCAAGGCCGCGCGGTGTCGATATAGACAGATCATTGAGGTTCGGAAACCTAATCGATCGGCCCACGAGCCTGCCACGCCGCTCACGAAACTCCTCTTCGTACTCCCTCTTGAGGAAGCTGTCAGCAATAAGCAGAAGGTCGTCCAACGCTTCCCGCTTACTCTGGTCGTCGTAGGCGGTGCGTTGAGTTTGGTACACGTTCGCCAATGCGAGCAGGAAGACCTCACCACTTTCCGTGACGGTCACGATCACAGATGCGGCGTCCTGAATCCTCTCGATCCGCAGGCGCAAGAAGTCTTGCGCCTGCAAGTCATAGCCAGTCGCTAGGTTCCCTCGGACGACCTCTTCACCGAAACGCCTGAGGGTCTGCTCAAAAGATGAGCTATCCGGTCCGTCAATCCCCTGACCCATTGCGATCGTCATCCGTTCTTCCACCAAGTCCAGTTTCTAGCGATGCTTTTCTTGCCGCTCTGCACCGTGAACCAGTTGAAATCGATCCCGCCGTAACGACGTTCCATGTGTATATGAATCGGGTTGAACGCCCTGCCGAAGCGGCCGAGCTTTTTGTAGTGGTTGTAGGCCGGTCCGATAGAGATTCGGAACTTTGCGCCCGGCTTAGGTTTGCCAATTCTAACGTAGTTGTTCCCGTTGGCCAGGTAATCGCCAGCCCGCTTTGCGGCGCGATTCAGGGCGTGACGCGACCGCGTCATGTGGTTCATCACCGCTCGTCCGAGGCGCTTGCCGCCTCTTGCGGCGGCATGGACCGCCTTTGCGGCTCGGGCAGCGCGAGCGACGCGTGCTGCTCGTGTCGCCCTGGCCGCTGCTCGTGCTGCCTTTGCGGCGCGGGCTGCTTTGACGGCGCCGACGGCGAGGCGTGCGCCTTTAACGGCGGCGCCGAGTCCGACTGCGGCGGCTGCGGCGACGCCTACGGCGAAGGCGGCTTCTTTCCAGTTGCCGGCGGCTGCGTAGCTGACGGCGGAGACGACGCCGGCGACGGTGCCGATGGGTCCGGGGATCATGGACATGACGGAGGCGACCGCACCGACTCGGTTGAAGAACTTCTTCCAGCCGAAGCGGCCGTCGAGGTCGACGCAGTTGACCGGGTCGGCGGAGCAGTAACTGTAGCCGGTCATGGACTGGGGGTCGTCGGTGTCGAAGACCGGGTCGACGCTGATGAACCGC
>NZ_RJLN01000048.1 GCF_003725545.1 Micromonospora solifontis | reverse complement strand
CCGTGCCGCCGGCCGGACTCGCCTGGTCGGCCGCCCGGCCACCCGGGGACGACCTGGAGCGGCTGCTGGCCGCCGCGCTGCGCGCCGGCGCCACCCCCGCCCCGGCCCGGTCGGCGGTCCGGCTGCGCGAAGACCGGACGGCCGACCGCACGGTGGACGTCATCGAGGTACGCACCGGCGGCACGGCGCTGCGCTACTGGGTCGACCGGGGCGGGCTGCTCCGCCGGCTGGAACTGCGGACCGGGCGGGGCGTCTGGGCGCAGCTCGACCTCACCCCCGGCCGGGTGCCGGCGCTGCCCGGTGCCGGTGGCCGGGCCGCGGCGAAGCCGGGACGCCGGTGACCGGCGTCAGGGCCGCCAGCCGGTCTGGGCGGCCCACTCCTCGGCGCGCAGGTGCTCCTCGTCGAACCAGGGATCCTTCAGCGTCCCGTAGCTGGCGCTGTCCGGGGCGGCGGCCACCAGCTCCCGCTTGACCTGCAGGTAGGCGGAGCGCTGGGCGGGATCGGCGCGGAGGTGGTCGCGCATCAGCAACGCGTACCGCCAGCCGGGCGAGCCGGCGACGCGCAGGTGCAGGTGCACCGGGCGGGCCGGGTCGGCGCTGCCGTGCAGCCGCTTCTCCCAGCGGGTGCTGCCGGCCGGGCGCGGGTTGTCCCACCAGTCGCCGGGCAGCCGGGGGAAGCCGGCGTCGGCGAGCCGCTCGGCCAGCGGCCCGTCGGCCTCGGCCAGCGAGGACACGGTGAGCTGGATGTCGATGACGTCCTTGGCGGCCAGCCCGGGCACCGCGGTGGAGCCGATGTGGTCGACCCGCACGTCCGCACCGACGGCGTGCCGGATCCGCGCCGCCAGCCGGGCGTACTGCTGGGGCCAGGTCGGGTCGGGCTCGGTGAGCACCACCCGCTCGGGCCGGACCGCGTGGCGCTCGCGGACGTTGCGCTCGTAGGGCAGCAGGCGGTCGCGCCAGAGCGCGTCCACCGCCGCGTGCAGCTCGTCGAGCGTGCCGTCGTTGGTCAGCAGCACGTCGGCCGCCGCCTGCCGGCGGGCGTCGTCGGCCTGCGCGGCGATCCGCCGCTCGGCCTCCGCGCGGTCCATGCCCCGGTCCCGGGCCAGCCGGGCCAGCCGGGTGGCCACCGCCGTCTGCACCACCACCACCAGGTGGTACGTGGGCGCGAGCCCCACCTCCACCAGCAGCGGCACGTCGTTCACCACCACGGCGTCCGGGGGCGCCGCCGCGGCCAGCTCGGCGGCGCGGGCGCGGACCCGGGGGTGGGTGATCGCCTCCAGCCGGCGGCGGGCGGCCTCGTCATTGAAGACCAGCGCGCCCAGCGCCGCCCGGTCCAGCGCGCCTTGCGCGTCGAGCACCCGGTCGGAGAAGGCGGCGACGATCTCGGCCTGTCCCTCGCTGCCCGGGGCGACCACCTCACGGGCGATCCGGTCGGAGTCGATGAGGACCGCGCCGAGCGCGGTGAGCCGGTTCGCCACGGCGCTCTTGCCCGAGCCGATCCCACCGGTCAAACCCACCTTCAGCACGCGACCAGTCAACCTGATCACCGCGCCGCCCGCCAATACCGGCCGCTCCCCGTCTCGAACAACCCGCCCGTGCCGCAGCGAGCGCCAGCCCGTCACCGGACACCCCGGCCTGCGGGCAACCGGCGGCGATCAGGGCCGCGGCGGCGGTGGCCGCCCGCACCCGGACGCGCGGCCCACCAAGATCAGCTCGTACTGCCGCAAACCGGTCCCTGCCGTTCTCGGGACAGCCCGACCTGCCGCATCCCGAGTCGATCAAGGGTGGTGGGAGGCGCCCGCGGGGCGCCGGCCGGGTGGGAGGCGCCGGCGGGGCGGCTTGGGCGGCTTGATGGCCGGGCGGGAGACGCGCGCGGGCCCCGCCCCCGGCGACCCGGTGGAACCGGATCGCGGGGACGGGGCCCGTCGTGGTCGGCGACGGCTCCGCGCGACGTCAGGCGCGCCGAGCGGGAGTCGTCACGGGATCACTTGCCGCCGGCGAGCTTCTCCCGCAGCGCGGCGAGCGCCTCGTCGGTGGCCAGGGTGCCGGCCGGCTCCTCGGCCTGACGGCTCGGGGCCGTGGTCGAGGTGGTGGTGCCGGACACGGCCGGAGCCGGGTTGGCAGCGGCCTCGGCGTCGGCGGCCCGGGAGGACTGCACCTGCTTGGTGTGCGCCTCCCAACGCTGGCGCGCCTCGGCGTACTGCTGCTCCCACGTCTCGCGCTGCTTCTCGTAGCCCTCGAGCCACTCGCCCGTCTCCGGGTCGAAGCCCTCCGGGTAGATGTAGTTGCCCTGCTCGTCGTAGGTCGCGGCCATGCCGTAGAGGGTCGGGTCGAAGTGCTCCTCGCCCTCGACAAAGCCCTCGTTGGCCTGCTTGAGCGACAGCGAGATCCGGCGACGCTCGAGGTCGATGTCGATGACCTTGACCATGACCTCGGAGCCGACCTGGACGACCTGCTCCGGGATCTCCACGTGGCGCTCGGCCAGCTCGGAGATGTGGACCAGGCCCTCGATGCCGTCGTCCACCCGGACGAACGCGCCGAACGGCACCAGCTTGGTGACCTTACCCGGCACGATCTGCTGGATCGCGTGGGTGCGGGCGAACTGACGCCACGGGTCCTCCTGGGTCGCCTTCAGCGACAGCGAGACCCGCTCGCGGTCCAGGTCGACGTCCAGGACCTCGACCTCGACCTCCTGGCCGACCTCGACAACCTCGGACGGGTGGTCGATGTGCTTCCAGGAGAGCTCGGAGACGTGCACCAGGCCGTCCACGCCGCCCAGGTCGACGAACGCGCCGAAGTTGACGATCGAGGACACGACGCCCTTGCGGACCTGGCCCTTCTGCAGCTTGTTGAGGAACTCGGTGCGCACCTCGGACTGCGTCTGCTCCAGCCAGGCCCGGCGGGACAGGACCACGTTGTTGCGGTTCTTGTCCAGCTCGATGATCTTGGCCTCGAGCTCGCGACCGACGTACGGCTGCAGGTCACGCACCCGCCGCATCTCGACGAGCGAGGCGGGCAGGAAGCCGCGCAGGCCGATGTCGAGGATGAGACCACCCTTGACGACCTCGATGACCGAGCCGCGGACGACGCCGTCCTCGTCCTTGATCTTCTCGATGGTGCCCCAGGCCCGCTCGTACTGCGCCCGCTTCTTCGAGAGGATCAGCCGCCCCTCCTTGTCCTCCTTCTGGAGGACGAGGGCCTCGATGTGGTCACCGACGGAAACCACCTCGGCCGGGTCCACGTCGTGCTTGATCGACAACTCCCGAGAGGGGATGACACCCTCGGTCTTGTAGCCGATGTCGAGCAGGACCTCGTCCCGATCGACCTTGACGACGGTGCCTTCGACAATGTCGCCGTCGTTGAAGTACTTGATGGTCTCGTCGATCGCGGCGAGGAAAGCTTCCTCAGAGCCGAGGTCGTCGTGGGTGACCTTGTTGGCGCTCGAGGTGGCCTCGATGCTGCTCGTCATGTGGGCGGTTGCTCCGGTCGGATGGGTTGTCACAGGACGCTGGGTGTCGCGGTGACTCAGTCCGCGCCAGCGGATCCGTCACCGGGCACACCGAACGATCGCCAAGAGAAGATCATTAGTGGCTCCGGTGACCGCACACCTGCTCCCTGCCGAGGCACACGATCCGCGAGCGCATCGTCTAGCCTACCCGCTGCATTACCACAGCGTGCAAGCCCTCCCGGGTCTCCGCCGCCTCGTCAGCTGCGAAAGCGGAGATTTCGCGCGGTAAGGGGCCCATCCCTGTCTCGTCCGTCACATCCGTCACTCCCGCCACACCCGTCCAGCGGGCCGGCGCGGGGCCGTGCGGGCCCAGGCCCTAGCGTGAGCGGATGGACGAGGACAGGGTGACCCGCCGCCGGGTCGACGCCGCCGTGATCCGCCGGGCCAACCGCGGCTGGTGGGACGCCGACGCGGACGACTACCAGGCCGAGCACGGCGCGTTCCTGGGCGACGCGGACTTCGTCTGGTGCCCCGAGGGGCTCCGCGAGGCCGACGCCCGGCTGCTCGGCGACGTCGCCGGCCGCCGGATCCTCGAACTGGGCTGCGGCGCCGCGGCCGCCGCCCGGTGGCTGGCCACCGCGGGCGCCCACCCGGTCGCCCTGGACCTCTCCGCCGGCATGCTGCGGCACGCCGCGCAGGCGGCGGAGCGGACCGGCGTACGCGTGCCGCTGGTGCAGGCCGACGCGCTCGCCCTGCCCTTCGGCGACGGTGCCTTCGACAGTGTCTGCACCGCCTTCGGGGCCATCCCCTTCGTGGACGACTCGGCGGGCGCGATGCGGGAGGTGGCCCGGGTGCTGCGCCCTGGCGGCCGGTGGGTCTTCTCGGTCACCCACCCGATGCGCTGGATCTTCCTGGACGACCCGGGCGAGGGCGGGCTCACCGCCGTGCACTCGTACTTCGACCGCTCCCCCTACGTCGAGCAGGACGAGCAGGGCGTGGCCACGTACGTCGAACAGCACCGCACCCTCGGCGACCGGATCCGGGAGCTGGTCGGCGCCGGGTTCCGGCTGCTGGACCTGGTGGAGCCGGAGTGGCCTGCCGGGCACGAGGGGATCTGGGGGCAGTGGAGCCCGCTGCGAGGCCGGCTCTTCCCCGGCACCGCCATCTTCGTGGCGGAGAAGCCGGCGGACCGGTAGCGACCGTTTCCGGCCGGCCGGCCCGGGTACCCGGAGGGCATGGCCGAGAAGGAGTTCCGCACCGGCGACCACGTCTCCTGGGCCAGCCACAGCGGCCGGGCGTACGGCGTCGTCAAGGAGAAGCTGACCGAACGCACCCACGTCCGCGGGCACGCGGTGAACGCCTCGGCGGACGAACCGCAGTACCGGATCCGCAACGACGACTCGGGCCGGGACGTCGCCCACCGACCGGAGGTGCTGCGGCATGAGCCGAAGTGACGATCCGCAGCAGACGTACCGGGAGTTCACCGACGCGGTGAACATGAAGCCGGGCGAACTCCAGAAGTGGCTGGAGACCGACGAGTCCAAGCACGTGGGCTGGCGGAAGAAGGGCACCGGGGGCGGTGAGTCGGTCGGCCACGAGTCCGGCCGGAAGATCATCGACCTGCTGCGCCGCAAGCGCGACCAGCTCACCGCAGCCGACTACAAGCACATGCGCAAGGTCGTCGGGTACGTCCGCCGGCACATGGCCCAGCGACCCAGCGGCGACGTGCGCCGGACCCGGTGGCGGTACTCCCTGATGAACTGGGGCCACGACCCGGTCAAGGCACCGCTCCCGCCGCCCGGCGGCCCGTCGCGGAAGGCCCTGCAGCGGCACGGCGCCCCGCCGAAGGAGCGCCGCGGGCCGGGCCGCTGACCCGGGCGCTTGACCCTGCCACTGAGGGCAGGGTCGGACGATCGGCGGCATGAACGACGAACAGCAGCGGACCGTCGTGATCACCGGCGCGGGCACCGGCATCGGCCGGGCCACCGCCCGCGCCTTCGCCGCGGCCGGCGCCCGCGTCCTCTCCGTCGGCCGGCGCGCCACGCCACTCGCGGAGACGGCCGCCGGCCACCCCCTGATCACCCCGCTCGTCGCCGACGTGACCGACGCCGACGCGCCGGCCCGGGTGGTCGGCGCCGCCCTGGAGAGGTACGGCCGCCTCGACGTCCTGGTCAACAACGCCGGGATCGCCGGCGGCGGCCCCCTGGCCGGGCTGGACGAGGCCGCGGCCCGCCGCCAGCTCGACACGAACCTGCTCGCGCCGATCCGGCTGGCGCACGCCGCGGTCGAGCCGCTGGCCGCGAGCCGCGGCGTGATCGTCAACGTCACCACCACCGTCGGCCAGCGCGCCTGGCCGGGCAGCTCCGTGTACGCGGCCGGCAAGGCCGCCCTCGACTCGCTTACCCGTAGCTGGGCGGTGGAGCTGGCCCCGCGCGGCGTCCGGGTGGTGGCGGTGGCCCCCGGCGCGATCGACACGCCCATCGGCGAACACCAGGGCCTCTCCCCCGACCAGCGCGCCGCGGTACGCCGCTGGCAGCTCGACCACACGCCCATGGGGAGGATCGGTCGGCCCGAGGACGTAGCGTGGGCCATCCTGCGGCTCAGCGACCCGGCGGCGGCCTTCGTCACGGGCGTCGTGCTGCCGGTGGACGGCGGAGCGCTGGTCGCCTGAGGGATGGAGTCGACACGGGACGGAGGGTCGGGTGCGGATCGGCGAGCTGGCGCGGGTGACCGGGTGCACGCCGCGTGCCCTGCGCCACTACGAGGAGCAGGGCCTGATCGCGGCGGCGCGGGCGGCGAACGGCTACCGCGAATACGACGAGTCGACGGTCACCCGGGTCCGCAACATCCGGCACCTGCTCGGCGCCGGGCTGACCCTGGACGACGTCCAGGTCTTCCTACCCTGCCTGGACGGGGACGTGGCGGCCGCGCCGCCGTCACCGGCCGGGCTGCGGGTCGGGCGGGAGCGGCTGGCCGTGCTGGACGCCCGGATCGCCGCCCAGCTCGCGGTCCGGGACCGGCTCGCCGCCGCCCTGCGCGACGCCGCCGCGGCCCTCGCGGGCGCCGACAACCCGCCCCGGGCCTCGTCGACCGGCCCGGCGCTCTGACAGTCGTGGACGGGTGCCGTTCGGAGCGAACGGCACCCGTCCACGACGGTGACGAACGGCAGGTCGGTCAGTGGTCGGCGCTGTTCCAGTCGCGGCCCTCGCCGACCGAGACCTCCAGCGGCACCGACAGCGGGTACGCCTCGCCCATCTGCTTGCGGACCAGGGCCTCCAGGGTCTCCCGCTCGCCCGGGGCGACCTCGAAGACCAGCTCGTCGTGCACCTGCAGCAGCATCCGGGAGCGCAGCCCCGCCTCGCGCAACGCGGTGTCCACGTGCAGCATGGCGACCTTGATGATGTCGGCCGCCGAACCCTGGATCGGGGCGTTGAGCGCCATCCGCTCGGCCATCTCCCGGCGCTGCCGGTTGTCGCTGACCAGGTCCGGAAGGTAGCGCCGGCGGCCCAGGATGGTGGAGGTGTAGCCGTCGTGCCGGGCCCGGGCCACCACCTCCTGCAGGTAGTCGCGGACCCCGCCGAAGCCGGCGAAGTAGTTCTCCATCAGCCCGCGCGCCTCCTCGGCGGTGATGCCGAGCTGCTGGGACAGACCGAACGCGCTCAGCCCGTACGCCAGGCCGTAGTTCATCGCCTTGATCTTGCGGCGCTGGTCGGCGGTGACCTGGTCGACCGGGACCTCGAAGACCGACGAGGCGGTGGCGGCGTGGAAGTCGTGACCGGAGTTGAACGCCTCGATCAGCGCGTCGTCCGACGACAGGTGCGCCATGATCCGCATCTCGATCTGGCTGTAGTCGGCGGTGAGCAGGCACTCGTAGCCCGCGCCGACGACGAAGGCCCGCCGGATGCGCCGCCCCTCCTCGGTGCGGATCGGGATGTTCTGCAGGTTGGGCTCGGTCGAGGAGAGCCGGCCGGTCGCCGCGACGGTCTGGTTGAAGGTGGTGTGGATCCGGCCGTCGTCGGAGACCGACTTGAGCAGCCCGTCGACCGTCGACTTGAGCTTGGCCACGTCCCGGTGGCGCAGCAGGTGCGCCAGCACCGGGTGCGGCTGCTGGGCGTAGAGCCACTGGAGGGCGTCGGCGTCGGTGGTGTAGCCCGTCTTGATCTTCTTGGTCTTGGGCAGCCCCAGCTCGCCGAAGAGGATCTCCTGCAGCTGCTTGGGCGAGCCGAGGTTGAACTCCCGCCCGATCTCCGCGTACGCGCCCTGCGCGGCGGCCTTCACCTCGGCCGCGAAGTGCGCCTCCAGCTCCGACAGGTAGTCGGTGTCGGCGGCGATGCCGGTGCGCTCCATGGTGGCCAGGACCCGCATCAGCGGCAGCTCCACGCCGGCCATCAGCCGGGCGGACTGCTCGCCGTCGCGGGACAGCTCGGCGTCGATGGCGTCGGCCAGGTCGAGGGTGGCCCGGGCGTGCAGCATCAGGTTCTGCTCGGCCTCGCCGTCGTCGCCCAGCCCGTCCAGGGTGAGCTGGCCGGTCTCCGGCGCGTCGACCCGCAGCTCGCGGTGCAGGTAGCGCAGCGCCAGGTCGGTCAGGTCGTAGGAGCGCTGGTCGGGGCGGGCCAGGTAGGCGGCGATCTGGGTGTCCCGGGCGATGCCCTGCAGGTCCCACCCGTGCGCGGCGAAGGCCAGCACCGCCGGCTTGCTGTCGTGCAGCACCTTGGGGCGGGCGTCGTCGGCCAGCCAGCCGGCTAGCGCGCCCTCGTCCTTCGGGTCCAGCGTCGCCGGGTCGACCCAGGCGGCCGCGCCGCCGGCGGTGGCCAGCGCGAGCCCGGTCACCGACGCGGTGTGCCGCCGGTTCGGGCCGGTGTCGAGCTTGACCGCCAGGCCGACCGGGGTGCCGGCCGGGGCGTGCGTCTCCAGCCAGCCGGCGAGCGCGCCGGGCTCGGTGAGCACCGCGCCGGCCAGCTCGAAGCCGGCCTCCGCCTCCGGCTCGACCGCCTCCAGGTACTGGTAGAGCCGGTCGCGCAGGATGCGGAACTGCAGGGTGTCGAAGACCTGGTGCACGGCCTCCCGGTCCCAGCCCTGCCAGCGGGCGTCCTCGGGGCGGATCGGCAGCTCCAGGTCGGCGACCAGGCAGTTGATCTCGTAGTTGCGGATCACGTCGGCGAGCCGCTCGCGCAGGCTGTCGCCGGCCTTGCCCTTGATCTCGTCGGCGCGGGCGACGACCCCCTCCACCCCGCCGTACATGTTGATCCACTTGGCCGCGGTCTTCGGGCCGACGCCGGGGACGCCGGGAAGGTTGTCGCTGGTCTCGCCGACCAGCGCGGCCAGGTCGCGGTAGCGCTGCGGGCCGACGCCGTACTTCGCCTCGACCGCGGCCGGGTCCATCCGGGCCAGGTCGGAGACGCCCTTGCGCGGGTAGAGCACCGTGATCTGGTCCCCGACCAACTGGAAGGCGTCCCGGTCGCCGGTGCTGATCAGCACGTCCATGCCCTGGTCGCGGGCCTGGCAGGCGAGGGTGGCGATGACGTCGTCCGCCTCGTACCCCTCCTTCTCCACCACCGGGATCTGCAGCGCGGCCAGGACCTCCTTGACCAGGCTGACCTGGCCCTTGAAGTCGGTCGGGGTCTCGCTGCGGCCGGCCTTGTACTCGGCGTACCTCTCGGTGCGGAAGGACCGGCGCGAGACGTCGAAGGCGACCACGATGTGGGTGGGCTGCTCGTCGCGGAGCACGTTGATCAGCATTGACGTGAAGCCGTAGACCGCGTTGGTGGGCTGCCCGGTGGTGGTGGAGAAGTTCTCCACCGGCAGGGCGAAGAACGCCCGGTATGCCAGGGAGTGTCCGTCGACGAGGAGCAGGCGCGGGGTCGTAGCTGTCACGGCAGCGACTCTAGCCCGTAGGGCCGACAACCCGGCGGACGGCAGCGCGAACGCGACGGCCGGTCGCCCCGGGTGGGGACGACCGGCCGTCGGGGGTACGCCTCAGGCCACGCCGAGGTACGCCTCCTTGACCGCCGGGTCGTGCAGCAGGTCCCGGCCGGTGCCCTCCTTGACGATCCGACCGGTCTCCAGCACGTAGCCCCGGTGGGCGCGGGAGAGCGCCTGCTGGGCGTTCTGCTCCACCAGCAGGATGGTGGTGCCCTGCTCGTTGATCCGGGTGATGATCTCGAAGATCTGCTGGATCAGCATCGGCGCGAGCCCCATCGAGGGCTCGTCGAGCAGCAGCAGCCGCGGGCGGGCCATCAACGCCCGGCCCACCGCCAGCATCTGCTGCTCACCACCGGAGAGCGTCCCACCGTGCTGCTTGCGCCGCTCGGCGAGCCGGGGGAAGAGGTCCATGACCATCTTCATGTCCTCGGCGATGCCCGACCGGTCCCGCCGGGTGTACGCCCCCATCTCCAGGTTCTCCATGACGGTCATGCCGGGGAAGACGCCCCGGCCCTCGGGCGCCTGCCCGATGCCCCGGACCACCCGCAGGTCGGCCCGCATCCGGGTGACGTCGGTGCCGTCGAAGACGATCGAGCCGGACGCCACCGGGCGCAGCCCGGAGATGGCCCGCATGGTGGTGGTCTTGCCGGCGCCGTTCGCGCCGATCAGCGCCACCACCTCGCCCTCGTTGACCGTCAGGCTGATCCCGTGCAGCGCCTGGATCCGCCCGTACAGCAGGGTCAGGTCCTTGATCTCAAGCAGCATCGGTCGGCACCCCCAGGTACGCGGCGATCACCTTCGGGTCCTCCCGGACCTCGGCCGGCAGGCCCTCGGCGATCTTCTTGCCGAACTCCAGCACGACGATCCGGTCGGTGACGCCCATGACCAGTCGCATGTCGTGCTCGATGAGCAGCACGGTCGTGCCGTTGTCCCGGATCTTACGGATCAGGCCGAGCAACTCCTCCTTCTCCGCCGGGGTGAAGCCGGCGGCCGGCTCGTCCAGGCAGAGCAGGGTGGGGTCGGTCGCGAGAGCCCGGGCGATCTCCAGCCGGCGCTGCTCGCCGTACGACAGGTTGCGGGCCAGGTCCCCGGCGCGGCGCTCGATGCCGACGAAGCGCAGCAGCTCGTACGCCTTGTCGCGGCCCTGCCGCTCCTCCCGCCAGTGCCGGGGCAGCCGCAGCATCGCGGAGATGACGCTGGTCTTGTGGTGGGCGTCCGCGCCCACCATCACGTTCTCCAGCGCGGTCATCTCCGGGAAGAGCCGGATGTTCTGGAACGTGCGGGCGATGCCCGCCTTGGTGATCCAGGACCGGCGCTTGCCGTTGGTCCGCTGCCCCTTGAACCGGATCTCGCCCTCGGTCGGCCGGTAGACGCCGGTCATCGCGTTGAAGCAGGTGGTCTTGCCGGCGCCGTTCGGGCCGATCAGGCCGAGGATCTCCCCCTGGTAGAGGGTGAACGCGACGTCGTTCAGCGCGACCACGCCGCCGAAGCGGAGGGTGACGTGGTCGACCTCCAGCAACGGCTCCCGCCCGGCCGGCGCGGTCTCGCCGGGGGTGGGCTCGACCGGCGTGTCCGCGCCCTTCTCCGGCGGGGTGCCGACCGTGCTGCGACCGTCGTCGGCGATGTCCCGCTCGCTGGTCTCGTCCCGCTCGCTGTGCATCTGCGGCTCACTCACTGGGCACCGCCTCCTGGGGGACCGCTTCCTTGCGCCGGTCGGCGAACTCGGCCGCCCGCCGCCGGTTGGGCACCAGACCCTGCGGCCGGAAGATCATCATCACGATGACGACCAGGCCGAAGACCAGGATCCGATACTCGGCCGCGTCGAACTCGACGCCGATGAGGTCGCCCACGCCGCGCAGCCACTCCGGCAGGTACCAGGTGATCGCGCCACCGACGATCGCGCCCTTGATGTTGCCCGCGCCGCCGAGGATGACCGCGGCGAGCACCAGGATCGAGTTCTCCAGCAGGAAGCTGTCCGAGTTGATGAACGTCTGCTTACCGGCGAAGATCGCGCCGGTCAGCCCGCCGACCGCCGCACCGATGGCGAACGCCCACAGCTTGTACTTGAACGTCGGCACACCCATGATCTCGGCGGCGTCCTCGTCCTCGCGGATCGCCACCCAGGCCCGGCCGACCCGGCTGTTGACCAGGTTCCGCATCGCGAAGATGATCACGATGATCACCGTGAGGATCAGCCAGTAGTAGGGCTTGGAGCTCTCCACGCCGAACAGCGCCTTGCCGTCCGCACCGGTGCCCGGCGGGTGCGGGATCTGCGGGATGCCCCGCTGGCCCTGCGCGATGCCCTCGTTGCGCGCCGCGTACAGGCGGATCATCTCGGCGAAGCCGAGAGTCACGATCGCCAGGTAGTCGCCGCGCAGCCGCAGGGTCGGGCCGCCGAGGATCACGCCGGAGATCATCGCGACGGCGATTGCCACCGGCACCGCGGCCAGCCACGGCCAGTTCGTCCCGAACCGGCTCTCCGGCGAGGTCAGCAGCGCCACCGTGTACGCGCCGACCGCGTAGAAGCCGAAGTAGCCCAGGTCGAGCAGGCCGGCGAAACCGACCACCACGTTCAGGCCCACCGCCAGCAGGACGAAGACGGCGGTGTCGAAGAGCACCGTCGCGAAGTCCGAACGGGTGGTGTAGAAGGCGAAGTAGTCGCTGCCGATCGGGAAGCCGAGGTACTCGTAGAACCACCGGTTGGGCAGGATGTAGAGGAAGACCACCAGCGCGGCGAGGCCGACCCAGCGGACCTGCTTCGGCATCGCGTCCCAGCGGGTGCGGAACGCCGCCATGCGTCCCGTCTTTTCCGAGGTGGCGGTCATGCGCGCGCCCTCCCGAGAGATTCGCCGAGCAGGCCGGTGGGCCGGAACATCAGCAGCACGATCAACAGCACGAAACCGGTGAAGTCCTTCCAGTCTCCGCCGAACAGGCCGGAGGCGTAGTTCTCCACCACCCCGAGCAGCAGGCCGCCGAGCAGCGCGCCGCGCAGGTTGCCGATGCCGCCGAGCACCGCGGCCGCGAAGGCCTTGAGCCCGATCAGGAAGCCGACGTTGAACTTGGTGAAGCCGAACCGGACGTCCCACAGCAGGGCGGCGACGCCGGCCATCAGGCCGCCGAGCACGAACACCAGCAGGATCACCCGGTTCTTGTTGACGCCCATCAGGGCGGCGGTGTCCGGGTCCTGGGCGACGGCGCGGATGCCCCGGCCGAGCCGGCTACGGTTCACGAACTGGTCCAGCCCGATCATCATGATCAGCGTGACGCCGAGGATCAGCAGCTGAAGGTTGGTGACCTCGGCCCCGAAGAGGGTGAACACCGGCTTCTGCGGGATCAGGTCCGGCATGCCGAACGGCGCCCGCTCGGTGCCGATGCCGAACGACTCGGAGAGCACGAACGAGGCGCCGATCGCGGTGATGAGGAAGGCCAGCGGCGGGGCGTTGCGGCGGCGCAACGGCCGGTAGGCGACCAGCTCGACCACCACGGCGGTGGACGCCGAGGCGACCATCGCGACGGCGAGGCCGGCGAGGACCGCCACGATCAGCGGACCGAACGCGGGGGCGGAACTGTTCTGGTTGTAACCCAGCGCCTCCCAGGTCCACAGGGCGGTGAAGGTGCCGACCATGAAGACCTCGGAGTGGGCGAAGTTGATCAGGCGCAGCACGCCGTACACCAGGGTGTAGCCGAGCGCGACGAGCGCGTAGATCGCGCCCTGTTCCAGCCCGGTGATGGTCAGCGTCGGGAAGTTCCCGAAGAGCTCATCGAAGTTCAAGTGGGGGCTCCAACTGTGCGGCCAAGCGGTGCGGCCGGGAGGAAATCTCCCGGCCGCACGCCTGGTGTCCCGTGGCGGGACCGGACGTACCGGTCAGGCCTTGGGGATCTCGATGTCGGGGACGACCTGGCCCGCGTTCACCTTGAACGCCCAGACGATGACCTGGGCCGGGTCCAGCTCACCGTTGGACTCGAACTTGTAGGTGACACCGGTGGCGGCACCCGTGCCGTTGTAGCTGTTGATGAAGGCGTTGAGGTCCGCCCGGCTCGACTTGCCGGCCTTGATGCCCTCGAGCATGATCTTCGTCACGTCGTACGACACGTCGGCGTAGGTGCCCGGGTCGACGTTGAACGCCGTCTTGTAGTCGGCCGGGAAGGTGCCCTTGGCCTTGGTGGCCGGGGCGCACGGGCAGGTCAGGACGGTGCCCTCGGCGACCTGCTGGCCGGCGACCTTGATGAAGTTGGAGTCGTTGACGCCGTCACCGGCGACCATGGTGCCCTTCCAGCCCGCGCCCTTGAGCTGCTTGAGCAGCAGGCCGGCCTCGGTGTAGTAGCCACCGAAGAAGAGGACGGACGCGCCGCTGCTAGTGATCTTGGTGACCACGGCGGAGAAGTTGGTCTGCTTGACCTGGATCTTGTCGTAGCCGGCCGGGGTGCCGATGACCTTCTTGACCTCGTCGGCCAGACCGGCGCCGTACGCCGACTGGTCGTCGACGACGTACACCTTCTCAGCCTTCAGCACGTCCTTGATGTACCGACCGGCGGCCGGGCCCTGGGAGGTGTCGTTACCGACGCCGCGGTGGAAGACCTTCCAGTTCTTGGTGCTCAGGCTCGGACGGGTCGCCGACGGCGTGATGGTCGGCAGGCCGGCCGCGTCGAAGATCGGGTCCGCCACCTCGGACTCGCCGGAGAAGCCGGGGCCGACGATGCCGACGACCTTGCTGTCGCCGACCGCCTGCTGGGCCAGCGCCGGGGCCTTGGCCGGGTCACCCTGCGAGTCGTACTGCTCCAGCTTGACCTGGCAGTCCTTGTTCTCCTTGTTGTACTGCTCGATCGCCAGCTGGGTGCCGTTGCGCATGTGGATACCGAGACCCGCAGCGTCACCCGTCAGCGCGCCGAAGAAGCCGATCTTCAGGTCGCAGGCGGCCTTGCTGCCGCCGGCCTCACTACCGCTGTCGGCCTTGCAGGCCGCGCCACTGAAAACGAGCGCGCCGATGGCGACGCCACCGAGCACCCGTGCGAGCTTCTGCCTCACGGCTCGTACCCTCCTCCGTCCGAAGGCCCGGACCACCCACGACGAATTGGACCTTGCGGGGGCAGGCCGGACCGACCGCGATCCCGGTCTGGGGCGGGACGTTATCCTACCTGGGAGCGCTTAGGTAGACCTGCGAACCGGGGTTGACCTAACCGTTACGTTGAGTGGCCGGATTCACAGATGTGCTGTAACACACGCGGTCCGTCCAGGGGAAAATCGGACATCCGACACCCGCCGGAAACACGCTGGTGGGAGGGTCAGCCGGGACTCCACGGCCCGCGCGCCACCCACACCGCGGCCCGGCCACCGCCGTCCACCAGCAGCACCACCGACTCCCCCGCCCCGGCCACCGCCACCGAGCGGTCGGCCGCCGCCGCCACCCCGACCGGCAGCACCACCGGAGACCACCGCCCGCCGTCCGGCGAGAACCAGCCCGCACCCGCCGCCCCGCCCGCCACCACCGCGAACGCGCCGTCGGACCGCGCCGCCAGCCCCCACACCCGGCCCGGCCGGTCCGTCCCCGCACCGCCGAACGCCCCGCCCGGCCGCCAGCCGCCGCCCTCGCCCAGCCAGGCGCCCAGGCCGTCGCCGCGCCGGCCCACCGCCACCGTCCGCTCCCCCACCCGGACCACCCGCTGCAGGTCCGCCCCGTCCGCGCCGGCGGGAAGCACCGCGCGCCGCCAGTTCCGCCCGTCCGCCGAACTCCACACCGCCGGCTCCGACCCGGTACGCCCCGACGCCAGCACCGAACCCACCAGCAGCCAACCCGACGGCACCGCCACGCCGTCCGCCGCCCAGGGCCGACCCGCCGCGTCGGCGGCCACCTCCGGCACCCCGCTGACCAGCTGGAAGTCCCTCCCGTCCGGGGAGACCCAGGCCGCCGCCCCGGTGGCCCGGTTACCCGAGATCAGCCACCCCCGCGGGCCACCCGCGATCCGCCCCACATTCACCGCGTCCGGGCCGCCGAACACCTCGAACTCGGCCGGCACCTCCACCAGCGAACCGTCGGCCACCTCCCGCCAGGTGCTGATCCGCGGATTGCCGTGCACCCCGCCCGTCTTGCCGCCCACCGCGGCCAGCCGGCCGTTTCGACAGCCCGCCGCGGTCAGCAGGTTCTCCACCCCGTACGCGGTGCGCGGCACCGGCCGTAGGGGTGTCCAGGCGACCGCGTCAGGGCTGCTCCAGGCGGCCGGCCGGGTGGCGCCCGCCGCGTCGACCACCGCGCCCACCACGAACCAGCGGCCGTCACAGACCGTGACGTCGCGCAGGGTCAGCCGGCCGGAGGGGCCGGGCGGGACCGGCAGGGTGACCGGCTGCCAGGCCGGCCGCAGCGGGGCGGGCGCGGGCGTGGACGCCGCCGGGCCGGTCGAGCGGCAGGCGGCGAGCAGCACGACGAGCAGGCCGAGCACCGCCACGCCACGCCGCATGGCGGCGATCGTATCGACCACCGACGACGCGCGGAACCCGTCTCCGCCCCGGCGCGGACGGCCGCGCCGGGGGGGGGTCGTAC
This sequence comes from Micromonospora solifontis, assembly GCF_003725545.1. Classification (GTDB taxonomy): domain Bacteria; phylum Actinomycetota; class Actinomycetes; order Mycobacteriales; family Micromonosporaceae; genus Micromonospora; species Micromonospora solifontis. The sequence continues at coordinate 25,356 of NZ_RJLN01000048.1, read as the reverse complement.
GGGATCAGGAGGCCGGCTGGGCCACCTCGCCGCCGGCGGTCTCCGCGAGGATCCGCTCGGCGACCTCCTTCATGGTCATCCGGTGGTCCATCGCCGTGCGCTGGATCCACTTGAACGCCTGCGGCTCGGTCATCCCGTACGTGGTCATCAGCGCGCCCTTGGCCCGCTCCACGGTCTTGCGGATCTCCAGCCGGTCGGTCAGGCCGGCGACCTCCGCCTCCAGCGCCGCGATCTCCGAGTAGCGGGACAGCGCGATCTCCACCGCCGGCACCAGGTCGCTCTTCTGGAACGGCTTCACCAGGTACGCCATCGCGCCGGCCGCCCGCGCCCGCTCCACCAGGTCCCGCTGGCTGAACGCGGTCAGGATGATCACCGGGGCGATCCGCGCGCCGGCGATCCGCTCGGCGGCGGCCAGCCCGTCCATGATCGGCATCTTGATGTCGAGGATGACCAGGTCCGGCTTCAGCTCCTCGGCGAGCTTGACGGCGGTCTCGCCGTCACCGGCCTCGCCGACCACCTCGTAGCCCTCTTCGACCAGCATCTCAGCCAGGTCCAGCCGGATGAGCGCCTCGTCCTCGGCGATCAGTACGCGCCTGCGCTCGGTCTCCGTCTCGGCCACCAGCCACTCCCACCATCGATCTCGGCACGGCTACCACCCATGCTCCCGCATGAGCCTAGTCGGGTACAGTGAGCCACACCCTCCGCAGGGGTGAACGCCGGGATGGAGGAATCGGCAGACTCGGATGCCTCAAAAGCATCTGCCCGAAAGGGCGTGCGGGTTCAAGTCCCGCTCCCGGCACTTTTGTCATACACCTGTTCGATGATGCTGGCGTGCATCCTCCCGAAATGCGGGCGCGCGCCCGCGCTCTCCGTGACCGGGGCCACAACATCCGGTCGGTAGCGCGCACACTCTCCCTTCCCTACGCCACCGTCTGGCACTGGTGCGTGGATCGGCCCGAGCGGGCCGTCGTCGGCAGCGCGGTTCGCTGCTTCCGCTGTCGGCCACAGCCAGAAAGTCCACCCGATCCGGCGGCCTATGCCTACCTACTCGGCCTTTACCTGGGGGACGGTCATCTGGTCACCACCGACCGGGTGCCCGTTCTCCGCATCTACTGCGCCGATACCTGGCCCGACCTCATCGATCGCTGTGCTGAAGCGATGCTGGCGGTGCTGGCGAACAAGGTCCAGCGCGTCCAGAAGCGCGGGTGCGTCGCCGTGCAGAGCACGGCGACGCACTGGCCCTGCCTTTTTCCCCAGCATGGCCCCGGCAAGAAACATGCGCGCTCGATCGAACTGGTTCACTGGCAACGGGAGATCGTGACCGCCCATCCGGGCGACTTCATACGCGGCCTCTTTCACTCCGACGGCAGCCGCTTCACGAATCGGGTCACTGTCCGGGGCAAGCAGTACGTCTATCCGCGATACATGTTCTCCAACCGGTCCACCGACATCATGGGCCTCTGCCAATGGGCGCTGGACCTGCTGAACATCCCCTGGCGAATGAACCTGAAGTGGTCACTTTCCGTCGCCCGGCGCGACGCGGTAGCCGCGCTGGACCGGCACGTCGGCCCGAAGTCCTGACGCCGGCCCGCCTCGGCGCGGGCGACCGGTGGCCGAGGAGCGCCGGCCGTCAGATCACCGACAGAGCCCGCTCCAGGTCCGCCCGCAGGTCCTCCGGGTCCTCCAGCCCCACGGAGACCCGCAGCAGCCCGCCGCCCGGCTTGGCGTCGCCCTCGACCGGTCGGTGGGTGAGTGAGGCGGGGTGCTGGATCAGGGTGTCGACGCCGCCGAGGGAGACGGCGTGGGTGATCAGCTGGCAGGCGCCGGCGACGGCGGCCGCGGCGGGGGCGCCGCCGCGTACCTCGAAGGCGAGCAGGCTGCCGGTGCCGGACAGCTGGCGGCCGACCAGCCCGGCGGGGTCGTGCAGCGAGGGGTGGTGGACCCGTTCGACGGCGGGGTGGCCGGCGAGCCAGGCGGCGATCTTCTCGGCGCCGGCCTGCTGGGCGCGGACCCGCAGGGGCAGGGTCTGTAGGCCGCGGTGGAGCAGGTAGGCGCCGAGCGGGTGGAGGATCGCGCCGGTGACGGCGCGGACCTGGCGCAGTCGGGTGGCCCAGGTGGCGTCGCAGGCGACGGCGCCGGCGAGGACGTCGCCGTGGCCGCCGATGCTCTTGGTGGCGCTGTGCAGCACGAGGGCGGCGCCGTGCCGGGCGGGCTGCTGGAGCACCGGGGTGGCGACGGTGTTGTCGACGAGCAGCGGGGCGTGGCCGGCGGCGGCGAGGGCGGCGATGTCGACGAGGTCGAGGGTGGGGTTGGCCGGGGTCTCGACGACGACGAGGGCGGTGTCGGGGCGGACCGCGGCGGCGACCTGGTCGGGTCGGGCCCAGGTGACCTCGGTGCCGAGCAGGCCGGTGGCGAGCACGTGGTCGGTGCCGCCGTAGAGGGGGCGGACGGCGACGATGTGGCGTTTCCCGTCGCGGGTGGCGGCGAGGAGGGTGGCGGTGAGGGCGGCCATGCCGCTGGCGAAGGCGACGGCCTCGGCGGTGCCTTCGAGTTCGGCGAGGGCGGTTTCGAAGCGGGCCACGGTGGGGTTCCAGAGCCGCTGGTAGACGGCGCTGGCACCGGCCGGGAGGGTGCCGCCGGTGGCGAGGGTCTCGTACGCGTCGCCGCCGTCGGTGACGGACGGGAGGGGGTTGGTCGTGGAGAGGTCGATGGGTGGGACGTGGACGCCGAGACCGGCGAGGTCGTCGCGCCCGGCGTGCACGGCTCTGGTGTCCACGGAGGTCATGGGCGGAAGCGTCGAACATGAGGCCATCATGAGGCAAGAGAGACGAAGAAGATTCTACATCAGGGCCTTTCGGTGTCGTGAAGTTCGGTGGATGATGCTGGGATGCCTCTCGCACCGAATGATGTGCGGCCGTCGTTCGCGGCCCTGGACGACATCGACCGCGCGATCCTGACCGAGTTGGCGGCGGACGGCCGGTTGCCGAACAATGCCCTGGCCGAGCGGGTGGGGGTGGCGCCGTCGACGTGTCTGGCGCGGACCCGGGCGTTGCGGGAGTGCGGGGCGATCCGGGGGTTCCACGCGGAGGTGGATCCGGCGGCGGTGGGCCTGCCGTTACAGGCGTTGGTCTCGGTGCGACTGGCGGCGCACGAGCGGGCGGCGGTGGACGCGTTCCGGGCCCGGTCGGTGCGGCTGCCGGGCGTGGTGTCGGTGTTCCACGTGGCGGGCGCGGAGGACTATGTGCTGCACGTGCGGGCGGCGTCGGGCGACGCGTTGCGGGACTTCGTGCTGGATCACCTGGCGGTGGATCCGGCGGTGCAGCACACGCAGACGAGTTTGATTTTCGAGCAGGCGCGGGGCATGGGTTGAGCGCCGGTATCACCCCGCCTGGGTGATTCGAAACCGACAAAGCATCACATTCACGTCCTACGCGGCAAGGTGCGACGGGAGGGACGCCGACAGTCGGGGCCACTGATCGCTGGAGGGCAGCGGCATGTTCCGTCGGTTCACCGGAGCCGTCCATCGGATTCCCGTCGTTCTGGTCGCCACGTGCGGCCTCGTTCTCGCCGCGGGCGGATCGGCCGGGTTGGGCGCCGGCCCGGGTGCCGTCGCGCACCGGGACGACGGCGGCCGGGCCGGCGGCGACCCGGTGGATCGGCGGGTGCGCGCGGCGATGGCGGGCATGACCCTGGCCGAGAAGATCGGGCAGATGTTCGTCCTGCAGGTGAACGGCGACACCGCGACCACGACGAATCAGACCGACGTGGCGGCCAACCAGGCGCTCTACGGCAGCGATGTGCGCAACGGCGCGGAGCTGCTGGCGAAGTTCCACCCGGGCGGCATCATCTACTTCACGCAGACCAACAACCTGAACAATCCGCAGCAGGTCGCGCTGCTGTCCAACGGGTTGCAGCGGGCGGCGTTGGCCGACGACGGCGTGCCGGTGCAGATCAGCACCGACCAGGAGGGCGGCGTCGTCACCCGGATCCCGCCACCGTCGGCGATCTCCCCGGGGAACATGGCGATCGGCGCGACGTTCGACCGCGGCCTGTCGTACTCGACGGCCGCCTCGACCGGTCGGCAGCTGCGGGCGATGGGGATCAACATGGACCACGCACCGGTGGTGGACGTCAACACCAATCCCCGCAACACGGCCGACGGGACCCGTGCGTTCAGCGACCGGAGCGAGGTGGTCTCCGCGTTCGGCGCGGCGGCCGTCCTCGGGTACCAGGAGAACGGGGTGGCCGCGACGGCCAAGCACTTCCCCGGCCTGGGCAGCTCGGAGGCCAACCCCGACACCGGGATCGCGGTCGTCAACGAGACCCGCGAGGAGATCCTGCGGACGGACATCCCGCCGTTCCGGGCGGCGATCGCCGCCGGCGTGAAGTCGATCATGCCGACGGCGGTGATCGTGCCCGCGTTGGATCCCACCCGGACCCCGGCGATCCTGTCCAAGCCGATCATCACCGGGCTGCTCCGCGACACGCTGAGGTACGACGGGGTGATCGTCACCGATGCGCTGCGGGCCGACGCGCTCAAGGACATCCCGCAGGACCAGGTGATCCTCGGGGCCATCCGGGCCGGCAACGACGAACTGCTCCTGCCGACCGACCCGCCGGCGGCGATCGCCACGGTGACCGGAGCGGTCCGCGACGGCACCATCAGCCGGCACCGTATCGACGAGTCGGTGTACCGGATCCTGCGGCTGAAGGCCGAGCTGGGGCTGTTCGACCACCCGTTCACCACCAGCCAGGCCGTCGACTCGCGGGTCGGCACCGCCGCCGACCAGCAGACCATGGCCACCGCCGCGCAGCGTTCGATGACCCTGCTCAAGAACCAGGCCGGTGTGCTGCCGTTGCCGGCGAACTCCGGCCGGCACGTGCTGGTCACCGGCTGGGGCTTCAACGGGGTCCCGTCCCTGGCGGACAAGTTGTCGGCCAAGGGACTCGTCGCCACGCCGATGTGGACCGGGTCGCCGGATCCGCAGACGATCGCGCAGGTCGTGGCGGCGGCGGGCGCGAGCGACGTCACCGTGGTGCTCACCAACAACGCCTGGGGCGACGTGACCCAGCAGAACCTGGTCAACGCGCTGCTGGCGACGGGGAAGCCGGTGGTGACGGTCGCGGTCGGCGGGCCCTACGACATCGCCTACTTCCCGTCGGCCCCCACCTACCTGGCGGCGTACGGCTATCGGGACGTCTCGCTCGCCGCGATCGCGGACACCCTGGTCGGCGCGGAGCCCACCGGCCGCCTGCCGGTCACCATCCGGACCCCGGACGGCGGCACGGTGCTCTTCCCCTTCGGGTCGGGCATGGGCTACCACAGCCAGGGTTGACGGCAGCTCGCGGAACAAACGCGGCGGCTGGCGGGTTGGTCTGTGCCGTGATCGACGTACCGATGTCTGTTCTTGATCTTGCCCCGGTCGCCGCCACCGGCAGTGCCGGCGAGGCGCTGCGGCACACCACCGAGCTGGCCCGCCGCACCGAGGAACTGGGCTACCGCCGGTTCTGGGTGGCCGAGCACCACAACATGCCGGCGATCGCCAGTTCCGCGCCGGCGGTGCTGCTCGCCCACCTCGCGGCGCACACCTCGACCATCCGGCTCGGTTCGGGCGGGGTGATGCTGCCCAACCACGCGCCGCTGGTGGTGGCCGAGCAGTTCGGCACCCTGGAGGCGCTGCACCCGGGCCGGATCGACCTGGGCATCGGCCGCGCGCCGGGCACCGACCAGGTCACCGCGCTGGCGTTGCGCCGGACCATGGAGGGGCTGTCGGCGGAGCACTTTCCCCGGGAGCTGGCCGACCTGATGAACTACTTCAGCGGCGCCGAGCCGGGCCCGATCACCGCCACCCCCGGCCGGGGGCAGTCGCCGGCGGTCTGGCTGCTCGGGTCGAGCGGGTTCAGCGCCCAGCTCGCCGGCCTGCTGGGGCTGCCGTTCTCGTTCGCGCACCACTTCAGCGCGCAGAACACCCTGCCCGCGCTGCAGCTCTACCGGCAGAGCTTCCGGCCGTCGCAGTGGCTGGAGCGCCCGTACGCGATGGTGGCGGTCAACGCGGTCTGCGCGGAGACCGACGAGCGGGCGGAGTGGCTGGCCGGGCCGGCCGGGTTGTCGTTCCTGAAGCTGCGCTCGGGTCGGCCGGAGCCGCTCGTGACGCCGGAGGAGGCGGCCGCCTACCCGTACTCGGAGCTGGAGCGGGAGTTCGTGGCCCAGCGCCGCGAGGGGCAGGCGACGGGTTCGCCGGAGACGGTGGCCCGGCAGCTCGGCGCGCTGCTGGAGCGGACCGGCGCGGACGAGTTGATGTTGACCACGATGGTGTACGACGTGGCCGACCGGGTCCGCTCGTTCGAGCTGATCGCGGAACGGGTGGCCGGCGGCCTGCGCCGCTGAAACACGCTCTTCATAGCCACGTCACCGGGCCGTCGCGCGGTGCGCGTAGCTTTGTCCCCGGTGGTGGTACGGCATTCCCGGTCGGGACGGGTCGGGAATGCCGCGGTGTGGTGCACCGGGTCGCCGGCGGAGCGGATTCCGCGGCCGGCGACCCGGTGCCTGCTCTCCGGGCCGTCTGGCGGCCCGGCGGCGGGACGTGGGCCGGTACCCGGGCCCGACGCCGTCAGCGCAGGTAGATGTTCGGCGCGGGCGGGGTGGCCATGCCGTCACCGAGGTGGAAGCCGGGGTGCGGCGGCTGGTTGTAGGCGGTGTTCTGCCAGGCGATGGCGACCCGGTACTGCGGGTCGTGCATGAGCGTCGGCAGCCGCAGCGTGGTGGGCGTGGGTGTGCTGTAGATGCGCAGCGCGCCGCTGTCGCTGGTCCGCCAGATCACCTCTTCCCGCCAGTCGCCGAGGATGTCGCCGGAGAGCGCCGGGGTGGACTTGGTGCCGTTGTTGGAGTCGACGCCGCTGCCGGTGAGCAGCCGGGTCTCGCCGCTCGGACCGTACTTGTCGATCTTCGTGCCGTCGAGCAGTTCGCGGACCGGGTCGCCGTCCCACCAGGCCAGGAAGTTCATCGAGGACGGCTTGCGCCCGACGTTCTGCCCCCTGGTGTTCAGCAGCCCGTCCGCCCGGGCCGACCAGGACTCGGCGCCGGGGCTGCCGGCCCAGACGTCGTCGGAGACGCCCCGGCCGTTGTCGCCGTTCGGCGCGGTCTGCCAGAGGATCTGCCCGGTGCGCGCGTCGGCCATCCAGGAACTGGGCTTGCTGCCGTCCTCGTCGACCTTGAAGACCTCCAGGCCGGAGCGGGACGGGTCGAGGTCGCCGACGTGCAGCGCGTCGCCGTGCCCGTTGCCGGTGTTCCAGAGGATCCGGCCGTTGTCGTCGATGGCGACGGCCCCGTACACGATCTCCTGCCGGCCGTCGTTGTCGACGTCGGCCACGGAGAGGTTGTGGTTGCCCTGGCCGGCGGCGCCGCCGTTGCCGCTGGTGTTGGAGTCGAAGGTCCAGCGCTTGGTGAGCGTGCCGTTGCGGAAGTCCCAGGCCGCGATGACGGCGCGGGTGTAGTAGCCGCGCGCCATGATCAGCGACGGGCGTTGCCCGTCGAGGTAGGCGGTGGCGGCGAGGAACCGGTCGACCCGGTTGCCGTACGAGTCGCCCCAGGACGAGACGGTGCCGCGCGGCGGGTCGTAGTCGACGGTGGAGAGGGCGGCGCCGGTGCGGCCGTCGAACATGGTCAGGAACTCGGGGCCGGAGAGCACGTAGCCGCTGGAGTTGCGGTAGTCGGCCGACGAGGAGCCGATCACCTGGCCGGTCCCGGAGCGGGTGCCGTCGGCGGTCTTCATGGCCACCTCGGCGTCCCCGTCGCCGTCGTAGTCGTACACCTGGAACTGCGTGTAGTGGGCGCCGGCACGGATGTTGCGGCCGAGGTCGATGCGCCACAGCCGGCTGCCGGTCAGGGTGTACGCGTCGACGTAGACGTTGCCGGTGTAGCCGCTCTGTGAGTTGTCCTTGCTGTTGGACGGGTCCCACTTGAGCACGATCTCGTAGCGGCCGTCGCCGTCGAGGTCACCGACGCTGGCGTCGTTGGCGGAGTAGGTGTAGGCCTCCCCGGTCGGGGTGGTGCCGCCGGGCGGGGCCTGGATCGGCACGTCCAGGTAGCCGTTGGTGAACTGCAGCGCCGGGCCGGAGGCCGCCTGCTCGACGCCGTCGACCACCGGCCGCACCGTGTACGCCGTGCCGGCGGCGGCGCCGCTGTCGAGGTACGTGGTGGCACCGGTGATCGGGCTGCTGTTGACCTTGGTGGAGCCGCGGTAGAGGTTGAACGCCACCCCGGTGGTCTCGGTGCCGAGCAGCCGCCAGGAGACCAGGTTGCCGCTGCCGGAGCGGACGCTGATCAGCCCCCGATCGAGCTTCTCCATCTGCTTGGCCCCGGGCGGTGGGGTGGTCGGCGGCGGCGTGGTCGGCGGCGGGGTGGTGGGCGGTGGCGTGGTCGGCGGGGCCGAGGTCGGGGCCGCGCTGGTCGGCGTGGTGCCGCCGGTGCAGGTGACGCCGTTGAGCGCGAAGCTCGCCGGGGCCGGGTTGCTGGCGTCGTTCCAGGATCCGTTGAAGCCGAAGTTGGCGGTGCCGCCGGTGCCGATGGCGGCGTTGTAGCCGGCGTCGCGGGCGCTGACCTGGGCGCCGGACTGGGTGACGGTGGCGTTCCACGCCTGGGTGACCTGCTGGCCGGCGGTGAAGGACCAGGTGAGCGTCCAGCCGTTCACCGGGTCGCCGAGGTTGGTGATGGTGACGTCGGCGCCGAAGCCGCCGCCCCACTGGTTGGTGACCCGGTAGTCGACGCGGCAACCGGCGGTGGCGGCCGAGGCGGTCACCGTGGTCAGGGCGCCGGCGACGAGGGTGGCCGCCGCGGCCGCGGCGAGCAGCGCGGTGCGGCGCCGTGGGGTGATGTGGTGCACGAGGATGCCTTTCGCGGAGGTCAGGCACGCGACGGCCGCGCCGGCCTGCCCGGGCCGGCGGAAAGGGGTACGCCGCGCTGACGTGACAAAATCGACGTCGGTGGCTGGCTCCGCGCCCCGTCAGGGTAGGACAACGCTTTCCCGCCGCACAACCAGTCCCGCCGAACCTGCTCGCCGTGACGCCGACCTCTCCCGCGATCTTCACCTGCTGCCCGGACAGAAGGGGCGAAAGCCTCAGCACACGGGCCCGAAGTGCAAGATCACGGGGCCGGGGGGGTAGGGGTCAGCCCTCGACGGCGGTGGCGAGTCGGCGGGCCTCCGCGGTGGGGGTGACCGGGGCGGGAGCGGCGGTCGGGGTGGTGGACCGGGCGGTGACGGCGGCCGCGGCCACGGCGCGGGCCCGGCGGGTCCGGCGCAGGGCCCGACCGGCCAGCACCAGCGCGACGAGCCAGCCGGCGCCGAGCAGGGCGTAGGCGACCGCCGGGAGCGGACCATCCAGCTCGCCGGCGCGCAGCAGGGTGCGGGCGTTGGTCAGCACGATCACGCCGCCGATGGTGGCGCCGAGCAGTTGGGCCGGGACGATCCGGACCAGCCAGGCGGCGACCGGCGCGGCGATCAGCCCGCCGACCAGCAGCGCCGCCACGGTGGGAAGCAGGAAGCCCTCGGCGCCGAGGCCGACGAGGAACCCGGCGCTGGCGGCGCCCGCGACGACGAACTCGGCGGTGTCGACCGAGCCGATCACCTTGCGGGGCTCCAGCCGGCCGGAGACCAGCAGCGCCGGGGTGGCCACCGGGCCCCAACCCCCGCCGCCGGTGGCGTCGACGAACCCGGCGACGAGCCCGAGCGGGGCGAGGAAGCGGCCCCGCAGCCGGCCGGCCGCCCGGTTCGCGCGCAGCGGCCGGGAGAAGCGCACCAGCAGGTACGTGCCCAGGGTGAACAGGACGGCGGCCATCCAGGGCGCGGCGGCCCTGGTGGAGATGGCGCTGAGGAAGGTGGCGCCGGCGAACGCGCCGACCGCGCCGGGCAGCGCGATGCGGGTGACCACCCGCCAGTCGACGTTGCCGAACCGCCAGTGGGCGACCCCGGCCGCCAGGGTGGTGCCGATCTCGGCCAGGTGCACCGAGGCGGACGCGGCGGCCGGCGCCACCCCGGCGAAGAGCAGCAGCGTCGAGGAGGTGAGGCCGTACGCCATGCCCAGCGCGCCGTCGACCAGCTGTGCGGCGAGCCCGACCAGAGCGAGGATCAGCAGCTTGCGCACGGGCATCCCCTGTCTTTTCGGCATCTCCTATCGGCTTGGTCGACAATGCGGCACGCCGACGCCCCGGTCAATCCACCATCCGACTGGTGGGACGGGAGGCGTTCGCGGGAAGGTCAGCTCCAGGCGGCCGGGTCGGCGGCCAACTCGTTCACCCGGGCCGGCAGCGTCCCGCCGGCCACGTCGGCGAGGGTGACCAGCTCCAGGATCTCCCGCTCGCTGGCCCGCAGGGCGATCCACACGTCCTGCAGGGCGCGGGCGGCGCCCTGGTAGCCGAGCTGCTCGGGGCGCTGGCCCCGGATGTGCGCGAGCGGACCGTCGATCACCCGGATCACCTCGGCCAGGGAGATCTCCGACGCGGGACGGGCCAGCCAGTAGCCGCCCTCGGGACCGCGCTGGGCGTGCACGATGCCGCCCCGGCGCAGCTGGAGCAGGATGCTCTCCAGGAACTTCGGCGGGATCTCCTGGCTGCGGGCGATCTGTTCGGCGGTCACCGGACGGGTCCGTCCGGCCGCCGCGCCCTCGGCCACCGAGGCCAGCTCGGCGGACGCGCGGAGGGCGTAGTCGACCCGGGCGGAGAGACGCATGCCGGCAAGGTTAGTCGGCGGCTCGGCCGCCCGGTTCCTCGCCCCTCGGCCGATCGGTCACGGCGTGACCGCCTCAGGCGCCCACCCGGCGCAGCAGCCCCTCCTGCACCGCGCTGGCGATGTGCCGGCCGTCGGTGGTGAACATCCGGCCGGTGGCCAGGCCCCGGGCGCCGGAGGCGGACGGGCTCCAGCAGTCGTAGAGGAACCACTCGTCGGCGCGGAACGAGCGGTGGAACCACAGCGCATGGTCCAGGCTCGCGCCGACCACCCCGCCCGGGCCCCACACCTCGCCGTGCACCGACAGGACCGAGTCGAGCAGGGTCAGGTCGGAGGCGTACGTCAGGGCGCAGGCGTGCAGCAGCGGGTCGTCCGGAAGCTTGCCGTCGATCCGCATCCAGACCCGCTGGTGCGGCTCGGCGGGCCGGTCGCCGGGGCGTACCCAGCCGGGCTCGCCGACGTAGCGGACGTCGATCGGGCGGGGGATCTGCCCCCAGATGCCGAGCCGCTCCGGGTAGCGGGAGAGCCGGTCGGTCATGGTCGGCACCTCGTCCGGCCCGGGCACGTCGGGCGGAACCGGCGCGTGGTGGTCGAGCCCCTCCTCCTGCCGCTGGAACGAGGCGGACATGAAGAAGATGGGCTTGTCGTGCTGGAGCGCGACCGAGCGGCGCACCGAGAAGGAACGGCCGTCGCGGACGTTCTCCACCTGGTACTCGATCGGCTCGGCCGGGTCGCCGGGCCGGACGAAGTAGCCGTGCAGGGAGTGCACGAAGCGCTCCGGTTCGACGGTGCGCCCGGCGGCGACCAGGGCCTGGCCGGCGACCTGGCCGCCGTACACCCGCTGCGGACCGACCGGGGGGCTCATCCCCCGGAAGGTCATCTCGCCGGTGTGGTCGAGGTCCAGCACCTCCAGGAGCTGGTCGACCGCGGCCTGGCCGGTCGCCGCCGCCGGGCGCCCGGTCACTGCAACGCCCGCGCGGAAGCGGCGTCGACCAGCGAGCCGAGCTGGTGCACGCGCAGGGTGTTGGTGGAGCCGGGGGTGCCGGGCGGGCTGCCCGCCACGATCACCACGTAGTCGCCGGGGTTGGCCCGGTTGAGGCCGAGCAGCGCCTGGTCGACCTGGCGGAACATGTCGTCGGTGTGCTCGACGAACGGCATCAGGAACGTCTCGACGCCCCAGGAGAGGGCGAGCTGGTTGCGCACCTCGGGAACCGGGGTGAAGGCCAGCAGCGGAAGGTCGCAGTGCAGCCGGGCGAGCCGCTTCACGGTGTCGCCGGTCTGGGAGAAGGCGACCATGGCCTTCGCGCCGATCGCACGGGCGATCGAGGAGGCGGCGACGGTGAGCGCGCCACCGTGCGTACGCGGGTCGTGCTGCAGCCGCGGCACGCCGATCGAGCCGGCCTCGGTGGTGGTGATGATCTTCGCCATGGTGCTGACCGTGAGCACCGGGTACTTGCCGACGCTGGTTTCGCCGGACAGCATCACCGCGTCCGCGCCGTCGAGCACCGCGTTGGCCACGTCCGAGGCCTCCGCGCGGGTGGGCCGGGAATTCTCGATCATGGAATCGAGCATCTGGGTGGCCACGATGACCGGCTTGGCGTTCTCCCGGCACAGCTGCACCGCCCGCTTCTGCACCAGCGGCACCTGGTCCAGCGGAAGCTCCACGCCGAGGTCGCCGCGGGCGACCATGACGCCGTCGAAGGCGAGCACGATCGCCTCCAGGTGGTCGACCGCCTCCGGCTTCTCGACCTTGGCGAGCACGGGGCGACGCACACCCTCCTCGTCCATGATCGAGTGGACCAGCTTGATGTCGTCGGGCGAGCGGACGAACGAGAGCGCGATCAGGTCGACGCCGAGCCCGAGGGCGAAGCGCAGGTCCTCGGCGTCCTTGTCGGACAGGGCCGGGACGCTGACCGCCACGTTGGGCAGCGAGACACCCTTGTTGTTGGAGACCGGGCCGCCCTCGGTGACCAGGCAGCGGATGTCGTTGCCGGTGACGTCGCTGACCTCGACCGCCACCCGGCCGTCGTCGATCAGCAGCCGGTCCCCCGGCTTCACCTCCTGCGGCAGCTTCCGGTAGGTGCAGGAGACCCGCTCCTTGGTGCCGAGAATGTCGTCGCCGGTGATCACGACGGAGTCGCCGGTGCGCCATTCGTGCGGGCCGTCGGCGAACCGGCCGAGCCGGATCTTCGGGCCCTGCAGGTCGGCCAGCACCGCGACCGGGTAGCCGGCGGCGTCGGCGGCCTCGCGCACCAGCCGGTACACCGCCTCGTGGTCGGCGTGACTGCCGTGGCTGAAGTTGAGCCTCGCCACGTTCATGCCCGCCTCTACCAGGCCCCGGATGCGCTCGGGGGACGAGGTGGCGGGGCCGAGGGTGCAGACGATCTTCGCGCGGCGTGTCACGCCCATCAGGCTAGTCTCTCCTCCGGGTCGACCTGCCGACCGACCCCTTTCGGACTGCGGAACATTGTCCGACGACGCGCGGTATCCGCGCTGCGGGCGGTGGAACACCGCACCGGAACGTCGTGAGCGGCGGGCATCGGCGACCGCGCGGCGGAAATCGTACCGCCCGGCCGCAGCCGCCGACGCGGTGCTCCCGGGCACCCCGGGGCGGAGGCCGGCCACGCGGGCGTCGCCGCATCGACGAGGGGGCCGACGCACGCGGGCCCGGGCGGGACGCCCGGCGGCGGGGCGCGGCTCCGGCCGGTCGCCCGGCCGCTCCTCAGCTCTGCGTCTTGGCCAGGGGGAACTCCAGCGAACCGGCCGGGCAGAGGAAGGTCAGCACGTCCACCCGGTAGAGCCCGGCCTGCACGGCCGGGTCGGCCTCCATCACGCTGCGCACGTCGTCCACCGAGCCGGTACGGGCCAGACCGAAACCGATCGGCGGGTCCGGCTCGCGGGCCGGGCCGTCCACCGAGCCGTCGATCAGGATGATGCCCCGCCGGTGCAGCGCCTGCATGTGCTGCAGGTGCTCGGCCTGAAGCCGCTGCACCGTCTCCTCGGGCAGGGCCCGCCCGGACGGCCCCGGGTAGAGCACGATGCACTCGTACGTGTCGAGCGCGAAGTCGACCCGCGGCGTCGCGGCCATGGCGCACCTCCAGACGTCCGTCCCGCCCTCCGGCTCAGCGTCGCACGGCGCGCCCCGCGGGCGGGGTCGCTCGGCGCAACTGCCCGTACCGCCGCCCGGTTGCCGACCGGCCGCGTCGTTCTTCCGGCCCGCCCGGCCGGCCGGGAGATCAAGAAACGCACGATCCAGACTTCGCTGGTACGTTCGGAAACTGCCCGATGCGCCCCCCAATCGCCGAGCGGAGGTCCCGGGTGAGCGACACCCCGCCGGACGGCTCCCGCTGGCAGCACATCTTCGCCGCCGGCGGCGAGATGGGCGCGGCCATCGCGGCCCACGACTGGTCCACCACCCCGCTCGGCCCGATCGACTCCTGGCCGCAGAGCCTGCGCACGGCGGTGACCATCTGCCTGCACTCCCGGTTCCCGATCCTGTTGTGGTGGGGCGACGGGCTGGTGATGCTCCACAACGACGCGTACGTGCCGATCCTGGGGGCGTCCAAACGCGACGCGCTGGGCCGGCCCGGCGCGGAGGTGTGGCCGGAGATCTGGGACGTCATCGGCCCCATGCTCACCGGCGTGCTGGCCGGTCGGGGCGCCACCTGGAACCAGGACCAGCTGCTGCTGCTCGACCGCTTCGGCTACGTCGAGGAGTGCTACTTCACCTTCTCCTACAGCCCGATCATCGACGAGTCGGGCATGCCCGGCGGCGTCTTCACGGCGGTCACCGAGACCACCGAGCGGGTGGTCAGCGACCGCCGGCTGCGGCTGCTCACCACCCTCGGCGCGGCGCTGGTCGACGTGACCGAGCCCGACGAGGTGCTCCGCCGGACGGCCAAGGCCCTGGCCGGCAGCGCGTCGGTGCCGTTCGTCCGGCTCTACCAGGCCGGGCCGGACGGCCTGCGGCTGGTCGCCGGTGACGACGCCGAGCCCCCACCGGGGGCGGCGGAATCCTGGCCGCTGACCGAGGTGCTGGCGGACGGGCAGTTGCGGGTGCTCCCCCTCGACCCGGCCGACGACCCGGACCGGCCGGGAGTCACCCGGGTGGCCGTGCTCCCGGTGCCGGAACCGGGCGGGGACGCCCCGACGGTCGTGCTGGTCGCCGGGTTCAACCCGCGCCGTCCGGTGAACGCCGACTACCTCTCCTTCATGGAGCTGCTCGCCGGCCACCTCGGCACCGCGTTGGCCGGGGCGCGGGCGTACCAGGCGGAGCACCGGCGGGCGGAGGCCCTCGCGGAGCTGGACGCGGCGAAGTCGGCCTTCTTCGCCAACGTCAGCCACGAGCTGCGCACGCCGTTGACGCTGATCGCCGGGCCGGTCCGCGACGCCCTCACCGACCCGGCCCAGCCGCTGCCGCCGGAGCTCCGCCGGCGGCTGGAACTGGTCGACCGCAACGCCGCCCGGCTGCACCGGCTGGTGGACGGCGTCCTGGACTTCAGCCGGCTGGAGGCCGGCCGGCTGACCCCGGAACCGGTGGCGTTGGAGGTGGGTCGGTTCACCCGGGAGCTGGCCGCCGCGTTCGCGCCGGCCGTGGAGCGGGCCGGGCTCGCCTTCGAGGTGGACTGCCCCCGGCTGCCGCGCCCGGCGTACCTGGACCGGGGCATGTGGGAGCAGATCGTCCTCAACCTGCTCACCAACGCCGTCAAGGCGACCCTGCGCGGGTCGGTCCGGCTCCGGGTCGCCGACGACGACGGGTGGATCCGGCTCACCGTCTCGGACACCGGCGTGGGCATCCCCGCCGACCAGCTGCCCCGGCTCTTCCAGCGGTTCCACCGGGTGACCGGGCCGACCGGCCGGTCCGCCGAGGGCACCGGCATCGGGCTGGCGCTGGTCCGGGAGCTGGTCACCCTGCACGGCGGAACGGTCGAGGCGGAGAGCGAGGCCGGCGCGGGCGCCACCTTCACCGTCCGGCTGCCGTACGGGTCGCTGGAGGGGATGGAGCACGCGGACCGGTCGGCCGGACCCTCGGCGGCGGCGGGCGCGCTGGCGGCCGAGCTGGTCGTCCCGGCGGCCGAGGCCGGTGAGGTGGGGCCGGCCGGCCGGCCCCGCATCCTGTTGGTCGACGACAACGCCGACCTGCGCGCCTACGTCACCGACCTGCTCGCCCCGCAGTTCCGGGTACGCGCCGCGGCCGACGGGCGGGCGGCGCTGGCGGACCTCCGCGCCGACCCGCCGGACCTGGTGCTGGCCGACGTGATGATGCCCGTCCTGGACGGCTTCGGCCTGCTCGCCGCGGTACGCGCCGATCCGGCCACCGCCCACCTGCCGGTGGTGCTGCTCTCCGCCCGGGCCGGACCGGAGGCGGCGGTCGAGGGGCTGGCCGCCGGCGCGGACGACTACCTGGTCAAACCGTTCTCGGCGAGCGAGCTGCGGGCCCGCATCCAGGCCAACCTGGACCGGGCGCGGGCCCGGCTGCGCCGGGGCGAGTGGGCCAACCAGGTGATCGAGTCGCTCACCGACGGGGTCTGGATCGCCGACGAGAACGGCGTCATCGTCCAGGTGGACGAGACCTTCGAGCGGCTGACCGGGTACGGCGCGGCCGGTCTGCCGTACCCGCCGCCGTACCCGTGGTGGCCGGACCGGACGGCGTACCCGCAGGAGCGGGCGCTGCTCGACCGGGCGCTGGTGCACCTGCTCGACGAGCACACCGGGGCGTACGAGGTGCCGTTCCAGCGGCCCGACGGACGGATGATCTGGGTGTCGGTCTCGGCGATCGAGGTGCCCGACCCGGACCACGACCGCACCATGCTGGTCGGCACCGTGCGCGACGTGACCGCCGAGCGCGCCGTCGC
This sequence comes from Micromonospora solifontis, assembly GCF_003725545.1. Taxonomy (GTDB): domain Bacteria; phylum Actinomycetota; class Actinomycetes; order Mycobacteriales; family Micromonosporaceae; genus Micromonospora; species Micromonospora solifontis. The sequence goes on along the minus strand of NZ_RJLN01000048.1, from coordinate 8,780 downwards.
GCAGCGGCACCGGGACGCCGCCGCGCTGGCCGACCGGCTCGCCACCGCCGGCGACGAGGCCGAGGTGCTGGCCCTGGTCGCGGACGCGCTGGGGCGGGTCTTCGGTGGCGTCGGGTACCTGGCCCGGCGAGATGGCGCCGGAGCGGCGTACACCGCCGCCGGCCCGGTCGACCGCGACCGGCTGGACCCGGCGGTCGCCGGCCGACTGGCCGCGCCCGACGCGAACGGCGACGGCGACGGTGAGGAATCGGCGCCCGGCGTCGGCGGCCGGCTGAGCACCCTGACCGGGGAGTGGAAGGTCTGGGTGGCGTTTCCCGCGCGCCGCCCCGTCCGCGCCGAAGAGCGGCTGCTCGGCGGCCTGCTCACCGCCGCCGGCAGCCAGGCCCTGCGCCGCCTGGAGGCGGTACGCCAGCAGGACGCGGTCACCGAGGGGCTGCGCGACGCGGTCCGGGAGGCCACCGAGCGGGAACGTGCCTGGCAGGCCGAGGCCGCCGCCCGGGCCGAGCAGCGGCGGACCGACGCGATCAGCCGGGCGTTGCTGGACAGCGCGCCGGTCGGTTTCGGCCTGGTCGACACCGAACTACGCTACGTCCAGGTGAACCCGGCGCTGGCGGCCATGAACCAGGTGCCGGCGGCGGACCACCTGGGCCGGCGGCCCACCGAGGTGCTGCCGGAGCATGGCGCGCGGATCGAGCGGCTGATGCGCCGCGCGCTCGCCGGCGGCCCGGTGGTCGGCGTCGACTTCAGCGCCGGCCCGCCGGAGACGGCCCGGCGCCTGGTGGCCAGCTACTTCCCGATCCGGATCAGCGACACCGACGAGCTGCTCGGGCTCGGGTTCAGCGTCGTGGACGTCACCGAACGCACCCGGCTGCTGGAGGCGCTGGGCGCGGAACGGGCGCGCTACGAGCGGCTCGCCGCCACCGACGTGCTCGCGGTGTTCGGCGGCGAGGGTGAGCGGATCACCGAGGCGAACGAGGCGTTCCTGGCACTGCTCGGCCACACCCGGGAGGACATCGCGCAGGGGCGGCTGACCTGGCCCGCCATCACTCCCCCCGGCTGGGAGGAGGCGGACGAGCGGGCGCTGACCGAACTGGCCGAGACCGGCCGGGCCCGGGCCTACGCCAAGGAGTACCGGCATGCCGACGGCCATCGGGTGCCGGTGCAGATCGGCGTGGTCGCGCTGGACCAGCGCCCGCTGCGGTGGCTGGCGTACGCCCTGGACCTGAGCGCGGAGCGGGCCGCCCAGGCGGAACTGCGGCTGTTCCAGGCGTTGGTGGAACGCTCCGGCGACTTCATCGCGGTGGCCGCCCCGGACGGCCGGGCGGTCTACGTGAACCCGGCCGGCCGGGCGCTGGTCGGGCTCGGCGACACCGACCGGGTGGACGGCCTGGCGCTTGTCGACTTCGCCGCCCCGGACGTCCGCGAGCGGTGGCGCACCGAGCTGATCCCGACCGCCCTGCGGGCGGGTCACCACCGGGCGGAGAGCCGCCTGGCTCGGCTGGACACCGGCGAGCAGCTCGACGTGGACCATCAGACCTTCACGGTGACCACCGGCGACGGGCGGGACAGCACCGCCTTTGTGGCCACCGTGGCGCGGGACGTCAGCGACCGGCAGCGGGCGCTGCGGCAGGCGGAGGCGCTCGGGCGGTTGGCCGGGGCGCTCAGCTCGGCCCGGGGCCGGTCGGCCATCGTGGACGTGGTGACCACGGTCGCCCCGGCGGTGGTGGACGCCGCCTGGCTGCGGATGGCGCTCGCCCGGCCCGGCGCCACCCGGCTCGACGTGGCCGGCGGCGACATCCCGCCCGGGCAACTGCCGGTCGACGCCGACGAGCCGCTGGCCCGGGCGGTACGCGAGAACACGGCGTTCCCGCTGGCCGGCGACGCCGCGGGCGCGACGGGCGTCTGCCTGCCGCTGCGGTACGGCGACGGCGGCGCGCTCGGCGCGCTGGAGGTGCGCTGGGCCCGGCCGGTCACCGACGACGAGGCGCTGCGCAACCTGCTCGACGCGGTGGCCGGGCTGTGCAGCCAGGCCCTGCAGCGCGCCGAGCTGACCGGCTCGGCGCAGGCGATGGCGGAGTTCGCCGCCCGGCTCAGCGTCACCCGGTCGACGAGCGAGGCGATCGACGTGATCCTCGACGCGGCGCCGACCGCGCTCGGGGCGGTGCTGCCCGGGCTGGCCATGCGGGACGAGGGCCGGCTGGTCCGGCTCTGGTACCACGAGGTGCCGGAGTCCCTCGCCGCCACCTTCACCGACCTCACCCTGGACGACCCGCGCCCGGTCGTCCGCGCGCTGCACGCCGGGGAACGGGTCATCCTGCGCAACCGGGGGGACTTCGCGGCCCGGTTCCCCGGCCTGCCCGACCCGGTGGGCGCGCACGGCGTGGTCACCACCGTCGCGCTGCCGCTGTTCGACGCGCAGCGCCAGCCGATCGCCGCGCTGGGCTTCGGCTGGTACCGGGAGCGGCCGCTGCGGGAGGGTGACCTGGCGCTGCTGGACACCATCGCCGACCTGTGCGAGCAGACCCTGGAACGGGTCCGGCTGGCCGCCGCCGAGCACAACCTGGTGACCCGGCTGGCCGGCCGGCTGCGCAGCTCCGCGCTGACCACGCCGGACGGGCTGGAGATCGCCACCCGCTACGAGCCGGCGATGACCGGCCTGCACCTCGGCGGCGACTGGTACGACCTGGTCCGGCGGGACGACGACCGGCTCGCCGTGGTGGTCGGCGACGTGGTCGGCCACCAGGTGGAGGCGGCCGCCGACATGGCGCAGCTGCGTACCGTGCTCAACACCCTGATCCGGCTCGGCGTCCCGCTGGAGGAACTGTTCCTGCGGCTGACCGGGCTGCTCGGCGTCGGCTTCCTCGGCACCTGCCTGATCGTGGTGGTCGAGCCGGCGAACCGGGTGGCGCACGTGCTGCGGGCCGGGCACCCGCACCCGGTGCTGCTGCCGGCCGGGCAGGAGCCGCGGGCCGTGTCGACGCCGCACGCGCTGCCGCTGGGCATGGTCGACGCGCCGATGGGCGTGACCACGGTGCCGTTCGGGCCGGGCGACCTGCTGGTGGCGTACACCGACGGGCTGGTGGAGCGGCGCGGCCAGCCGTACGACGAGGGCGTGGCGGCGCTGCACCGGGCGCTGGTCGCGGTGCGGGACGAGCCGGCGGAGGCGATCGCGGACGCGCTGCTGCGGGACCTGCCGGCCACGGACGACGACCGGGCGCTGGTCGTGCTCCGGCACACCGGGTGAGGTGGCCGGACGCACAATCGGCGGCCGGACGTTGGGCGCGGCGATTCCGGGGAATGTCCTCCGGTCGGTGGCGGGTCCGCCGCCGACGACGACGCACAGGAGGACCGGCATGGCGACCAGTGCCAGCACCCAGCCCGCGAAGGCCTCGGGCATCTACCGGATCGGCGGTGACCTGCAGGTCGATCGGCTCGGATACGGGGCGATGCAGCTCACCGGGCCGGGGGTGTGGGGCGACCCGAAGGACCCGGCCGAGGCGGTCCGGGTGCTGCGCCGGGCGTACGAGCTGGGCGTGACCTTCATCGACACCGCCGACTCCTACGGGCCCTTCGTCAGCGAGCTGCTGATCAAGGAGGCGCTGCACCCGTACGCCGACGACCTGGTGATCGCGACCAAGGCCGGCCTCACCCGGTCCGGGCCGGGCGACTGGCGGCCGGTGGGGCGGCCGGAGTACCTGCGTCAGCAGTGCGAGCTGAGCCTGCGCCACCTCGGCCTGGACTGCATCCCGCTGTACCAGTTGCACCGGATCGACGAGAAGGTGCCGCTGGAGGACCAGCTCGGCGAGTTGGCCCTGCTCAAGCAGGAGGGAAAGGTCCGGCACATCGGGCTCTCCGAGGTGACGGTGGAGCAGATCGAGGCGGCCCGGCGGATCACCCCGGTCGTCTCGGTGCAGAACCTCTACAACCTGGCCGACCGTAGCGCCGAGGCCGTGCTGGACCACTGCGAGCGCAACGACCTGGCGTTCATCCCGTGGTTCCCGATCGCCACCGGCAACCTGGCCCGGCCGGGCGGCCCGCTGGACGCGATCTCCACCGAGCACGGCGCGACGCCCGCGCAGCTCGCGCTGGCCTGGCTGTTGCGCCGGTCGCCGGTCATGCTGCCGATCCCGGGCACGTCCTCGGTGGCGCACCTGGAGGAGAACGTGGCCGCCGCCGAGGTGCAGCTGACCGACGACGAGTTCGAGGCGCTCGCGAAGGCCGCCTGAAAGGAGGGGCCCCTTCTTAACGCCTGCGGTAGAGCAGGGGGCCCCTCTTAACGCCCAGCGTCGGCCGGCGGGAACCCCGGCCGGGCGCCGGCCCGACCGGCGGCCGGCCGCCGGCGGAGGGCGGCCGGCCGGGGCGGGCGGATCAGAGGGCGAAGCAGTTGGGCCGGATCGCGGCGTCGGCGAGCGCCTGCCGGACGATGGTGTACGTGGTGCCGTCGAGCACCAGGCCGAGGTGGCCGACGATCCGCAACGGGCACCACGCCTGGACCAGGACGTTGCTGGCGCCGTCGGCGAGGACGGCGTTGTCGACCGGGCGGACCAGTTCGTCCTGCCAGGTCCGGACGGTGGTCCAGCGGACCGTGCCCGGGGTGTCGTCGCCGCCGTTGAGGTCGGCCAGGAAGCTCGACCCGATGGACATCTGCTGGCAGGCGACGATGCCGACGCAGCTGCCCAGGCCGACGAAGTTTATGATGTTGGCGACGTAGGTGCCGTACTGCGGGCTGCCAAGGCTGATGTAGTGGTCGACCTTGTCGGCGCCGCCGAGGAACTTGACGTACCAGCGGCTGACCAGGCCCCCCTCGGAGTGGGTGACCAGGTCCACCTTGGCCGCCCCGGTGGCCGCCCGGACCTGGTTCACGTAGGACGACAGGGCCCGGGCGGACTCCCGGATGTCACCGACACCGAGGTTGGGCAGCTGGTAGATGGAGACCCGGTAGCCGTCGGCGCGCAGCCGGGCGGCGATGGGCTCGTACGCTATCGAGATTCCGATCAGGCCACCGACGACGATGACCGGGTTGGCCCCGGCCGCGGTGAGGCTGGTCTCGTCGGCGGTGGTGGCGCTGGTGGTGGTGGCGCGCGGCGGGGCGGCGTGGGCGGCGGTGGCCGGGACGAGCAGGGCGGCGGCCGCGGTGGTGGCGGCCAGGATCGTTCGGAGCAGCATGGCTGCACCTCCGGTGGGAGGCACCCGGGGTAGCCGGGAGGGGACGGGTGGGGGGATCCGATCGATCGTGGGAACGATGATGCGTGTCCGATTTCACACACGTCAATGGAAAGTTACGCGCCGGTAACCTGTTCTCGCGAGGGAAGCGCAAACCGGCATACCGGCGCGGTGCGCGGCCGGCCGCGACACGATCGGCAGCGGGCCCCCGGGACCGCCGGGCTCAGGCGGGCGGCAGGTCCCCGCCCGGCTCCGTCCGGGACAGCGCGCGGGTCGCCTGCTCCAGCAGCTTCGCGGGATCCGTCCGGCCGTTGACCTGGAGTTCCACCTCGGCGTCCCCGACCTGCACCCGGACGCTCACCTCGTGGCGCTGCTGGTCGACCCAGCTCTGCAGCAGGTTGAACAGCCCGGGCAGCAGTCCCTGCGCCACCACCGCGATGATCACCGCGTCACTGAAGCCGGGCCGACCGCCCGCCCGGCCCGCCGCCGGGTCGCGTACCGCGGCGCGGAACTCCGGACGCCGGTGCAGCCAGGTCACCAGCGGCACCCGGGGTGGGTGGGTGGCCCGCGTGGCCAGCAGCAGGCGGACCGGCCGGTCGGGCCGCAGCGACGCTTCGCTCACCTCGGCACTCCCCTCTCACTCGCCGCCGGGGCGGAACGTGAGCTTGCCGTCCGTGACCGTCACGGTCCCCCATACGTCGAACGGGACGTCGTCGGTGAACGGCCGGCTGCCGGTGAAGTAGTCCGGCTCGGTGCCGGTCGCCCGCGCCGCCCCCTCCGAGCCGTCCACGGTGGACACGCTGGCGGTGGTGCCATCGCCGCCGTCGACGAGTTCCACCCGGAGCCGGGGATAGCTGGTGATCTTCCAGCTGATCCGCTTCACCTCGCCGTACCGCTGGAAGGGGCAGCCGGTCGGGGCGGCCACCCGCTGCGCGGCGCACCCGTCCAGCCAGGCCCGTACGCTCTCCTCCGCCGCCGCCTGGGCGCCCGGCGCCAGGGACGGCCGCACCAGGTCCGCGCCGGCCACCTCCTCCTGGCCGGGTACGGCCAGGACGACCTGCGGGGGCGTCTGGCTGAGCGGGTTGCCCGGACCGGCCACCGTGTACCCGCCGGGCAGCAGCGCCACCGAGCCGCCCTCCGGACCACCGACGACCGGCACCCCGTCCACGGTCAGCCGGGACCGCCCGGCCGGCAGGGCGAGCGACGCCGGCCCGAGGTCGATCCGCCACCGGTGGAAGAGCCCGAGCGTGGCCTCGTCGTCGCGGCGCAACGGCAGTTCCGCGGTCCCCGGGCGGCCGGCGAGCACGAAGGAGATCTTGGCGGTCGCCGTCTCGTCGTGGCGCTCGACCGAGGTGACCCGCACGTCGGTCGGCGGCTGGTAGTCCTTGGCCCCGACGATCCGGGCCAGCCGGTCGACGTCGCTCACCTGGTGACGCCGGTCCGCCGTGAGCAGCCGCAGCGCGGCCCGACCGTCGTGGTCACCGAGCGCGGAGAAGTAGTCCGCGACCGCGGCCTCCGGCCGGAACAGCGCCCACTGCGCGACGGTGAGCAGTCCCCCGCCGAGGCAGCCCACCACCGTCAGCGCCACCACCACCAGCCCGGTACGTCGCGAGCCGACCGGACCGGGCACGCGGAAGAGGTGGTCGACCGGGCGCGGCGCGCCGGCCCCCTCCGCCACCACGCCTCCGGCCTCCTCGGCGAGCCGCGCCAACCGGTCGAGTCGCAGCTCGGCGGGGGGATGGGTGGCGCAGACCGCCTCGTCCCAGCCGCTGCGGCCGGTCTCGAAGGAGCGGCGGTGCTCCAGCAGCGCCCGCATGCCCTCGCCGTGCCCGGCCAGCAGGGCACCCTCGTCGGCGCGGTACTCGGCCGCCCGGACATCGCGCCGGTGGCACGGCAGCACGAGGAACCGCATGGTCACCAGGACCGGCCAGAAGACCAGGAACACCAGGAAATCGGTGGCCGGGTGCGGGAACCGGCGCATCAGCCAACTGGGCACGGCGTGCACCAGCACCAGCGGCAGTCCGACACCCCGGATGAAGGCGCTGGTCACCTCGTCACCCGTACGCCAGTGCACCAGCTCGTGGCTGAACAGCGCCGCGATGTTCTCGTCCGGCTCGGCGAGGACCGCGGTGCTCACCACGATGTGCCGGGCGTACGCCCGGGCGTTGGTCAGCACCGGGTCGTCCTCGATCAGCAGCCGCGGCAGGTTCGGCAGGTCGAGCCGCCGAGCGCAGTCCTCCAGGACGGGCCGGAGCCGGGCCTCCTCCCGGCGACTGAGCCGACGCGCGCCGGACACGGCCAGGAACCACGGTTCCAGGAGCACCCGCAGGAGGGTGTAGACGAGCCCGACGAACGCGGCGGCCAGCACCACCCCGGCCAGGCCGGTGACCAGGTTGACCGGCTCGTCGAACGCGTCCCGCCAGGGCAGCACCAGGACCGCCAGCAACCCGAGCAGGCAGCCGAGGACGAAGGCGAGGACCACTCCGGAACACGCGCGGAACGGCGGCGTACGGGCACGGCGGATCGGACGGGCGGCGGGGCCGGCCGTCGGGAAAATGCACGAAAATGGTGGCGCGTCGTACCACTCGAGAGCGGGTTTCGACGTGGCAGCACATTACCGTTTGCGAATGGCCGCCGCCACCACCGTTCTCAATGGACGATCAGATTCGCGGGTCACGCGGATCGAATGTCGGATAGTTGTCGCCGGATCCGGGAAACGATTGTCGGCGCTTTCCTGCGATACCGATCGGTAACTGTGGCTCGCGGATCAGCTGCCCAGCGCCTGGACCTTGCCGATGGTCTCCTGGACGTGCTGGCGGGCCGGCTCGCCGCCCTGGGCCGCCTGGGCCAGGGCCTGCCGGTAGGCGTCGATGACGCCGATCAGCGGACCGGCGGCCACCCCCTCCAGGGCCCCGGCGACCAGCGCCCGGGCCTCGGCCGCGTCCTGCGCCGCCGCGGCCGCCTTGGCCTTCGCCTCGTCGAGCTTCTGGGCGGCCGCCGCCAGCCTCGCGATGATCTGTGCCGCGCTCACAGGCCCTCCCGGGTTCGCCTGCCCGCAGCCTACGCCACGGAATGCGGCGGGATCCTGGTCCGAGCCGGCCCGCGGCGGGGCCGGAGTCCGTCACGACAACAGGCGGAAGGCCACCAGGTAGAGGCAGAACAGGCCCGAGGAGAGCAGGGCACAGAGGACGAACCCGAGCGGCACGTACCGCGACGGTGGCGCGTCGCCGCCGAGCACCGGCCGACCCCAGCGGGCCAGCACGAGCTGGCCGGCCAGGAAGGACAGCAGCGGCACGCCCGCGCAGGCGGCCGCGGCCACCAGGTCCAGCCCGCTCACCGGGATCGGCGAGCCGACCAGGGTGGCGAGCATCAGCAGCGAGCCGGCCAGCGCGCAGGCCGCGTACACCGCGACCGCCCGGCCGAGCGGCGACCAGGTGGGCAGCAGCACGGGCCGGTGGGCGAGGGCCTCGGCCTGCTGGCCGTACCGGTCGGCCTCGTCGGCGAGCTGTCCGACCGCGGCCAGCTCCGCGGCCAGGTCGCCGGTCCGCGGCGCCGGCACCGTCCCTTCCGGATACGCCCCGACCCCCGGCCGCCCCGGCGCGGCGGCTGCGCCGCCG
>NZ_RJLN01000047.1 GCF_003725545.1 Micromonospora solifontis | reverse complement strand
CGGGCTATCCGTGGCAGCGCCGGCCGGAACGGGTCGCCGGAGCGGTTGCTCCGTGGGGTACGCCGCTGCTCGGCGCCCCCGCCCCCGCCGGCCCGGGCGGCCCCGCCGCCCTCCCGGATGGTCCGCCCGCGCGGGGTGTACGCCCGGGCGTCGGAGATGCCGCCGACGCCCGGCTCCCGGGGCTCGCCGCCCCGGGACGAGCCGCGCCGGGAGCCCGTGGCGTCCCGGCGCGGATCCTCCGATCTCGGCGGCACCGCTCAGCCTCCGTTGCCCTGCTGGCTGGTGATGGACGGCGCGCCCTCCGCCGGGCGCGGAACGCCGATCATCTTCCCGTCCGGCAGCCGGATGTACGCCGGGTCCTCCGACTCGACCAGGCCGAGCCGGCGGGCGTTGGCGGTGAGGTTGCCGGGGGCCTTCTGGTCGGCGATCTCCTTCTTCAGCTCCTGCTCGTCGACGTCGAGCCGGGCCTGCTGCTGCTCGAGCTTCTCCAGCCGGAAGGCGTTCTCGTTGATCTTCGTGTTGACCGCCAGGATGCCGAGCACCCCGCCGACCACCAGCACCACGATCAGCCCGGCGAACGGGGCGCGCGGCACACGCACCGGCGGCGGCGGGGCGACCCGCAGCCGCGGCGCCGTGGCGTCGGTGGTCCGGGTGCGCTCCGCCGGCCGCAGGGCGGCGTTGCCCTGGGTGGGAAACTCGCGCGCCCCCCGGGCGCGAGTCTCCTGCCGGCGGTCGTCCCCCGCCGTCGTGGTCCGCGTGCTGCGCTGCGCCGTGGTCCGGCCCCCCGACCGCGGTGCGCGCTGCCCGACGGCGTCCCGGCCGTCGCGCTTGTCGACGTTCATGTCCCCTCCCCCTCTTCGTCCGTCCCGTTCCCGTCCCCCGGAGCCGAACCCGGGTCCTCGCCGGACCCCGGTGACCCCGTCCCCGGTTGGTGCATCGCCTTCACCCGGCGGCGGTACCGTTCGCGGTCGGTACGCCCCTGCCGGGTCGCCTCCGGGTCGAGCCGCTCCGCGGCCCGCAGCCGCACCGAGGCGGCGCGCGGATTGGCCGCGACCTCGGCCTCCCCGGGAAGCTCGGCGCCCCGGCTGAGCAGCCGGAACGTCGGGCCCGACCCGGGCAGTTCGACCGGGAGGTCGACCGGGCCCTTGCTGCGGACCCGGTCGGCGAGCGCCTGCTTGGTGAGCCGGTCCTCCAGCGAGTGGTAGGACAGGACCACCATGCGGCCGCCCACGGTGAGCTTGTCCAGAGCGGCCGGCAGCGCCGTCTCCAGCGCTGCCAGTTCCCTGTTTACCTCGATCCGTAAAGCCTGAAACGTTCTCTTTGCCGGGTGTCCCCCGGTTCGCCGGGCTGGTGCCGGAATGCTCTCCCGGACCAGTTCGGCCAGCCGCGCCGACGAGGTGATCCGGGCGCGCTCCCGCTCCCGGATGATCGCCGAGGCGATCCGCCCGGCGAACTTCTCCTCGCCGTACACCCGCAGCACCCGGGCCAGATCCGGGTGGGCGTAGGTGTTGACCACCTCCTCGGCGGTCACCCCCCGGGTCTGGTCCATCCGCATGTCCAGCGGCGCGTCCTGCGCGTACGCGAACCCGCGGTCGGGCGCGTCCAGTTGCAGGGACGAGACGCCGAGGTCGAACAGGACCCCGTCGATCGCCGGGTAGCCGAGCCGGTCGAGCACCTCGGGCAGCTCGTCGTAGACGGCGTGCTCAAGGTGGATCCGGTCGGCGAACCGGGCCAGCCGGACGCGCGCGTGGGCGAGCGCCTCGGTGTCCCGGTCCAGGCCGATCAGCACCGTGTTCGGGTGCGCCTCGAGCACCGCCTCGGCGTGGCCGGCCAGGCCCAGCGTGGCGTCGACGTGGACGGTGCGTCCGGTCCGCCCCAGCGCGGGGGCGAGCAACTCGAGACACCGCTCGAGCAGCACCGGCACGTGCGTGCCGCGTAGCTCCCCCATGTCGACCCCCACTGGTTGAGACCCACTTCCGTCCATGTCGCGTCCGTTGTCGTCACGACGCCTCGTCATACCGCCAGATCCCCATCCGCTCCCGCCCGCCGGAGGCCGCGGCCCTCCGTATCGGATCGTGCGCCTGGCACCGGGGAAGGGGTGCCAGGAACTCGAAAGCGGCTGGAGATCTCGCAGTACGTCGGGCGCCGTCACGCCCTACAGACCGCCGGGCAGCACCCCCTCCTCGATGTCGGCGAAGTCGTCTTCGCTCTCGGCGAGGTAGGCCTCCCAGGCCGCCTTGTCCCAGATCTCCACCCGGGTGCTCGCGCCGATCACGACCAGGTCCCGGTCGAGCGCGGCGTAGGACCTCAGGTGCGCGGGGATGGTGACCCGCCCCTGCTTGTCCGGGACCTCGTCGTGCGCGCTGGCGAAGAAGACCCGACTGTAGGCCCGGGCCGCCTTGCTGGTCATCGGCTGCGCGCGCAACTGGTCGGCGATCCGCTGGAACTCGGGCATCGGGAAGACGTAGAGGCAGCGCTCCTGCCCTTTGGTGATCACGACACCCCCCGCCAGCTCATCCCGGAACTTCGCCGGAAGGATCAACCGGCCTTTGTCGTCCAGGCGCGGAGTGTGGGTGCCGAGGAACATCGGCCCAACCCCCTCGCCCTGAGCGGCGTTCGCGGCGCCGCTGACCCCCCGGGCCGGTGTGGCCCTCCCGGCCCCACCATCGCGCCCCACTCTACTCCACTTCCCTCCACCTGCAACCAGAAACGCCCGCGTGGCGCGGCGTTTGCGCGCGCAAAAGAGCACGTCAAAGGGGGTGGGGCGGAGTGGAGGGGGTCGGCGCGCCCCCGGGCCGGTCCGCTACCCGACATTGATCGACTCCGTCCGGCGGAGCGGCCGATGGCCGTCCGCCGGGCGTCCTCGGCCGAACGGATCGCCGTCGGCGGCGATCTGGCGGGCCCCGAGGTCCGGTAACCTCGCTGCCGTGACGGACGCGAAGATGCCCCTGCGGGCAAAGGTGGCCAGCTCCGTGTCACGGACCGCCGCGGCGCTGTCGCGGGCCGCGGGCCGTGGCGACGGCTCGGTGATCGGCGGGTGGATCGGCCTCAAGATCGACCCGGACCTGCTGGCCCACCTCTCGGCGGGCCGCGCCATCGCGCTGGTGTCCGGCACCAACGGCAAGACCACCACCACCCGGCTCACCACCGCCGCCGTCGGCGTGCTCGGCCGGGTGGCCACCAACTCCTTCGGCGCCAACATGCCCACCGGCCACACCTCCGCCCTGGCCAAGGCCGGCAGCACCCCGTACGCGGTGCTGGAGGTCGACGAGCACTACCTCGCCCAGGTGCTGGAGTCCACCGAGCCGCACGTGGTGGCGCTGCTCAACCTCTCCCGCGACCAGCTCGACCGGGCCAAGGAGGTCGCCATGATGGCGCAGCTCTGGCGCGCCGCGCTGGTCCGGCACCCGGACATCCGGGTGGTCGCCAACGCCGACGACCCGATGGTGGTGTGGGCGGCCACCCCGCCGGCCGACCCCGCCCAGGGCCACATCCCGCCGCACGTCACCTGGTTCAGCGCCGGCCAGCGCTGGCACGACGACTCCTGGGTCTGCCCGGAGTGCGGCTCCACCATCCAGCGCTCAGGCGAGCAGTGGTGGTGCACCGGCTGCCCGCTGCGCCGCCCGGCGCCGCAGTGGACCGTCGAGGACGACGGCGTGCTCGACCCCACCGGCGCCTGGCACAAGGTGCAGCTCCAGCTGCCCGGCAAGGTCAACCTCGGCAACGCGGCCACCGCCCTCGCCGTCGCCGCCGAGTTCGGCGTACGGCCGGTGGACGCGGTCTCCCGGCTCGGCGCGGTCACCTCGGTCGCCGGCCGCTACGCGCAGGTCGACCGGGACGGGCGCAACATCCGGCTGCTGCTGGCGAAGAACCCGGCCAGCTGGCTGGAGGCGTTCGACATGGCGGACGTCGCGCCGACCCTGCTCTCCATCAACGCGCGGGACCCCGACGGGCTGGACACCTCCTGGCTCTTCGACGTCGACTTCGCGCCGCTGCGCGGCCGGCAGGTGCTGATCACCGGCGACCGGGCGTACGACCTGGCCGTGCGGCTCGACGTCAACGGGGTGCCGTTCCAGCACGTCCGCAGCTTCGACGAGGCGATCCGGGCGGTGCCACCGGGCCGCCTGGAGGTCATCGCCAACTACACCGCCTTCCAGGACATCCGAGCGGAGCTGGACCGTGTCAACTGAGAGCCTGCGCATCGTCTGGATCTACCCCGACCTGCTCTCCACCTACGGCGACCGGGGCAACGCGCTGATCCTGGCCCGCCGGGCCCAGCTGCGCGGCATGCCGGCCGAGGTGCTGGAGGTCCGCTCCGACGAGAAGCTGCCGACCACCGCCGACATCTACCTGATCGGCGGCGGCGAGGACGGCCCGCAGGCGCTGGGCGCCCAGCGCCTGATCGCCGACGGCGGCCTGCACCGGGCGGTGGCCCAGGGTTCGGTGGTGTTCGGCGTGTGCGCCGGCTACCAACTCCTCGGCACCTCGTTCTTCGCCAAGGGCGCCCGGTGCACCGGGCTGGGCCTGCTGGACATCTCCTCCGACCGGGGTCCGATCCGGGCGGTCGGCGAGCTGGCCGGTGAGGTCGACCCACGGCTGGGCATCCCCCACCTGACCGGCTTCGAGAACCACGGCGGGCGGACCCACCTCGGCGCGGACGTGTCGCCGCTGGCCCGGGTGACCGCCGGCGTGGGCAACGACGGCACGACCGAGGGCGCCTGGCGGGGCAAGCTGCTGGGCACCTACTCGCACGGCCCGGCGCTGGCCCGCAACCCGGCCCTGGCCGACCTGCTGCTGCGCTGGGCGACCGGCATCCACCAGCTGCCCGCGCTCGACGACACCTGGGCCGAGCGGCTCCGGTCCGAACGCCGCGCCGCGGTGGCCGCCGCCGCCCGGCCGTGACCGGCGCCGCCCGACCGCGGCGGCGACGACCGGCGTCCGACCGGCTCGTCCGGCTGCTCCGGCAGCCGTCGGCGCGCCGGTTCGGGCTGCTGCTCCTGCTCCTCGCCGGGTTCGGGCTGGCGCTGCTGCTGGCGCCCCGGCCCGACCTGACCCAGCTGCCCCGGCTCGCCCACTCTCTCGGCGGGTACGCCCCGGTAGCGGCGATCGTCGCCGGCGCGCTGCTGCTGGTGGCGCTGGTCCCGCGGACCTTCGTCACGCTGGCCGCGGGGGCGATCTTCGGGCCACTGCCCGGTGCCGCGTACTCGCTGGGCGCGGCGCTGCTCGCCGCGGCGCTCGGCTTCGCCGTCGGTCGCCTGCTGGGCCGGGAGTTCGTCGCCGAGCGGGTGCGCGGCCGGCTGGCCCGGCTGGACGGCTGGTTCGCCCGGCAGAGCGTGTTCGGGGTGATCACCGTGCGGCTGCTGCCGATCGCCGGCTTCGGGCTGGTCAGCTACGGCTACGGCACCACCGGGGCCCGGGTGCTGCCGTTCCTGGCCGGCAGCGTCATCGCCGCCGCGCCGACCGCCTTCGGGTACGCCGCGATCGGCGCCGCGGTCAGCTCGCCGGGAGGCGTCAACTGGTACGCCGCCGCCCCGGCCAGCCTCGGCCTGATCGCCAGCGTGGTCATCATCCACCGCTGGTGGCGGGCCGAGCGCCGCCGCCGCTAGCCACCGCCGGACCACCCCGGAGGGGCCTCGGCCCCGCCGGGCCGCCACCCTCGGAGGGGCCTCGAACACGGAAAGAGTGGCCATCCTCCGGCGGATGGCCACTCTTGACTCGAAAATGAACCTCCGTTGCTGGTCAGGCGGCGGTTGGGGTCAGGTCGACGTGGTAGCCGAGGCGTTCGAGTTGGGCGATGGCGCGGCGGCGTAGTTGGTCGGGGTTGTGTCGGTTGAGGTGGTAGTCGGCGCCGAGGTCGTGGTGTTCGACGCCTCCGGCGAGGATGTGCCAGATCGCGGTGAGCAGGCTGTGCGCGACGGCTTTGTGGGCGCGTTTGCCGCCGCGGCGGGCGGCGATGCGTCGGAACAGGGCGCCGGCGTAGGAGTTGCGGGTGCGGACGGCGCCGAGGGCGGCGATACCGAGAGCGGCTCGCAGCCACCGGTTGCCGGGGCGGGCTTTCCCGGGTCGGCTGACGCCGCCGGTCTTGTTGTTGCCCGGGCAGGCCCCGGCCCAGGAGGCCAGATGGCCAGGGGTGGGGAACTGGGACATGTCCGGGCCGATCTCGGCGAGGATGGCCTGCGCGCCGGCCTGGTCGATGCCGGGCACGGTGTCGAGCAGGTCGATCTGGGCCTGGTAAGGGGCGACCTGCTGGCTGATACGCGCGTCGAGCTGCGCGATCATGGTGTCGAGGTGGTCGACGTTGGCCAGGATCATCTCCGCGAGGAAGGCGTGATGCTCGTTGAACCGCCCGAGGAGGGCCTGGGCCAGGTCGCGGCGCTTGGCACGCATGCGGCCCTTGGCCAACTCGGCCAGCACCTGGCCGTCACGTTCCCCGGCGATCAGCGCTTCGATCATGGTCCGGGCGGAGACACCGAAGATGTCGGTGGCCACGATCGACAGCTTCACCCCGGCGTCTTCGAGCAGCTTCTCCATGCGCTGCTTCTCCCGGGTGCGTTCAGCGGTCAACAACGCCCGGCGGCGGGTCAGGTCCCGCAGCCTACGGATCGGGACAGGGGGCACGAACGACGGCCGTACCAGGCCATGGGCGACCAGATCGGCGATCCACTCCGCGTCGGCCATGTCGGTCTTACGGCCCGGCACCGCCCGCATGTGCCGGGCGTTGAGCAGCCAGCACTCGAACTGGTCTTCCAGCAGGTAGAACACCGGCTTCCAATAGTCCGAGGTCGACTCCATCCCGACCCGGGTCACCTCGTGCTCGGCCAGCCACCCAGCCAACTCCAACAACCCCGCGGTGAGGGTCGAGAACTTACGCTTGTGAACCCGGTAGCCGCCGCCATCGCGGGGCACCCGCACACACGCCACCAGTGATCCCTTAGCGATGTCCAACCCCGCCGCGCGTTCGACCACCACATCGATCGCCACCAGCCACCCCCTGGCCTCGTAGAGTGCATCCAGGCGGCCGACCGGACGGGAGCCGAAGTACGCAGAGTTTGACTCACGTGCTCACAGCAACAATCCAGGGCACCAGCCCAGCTCCCGCGTCCGATTTCCGACGGGCTCACAACACCAAAGAAGTCACGACGTCCAGCCGGCCGGCCGCCCCACATTTTCACCCATCCAGGACGGCCCACCGGCCAGCCCGATTTCCGGGAAACTGCGCGACGGAACGGGACGGTCAGGCGACGACCGAGACCATCCGGCCCTTCACCACGATGACCTTGCGGGGCTCCTTGCCGCCCAGCGCACCGGCCACCGCCGCCAGCGCCGCCGACCGGACGTCGTCCTCGGACGCGTCGGCGGCCACCTCGACCCGGCCCCGCACCTTGCCGTTGACCTGCACCGGATAGGTGACGGTCTCGGCGACCAGCAGCGCCGGGTCGGCCGTCGGGAAGTCCGCGTACGCCAGCGAGGCGGAGTGGCCCAGCCGGGCCCACAGCTCCTCGGCGATGTGCGGGGCGAACGGGGCCAGCATCAGCACCAGCGGCTCGGCCACCTCGCGCGGGGTCTCGGGCAGCCGGGTCAGCGCGTTGGTCAGCTCGATCAGCTTGGCGATCGCGGTGTTGAACCGGATCGCCTCCATGTCGCCGCGGACCCCATCGATGACCTTGTGCAGCAGCCGCCGGGTCGCCTCGTCGGCCGGCGCGTCGGTGACCCGTACCGCGCCGGTCTGCTCGTCGACCACGGCCCGCCAGACCCGCTGCAGAAAGCGGTACGAGCCGACCACCGCCCGGGTCTCCCACGGGCGGGACACCTCCAGCGGACCCATCGACATCTCGTACACCCGGAAGGTGTCCGCGCCGTACGCCGCGCTCATCTCGTCCGGGGTGACGACGTTCTTCAGGGACTTGCCCATCTTGCCGTACTCGCGCGTGACCTCGGTCTCGCCGTGGAAGTACCGGCCGTCGACCTCGACGACCTCCTCGGCCGGCACGTAGGCGCCGCGCGGGTCGGTGAACGCGTACGCCTGGATGTAGCCCTGGTTGAACAGCCGGCGGAACGGCTCGAACGACGAGACGTGGCCCAGGTCGTACAGCACCTTGTGCCAGAAGCGGGCGTACAGCAGGTGCAGCACGGCGTGCTCGGCGCCGCCGACGTACAGGTCGGTGCCCCCGCAGTCGCCAGCGAAGCGCGGCCCCATCCAGTACGCCTCGTTCTCCGGGTCGGCGAAGCGCGTGGAGTTGGTCGGGTCCAGGTAGCGCAGCTCGTACCAGCAGGAGCCGGCCCACTGCGGCATCACGTTGGTCTCCCGGGTGTAGCGCTTCGGCCCGTCGCCCAGGTCCAGCTCCACCTCCACCCAGTCGCGGCGCCGGGACAGCGGGGTCTCCGGGTTGCTCTGCGCGTCCTCCGGGTCGAACGTCTTCGGCGAGAAGTCGTCCACCTCGGGCAGCTCGACCGGCAGCATCGACTCGGGCAGCGCGATCGGCGCACCGGTCTCGTCGTACACGATCGGGAACGGCTCGCCCCAGTAGCGCTGCCGGGAGAACAGCCAGTCCCGCAGCCGCCAGGTGACCGCGCCGGCGCCGTGCCCGTTGGCCTCCAGCCACTCGATGATCCGCGCCTTGGCGTCGGCCACCCCCAGGCCGTTCAGGTCCAGGCCGCGGTCGGGCGCGGCGCTGTTGATCGCCGGGCCGTCCCCGGTGTACGCCTTGCCGTCGAAGCCGGCCGGCGGCTGCACGGTACGCACGATCGGCAGGTCGAAGACCTCGGCGAAGTCCCAGTCCCGCTCGTCCTGGGCGGGCACCGCCATGATCGCGCCGGTGCCGTAGCCGGCCAGCACGTAGTCGGCGATGAAGATCGGGATTCGGCCACCGGTGACCGGGTTGGTGGCGTACGAGCCGACGAAGACGCCGGTCTTCTCCCTGCTCTCCGCCTGCCGCTCCACGTCCGTCTTGGCCGCGGCCGCCTTCCGGTACGCCTCGACGGCGGCCCGCGGGCTGGCGTGCCCGCCGGTCCAGGCGTCCCTCGTCCCCGCCGGCCAGGCGGCCGGCACCAGCACGTCGACCAGCTCGTGCTCGGGGGCCAGCACCAGGTAGGTGGCGCCGAAGACGGTGTCCGGTCGGGTCGTGAACACCCGCATCGGGGCGGCGTCGGTCGGGAAGTCGATGTGCGCGCCGGTGGACTTCCCGATCCAGTTGCGCTGCATCAGCTTGATCGGCTCGGGCCAGTCCAGACTGTCCAGGTCCGCCAGCAGCCGGTCCCCGTACGCGGTGATCCGCATCATCCACTGCTTCAGGTTCCGCTTGAAGACCGGGAAGTTGCCCCGCTCGGAGCGGCCGTCGGCGGTGACCTCCTCGTTCGCCACCACGGTGCCCAGCCCCGGGCACCAGTTGACCGGCGCCTCCGACACGTACGCCAGCCGGTGGTCGTCGACGATCTTCCGCCGCTCGCCCACGGTCAGCTCGGCCCACGGCCGGCCGTCCGGGGTGGGCCGGACGCCCCCCTCGAACTCGGCGATCAGCTCGGCGACCGGCCGGGCCTTCCGCGCCTCCGGGTCGTACCAGGAGTTGAAGATCTGCAGGAAGATCCACTGGGTCCAGCGGTAGAAGTCGGTGTCGATGGTGGCCACCGAGCGCCGCTCGTCGTGGGCCAGCCCCAGCCGGCGCAGCTGCGCCTTGAACCGCTCGATGTTCGCCTCGGTGGTGGTCCGCGGGTGGGTGCCGGTCTGCACCGCGTACTGCTCGGCGGGCAGGCCGAACGCGTCGAAGCCCATCGTGTGCAGCACGTTGCGCCCGGCCATCCGCTGGTAGCGGGCGTAGCAGTCGGTGCCGATGTAGCCCAGCGGGTGGCCGACGTGCAGGCCCGCACCCGAGGGGTACGGGAACATGTCCAGCACGTACAGCTTCTCGGCGCCCGCCCGCGGGTGGCCCGGGTCGGCCAGCGGGCCGGTCGGGTTCGGCGCGTGGAAGGTGCCCTGCCGCTGCCAGGTGTCCTGCCAGCGCTGCTCGATCTCGTCGGCCAGGGCCGAGGTGTACCGGAACGGGGGGATGTCGGTCGCCGGTGCGGCTGCCTCACTCATGGCGTCTCCTCGGCGCGGGTCAGGTCGGGTATGGGGAGGTCTGCTGCGGACACAAAAAAGCCCCTCGCGCAGGAGGGGCGGCCGTGCTGTCGCGCGTTCAGCGCATCAGCACGGCTCGGTAAGAAGCAGGAAGGCTCCGGCCATGCCGGCAGTGTACCCCGTCCCCCGGTCCGGCGAATATTCCGGGCGTAACCGACCGACCGCCTGCGGGGGTCGGCGACAACGAGAAACATGGTTAGCCTGAGAGACCAGTGAGATTTCTGCGGCAGACGAGGCTCGGCGTCGCGAACCCAACGGCGGGTCCAGGTGCTCTATACAGAGCTGCCGTCCAGGCGACGAGGAGGAGGCCCGTGACACAACAGACCTGGGACGAGGTGGGCGGTCTGCTGCCGCACGACGAGTTCCGCGCCGCCAGCGAGGCCATCGTGGCCAACATCGAGCAGGTCATCGAGGGCAAGACGGCCACGGTCCGGCTCGCCCTGGCCGTCCTGCTCGCCGAGGGTCACCTGCTGATCGAGGATGTACCCGGCGTCGGCAAGACCAAACTCGCCAAGGCCCTCGCGCGCTCGATCGACTGCTCGGTCCGCCGCATCCAGTTCACCCCCGACCTGCTGCCCAGCGACGTCACCGGGGTCAGCGTCTACAACCAGGAGACGCACGACTTCGAGTTCCGGCCGGGTGCGGTCTTCGCCAACCTGGTGGTCGGCGACGAGATCAACCGGGCCTCGCCGAAGACCCAGTCGGCGCTGCTGGAGTGCATGGAGGAGCGGCAGGTCACCGTCGACGGGGTGACCTACCAGCTGCAGACCCCGTTCATGGTGATCGCGACCCAGAACCCGATCGAGATGGAGGGGACGTACCCGCTGCCGGAGGCGCAGCGCGACCGGTTCACCGCCCGGATCGCGATGGGCTACCCGGACGCCGGCGCCGAGCTGGCCATGCTGGACGGGCACGGAGCCGCCGACCCGCTGCACGAGCTGCGTCCGGTCTCCGACGCGACCACCGTCCGCCGGCTCATCGGCCACGTCCGCCAGGTGCACGTCGCCGACGCGGTCAAGCAGTACGCGATCGACCTGGTCACCGCCACCCGGGAAGCGCCCGACCTGCGGCTCGGCGCGTCCCCGCGAGCCACCCTCCAGCTGCTGCGCACCGCCCGCGCGGTGGCCGCCCTGGAGGGCCGGGACTACGTCCTCCCGGACGACCTGCAGACGCTCGCGGTGCCGGTGCTGGCGCACCGGATCATCCCGACCGCCGACGCCCAGCTCGCCCGCCGCACCACCGACGCGATCGTCGCCGAGCTGGTGCACCGGCTGCCGCTGCCGCACGACCGCAAGCGCTCGCCGTACGACACCCGGCCCGCCCCGGGCAACGGGCGCGGACCGTACGAGCCGCGGAGGCCGTGAGGTGCGCGACGGGCTGCGCGGGCTGACCACCCGGGGCCGCTCCTTCCTGGCGGCCGCGGTCGCCGCCGCGATCTCCGCGGCGATCCTCGGCGAGAAGGACCTGCTGCGGGTGGCGGTCCTGCTCGCCATCCTGCCGCTGCTCGCGGCGGCCTACGTCGGGCGCAGCCGCTACAAGCTCGCCTGCAACCGGTCGCTCGAACCGCACCGGGTGCCGGTGGGCGCCAGCTCCCGGGTGGTGCTGCGGCTGCAGAACCTGTCCCGCCTGCCCACCGGCACCCTGCTGCTGGAGGACCGGCTGCCGTACGCGCTGGGCAGCCGGCCGCGGGTGGTGCTGGAGCGGCTCGGCGCGCACCAGGCCAGCTCGGTGGCGTACACCGTCCGGGCCGACGTGCGCGGCCGGTACGAGGTGGGTCCGCTGGTGATCCGGCTGACCGACCCGTTCGGGCTGTGCGAGCTGAGCCGGGCCTTCCCCAGCACCGACCACCTCACCGTGATCCCGCAGGTCACCCCGCTGCCGTCGGTCCGCCTCCCCGGTGAGTACGCGGGCAGCGGCGACAGCCGGGCCCGTTCGGTGGCGGTGCACGGCGAGGACGACGCCGCCACCCGGGAGTACCGGATGGGCGACGACCTGCGCCGGGTGCACTGGAAGTCGACCGCCCGCACCGGGGAGCTGATGGTGCGCCGGGAGGAGCAGCCCTGGGAGAGCCGGGCCACGGTCCTGCTGGACACCCGGGCGTACGGCCACCGGGGCGACGGCCCGACCGCGAGCTTCGAGTGGGCGGTCTCGGCCGCCGCGAGCATCGCCGTGCACCTGCGGCAGGCCGGCTACAAGCTGCGCCTGGTCACCGGCGACGGGGCGGACGTGGACGCCACCGAGGCGGGCGGCGAGGGCCTGCTCCTCGACCACCTCGCCCAGGTGCACCTGGACAAGCGCGGTGACATCACCTCGCTGGTGCAGCAGGTCCGGCAGCGGGCCGACGGTGGCCTGATCATCGCGCTGTTCGGCGCGCTGAACACCGCCGAGGCCGAACTGCTGGCCGGGCTGCGCGGCAACGGCGCCACCTGTGTGGGCTTCCTGCTGGACAGCACCACCTGGCTCAACCTTCCGGCGAAGGCCCGGGCCGAGGCGGAGCACGCCCACGCCGCCGCCGCGCTCGCGCTGCTGCAGAGCGGCTGGCGGGTGATCGGGGTGGAGCACGGCAACCGGCTGCCGGTGCTCTGGCCGCAGGCGGGCCGCGGCTCGCAGGGCTTCGCGCTGCGCGCGGCCATGGCCGAGACGGTCGCCGGAGGCATGCGATGACCGGAAGGGTGGACCCGTGACCGCGCACCGCAACCTCGGTTTCGTCGCCGCGGCGGCGACCCTGCTGGCCGCGGCACCGCTGTCGGCGATCTTCCAGCGCTGGACCTGGCTGATCGAGGCGGCCATCGTGGTCGCGGTGGTGGCCGGCGCCGCCGCGCTCAGCCGGCTCGTCCGCGCGCCCCTGTGGGGCCAGGTCCTCGCCATGCTGGCCGGCCTCACGCTCGGCCTGACCTGGATCTTCCCCGGCGGCGCCGAGCTGCTGGCGTTCGTGCCGACCCCGGCGACCTTCGCCCATTTCGCCGAGCTGCTCGGCGACTCCGTGCAGGACATGCGCTCGTACGGGGTGGAGGTTCCGGACGTCGACTCGCTGCTCTTCCTCACCGTGCTCGGCATCGGTGGCGTGGCGGTGGTGGTGGACGTGCTGACCGTCGGGCTGCGTCGCCCGGCGCTGGCCGGCCTGCCCATGCTGGCGATCTACTCGGTGCCGGTGGCGGTCTACGTGGACAGCGTCCCGGCCACCCCGTTCGTGGTGGGCGCCGCCGGCTACCTGTGGCTGCTGGTCACCGACAACGTGGACCGGGTCCGCCGGTTCGGTCGCCGGTTCACCGGCGAGGGCCGCGATGTGGACGTCTGGGAGGCGTCGCCGCTGGCCGCGGCGGGCCGCCGGCTGGCCGTGGTCGGGGTGGCTGTCGCCGTGGCGGTGCCACTGGCCGTGCCCGGGATGACCGGTGGGCTGATGAACACGGTCGCCAACGGCACCGGCGACGGCACCGGCCGGCCGGGGCAGGGCGGCAGCCCGGGACGGATCGACCTGTTCGCCGCGCTCAGCGGCCAGCTCAGCCAGTCCGAGGTGACCGAGCTGGTCAAGGTGACCACCAACGAGCCGGCGCCGTTCTACCTGCGGTTCGGGGTGGCCGACGAGCTGCGTCCGGACGGCTTCCGGGTCCGCGTCCCCAACGGACGGTCGGTCACCCGGAACCTGCCTGATCCGACCGAGCGCGGCGGGCGGGGCATCGAGCAGCGGCGCTACCGGGCCACCGTCGAGGTGACCAAGAACCTCAACATGCCGCTGCTGCCGGTCTACGCCGAGCCGGTGAAGACCGAGGACCTCAGCGGCAGCTGGTTCTACGACCCGAACCTGCAGATCATCTTCTCCAACCGGGAGAACTCCCGGGGCAAGCGCTACGCGTTCGACTACGTCCGCTCGACGTACAGCCCCGCGGTGCTGCGCGCGGCGCCGTCCCTGCCCGCCGACGACCCGGTGCTGCGCGGGCAGACCGTCACGCCGTCGGTGCAGGCGGTCGACAAGCTGGTCGCCCAGCTGGTCAAGGACCGGCAGAACGACTACGACAAGGTCCGGGCGATCTACAACTACTTCTCGGTGGAGAACGGCTTCACGTACTCGCTCTCCACCAAGGGGGGCACCAGCGGCGACGACATCACCGACTTCCTGGCCACCAAGGTCGGCTTCTGCCAGCAGTACGCCGCCGCGCTGGCCTGGCTGGTCCGGGCCGCCGGCATCCCGGCCCGGGTGGCGTTCGGCTTCACCAACGGCAGCAACTCCGACGGTGACACCTACGTGCTCACCAACCGGAACCTGCACGCCTGGACCGAGGTCTACTTCGGCGGGATCGGCTGGGTGCCGTTCGACGCCACCCCGGCGGCGGCCATCCCGGGCTCGGTCCACTCGGCCTGGGCGCCGGACACCAACGCCGTGGAGGACACCCCGTCGGCGCCGGGGGTGGGTCCCACCGGGGGTGCGACCGACCCGTCCACCGGCCCGAACCAGCGGGACCCCCACGAGAAGGACCCGGACCAGGGCCTGAACGTCGGCGCGGGCGGCCCGAACCAGCAGTCGCCGGTCTGGCCGTGGTGGCTCGGCGGCGCGCTCGCGCTGCTGGCGCTGCTCGCGGTGCCCGCGGTACGCCGGTCGGCGCTGCGGCGGCGCCGGCGGGCCCGGGCGGTCACGCCGGCGGCCACCGTGCTCGGCGCCGTGCCCGGTCCCCGGGGCGGCACCCGGGAGGTCACGGTCGGGGTGGACGCCGAGCGGGCCCGGGCCGACGCCCACGCGGCCTGGGACGAGCTGCTCGACACGCTGGTGGACTACGAGGTGCGCGTCGACCGGACGGAGACCCCCCGCGCCACCGCGGAGCGGCTGGCCCGGGAGAGCCTCGCCGAGGACACCGGGGCGGTGACCGGGGTGCGGCTGCTCGGCCGGGCGGAGGAGCGGGCCCGGTACGCGCGGGACCCCCTCACCGGCGAGGCGCTGCACCCGGCCCTGCGGGCGGTACGCAGCACGCTGGCCGCCCGGGCCGACCGGCGTACCCGGATCATGGCGACCGTGCTGCCGCCGTCGGTGCTGCTGCGCTGGCGGACCGCGGTGGCGGACCGGTCCACCCGGCTGGTCACCACCACCGGGCGGCTGCGCGACCGGCTGCTGCGCTGGAATCCGCGTCGCCTCCTGGCGGGCCGTCCGGCCCGGTGATCCTCCGCCCGTCCGTCGGCGCTCCCCCGCCGGCGGACGGGCGGACCCGCGCCCTCGGTGGGTGTTCCAGGGCCCCCGTCGAGGCGGCGACGCTCTGGGGGCTGCGCACAAAATCAGGGAAGTAGTGGTTCCCGGCAGGTGCCGATGCCACTACTTCCCGGATCGAGCATGATCTTGGCGGGCCGTCGACTGGACGGGCACCGCGAAGGGTCGGGGCGCGGTGGGGGGTACCCGAAACACGACCGGCGGGCGCGCGCGACCGGCGCGGTCAGGGGCGGGGCGCGGTCAGCGGTGCCCCTCGGGGCGCTGCCGCCAGCGGTCCTCCATCCGGTCGAGGAAGGAACCCCGCCGGCTGCTCCGGCCGCGGGTCCGACGGCTGGTCGTGCCACCCACCACGTGCAGGTCGGGCGACTGGGAGCGGCGGTGCGACTGCACCGCGTAGCCCAGTGAGGCCAGCATGACGACGAAGCCCGCCACGGCCACCGGGGTCGTTTTGATCACGGCACCGTAGATCAGCAGGGCCAGACCAACGATGACCACGCCGGCAGCGACGAGCACGCGACGCCGCGCGTGGAAACGCGGGTCGCTGGCGCGCACGGCCGAGGCGAATTTGGGGTCCTCGGCAAGCGACCGCTCGATCTGCTCGAACAGCCGCTGCTCGTGCTCCGAGAGCGGCACGGCACTCCTCCCCGGTCAGGTGGGTCGACCCGGGCGGGCCGACAGACCGTGGCAGCCAACCGGCTGCTTGCCGTCAAGTCTACGAGGGGGCTCGCGCGTCGGAAAGCGGGACGACCTACGGCCGGGGTGGTTTTTCGACTCGCCGGGGATCACGCTTCCCGAGAAGGCTGGCCGGACCTATGACGGAACGCCCGAATCGGGCGGCCGCCGCGTCCGCCGCCGCCTCCGCCTCCCGCCAGCCGCGCTCCGGCTCGCCGAGGGTGAGCTGACGCGGCGTCTCCTGCGCGGCGGCCAGCCCCTCCATGCGTACGCCGACCAGGCGCACCGGCTCACCGGGGGCCAGCACGGTCCAGAGGGCCCAGGACGTGTCGAACATCTCCCGTGCGGTGTCGGTGGGCACGGCGAGGGTGCGCGACCGGTTGACGGTGCGGAAGTCGGCCAGCCGGACCTTGAGCGACACGGTCCGCCCCACCTGCCCGGCGGCACGCAGCCGGGCGCCGACCTTCTCGGCGAGGGCCAGCAGGGCCCGGCGGATCTCCGCCGGGTCGGTCACGTCGGCGTCGAAGGTCACCTCCGCGCCGATCGACTTCTCCACCTGCTCCGGGGAGACCCGGCGCGGGTCCCGCCCCCAGGACAGCTCGTGCAGGTGGGCCGCGGCGGCCTCGCCGACGGCCCGGCGGAGCAGGCCGAGCGGCGCCTCGGCCAGGGCGCCGACGGTGTGCAGGCCGAGCCGGCGCAACGCCTCGGCGGAACGCTCCCCCACCCCCCAGAGCGCGTCGACCGGCAGCGGGTGCAGGAACTCGAGCACCCGGGCGGCGGGCACCACCAGCAGGCCGTCCGGCTTGGCCCGGGTCGAGCCGAGCTTGGCCACGAACTTGCTCGGCCCCACCCCGACCGAGCAGGTCAGCTGCTGTTCCTCGGCGACCCGGCGGCGGATCAGCCGGGCGATCCGCGCGGGCGGGCCGAACAGCTTCCGGGCACCGGCCACGTCGAGGAACGCCTCGTCCAGCGACAGCGGCTCGACCAGCGGGGTGACGTCCCGGAAGATCCGCATGACCGCCCGGGACGCCGCGGAATACTGGCTGAAGTCGGGCGGCAGGTAGACCGCGTCCGGGCAGAGCGCCCGCGCCCGGGCGGTGGGCATGGCGCTGCGGACGCCGTAGCGGCGGGCCTCGTAGCTCGCCGAGCTGACCACCCCGCGGGGCCCGATCCCACCCACCACCACCGGCCTGCCGCGCAGCTCGGGACGGCGGCGCACCTCGACCGAGGCGAAGAAGGCGTCCATGTCGACGTGCAGGATCGGGCAGCCGGTGTCGTCGGCGTCCGGCCCGAAGCGCGGATCACCGCCCCGGGGCAACGACTGGCTGCGGCCCATGCCCGCAGGCTAGCCGCCGGGTCCGACACGCCGGCCGGTCAGCCCCGCACCACCAGCAGCGGGATGATCATCTCGGCGGCGGTGTCGGCGCCGTGGTACGCCACCAGCCGCGACACCACGGGCTTCTCCGACCGGGTGGCCACCACGGCGTACGTGCCCCGGCAGATCACCACCACGTCGCCGATCCGGCCCAGGTGCTCCTCGGGCACCGGCCCGAACCAGCCGGTGGCCACCGCCTCCTCGCGGGTGCCCACCCGGGCCGCGTCGCCCAGCACCGCCGACCAGGCGGCCACCACGTCGGCCGTGGCGCCGGGCTCGACATGCAGGTAGCGGACCCGGGGCTCGCCGGCGACCACCCGGACGCCGGCCCGCAGCCGGGGATCGGTGTCCAGGTCGATCCGGTGCCCGTCGGGCACGTTGAGCTGGCCGTGATCGGCGGTGACCAGCAGCGCGGCGTCCGGCGGCAGCCCGTCGACCAGCCGGGCGAGCAGCCGGTCGACGTCGGCGGCGGCGAGCCGCCACGGCACCGAGTCGACGCCGCTGACGTGCCCCCGCTGGTCCAGGTCGGGGTGGTAGCCGGAGACCAGGGCCGGCCCGGCGCCGGCCGCGAGGGCGGTGAGCATCCGCGCGGCGAGGGCGTCCACGCCGGACGCGCCCCGGTAGTCGCCGCCCCGGTTGGCGGCGAGGGTGAGGCCGCTGCCGGCGTACTCGGGGCGGCTGACCACGGTCACCGCGACCCCGGCGGCGCGGGCCCGCTCGTACCAGGTGGGGACGGGCTGCCAGCGCAGCGGCTCCGGGTCGCCGCCCCACTCGATGTGGCTGAGCACCCGGTCGGTCCCGGGGACCCGGACGGTGAAGCCGAGCACCCCGTGCGCGCCGGAGGCGGCCCCGGTGCCGAGGCTGACCAGGCTGGTCGGGGTCGTCGACGGGAAGCCGGCGGTGAGCGGGACACCGGCCGCGGCGGTCAGCCCGGCCAGCGTCGGGGCGTACGGCGCGGCGGTCGGGATCTGGTACCAGCCGAGGCCGTCGACCAGCAGCACGGCGAGCCGGCGTACCCCGGCCAACCGGGGGGCCAGGCCGAGCAGGTCGACCGCGCCGGGCACGCCGAGCAGCGCGCAGGCGCTGGGCAGCACGTCGGCGAGGCTGCCGCCGCCGTAGCGGGGCGCGACCGGGTCGAGCGGACCCACCGCCGGGCCGGTCATGCCGGGCGGCGGGCGAACAGGTGCAGCTGGGCGGCGAGGTCCCGGTACGGCGGCCGGGCGGCCAGGGCCCGTTCCAACTCGACGAGGGCGGCCGGCTGGCCGTCGGCCACGGCGGCGGGGAGCAGGTCGGCCAGCACGCGTACCCCGTGGATCTCCTCGACGGCGAGCCCGGCGGCGGTGAGCAGCGCGGCGACGCCCTCGGCGTCGTACCGCCGGCGCAGCGTGTCGCGCGGGCCGGCGCTGCCGTCCGGATCGGCGGCCAGCGCGGCGGCGACGTCGAGGTGGCCGTTCATCGCCCGGGTGAGCACGGCGGCGGCCCGGCCGGCGACCAGGACGCTGGCCGCGCCGCCGGGGCGCAGGGCGGCGACCAGCGCGGCCACCACCGGGGCCGGGTCGTCGACCACCTCCAGCACCGAGTGGCAGAGGACCAGGTCCACGGTGGCCGGCTCGACCAGCCCGGCGAGCGCGTCCCCGTCGCCCTGCACCGCGCGTACCCGGTCGGCGACGCCGGCCTCGGCGGCCCGGCGGGTCAACGCGGCGAGCGCGTCGGGGCTGGCGTCGACCACCGTGACCCGGTGGCCGGCCTCGGCGAGCGGGACGGCGAAGCCGCCGGTCCCGCCGCCGACGTCGAGCACGGTGAGCTGCGTGCCGGCCCGCCGATCCAGCTCGGCGCGGAGCACCGACCAGATCACGGCGGTACGGGGGGTCAGGGTTCGGGTCTGCTCCACCCCGCCGAGCCTAGTCACCCGCGCCGGTGGGGTCAGGACTCGCCGCCCCCGGCGGGGTCCTCCTCGGCGTGGGAGCGGCGGGGGTTGGCGACCGGTCCGTCGGTCACCGGGTACTCGTGCGCCTCGGTGTCGTGCGCCGGGACCCAGTCCACACCGAGTCGGGTCCGTCGGGCGTTCGCGACGCCACCGTGGGTGTTGCTCCCCGTCATCGTTCTCCACCTTTCCCTCGTGGGCCGCTCTGCCCACGCCGGCGGACCGTATCTCCGACCCGCCTCCCGGTGAAACGGGGATGTGGCCGACGCCATGCCCGCCGGGGAGCCGGTGTGGCGAAGATCTCCGCGCCGTGGGCCTGTTGCCCGGGCGCCCCGGACCGGATCAGGCTGACCGCGTGGTCGTCGTCCTGCTCACCGCCTTCGGCATCGTGCTGCTCGGCACCGTCGCGCAGGCGGTCAGCGGCTTCGGGTACGCGCTGGTGACCGTCCCGCTGCTGGCCGCCGCGGTGGATCCGCGCAGCGCCGTGGTGGTGTCCGCCCTGACCGGCATCGGGTCGACCCTGATCACGGCGGTACGCGAGCGCGCCTTCGCCCGCTGGCGGGTGGCGCTGGCCGTCACCGCGACCGCCCTGCTCGGGCTGCCGGCCGGCCTGCTGGTGCTCGCGTACGCCCCGGAGCGGCTGCTCAGCGCGGTGATCGCGGGAGTGGTGCTCGGCTGCGTCGCGCTGGTCTGGTCGGACGCCCGGATCCGTACCGGCCGGGTCGGGCTCGGTGCGATCGGCGTGCTGGTGGGCGCGCTCACCGCCGCCACCGGCACCAACGGGCCGCCGCTGGTCGCCGCCTTCCACTCGCTCGGCTACGACCCGCGCACCTTCCGGGCCACCATCGCGGCCACCTTCGCCGGCACCGGCCTGATGGGGCTGGCCGGGTTCGCCGCCACCGGCCAACTGCACGCCGACGTGCTCCGCACGGCCCTGGTCGCGCTGCCCGCCGTGCCGCTGGGCTGGTGGCTGGGCAACCGGCTGTTCCACCGGCTCGATCCGGTGCTGTTCCGGCGGCTCGTGCTGGTCGGGCTGCTCGGCAGCGCCGGCGTGGCGCTGGCCGGCCTGGCCGGTTGACGCCGGGCGCCGCTCGTCGGCCCCGGGCCGGGGTGGCGGCGGTCAGCGGAAGTCGCGGGACGCCGGGGTGACCGGCGGGTCGATCGCGTCCAGCCGGTCGGCGACCAGGTTGGTGACCCCCTCGTGCCGCTGCAACCGGCCCCGCACCACCAGGGCCGCGCTGGTCCGGGCCACCCGCCGGTGGCGCTGCCACAGCCCCGGCGAGCAGGTGACGTTGAGCATCCCGGTCTCGTCCTCGAGGTTGAGGAAGGTGACCCCGCCCGCGGTCGCCGGCCGCTGCCGGTGGGTGACGATCCCGCCGACCCGGATCCGCTGCCCGGGCTCCACCCGACCGAGCCGGGCGATCGGCACCGCGCCCAGGGCGTCCAGCCGGTCGCGGATGAACCGGGCCGGGTGGCTCTCCGGGGACAGGCCGGTGGCCCAGACGTCGGCGACCAGGCGGTCCACCGCCTCCATCCCGGGCAGGGTCGGCGGGGCCGTGCCGGTCACCGTGCCGGGCAGCCGGCCCGGCCGGTCCTGGGCCGCCGCGCCGGCGGCCCAGAGGGCCTGCCGCCGGGTCAGCCCGAAGCAGGCGAAGGCGTCCGCGGTGGCCAGCGCCTCCAGCTGCGCGGCGGTCAGGCCGACCCGGCGGGCCAGGTCCGGCATGTCCCGGTACGGCCCGTGGGCCGTGCGCTCCGCCTCGATCCGCTCGGCCACGTCGTCGCCGAGGGTACGTACGCTGCCCAGCCCGAGCCGGACCGCCGGGCCGCCCAGCCCCCAGGCGTGCGGCGGCTCGCCGGGCTGGCTGCCCCACCGGGTCTCCGGGGTGGACTCCAGCACCGCCTTGGCGCCGCTGGCGTTGATGTCCGGGCGGCGCACCTCGACGCCGTGCCGGCGGGCGTCGTCGACCAGGGTCTGCGGCGAGTAGAAGCCCATCGGCTGGGCGTTCAGCAGGGCGGCCAGGAACGGGCCGGGGTGGTAGCGCTTCAGCCAGGAGCTGGCGTACACCAGGTAGGCGAAGCTCATCGCGTGGCTCTCCGGGAAGCCGTAGCTGGCGAAGGCGGTCAGCTTGCGGTAGACGTCGTCGGCCAGCTCCCCCGTGATGCCCCGCTCGGCCATGCCGGCGTACAGCCGGTCGGCGATCTGCGCCATCCGCTCCACCGAGCGCTTCGCCCCCATCGCCCGGCGCAGCTGGTCGGCCCCGGCCGCGTCGAACCCGGCCAGGTCGATGGCGAGCTGCATGAGCTGCTCCTGGAACAGCGGCACGCCGAGGGTCTTCTCCAGCGCGTTACGCATCAGCGGGTGGGCGAAGGTCACCGGCTCCTGGCCGTTCTTGCGCCGGATGTACGGGTGCACCGAGCCGCCCTGGATCGGGCCGGGACGGATCAGCGCCACCTCCACCACCAGGTCGTAGAACTCCCGGGGCTTGAGCCGGGGCAGGGTGGCCATCTGGGCCCGGCTCTCCACCTGGAACACCCCGACCGAGTCGGCCCGGCAGAGCATGTCGTAGACCTCGGGATCGTCCAGGGTCATGTCGCCCAGGTCGAGGCTCATCCCGATCATGTCGTAGCCGTAGTGCAGGGCCGACAGCATGCCGAGGCCGAGCAGGTCGAACTTGACCAGGCCGACGGCGGCGCAGTCGTCCTTGTCCCACTGCAGCACGCTGCGGCCCGGCATCCGCCCCCACTCCACCGGGCAGACCTCGATCACCGGCCGGTCGCAGATCACCATGCCGCCGGAGTGGATGCCCAGGTGCCGGGGGAAGGTCTGCAGTTCGTTCGCGTACGCGACGACCTCCTCCGGGATGTCCTCGACGTCGACCGCGGCGACCGAGCCCCACCGGTCGATCTGCTTGCTCCAGGCGTCCTGCTGCCCGGGCGAGAAGCCGAACGCCTTGGCCACGTCCCGCACCGCCGACCGCGGCCGGTACGAGATGACGTTGGCGACCTGGGCGGTGTGCTCCCGGCCGTAGCGGGCGTAGACGTGCTGGATCACCTCCTCCCGGCGGTCGGACTCGATGTCCACGTCGATGTCGGGCGGGCCGTCGCGCTCCGGGGCGAGGAAGCGCTCGAAGAGCAGCCGGTGCCGGACCGCGTCCACGTTGGTGATCCGCAGCGCGTAGCAGACCGCCGAGTTGGCCGCCGAGCCCCGGCCCTGGCAGTAGATGTCCTGCTCCCGGCAGAACGTGACGATGTCGTAGACCACCAGGAAGTAGCCGGGGAAGCCCAGCTCGTCGATCATCCGCAGCTCGTGCTCCAGCTGCGCGTACGCCTCGGGGTGCGCCTCGGGCGGCCCGTACCGCTCGTGGGCGCCGGCCAGGGTGAGGTGGCGCAGCCAGCTCATCTCGGTGTGCCCGGGCGGCACCGGGTACGCCGGCAGCCGCGGCGCGACCAGTTGCAGGTCGAAGGCGAGTTCCGCGCCGAACTCGGCGGCCCGGGCCACCGCCCCCGGGTACGCGGCGAACCGCGCCGCCATCTCCGCGCCGCTGCGCAGGTGGGCGGTGGCGGCGGCGGGCAGCCAGCCGTCGATCTCGTCCAGGCTGCGCCGGGCCCGGACCGCGGCCAGGGTGGTGGCCAGCCGGCGCCGCCCCGGGGAGGCGTAGTGCACGTTGTTGGTGGCCACCGTGGGCAGCCCGGCCGCGGCGGCCAGCTCGGCCAGCGCGTCGTTGCGATCGGCGTCGACCGGGTGCCCGTGGTCGGTCAGCTCCACCGCCACCGTCTCGGCGCCGAAGAGCGCGGTGAGCCGGTCCAGCTCCCGGGCGGCCGCGTCGACCCCCTCGGTGAGCAGGGCGGCGGGCACGTGCCCCTTGCGGCAGCCGGTGAGGACCAGCACGTGGTCGCGCAGCTCGGCGGCGACCTCCTCCAGCTCCCCGTAGACCGGGCGGCCCTTCTCGCCGCCGCGCAGCTGGGCCCGGGAGATGGTGGCGGCGAGGCGGGCGTACCCCTCGTGACCGTGGGCGAGCACCAGCAGGTGCCGGCCGAGCGGGTCGGGCTCGCCGTTCTGCGGGCCGGGCAGCCCGAGGGACAGTTCCGCGCCGAAGACGGTCGGCAGGTGCAGCGCGCGGGCCGCCTCGGCGAAGCGCACCACCCCGTAGAAGCCGTCGTGGTCGGTGACGGCGAGCGCGGTGAGCCCGAGCCGGGCGGCCTCCTCGGCCAGTTCCTCGGGGTGGCTGGCGCCGTCGAGGAAGCTGAAGTTGGAGTGCGCGTGCAGCTCCGCGTAGGGGACGCTGCCGTCCGGACGGTCCAGCTCCGGCGGGCGGTATTCCTGGCGCTTGCGGCTCCACGCCGGGGAGTCCCCGCCGTCGGCGTCGACCGCGAGGGGGTCCACCACGTGCAGGTGCCGCTCACCCTTCACCCGCCCCGAGAGCACCTGCTCCAGCTTCGACCAGGGCAGCTTCGGGTTGTGGAAACTCACCGCCCCACCCCGCGCCGGTCCGTGCCCGGCGCGGGGACCGGGCGGCGGATGACCTGGAGTCGCCTGCAAACTTGATGACGCGGATGAATCGCCGTGCCGGCGGTGACGGTGACGGTGCCGGTGGTGGTGGTCGTGACGGCGGTCGTGATCCGGTGGGGCGATCCGTTCGCGTCATCAAGTTCGTAGGCGGTGACAGGTGGACGCCGGCGCAGCGCGCCGACGCGCCGCTCGGCCGGAGCACGCCACTCAGTCATAGATCGCCTCCACCAGCCACTGGCCGCCCTCGACCGCGAGCAGCAGGGCGGCGCCGTCGGCCAGGCAGACCTGGAACCGGGCCCGACGGCGCGCCTCGGCCGGCGCCCACCAGCGCTCGTCCACCGGCCACGGACCGGCCCAGCCGACGATCTCGGCCGGCCGGCCAGCGCCGACGACCAGCCGCGCGGGCGCGGCGCTCACCGCCAGCCGGGCGCTGACCACGACCGGCTCCCCGGCGGCGTCGTGCACGGTGGCGAGGAGCGGGGTGGGCAGCACCACGGCCGGCGCGGGCGGCGGCAGCCGCCCCGGCCACGGCGGGACCGCCGCCCCGCCGGACCGCGCCGCCCCACCGGACCGCGCCGCCGGTGATCCACTCGCGGTGCGGCGAGTCGGGTCTTCCGGGGCCGGGGATGGCACGGTTCGCGCCCGTCCTGAGTGGATCGAGGGCCGGCCGCCGGGTCCAGTCGGCCCCGAGCCGTCCGGCAGGGCAGACTCACCCGTCGAGGTCGGGCCGGCCGGCAGGGGCGGCGGGCCGGGGCGGGTGGGCCGGCGTTCGTCGCCCCACGGGACCAGGCGTACCTGGTCGGCCGGGGAACGCCCGCCGCCGAGCACAGCGGTCACCACCGCCTCGGGGCCGAGGATGCCCTGCACCCGGCTCAACGCGCGGTGCGCCCGCTCCCGCTCCTCGCCGGTCTCGCCCCACAGCCCGGGTTGCAGGCCGGCCTGGGCGAGCATCCCGTCCGGCACCAGCCGCAGCCGGATGATCCCGGCGGTGGGGCGGGTCGGGCGCGCACCACCCCGGCCGTTGCTGCCCGAGAGCCAGCCGTCCAGCTGCCAGCGGACCCGGTCGGCGATGGCCGCGGCGGTGAGCAGGCCGTCGTGCCGCCAGACCCGGTGCAGTTCCTGGCCGTGCGCGGTGACCGCCTCGATGCCGAGCCGGGTGCAGGCCAGCCCGTGCCCGGCGAGCCGCTCGTGCAGCTGCTCGGCCAGCATCCGGGCCGCGAACGCCGCCGCGTCGACCCGGTCGAGTGGCTCGTCGTAGTCGGCGGTGACGGTCAGGTCGGCCGGCGGCTGCCGGACCGCGAGCGGCCGGTGGTCCCGGCCCGCGGCCAGGCGGTGGGCCAGCGCCCCGTCGAACCCGAACCGGGCCAGCACGTCACCGGCGGGGAGGGCGGCGAAGTCGCCGAGGGTGCGTACCCCCAACCGGCGCAGCAGGTCGGTCAGGGCGGGCCGGCCGAGCGCCTCGACGGGCAACCCGGCCAGGAAGTCGGGACTCCCGCCGGGCGGCACGATCCGCCCGTCCCGGGCGGCCAGCCCGGCGGCGAAGACCCCGTCGGCGATGCCGACCTGGCTCTCCACCGCGCAGGCCTGGGCGACGTGCTCGACGATCCGCTCGGCCGCCGCCTCCTCGCCGCCGAGGTAACGGCTCGGCCCCCGGGCGGCCAGTGCGCAGGACCCGGGCCGGAGCACCTCCACCCCGGCGGCCACCTCCTCGACGGCGGCCACCACCGGCTCGAACGCCCGGGCGTCCCGGCCGGGATCGTGGTCGACGACGGTGAGCTGCGGGCAGCGCCCCTGCGCCTCCCGGCGGCGCAGCCCGCGGCGGACGCCCTCGGCGCGGGCCCGCTCGGAGCAGGCGACCACCCGGTTGGCGTGCAGCACCACCACCGGATCGGTGGCCGGCACCCCGTCGACGATCTCGGCGGCGAGGACCGGCCAGTCCGGGCACCAGAGCAGCAGGGTCCGCACCGGCGAGCCGGTCATGCCGGCCCGACCACGGTGAGGGAGCGGGGAGCCGGGCCGGCCGCGGGCGCCACCACCCGGAACCGCCGGGGCGGAGCGGCGGGCGCGGCGACACCGGTCCCGGCCGCCCGGGGGATGACCCGGGTCAGCTCGTCGCCGGGCAGCCAGACCTTGATCTCCTTGGGGCGGGCGGCGGCACCCCGCCCGCGCGCCGAGACGGTCACCTCCCGGCGGCGCAGCCGGCCCCGGCCCGCCCCGAGCCCCTCCCAGACCCCGCGGACCACCTGGAGCGTGACGTCCGCGCCGTCCCACCGGCCGTACGGGACGAGCACGCTGCCGCGTTGCCGGGCCCGGGCGGCCAGCCGGTTGGCGACGGAGGCGGAGACCGTGGCCGGCACGGCGGTGACCACCACGTCCACCCCGTCGATGAGCGCGGCGACGACGGTGGGCCACTCAGGGCCGGGATGCGGCACCAGGGCGAGCCGGTCCAGGGCTATCCCGGCCTCGGCCGCCGCGCCCGCCCCGAAGGTGGGGACCCCGACCACGGCGCACCACGAGCCGGCCCGGGACGCCTCGGCGAGCAGGGCGAGGATCAGTGAGGTCCCGCCACTGCGCCGGGGCTGTCCGACGCCGACCGCGACGGTGCTGCCACGCCGCAGCCCGCGGTGGGGCAGCAACCCGGTCAACTCGCGCCGGACGGGCAGCACCCAGTGCCCGCCCGCCGGGTCCGGCGCGCTCGCCGGGCGTACCAGCTCGGCCAGTGCGGCGGAACCGACCACCATGCGGCCCGCCATCGGACCTACCCCCCGTCGTGTTCGCCACGGGTACCGCCCGTGGGTGGTGCTGTCATCGGAAGTGCGTGACGCGCCGGACGGCGCCCGGCCACCGCTGGGTCCCGCCGGTGGTGGCCGGACGCCGCGACTCAGGCGGCGGCGGCTCCGGGTCGCGGCGCGGCGTCGGACACGCCGAGCCGGAGGGACCCGGGCAGGCCGTCGAGCACCGGCTGGTGGGCCAGGCCGAGCGCGGTCTCGACCACGGCCACGAACTGCTCGGCGGCGCGGAGCAGGTCGTCGGCCTCCCGGGCGGTGACCACCCGGGGGATGCCGGCCTCGGCGGCGGCGCGCTTGCTCGCCCCGGCGGCGAAGTAGCTCGCCCACTCGTCGAGCTCGGGGGCGATGCCGGAGAGCAGCACCCAGACGCTGGTGATCCGGTTGCGCCGGGTGGGCGCGGGGCGGGCGCGGGCGGCGAGCAGGGCGGCGGCGGCGCGCAGCGCGGCGAGGTGGGCGGCGGCGTACCGGAGGCCGTCGGGACGGGTGCGGGCGGCCTCGGCCAGCCCGTGGCGGGCCACCACGAGCAGTTGGGCGGGGGTGCGGTGCGGCAGCACGTGCGCGGGCACCGTGGGCGCCTGGGCCGGACTGGTCGGCATGGTCATCTCCTCCGCGTGGGCCGGGGCGGGCGGGCCGCACGACGGATCGGATCCGCCGGTGGGACGCCCGGAGCGGGTGGTGCGGAGGAAGACGCACCGGGTGGGGGCCGGCCGGGTGTGGACGCTTCCCCACACCACACCCGGCCGGCGTACCGGCGGGTTCGTCGCCCGCCGCCCGGGGGTCGTGGGCGGCGGGCGACGATCCTGCCTGACGGGCCCGGACTCGCGACTGTCCGGTGCCCGGTGCGGTCCGCGGAACCGCACCTCCCGGGAGCCGGCGCCGCGAAACACCTCTCCCGGGCGTTGGAACGAGCGTACGACTGAATCGAACACTCGTTCTAACTACCCCGACAGTACACCTCCCCTCCGACGAAAACGCAACGTGTGACGCGCCGGAGAACCGGGAGCCCTCTCGACTGATCGGGGGCCACCCGTCACAGGGCCGCGGCGGAGAGCTCGTTGTAGCCTTCGGCCAACTCCTGACCGGACAGCTCCCGGATCGCCGCCATGATCTCGTCCGTGACCGCGCGCCGGGCCTGGCCGGCGCTGCCCGGCGGCGGCGCGAACCGCATCGGGGTGCCGAAGCGTACGGTGATCCGGCCGAGCCGGGGCAGTCGCGCGCCGACGGGCTGGATCCGGTCGGTGCCGAGGAGCGCGACGGGGACGACCGGCGCGCCGGAGGCGAGCGCCAGCCAGGCCACCCCGGTACGCCCGCGGTAGAGCCGCCCGTCCCGGGAGCGGCTGCCCTCCGGATGGATGCCGAACGCCTGCCCGGCGGCGAGGATGCCGAGGGCGACCTCCAGGGACTCCCGGGCGGCCCGGTGGCCACCCCGCGGCACCGGAACGGCGTCGATGCCGGTGAGGCAGGTCCGGGTCAGCCAGCCCGCGAACCCGGGGCGCCGGAAATACTCGGCCTTGGCGAGAAAGGCCACCGGCCGGGGCGCCACCAGCGGGATCACGAAGCTGTCGAGGACGGAGAGGTGGTTGGCGGCCAGGATCACCGGCCCCTGTGGCGGCACGTTCCCACTGCCTTCGATGACCGGCTGGTAGACCAGCCGGGCGAGCGGAGCGGCCACCCTCCGCACGATGGCTTGCAACAGCACGGCGCCCCCGATGTCAGTAGAGGATGGCATCGCGCCGGGCCCGCAGCCCGGCGACGATCTCGGCGGGCGCCTGGTCAGGCGAACCAGCCTGGTAGGGCGGACTGGGCGCGTACTCGTGCGCGAGCTGGATGGCCTGCGCCACGGCGTCGCCGGCGATCCGCCCGGCGAGGGTGAACGCCATGTCCAGACCGGCCGAGACGCCGGCCGCCGTGACGTACTTACCGTCGATCACCACGCGCTCGGCCACCGGTACGGCGCCGAGCGGGCCGAGCTGGTCGACCGCCAGCCAGTGGCTGGTGGCACGCCGCCCGGTGAGCAGGCCGGCACCGGCGAGCAGCAGGGATCCGCTGCACACCGAGGTGGTCCAGGTGCTGTGCCGGTCGGCCGTACGCAGCCAGCGCCGCACCGGCCCGTCGGCCATCCGGGCGTGCCAACCGGGGCCGCCGGGCACGACGACGACGTCCGGTCGGGGTGCGTCGGCGAGGGTGGCGGTGGCGGTCAGGTGCAGGCTGCCCACCTCGTTGACGACCGGCCCCGCCCGTTCCGCGACGAAAATCGTCTCCGCGCCGGGCAGGTGGGACAGCACGTCATAGGGGCCTACCGCGTCGAGCGCGGTGAATCGGTCGTAGAGCAGGATGGCGATCTGCATGTGCTCCCCCTCAGGGCCGCCCGGGCCCGAGGTGGGCCTCCAGCGCGGCACGCAACAACGGCTCCACCTCGTCGACGCCGGTCACCAGTTGCAGGCTGCCCCACAGCCGGAGCTGCGCCAGGCCGTGCAGGCTCGCCCAGAGCGCCCCGGCGACCACGACGGCGGGCGGCGCGCCGGACGTGG
Organism: Micromonospora solifontis; assembly: GCF_003725545.1. Lineage (GTDB taxonomy): Bacteria > Actinomycetota > Actinomycetes > Mycobacteriales > Micromonosporaceae > Micromonospora > Micromonospora solifontis. The sequence goes on along the minus strand of NZ_RJLN01000047.1, from coordinate 13,790 downwards.
CGGGCCGGGCGCGGGCGACCAGATCGACGAGGATCTCGAACAGCGGCACGCTGGCCTCCCGCAGGCCCAGCTGGTTCCCCCGGAGCAGGTCGTGCCGGAACATCAGCTCGAACATGCCCCGGTTGTCGCGCGCGAAGTCCAGGTACCGCCGGCCCAGCGCGAGCAGCAGGGCGTACGGGTCGTGGCGGCCGTCGCCGATCAGCTCGGCCACCTGGCGACCGAGGTCCCGGTAGCCCTCCAGGGCGATGGCGGCCAGCAGCGCGCGATGGGTGGGGAAGTGCCGCCGCGGCGCGCCGTGCGAGACCCCGGCCCGGCGGGCGATCTCCCGCAGGGAGAGGGCTTCGGCCCCGTCCCGCGCCACCAGGTCGACACCCGCGGCGACCAGGCGGGCCCGGAGCCCGGCATCCGAGTGATCCACGGCAACCTGTCTACCAGGGTGCGTAGACATTGTCTACGCACCGGTCGGCCGTCCCGCCCCCGGCCGGCCCGGCGGCGCGCCGCCGGGACACGCCGGAAGAAGGTTCGGATTCTCAGCCGGGGCACAGCATCGGCAAAGGGAAGACCGAGTTCCCCGGCCCAGGGTGGACGTCATGAACGTCAGCCGTACCGAGAAGAGCCGCCGGTGACCGCCGCCGTGGCCGACCGGCGGACCGGGCGCCGTGCCCTGCCGGCGGTCCCCACCTGGTGGGCCGACGTCGCCGGCAGCCTCGCGCTGCTCAGCCTGCTGGTCGTCACCGCCCTCTGGACCGCCGACCGCGGCGTGCAGGAACTGCTGGGCGGCGCGGCCACCGGGCTCACCTCGCTCGGTCGGCTCGCCGGCCTGGTCAGCGCCGACCTGATGCTCATCCAGGTGGTGCTGATGGCCCGGGTGCCGCTGATCGAGCGGAGCTTCGGCCAGGACCGGATCGCCCGCTGGCACCGGCTCGCCGGTTTCACCTCGTTCAACCTCCTCCTCGGCCACGTGGCGCTGACCGTCCTCGGGTACGCCGGCACCGCCCGGCAGGGCGTGCTGGCCGAGACCTGGGACCTGGTCGTCACGTACCCGGGGATGCTGCTGGCCACCGCGGCGCTGGCCCTGCTGGTGCTGGTGGTGCTGACCTCGCTCCGCGCCGCGCGCCGCCGGCTGCGCTACGAGTCCTGGCACCTGCTGCACCTGTACGCGTACCTGGGCATCGCGCTGGCGCTGCCGCACCAGCTCTGGACCGGCGCCGACTTCCTCGCCTCGCCGGTGGCCCGCGCCTACTGGTGGACCGGCTACCTGCTGGCGCTGGCCAGCGTGCTGGTCTGGCGACTGGGGCTGCCCGCCTGGCGGTCGGCGCGACACCGGATCGAGGTGGCCGCGGTGGTCGCCGAGGCGCCCGGGGTGACCTCGGTCTGGCTGCGCGGGCGGCACCTGCACCGGCTGCCGGTCCGGGCCGGGCAGTTCCTGCTCTGGCGGTTCCTGGACGGCCCCGGCTGGTCCCGGGCGCACCCGTACTCGCTGTCCGCGCCGCCGAACGGGGACCTGATGCGGATCACCGTCAAGGACCTCGGCGACGACAGCTCCCGGGTGGCCACCCTGCGCCCCGGCACCAGGGTGCTGGTCGAGGGGCCGTACGGGCGGTTGACCGGCCAGCACTGGCGGGGCGGCGGGATCACCATGCTGGCCTGCGGGGTCGGGATCACCCCGCTGCTGGCGCTGCTCTGGGAACTGCCGTACGCCCCCGGTGAGGCGGTGCTGCTCTACCGCGCGCGTACCGGAGCGGACCTGGCCTTCCGGGCGGAGCTGGACCGGCTCGCCGCGGACCGCGGACTGGTCGTGCACTACCTGGTCGGCCCCCGGGCGGCGCGGCCGGGCTGGCTGCCGGCGTACGCCGAGGGGATGCCCGACGCGGAGGCCCTGCATCGGCTCTCCCCCGGCATCGCCGCCCACGACGTCTTCCTCTGCGGGCCGGACGGCTGGGTCGACGCCGCCCGTGCCGCGACCCGCGCGGCCGGGGTCCCCGACGCGCACGTCCACCACGAACGTTTCGCCTGGTGACAGGCGCGAAGGGAGGATCCGTGCGACGGATCACCATCTGGTTGCTCTCCACGGTGGCCGCCCTGGTGCTGCTGTTCAGCTACAAGACCAGCACCATGGGCGCGGGCGGGGAGACCAGCGCGATCGCCTCCGGCTCGGACGGCTCGGCCGGCAGCTCCTGGAGCGGGACGGACGACAGCGGCACGGACGGCAGCGGCACCGGCACCACCGGGTCGGGCCCGTCGAGCGGCGGCACGTCGGGCGACAACGGCAGCGGTGGCCCGTCGAGCGGCAGCGGCACGGCCACCGGGTCGGTGGCGCGGACCCGGTGGGGGCCGGTGCAGGTGAAGATCACCGTCGTCAACGGGAAGATCACCGACGTCAGCACCGTGCAGGTGCCCGACGGCAACCGCCGGGACCAGGAGATCAACGACTACGCGGTGCCGATCCTGCGGCAGGAGGCCCTGGTCGCGCAGAGCGCCCGGATCGACACCGTCTCCGGTGCCACCGTGACCAGCGACGGCTACCGGGAATCGCTGCAGTCCGCGATCGACGCGGCCCACCTGAGGTGAGGACGGGATGATGGAACTCGACCGCCGGGCCTGGGTGGTGCAGGTGATGGGGCTGCCGGTCAGCGTGCACCTGCGCGGGCCCGAGGTGCGCACCGACGCGGTGGCGGAGCGGGTGGAGCGGGTCTTCGCCGAGCTGCGCGGGATGGACGCGGTGTTCAGCACGTACCGGCCGGACAGCGTGCTGGGCCGGCTCGGCGGCGCGCTGCCCGACCCGGCCACCACCGCCGACCCGGTGGTGCGCGAGGTGGTGGAGCTGTGCGAGGCGGCCCGGGTGCGGACCGGCGGGTGGTTCGACGCGCGGCGCCTGCCGCTGCCCGGCGGCGGCACCGGCTTCGACCCGTCCGGCCTGGTCAAGGGGTGGGCGGTGGAGCGGGCCGCGCGGCACCTGGCCGACCTGCCCGGGCACGACCTCTGCCTCAACGCGGGCGGAGATGTGCTGCTGCGGACCGCGCCGGGCCGGCCGGCCTGGCGGGTCGGGGTCGAGGACCCGGACCGGCCCGAGCGGATGCTCGACGTCGTCGAGCGGGCGCACGGCGCCGTCGCCACCTCGGGCACCGCGCGGCGCGGCACGCACATCACCGACCCGCGCACCGGCCGGCCGGCCGAGGCCGTCCGGTCGGTCACCGTGGTCGGTCCCGAGCTGCTCTGGGCCGACGTGTACGCGACCGCGGCCGTCGCCCGCGGCGCGGACGCGCTGGACTGGCTGGCCACCCTGGACGGGTACGCGGCCCTGCTGGTGGACGTCGCCGGGCGGGTCCGGGCCACCCCGAACTGGCCCGGCTCCCGGCCGGCGGGTCAGACCCGCGCCGCGTAGTCGGGCAGGTCGGCCTCGGTGGCCACCGCGCCGACGCTGCGGATCAGCATCGACTGGACCGGGCGGGCGGCCAGCAGCCGGTCGCGCAGCCACAGCCCCCAGCCGCTGGCCGGGGCGAGGAACTGCCCGGGGCTGGCGCCGCGCTGCCAGCGGCCCGCGTACCCGCGCATCCGCCGCTCGTACGCGGGCAGCGCGACCCGGTGGTCGCCGCCGGCCAGGGCCAGCTCGCCGGCGAGCACGTACGCCCCGACGAGCCCGGTGCCGGCCCCCATCCCGCCCAGCGTGACGCCCCAGGCCGCGTCGCCGAGCAGCACGCTGCGGCCGGTGTGCCAGCGGGGCACCCGCACCTTGGCGATCGCGTCGAAGTAGAGCTCCGGCGCGTCCCGCAGGCCGGCCAGCAGCCGCGGCACGTGCCAGCCCAGCCCGGCGAAGGCGGTGGTGATCAGCTCCTTCTGCCGCTCGACGTCGAGCCGGTCGTGGTCCTGCGGAGGGCCGGTGAAGACCACGAAGGCGGTGGCCCGGTCCGGCTCGCGCGGGTCGGCGGAGACGCTGGCCATCCGGCCGGGCACGTTGTACTGCCGGGGCACGGCGTCCGCCCCCAGGTCGTTGGGCAGGTCCCAGCCGGCCAGGTGGTAGCCGAGGTGGGTCACGTACGCCGACTCGGGGCCGAAGGCCAGCCGGCGCACCCCGGAGTGCAGGCCGTCCGCGCCGACCACCAGGTCGACGGTGCGCTCGTCGCCCCGGGCGAACGCGACCCGCACCCCGTCGGCGGTCTCGGTGAGCGCCGCGATCCGGTCGCCGAACCGGTACTCCACCCGGTCGGCGCCGTGCTCGTAGAGGATCCGGGACAGGTCCCGGCGGCGGACCTCCAGTTCACCGCCGGCGAACTCGGCGGGCAGCCGGAAGATCTCCCGGCTGTGCTCGTCGACCCGGCTCATCGCCCCGGCGTGGGTCTGCACCGCGCGCAGATCGTCGAGCACGCCCATGGCGGCGAGCACGCCGAGGTGGGTCGGCCCCCGGAAGTCGACCGCGAAGCCGCTGGTCCGCAGGGCCGGGGCGGCCTCGACGACGGTGACGTCGGCCCCGTGCCGGGCCAGCCAGCAGGCCACCGCCGGGCCCGCCACCCCGGCCCCGGAGACGAGCACCCGGAAATCGCGCAGCGAAAAGGACATGTCTCCCCCGTAACCTAAACTGTTTCCGTCGGATACAGAGTACTGTAGACACAGTTTTGGTCCGCGGACAAGAGGGGTGCGCGTGGAGACCGGTGGCGTCGACAAGAAACGGCTCTACGAGCTGCTGTGGGGCACGCCCAGCGGCCCCCGGCGCGGCCCCCGCCCCACCCTGACCCTCGACGCCATCGCCCGGGCCGGCATCGCCATCGCCGACGCCGACGGGCTCGAGGGGTTGACCATGCAGCGGGTCGCCGAGTCGCTGGCCGTCACCAAGATGGCCCTCTACCGGTACGTGCCCGGCAAGGCCGAGTTGGTCGCCCTGATGCTGGAGACGGCGATCGGCGCGCCACCCCCACCCCCCGAGGGCGCCGACTGGCGGGGCCAGCTCGACGACTGGACCCGGCAGATCTTCGACCGGTTCCGCCGCCACCCGTGGGCGCAGGCCGCCACCGTCGCCCCCCGGGTGCCCGGCCCGAACGAGCTGGCCTGGGTGGAACGGGTGGTCGCCGCGCTCAGCGACACCGGACTCACCGGCGATGAGCGGCTGGACGTCGCCGTGCTCCTGGTCGGCCACGCCCGCAACCTGGCCCAGCACACGGCCGCCGGCACCGCGCCCGCGCAGGGCCGGGAGGCCGCCTTCGCGGTACTGGTAAGCGGCCGGGAAGAGCGCTTCCCCGCCCTGGACGCCGCGCTGCGTTCGATCCCCACCGAGGCCCCCGGTGACCAGGCCCTCGACTTCGGCCTGGCCCGCATCCTCGACGGCATCCAGGCCCTCATCAGCACCCGAGCCACTGCCGCCCCGCCCGGAGATCACCCGCCTCCTTCCCGGAAGTAGTGCCATCGCCGCTGGAATTGCCACTGTTTCCAGGAATCAGTGCGGATCTTGAGCGCGCGGCGGGACACGGGGTGGGGCGGGGACACCTGAGGGAACGCGGCGGGAAGAATGAGCGGCATGCAGTCACACCCGAACGTGCAGGCGGTGCAACAGGCGCTCGACGACGCGGGCGCGCGGGACGGCTCCGGCGGGGCGAGCCGGGTCCGCCTGCTGCCGGAGGCGGTGCACACCGCCGCCGCGGCGGCCGAGGCGCTCGGCGTCGGGGTCGGCGCCATCGCCAACTCGCTCATCTTCGACGCCGACGACGCGCCGCTGCTGGTGCTCACCTCCGGGGCGCACCGGGTGGACACCGCCGGGCTGGCCGCGAGCCTCGGCGTCACCCGGCTGCGCCGGGCCACGCCGGAGTTCGTCAAGCGGCACACCGGGCAGGTGATCGGCGGGGTCGCCCCGGTCGGACACCCCGGACCGTTGCGCACCCTGGTGGACACCGCCCTGGCCGGGTACGACGAGGTGTGGGCGGCCGGCGGCGTGCCGCAGGCGGTCTTCCCCACCACGTACACGGAGCTGCTGCGGATCACCTCCGGCGCACCGGCCGAGGTGGCGTGAGCGAGCGACCCGTCAGGCCCAGCAGCGAGGTTCCTGACCTGGTGACGCTGCACGTGTGGCGGATCCGCCGGACGGCGGTGCCCGGGGCGCTGCGACGGATGGCGGCCCACCCGTGGCGGCTGCGCCGCCTGCCCGGCGTCCGGTTCGCCAAGCTGCTCGGCACCGGGACCGGCACCGGCTTCGGCCCGGGCGACGCCGACCCGACCCGCTGGGCCGCCCTGGTGGTCTGGGACTCCCCCGCCGCCGCGGCCGGCTTCGACGCCTCGCCGGTCGGGCGCTCCTGGGCCCGGATCGCGCGCGCCACCGCCCGGGTGGAGCTGCGCCCGCTGACCAGCCGGGGCGAGTGGTCCGGGCGGCGGCCGTTCGGCGAGCCGTCCGGCGGCCGGGTCGACGGGCCGGTGCTGGCGCTGACCCGGGCCCGGCTGCGGACCCGCCGGGCGGCCACCTTCTGGCGGGCCGTCCCGCCGGTCGCCGCCGCCCTGCACACCGCCCCCGGGCTGCTCGCCCGGTTCGGCGTCGGCGAGGCCCCGCTGGGCTGGCAGGGCACGGTGAGTGTGTGGCGGGACCCGGCGGACCTGGTCGCGTTCGCGTACCGTCACCCGGAGCACCGCGCCGCGATCACGCGGACCCCGACCGAGGGGTGGTACGCGGAGGAGCTGTTCGCCCGGTTCGCGGTGCGGGACGTGGTCGGCGACCCGACGGTGCTGGGCTGGGCGGTCGAGGGTGACCCGGACACGGCGAGAGGACACGGATGAGGTTGGTGCGCTGGACCCCGGACGATCTGGTCCGGCGGCTGGACGACGTGGTGGCCGTCTACGGCGAGGCGATGGGCTACCGCACCGACCTGCTGGAGGCGCGGCGCGGCTACATCGCCACCCATGTCCGCCGGCCCGGCTTCCGCGCCGTCGCCAGCCTCACCAGCGAGGGACACCTGGTCGGCTTCGGGTACGGCTACCTCGGCGCCGCCGGCCAGTGGTGGCACGACCAGGTGCACCGGGCCCTCGACGCCGAGGCCCGGCGGCGCTGGCTGACCCACTGCTTCGAGGTGGTGGAGCTGCACGTCCGGCCGCCCGCGCAGGGGCACGGCCTCGGCGCCGGCCAGCTGCGCGCCCTGCTCACCATGGCGGAAGGCAGCACCACCCTGCTCTCCACCCCCGAGGCCGAGGAGCAGAAGTCCCGCGCCTGGCGGCTGTACCGCCGGTTCGGCTTCGTCGACGTCCTGCGCCACTTCCACTTCCCCGGCGACGAACGGCCGTTCGGCGTGCTCGGTCGGGACCTGCCGCTGCCCCCGCCGACCCCCGGCCCGGCCGCCCCGTGATCCGGCGCCGGCTGCCCTGGGTGCTGCTGGCCGTCCTGGTCCTCGCCCAGATCGGCTACCCGCTCACCACCGGCGCCACCCGGGCCGGGCTGACCCTGGCCACGGTCGGGCTCGGCTACCTGCTCGCCGTGGGGCACGCCCTGCTCAGCCGGGGTCCGCGTGCCGCGCTCGCGCTGGTCGCGGTGGCCACCGGCGGCGGCTTCGCGGTCGAGGCGCTCGGGGTGGCCACCGGCGTCCCGTTCGGCAGCTACGACTACTCCGGCGAGCTGGGCCCGAAGCTGGCCGGCGTGCCGCTGATCATCCCCCTGGCCTGGACCTGGATGGCCTGGCCGGCCTGGCTCACCGCGGTCCGGATCACCCGCGACCGGCCGGCGCCGGGCTGGGCGCGCCGCCTCGGCCGGATCGGTCTCGCGGCGCTCGGGCTGGCCGCGTGGGACCTCTTCCTCGACCCGCAGATGGTGGCCGAGGGCTACTGGGTCTGGCGGGACGCCACCCCGGCGCTGCCCGGCCTGCCCGGCGTCCCGGCCAGCAACTACCTCGGCTGGCTGCTCTTCGCGGTGCTGCTGATGGCCGCGCTGCGCCCGCTCGCCGGGCCGGCCGTGGACCGCGGCGACGGGCGGGACGCGCCGATGCTCGCGCTCTACCTGTGGACGTACGCCTCCAGCGTGCTGGCGCACGCGGTCTTCCTCCGGCTGCCCGCCTCGGCGCTCTGGGGCGCGGCCGGCATGGCGGTGGCCGCCGTGCCGCTGGCCGTGGCGCTGCTGCGCGCCCGACGCGTCGGCGCCCCGCCCCGGACGGCGGAGCCGGCGACCCGCACCGGCGTCGACGCGCCGGCATGAGCGGGCGGCCCGGCGCGGTGCCGCCGCACGGACTCGCCGGTGGCCCGGAGGCGCCGGCATGACCGCCGTGCTCGCCCTGGTGGTGGCGGTCGCCGCGCTCACCGCGCACACCGTCGTGAACGCCACCCGCTGGCTGCGCCGCCCCGGCGCCGGCCCGACCGAGGTGACCGAGGCGGTGGCGGTGCTGCTGCCGCTACGCGACGAGGCCGCCCGGGTGGCGCCCTGCCTGCGCGCGCTGCTCGCCCAGCGGGGCGTACCCGACCTGCGGATCGTGGTGCTCGACGACGGCTCGACCGACGGCACCGCCGACGTGGTCCGCGCGGTGGCCGGCGACGACCCGCGGCTCACCCTGCTCACCGGCGTCGCCCCGCCGCCCGGCTGGCTGGGCAAGCCGCACGCCTGCTGGCAGCTGGCCAACCGGACCGACCCGGCGCCGACCGTGCTCGCCTTCGTCGACGCCGACGTGGTGCTCACCCCGTACGCCGTCGCGGCGGCGGTGACCGAGCTGCGCGCGGCGAGCGCGGCGCTGCTGTCGCCGTACCCCCGGATCGTGGTGCGGACGGCGGCCGACCGGCTGGTGCAGCCGCTGCTGCAGTGGCTGTGGCTGACCTTCCTGCCGCTGCGCGCGATGGAACGCTCACCGCGGCCGTCCCTCGCGGCGGCGGGCGGCCAGTTCCTGGTCGTGGACCGGGCCGGCTACCTGCGGGCCGGCGGGCACGCGGCGGTGGCCGACAAGGTCCTGGAGGACATCGAGCTGGCCCGGGCGGTCAAGCGGTCCGGCGGTCGGATCGCCCTGGCCGACGGCTCCCGGCTGGCCAGCTGCCGGATGTACGAGAACTGGCCGCAGCTGCGCGACGGCTACGCCAAGTCGCTCTGGGCCTCGTTCGGCCACCCGGTGGCCGCCGCCGTGGTGGTGACCCTGCTGCTCCTGCTCTACACGGCTCCCCCGCTGGTCGCGGTGGGTGCGCTGGCGGCCGGCACGCCGGCGGTTGCCGGCGCGGCGTTCGTCGCCTGGCTGCTGGGCGCCGCCGGCCGGGTGGTCACCGCGCGGGCGACCGGTGGACGCGCCTGGCCCGACGCGCTGGCACACCCCGTATCCATCACGGTCCTCGGTTGGTTGACCCTGCGGTCGTACCATCTGCGGAAGCGACGCCGGCTCACCTGGCGGGGTCGCGCGGTCAGCTAGGAGGGGCACGTCATGGCGCGGATCGTGATCATCGGCGCCGGCGTGGGCGGGCTGGCCACCGCCGCCCGGCTGGCGGTCAACGGGCACGAGGTCACCGTGTTCGAGCAGGCCGACACGGTCGGCGGCAAGCTCGGCCGGTACGCCCACGACACCCCGGCGGGGACGTACCGGTTCGACACCGGTCCCAGCCTGGTCACCCTGCCGCAGGTCTTCCACGACCTGTTCGAGGCGACCGGGGCGAAGCTCGACGAATACCTGGACCTGGTGCCGCTGGACCCGATCGTCCGGCACGTCTTCCCCGGCGGCGGTCCCACCCTGGACTCCTGCGCCGACCCGGCCGAGTTCACCGCCCGGATCGGCGCCGCCCTCGGCGATCGGGCCGCCGCGGACTGGCAGCGGCTCTGGCGGCGGGCCACCCGGGTGTGGACGGCCTCGCACCGGGACATCCTCGGCCGGGCCATCGACTCCCCGCGCGACCTGGCCGCGCTGGCCTGGCGGCTCGGCGACCTCGCCGCCATCGGCCCCGGCCGCACCCTGCGCGGCCTCGGCCGCCGCCATCTGTCCGACCCGCGGCTGCGGATGCTGCTCGACCGGTACGCCACGTACACCGGCGCCGATCCGCGCCGCGCCCCGGCCGCGCTGGTCGCCGTCCCCTACGCGGAGCTGGCGTTCGGCGGCTGGTACCTGCGCGGCGGGCTGGGCAGCCTCGCCGACGCGCTGCTCTCCCGCTGCCTGGACCTGGGCGTGGTGGTGCAGACCGGCACCACGGTCAGCCGGATCGACGCCGCCGGCGGCCGGGTGCACGGGGTACGCCTCGCCGGGGTGGCCGCGCCGGTCCCGGCCGACGTGGTGGTGGCCAACGTGGACGCGCTCACCCTCTACCGGGACCTGCTGCCCAGCCCCCGCCGGCTGGCCGGGCTCACCGACCGCAGCCTGGCCGGCTTCGTGCTGCTGCTCGGCGTACGCGGGGACTCCGGGCTGGCCCATCACACCGTGTTCTTCCCTCGCGACTACGACGCCGAGTTCGACGCGGTCTTCGGCGACCCGGGCCGGGGCGTACGGGCCCGCCCGGCCCTCGACCCGACCGTCTTCGTCACCGTTGCTAACGACCCGACGGTCCGCCCGGACGGGCACGAGGCGTGGTTCGTGCTGGTCAACGCCGCCCGGCACGGCACCGCCCCGGGCGCGGTCGACTGGCGCCGGCCGGGGCTCGCCGAGGCGTACGCCGACCGGATCCTGGACGTGCTCGCCGAGCGGGGCGTCGACGTCCGGGACCGGCTGGTGTTCCGGGAGATCCGCACCCCGGCCGACCTGGGCGCCGCCACCGGCGCGCCCGGCGGGGCCATCTACGGCACGGCGGGCGGCCTGCTCCGCCCGGCCAACCGGGGCCCGGCAGCCGGGTTGTGGCTGGTCGGCGGCTCCACCCACCCCGGCGGCGGCCTTCCCATGGTCACCCTCTCGGCGCAGATCGTCGCCGACGAGATCGGCCCCGCCTGGTGAAAGGCGGGGCCCCTCGTTAACGCTTGCGGTAGAGCAGGGGCCCCTTGTTAACGCCTGCGGCGGGCCGGCCGGCCCGCCCGGTCAGTCGGCGCCCATCAGGGCGCGGCGGACGGCGGTGAGGAGCTGCCCGAGGCCGAACCCGGCCAGCAGCACCCACACCGTGGTCGCCATGGTGATCGTGCCGGCGATCAGGTCGGCGTCGACCAGCCCGGTCAGCCCGGCGACCAGCAGCCCGACCAGGGCCACGCACACCCGGGTCGGCCGCTCCCCCACGGTGACCGCGCCGATCTCCCGCATCCCGGCCGAGACCGCGCGGGCCCGGACGTACTCGTGCAGCCAGGACAGGCCACCGGCCGCGGCCACCAGCGCGCCCGGCGCGCCCAGCAGCCAGAAGGCGATCAGCCAGGCGACCTCGCCGAGCCGGTCGGCGACCGAGTCGTAGACGTAGCCGAGCCGGGTGGTGCGGTTGGTGGCCACCGCGACCGCGCCGTCGACGCTGTCCGCCACGGCGGCGAGCAGCACGAACAGCGCGCCGAGGAACGGCCCGTCGCCGGCCCGCCCGACCAGCGGCGGTACGCAGAAGCAGAGCAGCACCCCGACGACGGTCACCGCGGTCGGGCCGATCCGGAGCCGACCCAGGACGAAGCCCACGTGGTAGGCGAAGCGCAGCCACGCACGGACCACCGGGGCCGCCACCCGCGGGTCGAAGCCGCCATGCAGCCGCGCCCACGCGGTCGCGTACTGGTCCCAGTTCAGCTGTGTGCCCACCACGGATCAACCGTAGAAGGGCGGAGCGGGTGTCGCGGGCCGGGTCGTCACACCCGCGCGCCGGCCCGCAACTGCTGCCAGACCTCGCGGGTGGCGGTGGACCGGTTGAGGGTGATGAAGTGGATCCCCGGCACGCCCTCGTCGAGCAGCTTGGCGCACATTTCGCTGGCCTGCTCGATGCCGAGCCGCCGGACCGCCTCCGGGTCGTCGGCCACCCGCTCGAACCGTTCGGCCAGCGCCGGCGGGAACGGCGCGCCGGAGAGCTGCACGGACCGCTCGATGGTGCCGATCTGGGTCACCGGCATCACCCCGGCCAGGATCGGGGTGTCACAGCCGGCGGCCGCCACCCGGTCCCGCAGCCGCAGGTAGTCGTCGGCGTCGAAGAACATCTGGGTGATCGCGAACTCGGCGCCCGCGCGGCACTTGCGGACGAAGTGCGCCGTGTCGCTGGTCACGTCCGGGGAGCGCGGGTGCTTGTACGGGAAGGCGGCCACCCCGACGCTGAAGTCGCCGGCGTCGCGGATCAGGCGGACCAGCTCCTCGGCGTAGCGCACGCCCTCCGGGTGCCGGACCCACTCGCCGCCCGGGTTGCCCGGCGGGTCGCCGCGCACGGCCAGCACGTTGCGGACACCGACCGAGGCCAGCCGGCCGATGACGTGCCGCAGCTCGGCGACCGAGTGGTTGACGGCGGTCAGGTGCGCCATCGGCAGCAGGGTGGTCTCGGTGGCGATCCGCTCGGTCACCGCGACCGTGGTGTCCCGGGTCGAGCCACCGGCGCCGTAGGTGATCGAGACGAACGAGGGGCGCAACGACTCCAACTCGCGGATGGCCTGCCAGAGCAGCCGCTCCCCCTGCGGGGTCTTCGGCGGGAAGAACTCGAAGGAGAACGTCGGCTGGCCGTCGCGGATCAGCTCCCCGATCGCCGGCTGCGGATTGGGGAGGACGGAGGGAAGACCGAGCGCCACGCCCCGACTGTAGTCGCCGGGCCCCGCCGTACCCAGGGTCTTCCCAGCCCGCGAGCACGGCCCGGCGGAGCGTCGTACCCCAGAGGTAGAAACGGGTCAGCGCGGTGGGACCGGCCGGCGGCCGGTGTCCGGGGGCCCGCGCGGGGGTCAGCACGACCGGCGGCGCGCCGCCGGATCCGCGTCGCCACCCGCGCCGAGGCCCTCCGGAGGACCGATGAGCCCGTTCCCGTCGCCCGAGCCGCGCCCGCTCGGGCCGCTCCTGGCCGAGCTGCGGTCCGCGCTCGGCTGGAGCCAGCAGCGGCTCGCCGGGGCGCTCTGTGCCGCCTCCGGCGTGCCGACGCTGACCCGGCACGAGGTCTCCCGGTGGGAGCACCAGCGCCGGCTCCCCGGCGACTTCTGGCTGGGCTGGCTCGCGGTGGTCCTCGGGGTGCCGGGTGCGCTGCTCGCCGACGCGGCGGCGCACAGCCGCCGGCTGGCTGCGGTGCCGGCGGCGGTCGACCGGGCCGGCGCCCGTTCGCGGGCCGCCCTGCTCGCCCTGGCCCACCGCTGGGCGGCCGACCCGTCCCGCGCGCCGCTCGGCGCCCCACTCGCCGCACCCGCCCCGCCGGTGCCCGGCGGAGCGGCCCCGGACCGCGGACCGGCCCCGACCGGCGCCGGACCGGACGGGCCGGCCGGTGACGACCTCGCCGAGCTGCGCCGCTGGGACGACCTGCTGGGCGGGGCGGACCTGGCCGGGCACGGCGCCCGCCGGCTGCACCGGGCGGTCCGGGGCTACCGGACCGCCGGGCCGGCCGCCCGCCGCCGGCTGCTGCCGGAGCTGGCCGGGTCCGCCCAGCTCGCCGGCTGGCTCGCCGCCGACGCCGGGGAGGTGACGGCCGCCCTGGACGCCTACCGGTTGGCGCTGCGCGCGGCGGCGGCCGACGCCGATCCGGCGTTCGCCGGGCACGTGCTCGGTTCGGCGAGCCACCTGCTGGCGGGCGTGGGCGACCCGGCGGGGGCACTGGCGCTCGCTGGCGCCGGGTACGCGGGCTGCCGGGACGTCGCCTCGCCCGGGCTGCGGGCGCTGCTGCTACACCGGCTGGCGTTCGCCGCCGCGCTCGCCGGGCGGTCCCGGGCCGCCCGCCGGGCACTCGACGCGGCCGGGCGGGCCGGCGATCCCGCACCGGGCCGGGAACCGCCCTGGCTCTACTGGCTCGACCCGCCCGAACTGGCCGCG
>NZ_RJLN01000046.1 GCF_003725545.1 Micromonospora solifontis | reverse complement strand
CTTAGAGACGACCGAGGCTCACCCTCCACGCCAGCCGACCAAGGGAGCACGATGCGGCCCGACCTCGAAAGGGAGTACGTCGAGTACGTACGGGCGCGGTTACCCCGCCTGCACCGCACGGCGTACCTGCTCTGCGCCGACGCCTTCCAGGCGGACGACATCGTCCAGGCCACCCTCACCGCGCTGTACGTGCACTGGAAGCGGGCCGCCGCCGCCGACAACCTCGACGGGTACGTGCACCGGATCCTGGTGCGGCGCTACCTCGACGAGCGGCGGCGCGGGTGGTCCCCGGGTGCTGCTCGGCGACCGCCTGCCGGACCTGCCCGACCCCGTTGAGCACGGGGTCGAGGAGCGGGACAGGCTGCTGACGGCGCTGCGCGCGCTGCCGAAGGGCCAGCGGGCCGTCGTCGTGCTGCGCTACTTCGGCGACCTGTCGGTGGAGGCGACCGCGGAAGCCCCCGGGTGCTCGGTCGGCAACGTCAAGAGCCAGTGCTCCCGGGGTCTCGCCGCGTTGCGCGCGGCGCTCGACGCGGGACGTCCGGCCACCGTCACACAGGGAGGGAGGACCCGGCCATGAACGACGAAGAGGAACTGCGGGACCGGCTGCGAGCGGTCGACGTACCGGCCACCCGGATCGAGATCGACGCACTGGTCCAGGCCGGTCGCCGGCGTGCCTTTCGCCGCCACTCGGTTCAGGGGGCCGGAGGCGTGGCGCTGGCGGCAGCCGTGCTCGCGGCGGTGCCGTCCATCGTGACCGCGGCGGGTACGCACCCCGGCGCGGCCCCGGCCGGCGGCCGGTCGGTCGCGGCGACCGCGTCGGCGGACGGGACCCCCACGGCGGCGGCCCGGACGACCTCGGCGCCCCGGACGACCCCGGCGGCCTCGGCCGGTGGGTGCCCGGCGACGGAGCTGCCCGTGCCGGCCGGGATGACGGATGTGACGGCCGGCGGGGTGGATCCGACCGGGCGGTACATCGTCGGCAACGCCGTGGTCGGGCAGGACTTCCGGCCGGTGCTGTGGACCGACGGCACGCCGCGGGCGTTGCCGGTGCCCGGCAGGTCGGTCCAGGTGACCGCCGTCAACGCCAGCGGGATCGCGGTGGGCCTGGTGGAGGACGGCGAGCAGGAGTACGTCTTCCGCTACGAAGACGGCGCGTACACGCGGCTGCGCACCCCGGCGGGGAAGTGGCACGTCTACCCGACCCCGGCGGTCAACGCGTCCGGCGACGTCGTCATCAACGCGGAGCCCCGGGGCAACTCGGGAGGCAAGGACAGCATCGTCCTGCTCTGGCGGGCGGGGTCCACGGCCGCGGTCAAGCTGCCGCTTCCCGCCGGCGCCAACGTCCACGCCATCACCGACGACGGGACGGTCGTCGGCGCGATGTACCGGAACGGTGTCGCGAAGGCGGCGTACGTCTGGGATCAGCGGGGCAGGGGCCGGAAGCTCGCCGTGCCGGCCGGCGAGACCGGTGCCGCCTACGCGGCCCAGGGTGTGCTGGGCGACGGGCGGCCTGTGGCCGTCCCGGTCGGCGGCGGTGTGGGACCTGCGGACCGGCAAGGTGACCCAGCTGCCCGTGGACGGTCCGGGAGAGGCGGTCAACGCCGCCGGCTGGGTCGTGGCGAACGGCGTCGTGCTGCGCGGCGGGGCCGCGGTCGAGCTGCAGGTGCCCGGCGGGCAGACCGGCCTGGCCGTGGCCGTGTCCGACACGGGCCTGGTCGTGGGGCACGTGCGTGCCGGCGACGCGGAGGTCCGGAACCTGGGCCCGCGCGTGTGGCGGTGCTGAACCCGCACCGCGACGGTTCGGCCGGTGGCGGTCACCGCCACCGGCCGGTCCGCGCTCAGCGCGCCGACAGCCGGGCCCGGAGCAGCGCCGCGCCGGCGTAGCCGAGCAGCAGCAGACCGGTGCCGGTGCCGACGACCAGGCCCGCCGACCCGGACGAGACCGAGCCCGGACGTGCCGCCATGTCGAACCCGCTCCCCCGCCGCCCACTGTGGACCGCCGGCCGGACGGTCCCGGCGATCCCACGTACGGCCGGCGGGTGGCTCCCATCCGTGGTCGGCGCCACGACGTGTCATTCCCCGACGGTGCCGAACGCCGGCGCGCCGGCGCTGTCGTACGTCAGCATGGTGACTCCGCTGCCGGAGGTGCGGCTGTCGGTGAGCCGCAGGCCGGCCGGCGGGACGCCGTCGGCGAAGAGTCGCTGCCCGCGGCCCAGGACCACCGGGAAGAGCAGCAGGTGGTACGTGTCGATCAGCCCTTCGCGGAGCAGCGACCGCACCAGGGAGCCGCTGCCGTGCACCTGGAGCTCGCCACCGGGGCGGTTCTTCAGCTCGGTGACCGCGGTGGCCAGGTCGCCGTCGAGGCGCTGCGAGCCCGACCAGGCCAGCTCGTCCGTCCGGTGGGTGGCGACGTGCTTGGGCAGCCGGTTCAGCGGGTTGTCGGGGCTGCCCTCGGCCGGGTCGGTGACGTGCGGCCAGTAGGCGGCCATGATGTCGTAGGTCCGGCGCCCGAGCAGCAGGGCGTCGGCCCGGTCGAGGATCTCACCCATCCACCCGCCGACGGTCTCGTCGAAGTGCGGCGGCAGCCAGCCGCCCAGGTCGAACCCGTTGCTGCGGTCCTCGTCCCGGCCGCCCGGGGCCTGCATGACGCCGTCGAGGGTCAGGAACGTGGTGACGGTGAGTCGCATGGCGCTGCTCCCTTCGGCTGGCCGGCCCGTTGCCGGCTCTCATCACGCCGACGGCCGGGGACCGCGGGATTCGACAGGCCTGCGGACGGAAATTTGTGACCCGGACCACACAGGCTCAGGGCCGGTGCGGCCGGTCGCCGGGGGCCGGCAGGGGCAGCACCCGTTCCTCGTGCACCTCGATCTCGGCGCGGAACCGGTGCGCGGCCGGATGCCAGATCTCGTCGAGCGGGCCCATCACGTCCCCGCCGACGCCGCGCCGGCGCACCCGCGACGCCAGCCACGACAGCAGCGACAGGACGACGGCGAGCGCGCCCACCACCAGCAGGATCGCCGCGAGTTCCGCCATCCGACCAGGATAGGGCCGGCGCCGCCGGGTCGGCTGCCCGAGGACCGGCCCGTTCCGCCGCCCCGGTCGCCGTCACCCCCGGTCGATAGGCTCCCGCGCATGGTTACCGAGACGGATGTCCGGCTCGACGACGGCCGCGTCCTGCACGTCTACGACACCGGCGGGGCGGACCGGCTCGCCGTGTTCTGGCAGCACGGCACGCCGAACATCGGCGCGCCGCCGGCTCCCCTCTTCGCCGCCGCCGACCGGCTCGGCCTGCGCTGGGTCTCCCACGACCGCCCCGGGTACGGCGGGTCGACGCCGGTTCCCGGGCGGCGCATCGCCTCGGCCGCCGCCGACGTCGCCGCGATCGCCGACGCGCTGGGCATCGCCCGGTTCGCGGTGATGGGCCACTCCGGCGGCGGTCCGCACGCCCTGGCCTGCGGCGCGCTCCTGCCGGAACGGGTGGTCGCGGTGGTCAGCGGTGCCGGGCTGGCGCCGTACGACGCCGAGGGGCTGGACTGGTTCGCCGGCATGGTGCCGTCCGGGGTGGCGTCGCTGCACGCCGCCGCCGCGGGGCGCGCGGCCAAGGAGGCGTACGAGTCCTCCGGCGCCGAATACGACCCCGGCTTCACCCCGGCCGACCTGGCCGAACTGCACGGAGCCTGGTCCTGGTTCGACAGTGTCGTCGGCCCGGCCATCCAGGCCGGTCCCGGCGGCCTCATCGACGACGACCTGGCGTACGTCGCGCCGTGGGGTTTCCGGCCCGATCAGGTGACGCCCCCGGTCCTGCTGCTGCACGGCGAGCGGGACGGGATCGTGCCGGCGACGCACGGCGCCTGGCTGGCCGGGCGCTGCCCCGCCGCCGAGCTGCGACGCTACCCGGAGGACGGGCACATCTCCGTGCTGCGGCAGGCCGAGCCGGCCCTGGCGTGGCTGCGCGACCGCGCCGACGAGGCGGACGCCCGTTAGCAGCGTTGCCGGGGTGGGGCGGCGGCCGTGGGACCGGCCGCCGCCCCGTCGCACCCTCGGGCGCGGATCGCGACGCCGCACGGAGGACCGGGGGGGGGAGGTCGTCCGGGTGGGGCCGCGGGCCGACGCCGGGCGGGCGGGGGGTGCCCGCCCGGCGTCGGAGGTCAGCTGGCCGGTCGGGCGGTCGGCTTGTGGCCGGCGTCCGGGGCGTGCGTCCGCGTGCTGCCGGCGCTGGTCGGCCGGGCGCCGGGCTTGCCCGTCGGGTGGCTCGGCGTGGCGGTCGGCCGGGCCGCCTGGCTCGGCCTGACCTTCTCGGCGGCGAGCAGCGTTTCGCAGTACGCCGCCACCTTCTCCCGGTCGCCGGCGGTGGTGATCAGCACGCGGAACGCCGGGTTCTCCAGCGCCTTGCCCGGGTTGTCACCCGCGCCGGCCGTGAACGCGTGGCAGAGGCCGACCAGGTTCGGCGAGGGATCGCCCTTGGCGCCGGCCGGGCCCTTGCCCTGGTCGGCCGCCTCGGACGGCTTGCCCGTGGCGTGGGCCGACGGGGTCGCGCCGGCCTCGGTGAGCGGGGTGGGCAGGGTGCCGGTCGCGGCGGCGAGCGCGACCCCACCGGTCGCGGTGACGGCGAGGACGGCCGTGCCGGCCTTGAGGGTGAGGAGTTTCGCGAGGGCGAACTTTGACATCGAACGGCTCCGTCTTGGGGTGGACATGGGATCTGCCGCCCGGCGTGCCTCCGGAACAGCGCGCCTCCCGGCGGGGGCCGGGACGCGGAACGTACGCACCGGACGATCCGGGGGCCGGCGGCCGGCTGTCCGGGCGGCGGCGTCACCGCTGGGTGAGCAGTCGGTCACGCCGGAGCCGCGCTGATCGTCGGCCCGGTACGTGCGTTCCGTGCCCCTCAGCGCCACCCCTGCGCCAGATGTCACACCGTCACGCCCGGGTGTCCCCGGCCTGACGGACAGCGACGGGTGCGGCGGCGGATCAGACCGTGCGCGGGCCGATGCCGTCGGCGGGCGCCGGGGCGACCAGGAGGCCGACCTGCCGCCCGATGAACCGGTACGCCACCTGCTTCGCCGCCCAGAGCAGGTGACCCCGGTCGGCCTCGACGACGCGGCGCCCATCGGCGTGCCCCACGCTGGTGAGCAGCACCCAGCTTCCGGTCGTGGAACTCACCGTGATGACGTCGCCCGGCACCCCGGTCGAGCCCACGTCGCGCCGCAGCGCCCCGCGCCGCTCGCGGGCCCGTTGCTCGCTCGGGAAGAGGACGGCCGCCAGGTGCACCACGGCGTCGCTGTCGTCGGTGGTGTAGCTGGCCCGCACCGTACGCACACAGCCCTCCAGCAGCCGGTCGTCAACGAGCAGGCCCGCGCAGCCGCGCAGGTCCCGGCCAGCGGTCCGGCTCAGGGTGTCCCCCGCCGACCGGAACGTCCGCTCGGGCAGCGCCGTCGCGAGGGTCACCGGCGCCGGTTCGGCCCGCGCCACCGCCACGGCGAGTGAACCGAGCAGCGTCACCGCGACGAGCGCGGCGACCGGGCGCGGTCCCCGCCCGTCGTCGGCCCGGCGGTTGGGTCGCCGGCCGGCGACCGTGACGGCGGCGACCGCCGCGAGCGCCACGGCGATTCCGGCCCAGCGGATCCCGGTTGCCAGCGCCGCCGCGGCCGGCCCGGCGAGGATCTCGGCCAGCGAGGAGTGCCTCCCGGGCACGTGCACCCAGGCCACCAGCCCGAGCGCGAGCCCGACGAGCACCGCCGCCACCCGGGCCGGCCGGCTGAGCCCGGACCAGAGCCGGACGGTGGTCGCCGCCCAGAGGGCCGGCAGTGCGATGAGCAGCCACCCCGCCACGGCCATCCCGGTGCCGGTGCAGCCGGTCAGCGCGCAGGCCTGCTCGTCCACCCGGGTCCGCAGCTCATCACCGACCGCGACGCGCAGCACCACGTACCCGATGAAGGCGAGCGGCAGGAGCAGCGCGGGCCGGCCGAGCGCGGTGGTGCCCGTCCGGGCCGCAGCGCCGGCCGGCCCGCCGGCCGGCGCGGGTCGCCCGGGCCCGGCGGACGGCCGGGCCGCCAGTTCCTCGCGCGCCCGGCCGACCAGGTCCTCGGATCGGCGACGCGCGCCGCCGCTGCCCCACATGTGAGCGAGGCTAGGACAGCCGGGCACGTCCGGAACCCGGGCACCCACCACCGTGACATATGCTGCCGCCGCGAGCGGGGGAGGCTGCACATGCGACGGTGTCGGACGGTCGGGGCGGCGGCCGCCCTGATCACGCTGGCGCTGGCCGGCTGCGGTACGCCGGACGGCCTGGACGGCGACCTGACCGACGACTGGCGGACGGTCGGCGCGGTCGTGCAGTTCACGCCGAAGGCGGGTGACTGCCACCTGATCGCCGATCCGACCAGCTACCTGAGCAGTTACCAGCCGGTGGACTGCGCGCGGGCGCACCTGGTGGAGACCTTCCACCTGGGCACGTTCACCGGCTCGCTGGCCGCACGGCCCACCCCGCCGAAGGTCGGGTCCGCGGTGTTGCGGCCCGCGTTCGGCGAGTGTGACGCGAAGGCGACGGCCTTCGTCGGCGGTGACTGGCGGGGCGCCCGGCTGACCGTTCAGGTCGTCCCGCCGTCGCCCACCGGGTGGCGGGGCGGTGCCCGCTGGTTCCGCTGCGACCTGTACGAACTGAACGCCGTCGACGGCGACCCCCGCTACGCCCACGGTCAGAGCGACATCGCGACCCAGCACAGTGGCAGCCTGCGGGGCGCGCTGGCGGGAGCGTCGCCGCTGGCGTACGGCTGTCTGACGACAACGTCGTGGGGCAGCTTCCTGCAGACCTCCTGCCGGAAGAGCCACCAGTACGAGTACGTCGGCACGTGGCGTGCGCCGGACGGCCGGTTCGAGGACGCCGACCGGGACAGCGGCTCGCTCCACGCCCGGTGCCGGACACTGGTCGCCCGGTATGCGAAGGTCCCGGTCGACCGCGCGCTGCCCTACCGGACCGGCACGGCGTTCCGGCTGCCGTCGGAGGAGGCGTGGGCGCGCGGTGACCGGGGGATCCGCTGCTTCTACTGGTCGAGTGGGAAGTCGGTGACCCGCTCGATCAGGGGCGGCGGCCCGAAGGTGCTGCCGGCGCGGTGACCGGCGCGCGGGCGGGCAGCGCGGCCAGCCCGAACGCGGCGAAGACCGCCGGGTCCTGGAAGACCACGTTGCGGCTGATCCGTCCGCCCCGGACGGTGAGCACCTGCACCGTGTGCGGCAGGTACGCGTCCCCGTCCCGCACGTACGCGGCCAGCGCGGGCTGCCCGTTCGCGGCGGTGGGCAGCAGCCGCCAGTCGGTGCCGCGCAGCGCGAGGATCCGGGCGATGAACCGGCCGTAGCGCTCGCGGCCGACGTACCAGTTGAGCACCGGCGGCATCTCCAGCACCGCGTCGTCGGTGAGCAGCCGGGTCAGCGCCGCCACGTCGGCCCGCTCGAACGCCGCCACGTACCGGTCCAGCAGCGCCCGCTGCGCGGGGTCGACCGGCTCGGCGACCTGCTCCTCACGGACGGCCACCGCGCCGAGTCGGGCCCGGGCCCGTTGCAGCCCGCTGTTCACCGCGGCGGGGGTGGTGGCCAGGGCCTCGGCGACCTCGGCGGCGGACCAGTCGAGGACCTCCCGCAGGATCAGGATGGCCCGTTGCCGGGGTGGCAGCAGCTGCATCGCGGCGACCAGGGCGAGCCGCAGGCTGCCCCGCGCGGCCACCACGGCCGCCGGGTCGAGAGGGTGTCCGGGTCCGCGCCGGAGGCCACCCCGTCCGGGCCGAGCAGCACCTGCTCGACGGCGTCCGGGTCGGCCAGCATCAGCACCACCACGTCCCGGCCGGCCGCGGCGGCGGCCGCCGTCTCCGCCACCCTGGCGCCCTCGCCGGCCAGGGCGTCGGCCTTGCCCCGGGTACGGTTCCAGACGGTCAGGTCGTGCCCGGCCCGGAGCACGTGCCGGGCCATCGGCGTGCCCATCCGACCGAGTCCGAGGAAGGCGACCCGGAGTCGCATGTTGTCAGCCATGCCGGCAGTCAACCGCATGACCGGCCGGTACGCCCGCCAACCGGCCGGTCCCGCGGGCGTTCCCGTGCGGGACAGCGACGCGCCGCGTACCGAGGGTGACCAGTTGCGGTCCGGCATGCTATTCTCCGGCGTCGATCTAGGCCGTGCGGACCCGACCGGGTCGCTGCCGGAAGGACACCTCCCCCGATGCCGGTCGTAGCCGCCACGACCCCGCCGCCGGGTCCGCTGGAGCGGCCGGCCGGCGGCGCGTTCACGCTGATCTTCACCACCCTGCCGGCGCTGCTGCGGTTGACCTGCGGGCTGGCCGCCGCGGCGCCGGCCCTGGCGGTGCGTACCCCGCCGGTGCGGGTGGCGCTGCTGGTGCCGGCGGTCGTCGCCCTGACCGCCTGGTCCGTCTGGTACGCGGCCCGCGCGCTGCGGCACGGCATCGGCCCCGCCCTGGTCACCGGCGACGTCGCGCTCGCCACCCTGGCGACGCTGGCGATCCCCTGGCTGGTCGCGCCGGAGGTGCTGCCCGGCGAGGGGAGCTGGATCGCGGTGCTGGCCAGCACCACGGTGATCAACGCGCAGGCCACCGCTCCGGCGCGCTGGTCGGTTCCGGCCGGGCTGCTGGTCACCACCGGGTACGTCGGGGGCGCGACGGCCGCCGGCAACCCGGCCGAGGCGCGGGCGCACGCCGCCACCCTGCTGGTGCAGACCGGCTGCGCGGCGGTGATGACCGCGGTGATGCGGCACCGGCTCGGGCGGGCGGACGCGGGCTTCGCCGACTACCAGCGGCTGATCCGTGAGGCGGTGATGGCCCGGGCCGCCCGCGAGGCCGAACGGCGGCAGAACCGCGACCTGCACGACACGGTGCTGGCGACGCTGACCATGGTGGGCCTCGGTGCCGTGTCCGGCCGCTCGGCCTCGCTGCGCGAGCGCTGCGCGGCGGACCTGCGTACCCTCGCGGCCCTGGCCGACGCCCGCGCGGCGCCCCCGACCGGCGCGGCGGCGCTGGACGACCGGCTGCGGGCCGCGCTCGCCCGGACGCCGGAGCTGGCGGTGACCACGACCCTGGCACCGTGCACGGTGCCGGCGGAGGTGGCCGACGCGCTGGCCGACAGCGCCGCCGCGGCCCTGGCGAACGTGGCCCGGCACGCGCCGGGCGCGGCCGTCACGCTGCGCCTCAGCCGGGTCGCGGACACCGTCGTGGTCGAGGTGGCCGACGACGGTCCGGGTTTCGACCCGACCACCGTCCCGGCCCATCGGTACGGGCTGCGCGAGTCGATCCACGGCCGGATGTCCACCGTGGGCGGCCGGGCAGAAGTGACCTCCGCCCCGGGTGCCGGCACCCGGGTCCGGTTGGAGTGGTCGGGTGTCGACTGAATCCGGTACGGCGCTGACCCCCGCCGCACCCGGCCCGGCCGCCGGGGCGCTGCGCCGGGCGGTCCGCCTCCGCGCGCCGGGATGGCTCGCGCTGGCGGCGGACGGGCCGGCGGACCCGTCCGTGGCGAGCGCCGTCGCACACGCCTCCGACCGGGGCGCCCGGATCGTGGCGCTCATCATCGCGCTGGCCTGGCACCTGGCCATCAGCCTGCCGGCGATGCTCTCGGCCGGGCCGGGGATGGCCGCCCCGGCGGTGGTCGCCGCCGGCTGGCTGGTGACCGCGGCGGTCGGCGTCGGGTCCGGCGTACGCCTGCTCCGCGGCGGGTTGCCCCCGGCCCGGCGGCTGGCCGCGGTGCTGCTGGTGGTCGACGCCGCGGTCGTCGCGGCGGCCGGCGAGCGGTACCTGTTCACCGCGGCGAACTGGGTGTGGAGCGGGCTGGCCTGGTTCTTCCTGCTGGTGCTCTGGCGGCGGCCGGTGTCGTGGCTGCTCGCGCTGCTCGGCGCGCACGCGGCGATCGCGCTGGGCGCGGTGCTCGGCTTCGGCGCCACCGCCGCGGCCGACCTCACCCGGTACGCGATGTACCTCTACGGCACCTCCTCGCTGCCCGTGGCGGTCTTCGTCGGCGCGGCGGCCATCGCCGCGCTGGCCCGGGGCCGGGCCCGCACCGCCGCGGCGGCCCTGGCGGTCCAGGCGGAGCGGGACGCGGCGGAACGGGCCCGACGGGAGCGGCAGGACCGGCTGGCGCTGGTCAGCGGCACCGCCGAGGAGGTGCTCTCAGCCCTCGCCACCGGTGACGCCGACCCGGCCGACCCGGAGCTGCGCCGACGCTGCGTGCTGGCGGCGGCCCGGCTGCGCCGGCTCATCGCCGAGTCGGACGACGTGCCGGACCCGCTCCTGCACGAGCTGCGCGCCGCCGCCGACCTGGCGGAACGCAAGGGGGTGCCGATCGAACTGGTCGCCGTCGGCACCCCGCCGGAGCTGCCCGTCGAGGTACGCCGGCGGCTCGCCGACCCGCTCACCGCGGCGCTCGCCGACGCCCGCGGCACGGCCCGGCTCACCGTGGTCGCCGGACCGGACGAGGTGGTGGTCAGCCTGGTCACGCCCGACCACGATGGGCCGGACGGGACCGGCCCGCCGATCGCGGACACGGACGGGCCGGTGGAACACGTGCACGAGCGGAACGGGGAGATCAGATGGACGCAGACCCGGTGGCGGCGGACGTGACCGGCGGCCGGCCGATCGGGGTGGCCATCGTGGACGACCACCCGGTGGTGATCGAGGGGGTCCGCGCCTGGCTGGCCAGCGAGCCGGGGCTGCGCGTACTGGCCATGGGAGACGATCCGGACGAGGTGCTGCGGCTCGCCCCGAGTGCCGACGTGGTCCTGCTCGACCTGCGGCTGCACGGGCGGATGGCGCTCGACAAGCTGGCCGAGCTGAGCGCCGCCGGGCACCGGGTGGTGGTCTACTCCGAGCACACCGAACCGGAGACCATGCTCGCCGCGCTGGACGCCGGGGCGGTGGCGTTCCTGGCCAAGCACGAGGGGCGCGAGCACTGCGTGGCGACCGTGCTGGCCGCGGCGACCGACCGTCCGTACGTGCCGCCCACGCTGGCCGGGGCGATGGTGGGCGACCCCCGCCCGGACCGGCCGACCCTGTCCGACAAGGAACGTGAGGCCCTGCTGCTGTGGTTCCAGTCCATGTCGAAGGCGTCGGTGGCCCGCCGGATGCGGATCAGCGAGCACACCGTGAAGCAGTACGTGGACCGGGCGCGGATCAAGTACACCCGGGCGGGCCGGCCGGCCGCCACGAAGGCGGCCCTGCTCGCCCGGGCGATCGAGGACGGGCTCGTCCGGCCGGAGGAGATCGGCATCTACCGGTCACAGGCACAGACCGACCGGCCGACCCCCTAACGGGTGTCATGACAGCCAGTGTGGTGTGCGACACGCTTTACGTACCGCAACCGTCCCACGGGAGGTCGTGACCGTGCAGGAGGACGCAGCTCCCTTCTTCATCGGGCCGCACCGCTTCGACGCGGAGGACGACCCCACCCGTCCCGTGCTCGACCGGCGGTACGCGCTGGTCCCCGAGCCGGGCGAGCAGCTGCTCGAGCAGCACCGGATCCGGGTGGCCGGGCACCTGCTGGGCCCCACCGAGAGCGACCGGGCGTGGAGTCTTCCCGGCCCGGCGACGGTGACCGTGACCGACCGCCGGCTCGCGTACGTCTGCACCGGCTCGGAGCTGTCCCCGGTCCCCGGGCGGGACGGCCGGACGGGCGCCCGGCACCGGCGCCTGGTCCGGCTGTCCCGCCTGGTCAGCGGGCAGATCCGCTGGCAGTGGCCGTCCCGGCTGGAGCTGGTCGACGGCCCGGACGGCGGGGCCGAGCTGCTGGTGGTCTGCGACGCGCTGCGCACCATCCGGCAGCCGGCGCTCGCCCTGGCCGGCCCGGGCACCCTGATCACCGCGCTGGCCCGGCAGGTCCGCCGGTCCGTGGCGGCGTTCCGGCTGGTGCATCCGGAACTGGTGGACCTCTCCCCGCCCGAGCGGGACACCCTGCTGCTGCGGGTCGGCGGCGCGCCGGAGCCCGCGCGGGGCGCGGTCACCCTGCCGGGTTCGCTGCCGGTGGAGTTCCTGTCCCGGGACGACTACTACCGCCCGGCCGGTGCGGAGACCTCGGCCTGGCCAGACCAGGCGTCCGACGCCCGTGGCCGCCCCGGCTCGGCCTGCTGACCCACCCGACCACCACCGGCCCCACCTGGACGGCACGGGCGGGACTGAGGGGCGTGGGCGGGGCGCGGGCTCAGGAGGTGGCCGCGCGGCGGCCCGAGCGGTCCAGCTCCGCGGCCTCCTCGGGGGTGGGCGCGGCGCCGCCGAGGTGCGCCGGCTGCCACCAGGCGTCGTCCGCGTCGGCGGGCTGCTCCGGGTACTCCCGCTGGGCCCGGTCGACCAGTGCGGCCAGCCGGTTGCGCAGCTCGGCGGTCATGGTGTTGGCGTCCGGGTACGCGGCCGGGTCCATCGGCTCGCCGACCAGGACGGTGATCGGGGTGTGCCGGCGGGTCAGGGTGCGGGGTCGGCCCTTGGTCCAGAGTCGCTGGGTGCCCCAGAGCGCGACCGGCAGCAGCGGCACCGCGGCCTCCTGCGCCATCCGGGCGGCGCCGTTCTTCAGGCCCTTGACGGTGAAGGAGCGGCTGATGGTGGCCTCCGGGAAGACCCCGACCACCTCGCCCCGGCGCAGCGCGCCGACCGCCGTGGCGTACGACCCCGCGCCGGCCGCCCGGTTCACCGAGATGTGCTTCATGCCGCGCATCAGCGGGCCGGAGACCTTGTGCCGGAAGACAGAGTCCTTCGCCATGAACCGGACCAGGCGGCGGGACTCCAACGCCCCGTACCCGCAGAAGATGAAGTCCAGGTAGCTGACGTGGTTGCTGGCCATGACGGCACCGCCGGTACGCGGCACGTGATGGCTGCCCTCGACGGTCAGGCGAAGGTCGAGGACCCGGAACATCGTCCTGGCGGCGGCGATCACGGGCGGGTACACGAGTTCCGGCATCCGCCAACTTTACCCCGAGTAGGTTACCCGACCGTAGGGGCGAACGGTGGCGCCGGCCACCCGCCGTCTGCCCTCGGCAGAGCGGAGTCGCGGGCGGCACCGCGAGCGGACACCATGGCGGGATGACGAAACGCGCGGTGCTGCTCTGGATCCACGGGGGGCGACTCGGCCGGCGCGATGCTGGCCCTGCACCTCGCCCTGCGCGGGTCGACGCGACCGTCGCCACCCACCTCGGCACCCGGGTGCCGGTGCTGCTCGTGCACGGCCGGGAGGACGCGTCGGTGCCCGCCGGCCAGGCGCTCGAACTGGCGCGCCGGCTGCTCGCCGCGGGCCATCCCGCGCACGCCTGGCTCACCCACGGCGGGCACGCCCTCGACCTGGCCCGGCCGGACATCCGGGCGGTCACCGCCGCGTTCCTGGACACCGTCCTGCGGGTCGGTTGAGCCGACTACGGTCAGGGCATGCCCGACCTCGCCGCGATCGTCATCCACTGCCGCGACCCGTACCTGCTCGCCCCGTTCTGGAGCGCGGTGACCGGGCTGCCCGTGGTCGACGAGGACCGGGCGAAGCTCGCCGAACGCTCGCTCGCCCCGACCGAGGCGGTGCTGCTGCGGGACCCGTCCGGGCACCGGCCGGACATCTGGATCAGTCCCGCCGAGGACCTGCCCGCCGCCGGCCGGATCCACCTCGACCTGGTCGGCGACGCGGAGGAGCGGGCGGCGGTGCTGGAGGCGGGCGCGACCGTGGTCCGCGAGCTGCCCCGGTGGACCGTGCTGGCCGACCCGGAGGGGAACGAGTTCTGCCTGCTCCCCCGCACGGAGGCGCACGCCGACCCGCTGCTGGCCGGCCACTGAGCGGGCGGCGCCGTCGACCCGTGGGTCGACGGCGCCGCCGGCACCGGCCGCCTCAGCCGGCGGCCACGTCGTCCAGCTTCAGCCGGCCCCGGGCGAAGGCGTCCACCCGGCCCCACCGGCCGGGAATGTCCAGCACCTCGATCCGGCCCATGCCCACCGGCAGCCGCGGGTCGACCGCCAGGTGCCCCTCGTGCGGCTCCAGCCCGAGCATGGTACGGATCAGCAGCAGCGGGGTACCGGTGGACCAGGCCTGCGGGCTGCACGCCGTCGGGTACTCCACCGGGAACTTGGTCAGCTCCCGCTGGTACCCGCCGAACGCCTCCGGCAGCCGGCCGTCGAAGTACCGCGCCGCGTCCAGGATGCCGCTGGCGATGGTCGCGGCCTCCTCCGCGAAGCCGTAGCGGCGCAGTCCCCAGGCGACGAAGGAGTTGTCGAACGGCCAGATCGTGCCGTTGTGGTAGCCGATCGGGTTGTAGCGGACCTCGCCCTCGGCCAGCGTGCGCACCCCCCAGCCGGACCAGAGCCGGGGCCCCACCAGATGCTCGGCGACCTTCGCCGCCCGCTCGTCGTCGACGATGCCGCTCCACAGCAGGTGCCCCATGTTGGAGCTGAGCACGTCGCACCGCCGGCCGTTGGGGTCCAGGGCGAGGGCGTAGAACTCGCCGTCCGGCACCCACCAGTCCCGGTTGAACCGCTCCTTCAGCGCCGCGGCCTCCCGCTCCAACTGGTCGGCGTACGCCGGGTCGTCCCAGAACTCCCGGGCCAGCCGGGCGGCCCGCACCTTCGCGTCGTACGCGTACCCCTGCACCTCGCAGGTGGCCCGGGGGAACGGCGGCAGCGTGCCGTCGGAGTACGAGATGGAGTCCCAGGAGTCCTTCCAGCACTGGTTCTCCAGGCCGGTGTCGGTGTTGCGGCGCTCGTACCAGATGTAGCCGTTGCCGACCAGGTCGGCGTAGTCGTCGATCCAGTGCAGCGCCGCCCGGCACTCGTGTTCCAGCTCCTTGACCAGCGCGATGTCGCCGGTCCACTTCTCGTACTCGTCGAGCAGCACCACGAACAGCGGCGTGGCGTCCACCGAGCCGTAGTACGGCGAGTGCGGCTGCTCCTCGAAGGCGGACGTCTCTCCGTACCGCATCTCGTGCAGGATGCGGCCCGGGTCCTCGTCGCGGAAGTCGTCGAACCGGGTGCCCTGCAACGCGGCGAGGATCCGCAGCGTGGTCTTGGACATGTCCGGCGCGAACGGCAGCACCTGGAGGCAGGTCAGGATGCTGTCCCGGCCGAACATGGTCATGAACCAGGGCAGGCCGGCGGCGGGCAGCGTCTGCCCGCCGAGGGAGAGCGGCGAGAACCGCAACGCGGCCAGGTCGATCAGGCTGCGCCGGTAGGTGGATCCGAGCTGCTCGTGCTCGGTGTTCACCTTCGGCGCCTTGGCGATCCACTCCTCCAGGTCGTGCTGGAGGGCCAGCCGCTCGGTCCCGTGCGCGCGCAGCCCCATCCGCAGGTCCCGACCGCCCGGGCCGACCGCGAAGGTCTGCACGTCGATGGCGGTTTCCCACTGCTCGTTGGGTTCCAGGTGGAGGGTGAAGGCGAAGCCCTCGCGGTCGTACCGGGCCGGCCGGGAGCAGGTGATCACGGTCTCCCGCCGGAAGTTCCCGCGCCGGTAGCCGAGCCGCAGCCGGTCCGCCTCGGCCTCGCTGTAAAGCTCACCCTTCTTGTTCAGGATCTCGTCCTTGACCTGGAAGAGGTCGGCGAAGTCGGAGGCCGCGGCCATCCGCACCTCCAGGTCCACCGCCTTCTCGTCGTGGTTGAGGATGGTCAGGGTCTCGCGGAAGCTGCCGCCCACCGCCCGCTCCCGGATGATCGACAATTTCGCGTCGACGTAGTGCGTGGCCATGCCGGGGACCAGGAAGAACCGCGCCTCGTAGTACTGGAGGTCGTCGTAGGAGAGGGCATTGAGCCGCTCGCCGTTGACGGTCAGCACCCAGCGGGACAGGAACCGGGTGTCGATGGAGAAGAGGCCGGTCGGCTCGCTCGGGGTGGCCTCGATGTCCCCGGTGTCCTCGGAGACCACGAAGGTGTTGCCGTCGAGGATCCGGACGGTATTGGTGTCGGCCATCAGAGTCCCTCCCTCCGGAACGCGTGGTGCGGCCCACGGGAGTCCGGTGGGCCGGGGAAGAGCCGTTCGACCTGGAGCACCAGCCGCAGGTCGCCGGCCACGGTCATGTCGCCGCGCAGGAGGGCCGCGATGCCGTTCTCCTTGCCGCAGACCAGCTCGTCGAAGAGCCGGGGCCCGGTCCCCACCACCGTGTCCGCCTCCCGGTCCTCCTGCCGGACCTGGAGCTTGCCCCGATCGATCTCCAGCAGCCAGTGCGTCGTGTGGGCCCCCTCGTGCAGGTCGAAACGCAGGGTTCCGGCGGTCTTCGCCAACAGGGGCTCGAACCCCCGCCGGTCGAGGTCCTCGAAGAACCTCATGGTCGCGTCCACCATCGGTTCCACTCCTCCCGGGATGCGCGGCGTGGCGTCCGAGGAGGGGTCCCCGCCGGGTACGGGGTCAACCTCGCCCGGTTCGGGTGAGTCGTGCGCGGCGACGCCGTCGCCACGGGCGGTGACGTCCGGCGGGGACGCGAACGCCGACCCCCGAACCGGAGGTCGGCGTCACCGCGGCGGGCAGGTCAGTTGTTGGGTTCGTCGGCGCTGATGTCGGCGAGCACCGACTGGGGTTCCCGTTCGACGGCGAGGTCGCCCATGGAGACCAACCCGACCAGCCGGCCGTCGTCGATCACCGGCAGCCGCCGTACGGCGTACGTCCGCATCAGGTCCGCGGCGGCGACCGCGTCGTCGTACTGGCTCACCGTCACCACGTCCTTGCTGGTGATCTGGTTGAGCCGGGTGGTGCTGGGGTCCATGTTCTCGGCGACGCCGCGGACCGTGATGTCCCGGTCCGTGACGATGCCGACCACGTTGTCGCCGTCGGTCACCACCACGTCGCCGATGGCGCTGTCGCGCATCTCCTGCGCCGCGGCGGTGAGGGTGTCGTTGCCGTCCATCGTCACCAACCGGGTCGTCATGAACTCTCCGACCGTTGTCATGGTGCTCCCCTCTCGGTGTCGGCACCGCGGTCTACCCGCCGCCCGGGCCGGGGTAACCGGGCCGGCGGGGCGGTGACGCCGCGGCCGTCAGCCGCGCGGCGGCATCCCGTAGACCCGCTCGACATGCAGCCGGAGCACGAGGCGGCGCTCGGCGACCATGGCCCGCCGGAAGTCGTCCCAGTCCGGGTGTTCGCCCTGCACCGCCCGGTAGAGCCCGACGAGTTCCTCGACGGTCGGGTCGTCCGGCCGCTCGGCCACCGGGGTCAGCTCGGCCCGGGCCTCCGCCACCGCGTACGCCCAGCCGTCCGCGCTGCTGACGTGGAAGCTGGCCCGGGGATCCCGGCGCAGGTTGGCGGTCTTGGCCCGCCCGTCGGTGACCGAGACGCGGATCAGGCCGGCCCCGCGGTCGAAGGAGTAGATCACATTGGACAGCTGCGGCCGGCCGTCCCGCTTGAGCGTGGCAAGCACCCCGAGCCGCCCACCAGCGATGAGCCCGGTCAGCCCCCGCTGAGCCCGCTCGCCATCCATGACAACCTCCCGTTTCAACATGTCGTCCCCACCGTCGCCGATCTTGCACTGCTGGTGCCGGCAAATGGCGCAAAGGCCGCGGAAGTCGAGCCGAAAGTGCAAGATCGGCAGCGGGTGGGGGCGCGGGGCGGGGGGTTAGCGGGGTTCGGCGGCGACGAGCTCGGCGAGCTGGACGGCGTTGAGGGCGGCGCCCTTGCGGAGGTTGTCGTTGGAGCAGAAGAGGGCGAGGCCGTGCTCCACCGTCTCGTCGGCGCGGATCCGCCCGACGTACGTCGGGTCCTGGCCGGCGGCCTGGAGCGGGGTCGGCACGTCCGACAGTGCCACGCCGGGCGCGTCCGCCAGCAGCTCGTACGCCCGGGCCGGGCTGATCGGCCGGGCGAACCGGGCGTTGATCTGGAGCGAGTGCCCGGTGAACACGGGCACCCGCACACAGGTGCCGGAGACCTTCAGCCCGGGGATCTCCAGGATCTTGCGACTCTCGTTGCGCAGCTTCTGCTCCTCGTCGGTCTCGAAGGAGCCGTCGTCGACGATCGAGCCGGCGAGCGGGAGCACGTTGAACGCGATCGGGCGGGCGAACGAGCGGGGGGCGGGGAACTCGACGGCCGACCCGTCGAAGGTGAGCCCACTGGCGTGCTCCGCCACCTTGCGCACCTGCTCGTCCAGCTCGGCCACGCCGGCCAGCCCGGCACCGGAGACCGCCTGGTAGGTCGAGACGACCAGGCCGACCAGCTCGGCCTCCTGGTGCAGCGGACGCAGCACCGGCATGGCGGCCATGGTGGTGCAGTTGGGGTTGGCCACGATGCCCTTCGGCCGGTCGGCGATGGCGTGCGGGTTGACCTCGGCGACCACCAGCGGCACCTGCGGGTCCATCCGGAACGCCGAGGAGTTGTCGATGACCACCGCGCCGGCCTCGGCGACCCGGGGGGCCAACTCCTTGGCGGTGCCCTTGCCCGCCGAGAAGAGCACGATGTCCAGGCCCCGGTAGTCCGCGGTGGCCGCGTCCTCGACGGTGACCTCGCCGTCCCGCCAGTTCAGGGTGCGCCCGGCCGACCGGGCCGAGGCGAACAACCGCACCTGTTCCGCCGGGAAGTCGCGCTCCGCCAGCACCTGCCGCATCACGCCACCGACCTGGCCGGTGGCCCCCACAATGCCGATCCTCATGCCCGCGAGGCTACCGAGCGGAGCGGTCCGAGCGGGAAGCCTTTCCCATCGCGCGGGCCGGCCGCCGGGACAACGCGACCGGAATCACATCGGCGAGGTGGCGGTGACCTCGCGGTGCGGACACCCCCACCTCGCCGACGTGGCGGACGGCGCGGCTCAGGGCGTGTGGTCGACGACCTCGCCGAGGCCGGCGGCGACCAGCTCGTCCCGGATGACCGCCGAGTCGCCCTCCACCACCAGGGTGAGCGAGTCCGGGTGGAGGTGCGCGGCGGCGGCCGCGGAGACCTCCTCGACCGTCGCCGCGAGCAGTGACTCGCGCAGCCGGGCGTGGTAGTCGTCCGGCAGGTCGTGCACCACCAGCGTGGTCAGCGCCGCGGCGATCGCGCGCGGGCTCTGCAGCTCGACGGAGAGTTGGCCGGCCCGCCACGAGCGGGCCACGTCCAGCTCCTCCTCGGTCACCCCGGTCAGCCGGGTACGCGAGACCTCACCGACCGACTCGACCAGGGCCGGCGCGGTCACCGCGGTCTGCACCCCGGAGCTGACCGCGAACCGCCCGAACCGGCGGGACGAGGCGAAGTCGCCCCGGATGCCGTACGTGTAGCCGTGCACCTCGCGGATCAGGTGGTTGAGCCGGGAGGTGAACGCCCCGCCGAGCACCGTCCCGGCGAGTGACATCGGCACGTGGTCCGGATGGGCCCGGTGCGGAGCGGGGTGCCCGAGGCGGAGCGTGGACTGCACCGAGCCGGGCCGGTCGACCAGGATGACCTTCCGGCGGCCGGACAGCGGCACCTCGATCGGGCCGCCCTTCTCGACCGGCCCGCCCCCGGTGCCGGCGAACGCCGCCGCGGCCAGCGCATCCAGGTCGAGCCGGTCCAGGTCGCCGGCGACGATCAGCGTCCCGGGGCGGATGAACCACTCCGAGTGGAAGACCGTGACGTCGTCCACCTCCAGGGTGGCGACGCTGTCCGGGTCGCCGTACATCGGCCGGCCCCAGCGGTTGTCCGCGCCGAACAGGTCGGCGCGCAGCACCGCGTCGGCGCGCGGGCCGGGGTTGGCCCAGTCCATCCGCAGCGCGGTCGCCTCGTCGTCCCGGACCCGCAGCACGTCCGCCGGGTCGAGCCGGGGCGTCCGGACCGCCTCGGCGAGCAGCTCCACGGCCGCGTTCAGCCGGTCCACCGGGACCTGGACGCTGACCTGGAACGAGTCCCAGTCCAGCCCGGTCACCAGCTCGGTCCCGAGCGCCTCGATGGCCAGCGCGTACGCGGTGCCGTCCCGCTGCGCGGTGCCCTCCTCCAGGGCCTTGGCGAGCACCCCGCCCAGCCCCTCCTTGCCCACCGGCTCCCGGCCCGCGCCGGCGTCGAGGAGCAGCAGCGCGACGGCCAGGTTCTGCCCGGGCAGGTGCGCGGCGACGACCTGCCCGCCCGCGACGGCCCGGCGGACCACCTGCGGGAACCGGTACGGGCGGGCGGCGCCCGGGCCGGGACGGGTGGCGATCAGCGTCATGCCTTCTCCTCGGGCTGGTAGGTCAGGGTCACCCGGTCGGCGGCGCCGAGCAGCTCGGCGGCCTGTTCGGCGATCTGCTCGGCGGTGACCGCGAGCCAGGCGGGAAGCCGCTCAGCGATCTTCGCCGGGTCACCGAACTGGGTGGCGTACCGGCCGAGCACGTCGGCCCGGCCGTCCACCGTGGACATGTGCCGCCACCACTGGGTGCTCAACAGCGCCTTGGCCCGGTCCAGCTCGGCGGCGGTCACCGGCACGGTGGCCAGCTCGTCGATCACCTCGGCCAGCCCGGCGCGCAGCCGCTCGGCGTCCACCCCGGGGCGGGCGGTGGCGGTGGCGATCAGCGGGGCCGGCGCGTACGCCAGGTCCACCCCGTACGCCCCGACCAGGTCCGGCTGGGCGATCCGTTCCCCGTCGGCGAGCCGCTGGTAGAGGCGGCTGCCCCGGCCGGTGCCCAGGACGGTGGCGAGCACGGTGGTCACGTCGTACCCGGTGGTGCCGTAGGGGTGGGTGCGGTGCGCGACGTACACGCGGGGCGCGGGCACGTCGGTGGTGACGGTCTCGACCGCGGGCCGCCCGGTCGCCGGCACGGTGCGACCGTCCGGCGCGGCGGGGATCTCGGCGCGGGGCGGGATGGCCCCGAAGTACTTGTCGGCCAGCCCGAACACCTCGGCGGCCGTGGTGTCGCCGACCACGGTGAGGACCGCGTTGTTCGGCGCGTAGTAGGTGGTGTGGAACGCCTGGAAGGTGGCCAGGTCGGCGGCGTTCAGGTCGGCCATCGACCCGATCGTCGCGTGATGGTACGGGTGGCCCGGCGGGTAGAGCAGCGGCAGCAGCCGCAGCCAGGCGTCGCCGTACGGGACGTTCTCGTAGCGCTGGCGGCGCTCGTTCTTGACCACGTCCCGCTGGTTGTCCAGCGTCTCCTGGGTCAGCGCCGGCACCAGGCCGCCCATCCGGTCGGCCTCCAGCCACAGCGCCAACTCCAGGTGCTCGGCCGGAACCGTCTCGAAGTAGTTGGTCCGGTCCGGGTTGGTGGTGGCGTTGAGCGAACCGCCGGAACCCTGGATGAGCTTCATGTGCTCGGTCTTCGCCACGTTCACCGAGCCCTCGAACATCAGGTGCTCGAAGAGGTGGGCGAAGCCGGTCTGCCCCTCGGGCTCGTGCCGGGAACCCACGTCGTACCAGAGGTTCACGGCGACCGCGGGGGCGGTGCGGTCCTCGCTCACCACCACGCGCAGGCCGTTGTCCAGTCGGGTCGTCTCGATCGGCCAGGGGTAACCGCTGTCGGGCATGGCACCGACGCTATCCGATCTCGCGGGCGGAAAGGGGATGTGCGGGCGCATCCTCGGCGCGCGCCGGGGTACTCGCCGGGCATGCCCTCCCCCGACCCGTCCGCCGCCCGGCGGCTCCGGCTGGCGGCCGGCCGCCGGGCGTCCCCCGCCGCCGAGCGCGTCGCCGCCGCGCTGGCCCGCCGCCGGCACGCCCGGCTGCTGCATCCGGCCGGCCGTCCCTTCGCCGCCGAGGTGATGATCTGGGGTACGCCGGGTCCGCCGACCGGCGTACCGCTGCTGGACCTGCCCGCTCGCTGGCCGGCCACGGTCCGCCTCTCCAAGGGGGTCCCCACGCCGGTCGGCTGGCCGGACGTGCTGGGCGTGGCGGTCCGGCTGCACCGGGACCCGGAGCCGCCGGTGGACCTGCTGGTGAGTTCCAGCGGGGCCGCGCCGGTGCTGCGGAACCTGCCGCTACCCCGCCGGCGCTTCACCGGGACGTACACCTCGATCATGCCGTTCCGCGCCGGGGCGCGGCGGTGGTTCCTGGCCGCGCTGGCCGACCCGGACTCACCCGACCTGGGCCGCAGCCTGGCCGAGGCCACCGCGGCGGTGGCCGGGGACGAGCCGCGGCTGGTCCTCGCGGTGGCCTCCACGGTCGGGCCGTGGCGGCCGTTCGGGCAGGTCAGCCTGAGAACGCCGCGCGGCGCCCGGGAGGACGCCGCGCTGGCCTTCGATCCGGTCGGCAACGTGCCGCCGGGCCTGCGGTTGGCGGGTCCGCTCGCCTGGCTGCGGGAGACGAGCTACCGGGGGTCCCGCCGGGCCCGGGGTGCCGGCGCTCAGTCCGGCGGCTCGGCCGGGGTGACGGTCTGATCGGAGGTCCGGTGCTCCAGCACCGTGTCCGGGGCGGCGTTCCGGTCCTCCTCCCGGATGTCCGATTCGGCGAGGATCGCATCGGCCTGGGCCTCCGCGTCGTCGCTGCCCACCGCCGCCTCCTCGGGCAGCAGGTGCGCGCGGGACTCGATCCGCTCCTGGTCGCTCTGGTCGTGACTCATGGCTGCTCCATACCCCGCGTCCCGCCGTACGGAACGGAGCGGGACTTCGCGGTCGCGTCCGGTAAGCTGGCGGGCGTGACGCGGTCGTATCGATGGTTTAGGCAGCCGGCTGGAGGAGCCGGTGACTCGACCATGATCTGACGTCACTCCTCTTCGAGCCGGCCGGGCAGGGATCTTTCCCTGCCCTTTCGCGTACGAGCAGCCGGCTCGACCTCGGGCGCCGGCCCCGGGGCACGGTCGGCGGAAGGAACCCCACCGTGACGACCCCGGACGCCCATCGGGTCATCGACCAGCGGATCGACCGCGTCGTGCCGCTGACCACCCCGGCCCTGCTGCACCACCACCTGCCCCTGGAGACGCCGCTCGCCGAGGCCGTGGTGGCCGGCCGGCGCGCGGTCGGCCGGGTGCTGGACCGGGCCGACGACCGGCTGCTGGTCGTGGTCGGACCGTGCTCGGTGCACGACCCCGCCGCCGCCCTCGAGTACGCGGGCCGGCTGCGCGAGGCCGCCGACCGGCTCGCCGACGACCTGCTGGTGGTGATGCGCGTCTACTTCGAGAAGCCGCGCTCGACGGTGGGCTGGAAGGGCCTGATCAACGATCCGGGGCTGGACGGCTCCGGCGACGTGAACACCGGCCTGCGCACCGCCCGCGCGCTCCTGCTCGACGTGCTCCGCCTCGGCCTGCCGGTGGGTTGCGAGTTCCTCGACCCGATCACCCCGCAGTACATCGCCGACACGGTGGCCTGGGGTGCGATCGGCGCGCGGACCGTGGAGAGCCAGGTGCACCGGCAGCTCGCCTCCGGCCTGTCCATGCCGATCGGCATGAAGAACCGCCCCGACGGGAGCATCTCCACCGCGGTGGACGCCATCCGGGCGGCGGGCGTCCCGCACGTCTTCCCCGGCATCGACGTCTCCGGCACCCCGGCGATCATGCACACCCGGGGCAACGCCGACGGCCACCTGGTGCTGCGTGGCGGCGGCGGCCGACCCAACTACGACGCCGAGTCGGTGGCCGGCGCGCTGGACCTGCTTCGGGCGGCCGGCCTGCCGGAGCGCGTGGTGATCGACGCCAGTCACGCCAACAGCGGCAAGGACCACCGCAATCAGCCGCTGGTCGCCGCGGACGTGGCCGCCCAGCTCGCCGCCGGCCAGCGCGGCATCGTCGGCGTCATGCTGGAGAGCTTCCTCCAGCCCGGCCGCCAGGATCTCGACCCCACCCGCGAGCTGGAGTACGGCCGCTCAATCACCGACGCCTGCCTCGGCTGGGACACCACCGCCGAGGTCCTCCACCACCTGGCCCAGGCGGTCCGCACCCGCCGCGCCACCCTCCCCACCCCCGCCTGAACCCATTGATCATGAGGTTGGCGGCGGTGTTGGAGATCCACATCGCCGCCAACCTCATGATCGACCCGGGGCGGGGCGCCGGCGGCGAGGGGTGTTTGACCGGTTCGGGGTGGGGTAGCTGGTCGGGGTGACCGAGGACGCGCCCGTGACCGAACAGCCGGACACCCGGCCGATCGACGAACTGCTCGACGACATCTACCACGGCCAGGAACGCGTCACCCAGGCGGAGATCTACCGCCGCGCGGTGGCCGCCGAACTCCCCGCCGAGCTGCTCACCCGGATCGCCGCGCTGCCCCAGGGCGAGTACGCGGCCGACGAGGCGGCCGATCTGCTCGGTGGGACCGCCGCCTGAGCGGCCCGGAACGGCCCGACGGAGAGGACAGTGCGATGACCGACCAGGGGCAGCGACACCACATCGAGGCGCTCGGCGATCCGCCGTCCGCGCCGGATCCCAACGGCGACCCGGACTTCTCCGGGGAGCATGAGGAGACCGCCGTGGACACGGACATCATCACCGGTGCGGACGAGGACCGACGCGAGCCGGAGGCGCCGCGCGGCTGGGCCGGCGAGAACCACGGCACCTCGCCCACCTGACCGACCCGGGCGGAAGGGGCCGGCGCACGAAGCGCCGGCCCCTTCCGTCGTGCTCACTCCCGGTGCCCGCCCTCGGCCGCCCGCTGGGCCACCGCGTACCCCATCTGGAGGAAGTCGGAGGCGGCCACCGCGGTCAGCGCGGTGGCGACCAGCCGGGTCAGCCGCGGGGCCAGCACCAGCCCCCCGGTGAGCCCGGTGGCGACCCAGACGGCCAGGCAGAACGGGCAGCTCACCAGCTCGCCGAAGGCGTGCCGGGTGGGACTGCCCTCGTCCCGGACCTGCTCCATCACCTCGCCGCTGCCGATCGGGTGGTCGTAGCGGGTGAACGGCGCGCGCAGCGGGCTGGTGATCGCGTCCTTGCTCAGCAGCCGGCTGAGCTTGTGGGTCGCGACGCAGAGCAGCACCACGTCGCCCGCGGACGGCCGCTCCGGCACGGGCCGCCGGGTGGCCCGGACCAGGCCCACGAGCGAGCCGGTCACGGCCGCGTACGTGCCCATCGCCTTCAGGTAGCCCTCCAGCGGTCGCTGCTCGTGCGGCGCGTACGCCTGGCGCAGGCGGGCCACCTTCTGCTTCAGGCCACTCCCGGTCACCCGGCCTCCTCGGTTCTCGTCGCGGAGCCGGCTCAGCCGGCGGTCAGGTTGTCGGCCACCTCGCGGGCGAGGTTGGTCAGGATCTCGTCGGCCATCCCGTGGTCGGCGCCGGACAGGTCCAGCCGCACCCGGGCGCCGCCGGCGTCGGCCGGCTCGACGTCGATGTCGGCCGTCCAGCCGTCGGCCCGGCAGCTCCAGCGGGCCCGCATCTCCTCCGCGTCGACGACCTCCACCTGCTGCGTACCGCCGTGCCGCAGCGGTTCGGGCAGCCAGGCGGCCGCCCGGTGGGGGTCGGTGGCGGTGTTGAACACCACCTCGGGCGGCGCGGACATGCCGCGCTCAGCGTGGCTGCCCATCAGGCGTCCCGCAGCCGGCTCGGGTCGACCTCCCGGCCGGGGTGCCGGGCGAGGTACTCGGTCTCCAGCTCTGCGGTGCGGCGCAGGTGGTTGGCGAGCGCCGAATCGGTGGCGTGCCGCAGGGTGTCCAGCCGGGTCCGGTGCAGGCTGTGCATCTCCCGGATCAGGTCCTCGTCGCCCAGTTCGGCCGGGTCCACGCCGAGCAGCTCGCCGTCGACGTCGCCGCTCACCGGGTCGGTCCGGGCGTGGTCGCCGTCCCACTCGGGCATCCGCTGCTCCGGGCTGGCGTCCCGGCGTACTGATTCGGTCATCGTCGCCCCCTCGTCTCGTTCGGGCTGGCGTCTAGACGGTTGCCCACCGGGGGTGCCACCAAACCCCGCCACCTACGACACCGCGTCGGAGACGGGCGCCGGCCCCGGTACCCTCGATGTCATGAAGCGGCTCTGGACACCGGCGTGGATCGTGCGCCACGTGGCCATGGTCGTGCTGGTCGTGGGTTTCCTCGGGCTCGGCTGGTGGCAGGTCACCCGGGCCGCCGGGGGCAACAGCCTCAGCTTCGGATACGCCATCGAGTGGCCGGTCTTCGCCGGCTTCGTGATCTTCGTCTGGTGGCGCGAGGTGCGGCACACGCTGCGGGGCACGCCCGGGCAGCCGGCCGCCCCGGCGCCGCCGGCGACCGGCGGGCCCGAGCCGGACGCCGCCACCCCGGCGGTACGCCGACCTGTGCGGGTCAGCCGCGTGCCGGCCGCCCCGGTCGACGGGGCCGAGGACGGCGACCTCGCCGAATACAACCGCTACCTGTCATGGTTGAACGCCAACCCGGGCGCCAGGCCTGGCGACTACCCCGGCTGACGCCGGCTTCGGAAGGACGGACGACGGTGGGCGGAGCCCTTACCCGGTACCGCGTGATCGCCTGGATCGTGGGCGTGGCGCTGGCGGTGCTGGTCCTGATCGGCATGCCGTTGAAGTACTTCTTCGACAGCCCGACCGTGGTGGCCGTGGTCGGCACCGCGCACGGCTGGCTCTACATGATCTATCTGGCGCTCACCTTCGACCTGTCGCGGCGGGCCGACTGGCCGCTGAAGCGGATGCTGCTGGTGATGCTCGCCGGGACGGTGCCGTTCGTCTCGTTCTACGCCGAGCGCCGGGTGAGCCACTGGCTGGCCGACGCGGGCCGGCCCCGGACCCCGGAACCGGTCGCCGGCTGACTCACCGGTTCGGCCGCCACACCCCGGCCGAGGCCAGCGGGTCCTCCCAGCCGCCCAGGCGCACGCCCTCCCGGGCCCGCCGCAGGGCCCGGGCGACCTGGCCGAACTGCCGCTCGTCGTCGCTGCTGAACAGGAGCACCTCGGTGCCCTTGTGCCGCCCCCACAGCTCGTACGCGGGCGGCCGCCAGCGGTCGCCGATCAGCACCAGCAGCACGGGCAGCAGGCCGACCACGCCGAGCATCAGGTACGCGGCCGCGGTGAGCCGCTGCAACCCGCCGGTGAACCCGAGCAGCACCCCGACCGCGCCGATCAGGGCACCGCTCACCCCGACCGCCTGCAGGGCGAGCCGGTCGTGCGGGCCACGGGTGGTCCAGACCTGGGTGAGTTCGGCGACCGGCCAGCTGGCCCGGCCGACCGTGAAGCGTTCGGCGGTGACCACGATGCCGGGACGGGCGTAGAGGAGGGTCGGGTTGGCGGCCCGGGGCGGGCGGGCGGTGGAGCCATCGGTCTGCACGGCGTCCTCCAGGGGATCGCGAGCCGGGCGTCCGCGCCACCGGTGAGCTGCGCCGATACCGAATGGCGGGATTCCCGGCTCCGCGCTCCATTGTGTGGCGCACGCGCCACCCGAACCGGGCGATTACCCGGCCGCCAGACGCGTCCCCGGGCGAATCCCGCCGGAAAACAGCGTTCATTTCACTTTTATCGGCCTTTTGTGTTGCGGGTCATGGCGACATCTGTCTAGAACGACGAATCGGGCCAGCCTCACCAACCGCCCATCCGGCGGTCGGCCCACCACCTCGCGCCGGCATCCCCATCACGAAGCGTCACCGTCACCAGTTTCACTTTCTGGCACTTTGCCAACATTCGCCCCTGCTTCAACTCCCGCACACTCCCGTCTCGGGTTAGGTTGTGCAGGCCGGTCCGGTCGACCGCCATCCAGCCGGATGGCCCCGGGCCGGTGTCGCCGGGGCGCACCACGGGCCCGGCGACCGTGGGAGAGGAGCTTTCCGCTCTTGTCGTCCTTACGGATTCTGCTGCGCACGTTGGCGGTCGCCGGCCTCTCGGCCGCGCTCATCGCCCCGGCGTCGGTGGCCCGGGCCCAGCCCACGCCCGCCGAGCTGACGAAGCAGATCGAGAAGTCCTCGACTGAGCTGGAGCGAATCGTCGAGTCCTACAACAAGCTCAACGAGGAGATCAAGGCCAACAAGGCCACCGCGGCCACGCTGCAGACCCGGATCGGCCCGTTGCAGGCACAGACCGAGCAGAGCCGCGCCGAGGTCGGCCACCTCGCCGTGACCGCGTACAAGACCGGTGGGCTGCGGACCGCGCAGGCGCTGCTGGAGCCGGGCGCGTCGACCTCCCTGCCCGAGCGGCTGGGCGCCCTGGACCAGTTGACCCGGCAGCGCCAGGCGACGATCGACGGCTTCACCGAGAACCAGCGCACGCTGATCGACCAGAAGACCCGGCTGGACACCACCCTGGCTCGGCAGGCCGCCCAGGCCAAGCAGCTCGTCGCGGGCAAGAAGAAGATCGAGGCGGACCTCGCCCGGCTCTACCAGCTCCGGCGGCAGGCGTACGGCCGGGCCACCGAGGCGCCGACGAAGTCCACCGCCAGCGCGCCGAACATCTCCGGTTCGGCCGGGACGGCGGTGCGGTACGCGTACGGGGCGATCGGCAAGCCGTACGTCTACGGTGCCGACGGGCCCAGCGGTTACGACTGCTCGGGGCTCACCCTGGCGGCCTGGCGGGCGGCCGGGAAGTCGCTGCCGCACAACGCGGCGATGCAGTGGGACGCCACCGCCCGGATCAGCCGCGGCTCGCTGAAACCCGGCGACCTGGTCTTCTATTCGGGCCTGGGGCACGTGGCGATCTACGTGGGCAGCGGGCAGATCATCGACGCGCCCAGCGCGGGCCGCAACGTCAACAAGCGGGGCATCGACATCATGTCGATCCAGGGCTACGGCCGGGTCCGCTGACCCTCGATACGGCGAACGGCCGGCGTCCCCCTATCGGACGCCGGCCGTTCGTTGTGTCCATTACTACCAGCTCAGGCCGCCTGCAGCCCCTCGGCGCGGGCCAGCTCGCGGAGCCGGCCGAGGGCCTGGATCTCCAGCTGGCGGATCCGCTCCCGGGAGAGCGAGAACCTCGACGCGACCTCGGTCAGCGAGTGCTCCCGCCCGTCCTCGAGGCCGTACCGGGCCCGCATGATGCCGGCCGAACGGTCGTCGAGGTGGTTGAGCAGGCCCTCGATCCGCTGCCGCTCCAGCCCGGTGAGGACGATCTCCTCCGGCGACGGGGCGTCGCTGTCGGCGACCAGGTCGCCGAGGTTGGTGTCGCCGTCGTCGCCGACCGGGGTGTCCAGCGAGACCGTGTCCTGCGACCAGCGGACCAGCTCGTTGACCCGCTCGACGGTCACGCCGAGCGCCGCCGCGATCTGCTCCGGCTCCGGGTCGCTGCCCAGCTCACGGGTGAGCTGGCGGGCCACGTTCCGCATCCGGTTGACGTCCTCGACCAGGTGCACGGGCAGCCGCACCGTCCGCTCCTGCTGGGCGATCGCCCGGCTGATGGCCTGGCGGATCCACCAGGTCGCGTAGGTGGAGAACTTGTAGCCGCGCTCGTAGTCGAACTTCTCGACCGCCCGGACCAGGCCGGTGTTGCCCTCCTGGATCAGGTCCAGCATGGGCATGCCCGAGCGCACGTAGCGACGGGCGATCGACACGACCAGTCGCAGGTTGGCGCGGATGAACAGGTCCTTCGCGCGCTCACCCTCGACGACCAGCCGCTCCAGATCCTCCCGGTCCACGCCGGCCGGGACGCGGTCGGAGTCGAGCAGGTGCTCGGCGTAGAGGCCGGCCTCGATCGCCTTGGAGAGGTCGACCTCCTTGGCGGCGTCCAGCAGCGGCGTCCGGGAGATCTCGTGCAGGTAGACGCCGACCAGGTCCCGCTCCTCGGCGACCTCGTCGGTACGCATGCCGATGTTCTTGTCCACGATTGCCACGGTCCCCTCGCTCACGCCGGTTGCCCGGTTCCTTGCCATCCCCACGTTCATCAGCCCTCCCCGTAACCTCCGCTGTGCCCGTAGGTGCTGACACCTACACAACAGATGAGACGCGTCGGGGATTCCATGTCGTGAGTCGAAACTGTCACGAATGCCTGAGTAGTAGCTGAGAGCCCGGTCCATGTTCGCTGTCAGGACCCCTGCTCGGGTGGCTCCCGTACGCCCCGTGGGACAGGGCGCAGGAGCAGCGGAATCAACGCCCGCCCATGGAATCGCACCATTGCGAAATCCATGAACACAACGACCCGCGTCACCGCGCCATTGCGATCCTGGTCACTGCCAGATACGCGTCCGTGGACCGGTCGGTTCAGCCACGGGTGAGGATTACCCCACGCCTCCTTGAACAATCCGCAGCGCGGGAGACGTCCCCTCCCCGCCGTGATACGCGTCGCACTCGGGGCGTGGATGCGGGCGACGGTCCGGACGCGGGTGCGAAACCCCGCCGGCGGAGTGCGGGCGGCGCGGGACGGTCAGGAGGCGAGCAGGGCCAGGGCGCCGCGTACCTGGTCGGAGGAGCGGGCCAGCGCGGCCCGGGCGGCGGACACCTCGGCGCCGGAGACCAGCGCGACCAGGGCGGTCTTGAGGTCGCCGTCGGCCTCGTGCAGGGCCGCCCGGCAGATCTCCTCGGCGCAGCCGGTGGCCTCCATCAGGATCGAGATCATCCGGCCGCGCAGCTTGGCGTTGGTGGCCACCATGTCGATCATGAGGTTCGAGTAGAC
This sequence comes from Micromonospora solifontis, assembly GCF_003725545.1. Lineage (GTDB taxonomy): Bacteria > Actinomycetota > Actinomycetes > Mycobacteriales > Micromonosporaceae > Micromonospora > Micromonospora solifontis. The sequence continues at coordinate 13,304 of NZ_RJLN01000046.1, read as the reverse complement.
CCGCCCGAGGCGCACCATGACGGCCGTGGAGAAGGTGTTGAGCACCAACTTCTGCGCGGTGCCCGCCTTCATCCGGGTCGACCCGGTGACCACCTCGGGTCCGGTGTCCACCCCGATGAAGACGTCCACCGACGAGGCGGCCTCGGCCTCCGGATTGGCGCAGAGCAGCACGGTCGAGGCCCCCTGGGCGCGGGACGCGTCGAGCGCCCCCAGGACGTACGGGGTGCGCCCGCTGGCCGCCAGACCGACCACCAGGTCGCCGGGGCGTACGCACTCGACGGCCTCGGCGGACCCGCCGCGCTCGTCGTCCTCGGCGTCCTCGACGGCCCGCCACATCGCCTCCGGCCCACCCGCGAGGTGGGCGCAGAACCAGTGCCGCGGCGAGTTGAAGGTGGGGGCGAGTTCGGCGGCGTCCAGCACCCCGAGCCGGCCGGAGGTGCCGGCGCCGAAGTAGTGCACCCGGTGCCCGCCGCGCAGCGCGGCCACCGCCAGGTCGACGGTCTCCGCGATCTCGTCGAGGACCGCGGCCACCGCGGCGGGCACCCGCCGGTCCGCCTCGTTGATGACGGTGAGCACGTCACGCGTCGACATCAGGTCGAGGTCGACGCTGTGCGGGTTGCGTCGCTCGGTGGGCGCGCCCACCCGGACCACGGGTCGCGGGTCGGCCATCTCGTCCGGCTCCACCCGGCCCGCCGTCATCCCCGCCTCCGGCCGGAGCCGACCCGGTGCGACTGGACCGCCTCGGCCGTCACCTCCAACGCCTTCCTCGCCTTGGCCCGGCTGCGCGCCGCCACCCCGACGAAAAGGCAGTCGACCACGGTGAGCTGGGCCAGCCGGCTGGCCATCGCGCCGGACCGGTAGGTGGTCTCCCGGGCGGCGGTGGTGAGCACGTGGTCGGCCACCTCGGTGATCGGCGACCGGGGGAAGTTGGTCAGCGCCACCGTGGTGGCGCCCCGGGCCCGGGCCTGCTCCAGCACCTCGATGACGTCGGAGGTGGTGCCGGTGTGCGAGATGCCGACCGCGACGTCGCCCCGGCCGAGCAGGGCGGCGGAGGTCAGCGCGGTGTGCACGTCCGGGAAGTAGAAGGCGGTCCGGCCGATCCGGTGCAGCTTCTGCTGGAAGTCGGAGGCGACGAAGCCGCTGGCGCCGGCGCCGTAGACGTCGATCCGGCCGGCCGCTGCGATCGCCTCGACCACCCGCTCGCAGACCGCCGGGTCGAGCTGCTCGGCGGTCTCCTCGACGGCGCGGGCGTCGTTGAACGCGATGGTCGCGATGATCTGCGCGAGGTCGGCGCCCGGCGGGATGTCACCGCCGACCACCCGGGCGTCCGGCGGCTCGACCCGGCGCGCGGCCTCGGCGGCGAGCCGGATCCGCAGCTGGGGGTAGCCGTCCATGCCGACCGACCGGCAGAACCGGATGACGGTGGCCTCCGAGGTCTCGGCGGCGGTGGCGAGGTCGGTGATGGTGCGCCGGGCGGCGTCCGCCGGGTCGGCGACGACCAGCCGGGCCACCCGCTGCTCGGCCGGGGACAGCGACGGGAGCAGGCCACTGATGTGGACGATCAGTCCACCGGGCTCGTGACTCACAGAAATCTTCGGACTCTTCGCCACGGATGAAACTTACTTTCACGAGGCGTGACCGTCAACCATGACGGCGCGTATCGGGAAAAGTACCGCCTTCCGTGCGGCTCCCACCCGGCAAGGGTCTCATTCCCGCAGCCCGGCCGCCTCCTCCGGTCCGGTCGACTCCGCCGCGCCGGCCCACCCGTCGGGGCCGGCAGTCGTGCACCTGACACCGGCCGGACGGCCGGTCCGGGTCGCCGGACGGCCGGTCCGACCGGCCGCCCCCGGGTTGGTACGGCATCGACCAGGCCGGATGGCGCCCCGGTCACCGGGCCACCGGTCGGGCGGCTAGCGTGTGGCCATGGCGGAACGCACGGTGCTGGTGACCGGAGGCACAGGCGGGCTCGGTGGCGCGGTCACCGCCGCCTTCCTGAAGGCCGGCTGGCGGGTGGTCGTACCGGAACGGGAGGGCGGCGGACCGACGGCCGCGACGGCCGGGCGGGTCCCGGTGACGGCGGACCTGCTGGATCCGGAGGGGGTGGCGCGGGCCGTCGCGGCGGCCACCGCCGAGCCGGCGGCCCCGCTGCGCGCGGTGGTCAACCTCGTCGGCGGGTACGCCAGCGGCGGGCTGGTGCACGAGACCCCGGTCGAGGAGTTCGACCGGATGCTGCGGATCAACCTGCGCCCGACGTACCTGGTCACCCAGGCGGCGCTGCCGCACCTGGTGGCGGCCGGCGGCGGTGCGGTGGTCTGCGTCTCGGCCCGCGCGGCGGTGGCCCCCTTCCCCGGCGCGGCCGGCTACGCCACGGCCAAGGCCGCGGTGCTCGCCTTCGCCAACGCGGTCGCGGTCGAGTACCGGCAGCGTGGGGTGCGCTGCAACACGGTGCTGCCCAGCGTCATCGACACCCCGGCCAACCGGGCCGCCCAGCCGGAGGCCGACCACCGGCGCTGGGTCCCGCCCGCCGAGATCGCCGCGGTGATCCGCTTCCTGGCCTCCGACGAGTCCGCGCCGACCAGCGGCGCGAGCATCCCGGTCTACGGCCGGGCCTGAGCCGCGACCGGCCCGTCCCGCCCCGCGGGCGGCGGCGCGCTGTCGGTGGCCGCCGGCGGCTCGCCGGGGAACCACTCGGTCAGGTGGGCGCGGATCCGGCGGGACACCTCCTCGGGCGAGCCGTTCGCGTCCACCACCACGAAGCCGGCGTACTCCGGGAGGGTCCGGTAGGCGGTGGCAGCGGCGGTGAGCCAGCGCATGCTCTCGTGGTCGGTGCCGCGCCGCTCGATCCGCCGGTACGCCTCGGCCGGGTCGACGGCGAGCAGGATGGTGACCCGGGGCGCGGGAAAGACCCGGTAGCCGGCCCGGGCCAGCCGCTCCCAGCGTTGCCCGCCGTGCGCGCGGATGCTGGCGTACTGACAGGCGGCGTAGCGGTCCATCACGGCCGTACGGCCGGTGACCAGGCAGCTCAGCAACGCCAGTGCGATGGCGAGCCAGCGGAGCACGGACTCGACCGCGAGCAGGCCGTCCCGGCCGATCAGGCGTTGGGGGTCGGGCCGGCCGAGCCGCTGGGCGACCCGACCGAGCCAGCGCCGGCCGCCGGCGTTGCGGTGGTAGGTGGCGGGGTGGCCGGCGGCGGTGAGCGCCTCGGCGAGCCGGTGCGCCTGGGTGGTCTTGCCCGAACCATCGATGCCGATCAGGGCGACGGCGCGCAGTCGGGCCCTGCCGCGCCGCACCCGCAGTGACCTGGCCACCTCTGCGAGGCTAGCGGACCAGCGCTCTTCGTCGCCGTTTTGTCCGCTTATGCGCCTGTCCCGCCCCGGCTGCGGCGGCCACAGGTGTGGCCGAACGGTTCGCCGGGTACGCAACTTCATTCCCACCGCCACCCACGACGACGGGAGACCCAGATGGCCGAGCGCGGGGACGAGACCCTGGTGCACACCCTGAAGAAGGTCGCCGCCGTGCTCAAGCAGTCCGAGATCCCCTTCGCGCTCGGCGGCAGCTTCGCCGTGTACGCCCACGGCGGCCACTCCAGCGAACACGACGTGGACTTCCTGATCCGCGAGCAGGACGTGGACCGGGCCCTGGAGGCACTGGTCGAGGCCGGCTTCACCGCCGAGCGCCCGCCCGAGGACTGGCTGGTCAAGGTCTACGACGAGGGGCGCATGGTGGACCTGATCCACCGGCCGATCGAGACCCCGGTGACCGAGGAGACCTTCGCCGACACGATCGTCCGGCCGGTCGACGCGATCCACATGCCGGTGCTCTCGGCCAGCCAGCTCATGGTGCACAAGCTGCTCAGCTTCTCCCAGCACTACTGCGACTTCGCCCGCGCCCTGCCGCTGGCCCGTTCGCTGCGGGAACAGATCGACTGGGAACGGGTACGGAAGGAGACGCAGCACTCGCCGTACGCGGAGGCGTTCCTGGTGCTGCTCGACCGGCTGGACGTGCTGCCCGACGGCGCGACCGCAGAAAGGGAGACCCCGTGACCGCACACCACGGCGACGCCCCGCCCGACGAGTACGTCGAGGCGGAGATCCAGAGCATGCTGGCCGAGGACCCGTCCGTCGCCGAACAGGGCATCACCGTGGTCCGGCGGGAACGCGGCCTGGTGCTCTACGGCGAGGTGGAGAGCCCGCACCGGCGCGAGGAGATCCTGCGTCGGGTGGCCGAGCGCTTTCCCGACGTGCCCATCACCAGCGACATCGGGGTGACCCGCACCCAGGCCCCCAGCCAGGTCGAGGAGCTGCCGTGAGGGAGGTTCGCTCGTGATCCGGATCGCGGCCGTCGGAGACGTGCACCTGGACGAGGACGTGGTCGGCCGGTTCCGGCCGGCGCTGGAGGAACTCCCCGACTGCGCGGACGTGCTGCTGCTCGCCGGCGACCTGACCCGGCACGGCACCGAGGCGGAGGCGCGGTGCGTGGCGCAGGAGTTCGGCAACCTCGGCGTACCGGTGATCACCGTGCTGGGCAACCACGACCACCAGTGCGACCAGGTGCCGCAGGTGGTCAAGGTGCTGGAGGACGTGGGCATCACCGTCCTGGAGGGGACCGGGATCGTGCTGGAGTGCGCCGGCGGCCGGCTCGGTGTGGCCGGCGTGAAGGGCTTCGGCGGCGGGTTCGCCGGGCGCTGCGCCAGCGACTTCGGCGAACCCGAGATGAAGGCGTTCGTCCAGACCACGAAGGAGAGCGCGGACGCGCTGGGTGCGGCGCTACTCGGCCTCGACTGCGACCTGCTGGTCGCGCTGACCCACTACTCCCCGGTGCCGGACACGCTCGCCGGCGAACCGCTGGAGATCTACCCGTTCCTCGGCTGCTATCAGCTCGGGCAGGCGATCGACTCGGCGCCCACCGCGCTGGCCCTGCACGGGCACGCGCACCACGGCACCGAGCGCGGTACCACCCCGGGTGGTGTCCGGGTCCGCAACGTCGCCCACCCGGTCATCAAGCAGGCGTACAGCATCTTCCACCTGGGCGACCACCTCGACCGATCATGAGGTTTGACAACGACGACGAAGGGTATTGATGACCGCATGTTGAGCTTGCTTCTTTGGATTCTCGCAGTCGTACTGGTGGTCGCCGGCATTCTCGCGCTCTTCCGGCGGCAGATCCTGTGGGGCATCGTCCTCATCATCATCGGCCTGCTCGTGGGGCCGGGCGGCGTCAGCATCTTCACCTGATCCGCGTCATCCTCGTACCCCCTGACCCGCCGGGGTCGTCGGGCCCGGAGTTCCGTCCTCCCAGACAGGAACCCTCCGGACCCGGCGGCCCCGGCGTTTCACGTTCCAGGCGGTTTGTCCGGTCGAGCGGCGGGCATCCGATGCCATGACCATCTCGGGAACCGTGCGCCGGCTGGGCCGGGGACGGAAGTGGCTGGCCCTGCTCGGCTTCGGCGCGGCGGTGACCGTCGCGGCGGCCGTCGGCGGGCTCGCCGCGCGGAACGCCGAACAGCGGTACGCCGGCCTCGAACAGCCCGCCTGGGCGCCCCCGGCCTGGCTCTTCGGCCCGGTCTGGACCGTCCTCTACGCGCTGATCGCCGCCGCCGGCTGGCTGGTCTGGCGGCGGGTCGGCTGGGGGCCGGCGCTCTGGGCCTGGGTCGTCCAACTCGCGCTGAACGCGCTCTGGACCCCGCTGTTCTTCGCCGCCGGGCGGTACGGGCTGGCCCTCGCCGAGCTGGTGCTGATGTGGCTGGCCATCGGGGTGACCGTGGACCGGTTCCGCCGGATCTCCGCCCCCGCCGCCGGCCTGCTGCTCCCCTACTGGGCCTGGGTCACCTTCGCCGGCGCCCTCAACCTGGCCATCTGCCGCCTCAACCCCTAACCCCACCCACCCACCCCCCACCCCAACCCACCCACCCCACCCACCCCCCGCCCATCCGCGTCGATCATGAAGTTGACGGCGGTGTGGATCTCCTGAAGTGCCGCCAACTTCATGATCGACGGAGGACCGGGGGTGGGGTGGGGTCAGCAGCGGGGGACGGAGGGGATGTAGCCGTCGTAGCCGGTGTAGACGTAGGCGTCGGAGACGTACCTGCCGGTGCCGATCCGGTCCCAGATCGAACTGGTGCCGTAGGTGCCGGTGACGCTGGTGCCGCTGGTCTGGCAGTAGATCGTGACGGTGGCGCCGTCGGCGACCGAGCCCACCGCGCTGTAGCCGGTGCCCGGGCCGGAACGGACCGTGAGGCTCACCCCGGAGGTGGTGTTCACGGTCCCCGTGCCGTAGTTCGTGCCGGAGCAGCCGTTGTCGCTGGTGTACGTCTTGGTGCCCCAGTAGAGGGCGAGCGCCCCGTTGAACCGGGCCTGGATGTCGTTGCCGTTGAGTCGCTGCTCGTAGTGCAGGTGCGGGCCGGTGGAACCGCCGGTGCTGCCCACGTACCCGATCACCTTGCCGTAGCCGACGGTCTGGCCGACCGAGACGTTGAAGGCGCCCAGGTGGGCGTAGTAGGTGGTGTAGCCGTTGCCGTGGTCGATCCGGACGTACTTGCCGTAGCTCGTGCCGCCGAGGTCGGTCACCCGGTCCACCGTGCCGGGCGCGCTGGCCACCACCGGGTCGCCGAGGTCGTCGGTGCGGTTGAAGTCGATGGCGTAGGCCGGGCTGTGGTCGGACCGGGTCTGGCCGGACCAGGACTGGTTGCAGGGGAACGGGACCTTGAAGGTCGGAGCCGCCATGGCCGGGGTCGCCGGCACCAGGATCGCCGCGAGGACCGCGCCCACGGCCGCGAGGCTGAGCCACCGCTTACGCATCCACTGCCTCCTATGTTGAATCTTTTCGATCCGATGCGGACAGCGTGACAGAAAGTTCCACCGTTGGGAAGCGGGCTTTCCGCAGGTGGGGCCAGCGGACCATGGGAGCGCACCCACGGCCGGTGAGCGGGTTTCGGGATTGTTACCTGGCCGTGTCCGGTAGGGGCTGGACCCGACGGGATGCAAGCGCTTACATGTGGGGACGACCATCGGACCGGCGCGGGTTCGATACTCCCCACGCGCCGGGTAGGAAGGAGATCGGCATGGCGTTTGCCAGATCGCGCCAGGCTCTCGCGATCGCCGGCGTTCTGGGGCTGGCGCTCGGCGTCACCGCCTGTGGCACCGGCAACGACAAGAAGAGCAGCAGCAAGGCGAGCTCCCCCGAGTGCGCCCCTTACGAGAAGTACCAGGGCCACGACGGCAAGAAGGTGACGATCTACTCGTCGATCCGGGACATCGAGGCCGACCGCCTCGCGCAGTCCTGGAAGCAGTTCGAGGACTGCACCGGCATCAAGATCGACCACGAGGGCTCCGGCGAGTTCGAGGCCCAGCTGGGTGTCCGGGTGGACGGCGGCAACGCCCCCGACCTGGCCTTCATCCCGCAGCCGGGTCTGCTCAAGCGGTTCGCCGACGCGGGCAAGCTCAAGCCGGCCGGCGCCGACACCAAGGCCATGGCGGAGCAGAACTACTCCCCCGACTGGCTGAAGTACAGCACCGTCGACGGCAAGTTCTACGGCGCGCCGCTGGGCTCCAACGTGAAGTCCTTCGTGTGGTACTCGCCGAAGACCTTCAAGGAGAAGGGCTGGCAGGTCCCCCAGACCTGGGACGACCTGATCAAGCTCAGCGACCAGATCGCGGCCAGCGGCACCAAGCCGTGGTGCGCCGGCATCGAGTCCGGTGACGCCACCGGCTGGCCGGCCACCGACTGGATCGAGGACCTGATGCTGCGTACGGCTGGTCCCGAGGTCTACGACCAGTGGACCACCCACGGCATCCCGTTCAACGACCCGAAGGTCGCCGACGCGGTCAACAAGGCCGGCACCATCCTCAAGAACGACAAGTACGTCAACGGCGGCTTCGGCGGCGTGAAGAGCATCGCCACCACCTCCTTCCAGGAGGCCGGCACGCCGATCACCACCGGCAAGTGCGCCCTGCACCGGCAGGCGTCCTTCTACGCCAACCAGTGGCCGCAGGGCACCAAGGTGGCCGAGGACGGCGACGTCTTCGCGTTCTACTTCCCGGCCGTCGACCCGGCCAAGGGCAAGCCGGTGCTGGGCGGTGGCGAGTTCGTCACGGCCTTCGCCGACCGTCCCGAGGTCCAGGCGGTGCAGACCTACCTGGCCTCCGGCGAGTACGCCAACAGCCGCGCCAAGATCGGCGACTGGGTGTCGGCGAACAAGAAGCTCGACCTGAACAACGTCCCCAACCCGGTGGACAAGCTCTCCGTCCAGATCCTCCAGGACCCGAAGACCGTCTTCCGCTTCGACGGCTCGGACCTGATGCCGGCCGCGGTCGGCGCGGGCACCTTCTGGAAGGGCATGGTCGACTGGATCAACGGCAAGGACACCACCACGGTGCTGAACGGCATCGAGAGCAGCTGGAAGTGATCTGAGGCGGTGGCCCGGTCCGCGACGCGGGCCGGGCCACCGCCCTCGACCGAACCCTTGAAGGAGGGTCGATGGAGTTCGACTTCGCGGAGGAACAGCCGAAGTTCCTCATGCTGATGTACGGGCTGATCGCTTTCGTCGCGGTGGTGGGCGGCCTGCTCCTGCTCCTCGACGTGGTGCCGGCCTGGTTCGCCCGCCGCCGGGAGGCGCAGCTGGTCGCCGCCTCGGCCGGCGGCGCCCCGCCGCCCCGGCGGCGCAAGCCGCGGGAGGGCCTCTTCGCGCTCTTCTTCCTGCTGCCCACGCTGCTGTTCCTCATCGTCGGGCTGGTGGTGCCGGCGATCCGCACCACCGTGCTCTCGCTCATGGACAAGGACAGCGCCAACTGGGTGGGCCTGCGCAACTACGGCTGGATGTTCTCCGAGCCCTCGATCGTCCGGGTGCTGACCAACACGCTGATCTGGGTGCTCCTGGTGCCGCTGGTCGCCACCGCGTTCGGCCTGATCTACGCGGTGCTGGTGGACCGGGCCCGGCTCGAGTCGCTCGCCAAGTCCCTGATCTTCCTGCCGATGGCGATCTCGTTCGTCGGCGCCACCATCATCTGGAAGTTCGTCTACGCGTTCCGGGGCGAGGAGCAGGAGCAGATCGGCCTGCTCAACCAGATCGTGGTCAGCCTCGGCGGCGAGCCCAAGCAGTGGCTGCTCGACTCACCGCTGAACACCTTCCTGCTGATCGTGATCATGATCTGGATCCAGGCCGGCTTCGCGATGGTCGTGCTTTCCGCCGCCATCAAGGCCATCCCCGCCGACATCGTCGAGGCGGCCCGGCTGGACGGGGTGACCCCCTGGCAGATGTTCTGGCGGATCACCATGCCGAGCATCCGGCCGGCGCTGATCGTGGTGGTGGTGACCATCTCCATCGCCACGCTCAAGGTCTTCGACATCGTCCGGACCGCCACCAACGGAAACTACGACACCAGCGTGATCGCGAACGAGATGTACAACCAGGCGTTCCGCTACGGCGAGCCCGGGCAGGGCTCGGCTCTGGCGGTCTTCCTCTTCATCCTGGTGACCCCGATCGTGATCTACCAGATCCGCAACCTGCGTAAGCAGCGGGAGGGCTGAGATGACCACCGCCACGCCCACCGTCGGAGCCGGCGTCCAGGCCACCGCGAAGAAGACCACCCGGGCCGGCCGCGTCCGCAAGCGCCTGAACAGCCGTACGGCCACCCTGGTCTCGATCATCCTCGCGCTGCTCTGGACGGTCCCGACCTTCGGCCTGTTCATCTCGTCGTTCCGGCCCGAGAACCAGATCAAGACCACGGGTTGGTGGACCTTCTTCACCGACCCGCAGTTCACCTTCGAGAACTACCAGGAGGTGCTGTTCAGCAGCTCCTCGTCCTCCGGGCAGCTCGCCAGCTACTTCATCAACTCGCTGGCGATCACCATCCCGTCGGTGCTCTTCCCGACGGCGTTCGCGGCGCTGGCCGCGTACGCGCTGGCCTGGATCAACTTCAAGGGGCGGGACTGGCTCTACATCGCGATCTTCGCGTTGCAGATCGTCCCGCTGCAGATGGCCCTGGTGCCGCTGCTGAAGTTCTTCTCCACCGGCGTCACCGTCGCCGGCGTCCAGGTGCTCCCGGCCTGGGACCTGGTGGACGAGCAGAAGTTCGCCCAGGTGTGGTTCGCGCACACCTGCTTCGCCCTGCCGTTCGCCGTGTACCTGCTGCACAACTTCATCGCGCAACTCCCGGGGGATCTGATGGAGGCGGCCCGGGTCGACGGGGCCACCCACCCGAAGATCTTCCGCACCATCGTGCTGCCGCTGATCACGCCCGCGCTGGCCGCGTTCGGCATCTTCCAGTTCCTCTGGGTCTGGAACGACCTGCTGGTCGCGCTCATCTTCGCGGGCGGCACCAGCGACACGGCCCCGCTGACCGTCCGGCTCGCCGAGATGGCCGGTACCCGGGGCAACGAGTGGCAGCGGCTGACGGCCGGCGCGTTCGTGTCGATCGTCGTCCCGCTGATCGTGTTCCTGTCCCTCCAGCGCTTCTTCGTGCGGGGCCTGCTCGCCGGCAGCGTCAAGGGCTGACCCGCTGCTCCGCCGCCGCCGACACCCGGCGGCGGCGGACCGGGGTCGGAGCGGGGAACAGCGATGACCAGGATTGACGACGTCGCCCGGCTGGCCGGGGTCTCCACGGCCACCGTCTCGCGGGCGCTGCGCGGCCTGCCGACGGTCTCGGCCGCCACCCGGCGGCGGGTGCTGGCCGCCGCCGAGCAACTCCAGTACGCGGTGTCGCCGAGCGCATCGCGGCTGGCCGGCGGGAAGACCGGCACGGTGGCGGTGGTGGTCCCCCGGATCACCCGCTGGTTCTTCGCCACGGTCGTGGAGGAGGTCGAGAACCACCTCCACGACAACGGCTACGACCTGCTGCTCTACAACCTCGGCGGGCGGGAGCAGACCCGGCGGCGGGTGCTGCGGACGGCCAGCCTGCACAAGCGGGTCGACGCGATCATCCTGGTCGCGACCCCGCTGCGCCCGGCCGACGTGACCGCGCTGACCAAGCTGGAGCTGCCCGGCGTGACGATCAGCTCCGGCAGCGGGGTCCCCGGCTGGCCGTGCGTCCGCATCGACGACGTGGCCGCGGCGCGGACCGCCACCCGGCACCTGCTCGACCTCGGCCACACCCGGATCGCGCACATCTCCGGCGACCCGGACGACGAACTCGCCTTCACCACCCACCTGGACCGCCGGCGCGGCTACCAGGAGGCGCTGCGCGGGGCCGGGATCCGCCCCGACCCGAGCCTGGACGTCGAGTCCCAGTTCACCATCGACGGCGGCATCCAGGCCGCCACCGAGCTGCTGGCCCGGGGTGAGCCGCCGACGGCGATCTTCGCGGCCTGCGACGAGATGGCGATGGGCGCGATGACCGCGCTGCGCGACGCCGGGCTGCGGGTGCCGCAGGACGTCAGCGTGATCGGGGTCGACGACCACGACCTGGCCGGGGTGCTCGGCCTGAGCACCATCGCCCAGCCCGCGGCGGAGCAGGGGCAGCTCGCCGCCCGGATCCTGCTCGACCCGCTCGGCGTCCGCGCCGCGGAACCGTACGCCGGTCTGGTGCCCGCGCCCCGCGGCGCCGATCCGGGCGGCGGCACGCCGGCCCCGTCCGTGATCCTGCCCACTCGCCTGGTGGTACGGGAGTCGACCGCACCGCCCCGGGCAAACTGAACGGATTCATCCCGTACGCACGACAGGGAGAAGGCGCTGAACACCGACGCGACGCAGCACGACCCGGCCACCGGCTGGTGGACCGAGGCCGTCATCTACCAGATCTACCCGCGCTCGTACGCCGACTCGAACGGCGACGGCATCGGTGACCTCCCCGGCATCACCGCCCGCCTCGGCCACCTCACCGAGCTGGGGGTCGACGCGGTCTGGCTGTCGCCGTTCTACCCCTCACCACAGGCCGACGCCGGCTACGACGTGGCCGACTACCGGGACGTCGACCCGCTCTTCGGCACCCTCGCCGACGCCGACAAGATGATCGCCGAGGCGAAGGCGCGCGGGCTGCGGGTGATCGTCGACCTGGTGCCGAACCACACCTCGTCGCGGCACCGCTGGTTCCAGGCCGCCCTCGCCGCCGGGCCGGGCAGCCCGGAGCGGCAGCGCTACGTCTTCCGCGACGGCAAGGGCCCCCAGGGCGCCGAGCCGCCGAACGACTGGCAGAGCGTCTTCGGCGGCCCCGCCTGGACCCGGCTGCCCGACGGCCAGTGGTACCTGCACCTGTTCGACCCCGGCCAGCCGGACCTGAACTGGGACAACCCCGAGGTCCGCGCCGAGTTCCTGGACATCCTCCGGTTCTGGCTGGACCGGGGCGTGGACGGCTTCCGGGTGGACGTGGCGCACGGGCTGATCAAGCAGGCCGACCTGGCCGACTGGCAGGAGCAACCGGAGATCCTCTCCGGTGCGGAGGTCGACAAGCCGCGCCCGCCCATGTGGGATCAGGACGGCGTGCACGAGATCTACCGCGAGTGGCGGCGGCTGCTCGACTCGTACGACGGCGACCGGATCCTGGTGGCCGAGGCCTGGGTGGAGCCGGCCGAGCGGCTGGCCCGCTACGTCCGGCCGGACGAGATGCACCAGGCCTTCAACTTCGAGTACCTGCTCGCCTCCTGGACCGCCCCGGCCCAGTACGCGGTGATCACCCGCTCCCTGGAGGCCACCGACTCGGTCGGCGCTCCCACCACCTGGGTGCTCTCCAACCACGACGTGGTCCGGCACGCCTCCCGCCTCGGCCTGCCGATCAGCGGCGGCCGGCCGAACGGCATCGGCATCGGCGACCCGCAGCCGGACGCCGCGCTCGGCCTGCGCCGCGCCCGGGCGGCCAGCCTGCTGATGCTCGCCCTGCCCGGCTCGGCCTACCTCTACCAGGGCGAGGAGCTGGGGCTGCCCGAGCACACCACGCTCCCCGACGAGGCCCGGCAGGACCCGACCTGGGAGCGCAGCGGCCACACCCAGCGCGGCCGGGACGGCTGCCGGGTGCCGATCCCGTGGGAGGCGGACGCCCCCTCGTACGGCTTCGGGCCGACCGACGCCAGCTGGCTCCCCCAGCCCCCGAGCTGGGCCGAGTACGCCCTCGACCGGCAGCGCGGGGTGCCCGGCTCGACGTACGAGCTGTACCGGACCGCGCTGCGGCTGCGGCGCGAGCACGGTCTGGCCCGGGGTCCGCTGCGCTGGCTCTCCTCCGGCGACGAGGTGCTCATCTTCACCAACCGGGAGCTCACCGTGCTGACCAACTTCGGCGCGGAGCCGGTGCCGCTGCCGGCGGACGCCGAGGTGCTGGTGTCCAGCGCCCCGCTCGACGGCGACGCCGTCCCCACCGACGTCACGGTCTGGTACCGCG
>NZ_RJLN01000045.1 GCF_003725545.1 Micromonospora solifontis | reverse complement strand
CGGCGGCGCTGCTCGACGCGGTCCGGTCCGGTTCGCCCCGGGCGGTCGGCCAGCTCACCGAGGTCCGCCGCCGGCTCGTCCCTGGCTGCCGCCGCGGCCGGGGCACGGGCTGCGCGGACCCCGGTCACGACGCCCCCGGGCCGCCCCCGGCGCGCCACGCCGACCCGGCGACACGACGGGACCGGCGGGGACCGGCTAGCGTTCTGGCGTGACCCACGCTGCTCCCGTCTCCCCCGTCGACCGCGCCGGCCTGCGCCAGCGGATCGACAAGTCGCTCACCGAGTTCCTCGCCGGCCAGCGGGGCTGGCTGACGGCCGTCGACGACGGCCTGGTGCCGGTCGCCGAGGCGATCGAGGCGTTCGTGCTCGGCGGCGGGAAGCGGCTGCGCCCGGCCTTCGCGTACTGGGGCTACCGGGGCGCCGGCGGGGTCGACTCCGACCAGGTGGTGAGCGCCCTGGCGGCGTTGGAGTTCGTGCAGGCCAGCGCGCTGATCCACGACGACCTGATGGACCGCTCGGACACCCGGCGCGGCGAGCCGGCGGTGCACCGGCGGTTCGCGGCCCGGCACCGGGCGGCGGGCTGGGGTGGCGATCCGGACGGGTTCGGGGACGCGGCGGCGATCCTCCTCGGCGACCTCTGCCTGGTCTGGTCGGACGAGCTGCTGCACTCGGCCGGCCTCGACCCGCGTACGGTGGCCCGGGCCCGGCCGGTCTTCGACGAGATGCGCACCGAGGTGACCGTCGGGCAGTACCTGGACGTGCTGACCCAGGCCACCGGGGACACCTCGCGGGAACGGGCCGGCAAGGTGGCCCGCTACAAGTCGGCGAAGTACACGGTCGAGCGGCCGCTGCTGCTGGGCGCCGCGCTGGCCGACGCGCCGGCCGAGGTGCACGCCGCGTACTCGGCGTACGGGCTGCCGCTGGGCGAGGCGTTCCAGCTCCGCGACGATGTGCTGGGCGTCTTCGGGGATCCGGAGCGCACCGGCAAGCCGGCCGGCGACGACCTGCGCGAGGGCAAGCGGACCTACCTGGTGGCGGTGGCCCTGGAGGCGGTCGACGAGACCGGCCGGGACCAGCTGCTCGGCGGGCTCGGCGATCCCGGGCTGGACGCCGACGGGGTGACCCGGCTGCGCGAGCTGATCACCGCGTGCGGGGCGCTGGAGCGTACCGAGCGGCGCATCACCGCGCTGACCGAGAGCGCCCTCGCCGCCCTGGCCACGGTCGACCTGGACACCGAGGCCCGGCAGTCCCTGGTCGACCTGGCCATCGCCGCCACCCGCCGCACCGACTGACCCCCACCCCCACCCCCATCCCCCGCCCCCGCCCCGCGGCGGTCGATCATGAAGTTGACGGCGAAGTAGATCTCCGTAGGTGCCGCCAACCTCATGATCGACGAGGGGCCGGGCGGGTCAGAAGCCGAGGGCCTGGGCGCGGCGCTTGACCTCGCGGGCCTGGTCGCCGGCGAGGGTGGCGGCGGGCGTGCCGGCGGCGAGGGTCGGGTCCTCCTCGTAGAGCCAGCGCAGCGCCTCCTCGTCGTCGTACCCGGCGTCGGCGAGCAGGTTCAGCACGCCGGGCAGGTGCTTGAGCACGGTGCGGTTGGCCACCAGGTCGGCCGGCACCCGGCGGACGCCGTCGCGGCGCACCGCGATCAGCTCGCGGTCCCGGATCATCTGGTGCACCTTGCTGATCGACAGGTCGAGGCGCTCGGCCACGTCGGGCAGGGTCAGCCAGCCGGCCGGATCGGTGGGCCCGGGCAGGTTGGCGGCAGCCGGGTCGGCGGGTACGAAATCGCTCACCCGACCACCCTGCCACGCGCCTCGCCGGACCCCGCACCGGCACCCCGTCGGAGGCGGACGACCGCCCTGGTCGCAGGGCCGGGCGTGCGCGCCGGGACCGTCCGGTCGCATCCCGGCTGTAGCATCCTGTTCAACCTTCACCCCACGGACACATAGACTCCCTGCCGATGGACACACAGGTCGCCGACACGTTGCTGGGCTCGCTGATCGACGGGCGCTACCGCATTCGCGGTCGCGTGGCCCGTGGCGGCATGGCGACCGTGTACACCGCCACCGACGAGCGCCTGGAGCGCACCGTGGCGGTCAAGATCATTCACCCGACCCAGGCGCCCGAGGCCCGGGCCCGCCTGGCCGGGTTCGTGGCGCGGTTCACCGACGAGGCGAAGACCATCGCCCGGCTGACCCACCCCAACGTCGTGGCGGTCTACGACCAGGGCACCCACGCCGGCCTCCCCTACCTGGTGATGGAGTACGTGCGGGGGCGCACGCTGCGCGACGTGCTGACCGAACGGCGCCGGCTCAACCCGGACGAGGCGCTGGCCATCGCCGAGCAGATGCTCGCCGCGATCGCCGCCGCGCACCGGGCCGGCCTGGTGCACCGCGACGTCAAGCCGGAGAACGTGCTGGTCGCCGAGGCGCCGACCGGCGGCCCCGCGAACCTGGTGGACAGCGTGGTCAAGGTGGCCGACTTCGGGCTGGCGCGGGCGGTCGAGGCGAGCGCCGAGGAGGAGAACGGCAACCAGCTCATGGCGACCGTGGCGTACGTCGCCCCGGAGCTGGTCACCGAGGGTCGTGCCGATCCGCGCACCGACGTCTACTCCGCCGGCATCGTGCTGTTCGAGATGCTCACCGGCCGGGTGCCGTACGACGGCGACCGCCCGGTGGAGATCGCCTGGCAGCACGTGGACCGGGACGTGCCGGCCCCCTCGACGCTGGTCCCGGCGCTGCCGCAGGCCGTCGACGAGCTGGTCGCGCGGGCCACCCGCCGGGATCCGGGCACCCGCCCCGCCGACGCCGGCGCGCTGCTGGCCGAGGTGCAGGTGGTCCGGGACGAGCTGGGCAACCCGAACTCGCACACCGCGGTGCTGCGCCGGGTGGCGGACGAGACCACCCCGGTAGCCCAGCCGACCATGGTGGTCGCGGCGGTCCGACCGGCCGACCGCCCCGCCTGGGCCCGGCTGCCCGAGGGGGGCGGGCAGCGCTCGCACCGCCGCCGGGCCGCCACCGGGAGCGAGGGCCTGGGTGCCCAGCTGGCCGGCCTGCGTACCCGGGTGATGGGCTCCCCCCGCGGCCGGCTGGCGGTCGCCGCGGCGGCCGTGGTGCTCGGCCTGGTGGCCGCGGTCGGCGGCTGGTGGTTCGGGATCGGCCGCTACACGGTGGCCCCGCAGCTGGTCAGCCTCACCAAGACCGAGGCGCAGGCGCAGGCCGCCCGGGGCGGCTTCACCCTGAAATACGCCGAACCCCGCTACGACGACAAGGTGCCGAAGGACAGCGTGCTGGGGCAGAATCCGGCCTCCGCGGCGCGGATCCTCAAGGGCGGCACGATCACCCTGACCCTCTCCCTCGGCCCGGAGCAGCTGCCGGTGCCGGACGTGGTTGGCCAGGACTTCGAGCTGGCCAAGACCCAGCTGACCGACGCCAAGCTGGTCCCGGTCAAGGGCACCGCCCGGTACAGTGACGAGCTGCCCGCCGGGGTGGTGCTGGACACCGACCCGAAGGTGGGCACGGTGGTCAAGCCGGGCGCGAAGGTGACCCTGGTGCTGAGCAAGGGCCGGGCCCCGATCAGCGTGCCGAACCTGGTCGGCAAGAACCTCAACGAGGCCCGGAACATCCTCGCCCAGCTCGGGTTGACCCCGGTCGAGACGTACAAGGACTCCGACAAGCCCAGGGACGAGGTCCTCGGCCAGAGCCCTGCCGACGGCACCGGCGTGGAGAAGGGCACCCAGGTCAAGCTGGAGGTCAGCAAGGGTCCGGCGCAGGTGACCGTCCCGCGGGTCGTCGACCTGCCCTGCCAGCAGGCGAAGCAGGTGCTGGAGAGCCAGGGCTTCCCGGTCAACATCCAGCTCAACCCCAACGGGACGGCCCGCTTCCAGAACCCGGGCGAGAACACGCCGGTGCCCCCGGGCACCACGGTCACGGTGACCTGCCTGTGAGCGCGCGGCGGCGGGTGGGCTCGCACACCCCGACCTCCGGTGGCCTGGCGAAGGCGGCACTACCGTACGTCGACGCGGCCGGCTCCGAGGTCGTGCAGGTCTACGTCTCCAACTCCCGGGGCTGGGCCCTGCCGGCGGGCGACGCGGCGCAGGACGCCCTGTTCCGGGACGGCTGCGGGGAACGGGCGGTGCCGGTCTTCATCCACGCCTCGCTGCTGGTCAACCTGGGCTCGCCCACCCCGGCCACGGTGGAGCGGTCGGCGCAGACCCTGGCGCACGCGCTGCGCCGGGGCCGGGCGATCGGCGCCGAGGGGGTGGTCTTCCACGCGGGCAGCGCGGTGGACGCCGGCCACGCCGAGGCGGCGATGCGACAGGTACGCGAGACCCTGCTGCCGCTGCTGGACGAGCTGGCGGCGGCCGGCGGGCCGATGCTGCTGGTGGAGCCGAGCGCCGGGGGCGGCCGCTCACTGGCCAGCCGGGTGGAGCACCTGGGCCCCTACCTGGACGCGGTGGACCGGCACCCCATGATGGGCGTCTGCTTCGACACCTGCCACGCCTGGGCCGCGGGGCACGACCTGGCCGCCGAGGGCGGGATGACCACGACGCTGGACACCCTGGTCGCCACGGTCGGGGCGGACCGGTTGAAGCTGGTGCACGCGAACGACTCGAAGGACCTGTGCGGCTCGACCCGGGACCGGCACGAGAACATCGGCAAGGGCACCATCGGCGAGCCGGCGTTCGCCGAGCTGATGCGCCACCCCGCCACCGCCGGCGTACCGGTCCTGGTGGAGACCCCGACCGAGAAGCACATCGGCCACGCCGCCGACATCGCCGCCCTCAAACGCCTCCACCCCTGACCCACCCCCATCGGCCCCCGCCGCGCCGCGCTTGGCCGGCGTTGATCAAGGGTTTGCGTCGGCGGAAGCGCGGATCCTGACGCAAACCCCTTGATCAACACGAAGATCGCGGGGTGGGGGTTAGGCGCGGAGGAGGGTGGTGAGGGTGTCGGCGGCGCGGGTGATGGCGTCGTCCGGCACGTCCAGGTGGGTGACCAGGCGGGCGGTACGGGGGCCGAGGACCGAGATCAGCAGGCCCTGCGCCCGGGCGGCGGCCGCGAGGGCCTTCGCGTCGAGCGGGTGCTTGGTCAGGTCGAGCGGCACGATGTTGGTCCGCACCGGGCTGGCCAGCACCCCGAACGGGGCGACCGCCTCGGCCAGCCGGGCCGCCTTGGCGTGGTCGTCCGCGAGCCGCTCGACGTGGTACGCCAGCGCGTACCGGCCGGCGGCGGCGAGGACGCCGACCTGCCGCATGCCGCCGCCCATCCGCTTACGGACGAACCGGGCCCGGGCGATCTTCTCCGCGCTGCCCACCACCAGCGAGCCGACCGGCGCGCCGAGGCCCTTGGAGAGGCAGACCGACAGGGTGTCGAAGAGGGCGCCGTACTCGTGCAGCGGGACGCCGTCGGCGACGTGCGCGTGCCAGATCCGGGCGCCGTCGCAGTGCAGGGCCAGCTCGTGGTCGTCGGCGATCCGGCGCAGCTCGCGCAGCGTCGCCAGGGGGATCACCCCGCCACCGCCCCGGTTGTGGGTCTGCTCGACGGCGATCGCCCGGGTCGGCACGGCGAAGTAACCGTCCGGGCGCACCATTCCGGCCACCAAGTCCGGGTCGATCTCCGCGCCGACCGCCGGCCAGGTCCGCGACGAGATCCCGCCGTACGCGGCCGCCGCGCCGATCTCGTACGTGACGACGTGCGCGTCGGCGTCGCAGAGCAGTTCGTCCCCGGGCGGCACCAGCAGCTGGAGAGCGATCTGGTTGGCCATCGAGCCGGTCGGGGCGAAGAGCGCCGCCTCGTGCCCGAAGAGCGCGGCGACCTCGGCCTCCAGTTCGGCGACGGTGGGGTCCTCGCCGTACACGTCGTCGCCGACCTCGGCGGTGGCCATCGCCTCCCGCATCCCGGCGGTGGGCCGGGTCACGGTGTCCGAACGAAGATCGATCAGGTCAGCCACGCTCACTCCTCCGGTCAGCCACGGAGCATCTCCGCGACCAGGAAAGCCAGCTCCAGCGACTGCTGGGTGTTCAGTCGCGGGTCGCAGGCGGTCTCGTACCGGTCGGGCAGGTCGAGATCCTCGATGCCCTGGGCGCCGCCGAGGCACTCGGTGACGTCCTCGCCGGTCAGTTCGACGTGCAGGCCGCCCGGGTGGGTGTCCAGCCCGCGGTGCACCTCGAAGTAGCCCAGCACCTCGTCGACGATCCGGTCGAAGTGTCGGGTCTTGTAGCCGTTCGAGGACTCGTGGGTGTTGCCGTGCATCGGGTCGCACTGCCAGACCACCTTGGCGCCGGCCGCGGTGACCTTGGCGACGATCGGCGGCAGGGCGTCCCGGACCCGGTGGTTGCCCATCCGGCTGATCAGGGTGAGCCGGCCGGGGACGTTGTCCGGGTTGAGCTTCTCGCAGAGCTCGATGGCCTCGTCCGGCGTGGTGGTCGGGCCGAGCTTGACGCCGATCGGGTTGGCGATCCGGGAAATGAAGTCGATGTGCGCGCCGTCGATCTGCCGGGTGCGCTCGCCGATCCAGAGGAAGTGCCCGGAGAGCCCGTACGCCCGGTTGCCGGAGATCCGGGTGAGCGCCCGGTCGTACTCCAGGGCGAGGGCCTCGTGGGAGCAGTAGAGGGTGACCGTCCGCAGCGCCTCGTCGTCGGTCATCCCGCAGGCCCGGATGAAGGCGATGGCCCGGTCGATCTCCCGGGCGATCGCCTCGTAGCGTTCGCCGGCCGGCGACTGCCGGACGAAGTCCTTGTTCCAGTCGTGCACCGCGTGCAGGTCGGCCAGCCCGCCGGCCAGGTACGCCCGGAGCATGTTCATCGCGGCGGCCGAGTTGGCGTACGCCCGGATCATGCGCTGCGGGTCGGCGACCCGCGCCTCCGGCGTGGCCTCCAGCGAGTTGATCATGTCGCCGCGGTACGCCGGCAGGCCGCGCGCGTCGGTCGGCAGCGACCGGGGCTTGGTGTACTGGCCGGCGACCCGGGCCACCTTCACCACCGGCAGGGACGCGCCGTAGGTCAGCACGATCGCCATCTGGAGCAGGGTGCGGCCGTTGGCCAGCAGGTGGCTCTCGGTGTTGTCGGCGAAGGTCTCCGCACAGTCGCCGCCCTGGAGCAGGAACGCCTTGCCCTCGCAGACCAGCGCGAGGCGCTGCCGGAGCTGGTCGACCTCGTACGGGGCGACCACCGAGGGCACCGTGTCGAGCACCTTGCAGACCTCGGCGACCTGGACCGGGTCCGGCCAGGGCGGGGTCTGCGCGCGGGGCAGGTCCCGCCAGCGGTCCAGGCCGAGGGCCGCGTCCTCGGCGGAGTCGACGGTCGGACGGCTGGTCTGCAGGCTCGGGCTGCCCACCGCGGGGTGACTCAGTTGATGCCACTCATGGCGCATGACAGAAAGCGTACGGCGACCGCCCGGGCGACCCACCGGCGAGGGGGACGGTTCCGGCCACTGGGAGACGCCCACCACACCGCCGGCCCGGCGCGGGGCAGCTCGGGCGCCGGGTCACGGGGTGGTGGCCGGCTCCGGGGCGTTGCCGCCCGGCGCCTCGCCGGCGATGCACCAGTCGGCTCCGCTGCGGGTGACGGTGAACAGCAGCGGCCGGGTGGCCTTGCGGGTGCCGACGGCGACCGTCACCGCCGTACTGACCTCCTGACCGTGCGGGCCGGAGCGGACGTCGGTGATGGTGGAGTGCGGCACGGTGAAGTGGTCGGCGAAGTCGCCGTTCGGGCCGGTGGCGCCGGCGTCGAAGGCGGCCTGCGCGGGCGCGCAGAGCTGGCTGCGGCCGGCGTCGACGTCCTTGGCGACCATCGCGTCCAGGTACGCCTGCACCCGCTCCCGGCTCTTGGCGGCGGCCTCCGCGGCGGGGGCCTTCTGCGGCGGGCCGGAGCCGGTGCCGCCGTCGGAGTCGTCTCCGCCGGTGAGGCCGCAGCCGGCCAGGGCGGCGGGCAGGAGCGCGAGCAGGGCGACGCCGGTGACCACCCTCCGGTGCGGCTGACCCATCGGTCCCTCCGATCGAGCGCGGGGCATCAGACGTGCCGAGCCGCGAGTGTGTCACATCGACCCGCACGCCGGTCGGCGGCCTCCCCGCCCATCCTCACCCCGGACGCCGGGACCGGCCGGAGCGGCACGCTGCCGGCCGCGCGACAGCGGGCGCGCGGCGTCCGGGGGTTGAGACGCGCGGGCGGGGAGGGGCCGGTGCGGCCCCTCCCCGCCGGGTGGGTGGTGCGTCGGCCCTCGGCTCAGCCGAGACCGCCCTTGATGGCGCTGATCAGCTCACCGTTGCTGGTGTCACCGGAGAGCTCCCAGAAGAACGCGCCACCGAGGCCCTGGTTGTTCGCGTACGTCATCTTGCCGCCGATGGTGGCCGGGGTGTCGTAGCTCCACCAGTTCGAGCCGCACTTGGCGTACGCGGTGCCGGCGATCGTGCCGGTCGCCGGGCAGCTGCCCTTGAGCACCTTGTAGTCCTCGATGCCCTGCTCGTAGGTGCCGGGCGCGGGGCCGGTGGCGGTCCCGCCCGGGGCGGTCTGGGTGACCCCGGTCCAGCCCCGGCCGTAGAAGCCGATGCCGAGCAGCAGCTTGTCGGACGGGATGCCCTTGGACTTGAGCTTCTGGATCGCCGCGTCGGACCAGAAGCCCTGCTGCGGGATGCCGGTGTACGAGGTGAGCGGCGAGTGCGGCGCGGTCGGGCCCTGGGCCGCCCAGGCGCCGAAGTAGTCGTACGTCATCGGCATGAGCCAGTTGAGGTTCGGGGCCGCGCCGGCGTAGTCGGTGGCGTCGATCTTGCCGCCGCTGCTGCCGTCGGCGGTGATCGCCGCGGTGACCAGGAAGCTGGAGCCGAACTTGGCCCGCAGGGCGCTGATCACGTTCTTGAAGGCGTTCGGGCCGCTGCTGTCGCACTGGAGGCCGCAGGCGTTCGGGTACTCCCAGTCGATGTCGATGCCGTCGAAGACGTCGGCCCAGCGGGAGTCCTTGATCAGCGCGTAGCAGGAGTCGGCGAACGCGGCCGGGTTCTGCGCGGCCTGGGTGAAGCCGGCCGACCAGGTCCACCCGCCGAAGGACCAGATGACCTTCAGGTTCGGGTACATCTTCTTCAGCTTGCGGAGCTGGTTGAAGTTGCCGCGCAGCGGCTGGTCCCAGGTGTCGGCCACGCCGTCCACGCTGTCCGCCGCGGTGTACGCCTTGTCGTAGTCGGCGTAGCTGTCCCCGATGCTGCACCGGCCGCCGGTGGTGTTGCCGAAGGCGTACAGCAGGTGGGTCATCTTGGCGGCCGACCCGCTGGTGTGGACGTTCTTCACGTGGTAGTTGCGGCCGTAGACGCCCCACTCGGTGAAGTAGCCGACGACCTTCTTGCCACCGGTGGGCGGCGGGGGCGTGGTCGGCGGAGCGGTCGTGGGCGGGGCGGTCGTGGGCGGCGCCGTGGTGGGCGGGGCGGTCGTGGGCGGAGCGGTCGTCGTCGGGGCGCTGGTGGTCGGGGTGCCGCCGCCGGAGCAGGAGCCGCCGTTGACCGTGCAGTTCAGCGGCGCCTGGTACGGGCCCGTGCCGTTGTAGCCCCAGCTGAAGCTGGCCCCGGGGGCGAGCGGCCCGGCCCAGCTCTTCTTGACCGCCACGTAGTGGTTGCCGCTGCTGGTGACGTCGGCGTCCCAGAAGCTGCTGATGGTCGTGCCGGCCGGCAGGTCGAACTCGATACGCCAGGTGTCCACGCTGGCGCTGGTGCCGTTGGTGACGGTGACCTTCCCCTCGTGGCCGGTCCCCCAGTCCTGCACCTTGGTGAAGGTGGCGGTCACGCTGCCCGCGGCGGACGCGGTCGCCAGAGGCATCGCCGCGGCCACCAGCGCGACCACGGCGCCGGTGGCCCAGAGGGCCCGGCGGAGCGATCTCTTCATACGGCGTCTCCTCAATAGTTAGGAAACTTTCCTGATTGAATGCTGAGACGCTACTCACGCCGTCATCACTTCGTCAAGATGTCGATGCTTCGATCTCTCGCCGCCGCGCGACCGGCCCCGCCGCCGGGCGCGTAGCCTCGGCGCATGAGCGTTTTCGACGTACGGATCGATGCCCTCTCCGGCGGCCCGGCGGACCTCGCGCAGTACCGGGGCCGGGCCCTGCTGGTGGTCAACGTGGCCTCGCGGTGCGGGCTCACCCCGCAGTACGCCGGCCTGCAGGCCCTCGCCGACAGCTACGCGGAGCGGGGCCTGACCGTGCTCGGCGTGCCGTGCAACCAGTTCGCCGGCCAGGAGCCCGGCACGGCCGCCGAGATCGAGGAGTTCTGCCAGGTCAACTACGGGGTGACGTTCCCGCTGACGGAGAAGATCGACGTCAACGGCCCGGACCGGCACCCGCTCTACGCGGAACTGGTGTCCACCCCGGACGCGGAGGGGCACACCGGCGACATCCGGTGGAACTTCGAGAAGTTCCTCATCGCCCCGGACGGCACGGTGGCGGCCCGGTTCGCCCCGCAGGTCACCCCGGACTCCCCCGAGCTGCGGGCCGCGATCGAGAAGGTGCTGCCGGCCTGATCCCCGCCGGCCGGCCCGGGCGGCGGCATGCCCCGGGCCGGCCGGCGCTCAGGCTCGCGCGAGCGCCGAGCGGAGCAGGGCCACCTCGGCGCGGAACTCGTTCGGCTCACCGGCCTCGGCCCACAGCTCGGCCAGCTCGGAATCGTCGGCCACCGCCCGGTCCAGCGCCCGGACGGCCAGTGGCCGCAGCTGCTCGGGCAGGTCCAGCCGGGCCCCGGCGATCAGGAAGTCCGGCGCGCACGGCGAGTCGACGGCCGGCGCGCCCGGCAGGTGGGCGGCGATCACCGCGGCCGCCGCGACCGCCTCGACGGCGAGGTCGGAGTCCAGGTAGCCACCCTCGGCGAGGGCGGCCCGCAGGGCCCGCTCGACCAGGGCCGGTCGCTCCTCCGGCGCGGCGTCGTCCAGGTCACCGCACCAGTCCGCCGCCGTGTCGTTGTCGAACGGTCCCGCCGCCCAGGTCCCCATCGTGACTCCACTTCGTCCGCGCATCAGCGCAGCGGAGACTAGCGGCCGGGTCCGACAGTGCACGCGGGTCCGGGGCGGGACGATCCCCGCCCCGGACGCGTCGTGGCGGTCAGCCCGCGACGGACCGGAAGACCGGGTAGTAGCCGCCGGACTGGCCGGCCGCCGTCGGGTGGTACGAGATGGTCAGGTTCAGGTAGTTCAACGCGTGCAGCCACTTCTCGCCGTAGCTGCAGAGCTGGTGGCCCACGAAGATCGAGCGCACGTCGGCGAACTTGAAGCCGGCGGAGGTGGCGGCCGTCCGCGTGATGTCGTCGACCAGGTTGATCCCCTCGTTGATCTTCGCCCGGGAGGTCGCGCTGAGCCCGACGCAGATCGTGCCGAGCTGGTAGAAGACCGGGTAGCCGACGACCACCACGCGGGCGTTGGGCGAGCGACTCCGGATGCCGTTGTAGACGTTGGCCAGCTTGCCGGGCAGCTCGGTGCGGGCCTTGTCCTCGGCGGCCTGCACGGCGGCCACGCACTGCGTCTCACCCTCGAGCACGCAGGTGGTCATGATGCTGGCGAAGCCGACGTCGTTACCGCCGACCGTGACGCTGACCAGGGTGGTGGTCGAGGAGAGCGCGGAGAGCTGGCTGTTGATGACGGTGGCGGTGGTCGCGCCGGAGCAGGCCACCGAGACGTACGAGGCCGGCTTGATGTTGGTGTTGTAGAGGGCGGGATAGGCGTTGGTGCTGCGCAGGCAGGACCCGCTCTCCGCGGTGTAGCTGTCGGCGCCGACACCGGAGGCGTACGAGTCGCCGAGCGCGACGTACCGGTCGGTGGCGGCGGCCTGGGCAGGGTTGGCCACCGTCAGCACGATGCCGAGGGACGAGGCCAGCGTCAGGGCGAGGGTGGCAAGACGGGATCTCCGCACGTCGCACTCCTGGGGGTGGGAAGTGGTGGTGCGAGATAGATATCAATAATTGGATACCGACGGAAGATCATCGATTCGCACAGGGTGCGGATAGGCGCCAATGACTACAAACCATTGCCGTGCTGTGCCTCGGCTGTGAAGATTTCCGCCAGCACTGTCCGCTGTCGACCACACCGCCCGGCGCAGGTCGCCCGCGGTTCGCGGCAGAGCGGAGTGTGACGAGCGGGGGATGCCCCCGTTCGCGGCATGGCGGGTGGATCAAGCGGGCTGCGGCGGCGGTTCGGCCGGGAAGGTGAGCCGCATCGTCGGTTCGGCGGTCTCCCGGAAGCCGAGCGAGCGGTAGAGCGGCCGCCCCGCCTCGGACGCCCGCAGGTCAATCTTGCGCACGTCCCGCTCCCGTAACCAGGCCAGCAGCGCCGTCATGCAGGCCCGGGAGTGGCCGCGCCGGCGGTGCGCCGGATCGGTGCTGACGTTGAAGACGTAGCCGGTCAGCCCGCTCGGGTTGGTCGGGCCGCCGAGCCGGCGCTCGATCGTGCCCACCGCGCAGGCCGCGAGCCCGCCCCCCGGGGCGTCCACCACGAAGGCCGCCAGCCACGGCTCCGGCTCGGCCAGCCAGTCCCGCAGGCTGTCCCGGGCCACGTCCTGCCACGGGGCCCGGCGCCGGCTCCACACCGGCCATCGCGGCGAGCATCAGCCCGCGCAGCCGGACCAGCTCGACCGCGTCCTCGGGCGTCGCCCGGCGTGCGTCCACCACGGACCGCACGATAGCCGCCGGCCGGTCCCGGCCGGCCCCGGGGCGGTGGGGTTCAGACCGGACGGCGGCCGGCGAAGCCGCACTCGGCGCGGTGGTACCAGCACACGCCGTCGTCCCCCTCCAGCCAGCACCAGAGCACCGCCCGGCCGTCCCGCTCCCCCGGAAAGTCCAGCAGCACCGGGGCGATCCCCTTGACCTGGATGTCGTGCTGGTGCAGCTCCTCCAGCACCGCGTGCAGCCGCGCCTCCAGGGACTTCAGCTCGGCCCGCCCGCCCAGCACACTGACCCCGTGGTCGGCCAGGTCGGCGCGCAGCTCGGCCAGGTCGGCCCGGAGCCGGATCAGCTCGTCGACGCGGGGTCGCAGGGTGGCCACCAGGTGCCGCGCCTGGGCGAGAGTGAACACCGCGCCAGTATGGGGCACGACCGTGTCCGGCGCCGCCTCCCCGGGCTGGCTGATCAACTCCGCCCCGGCGACACGGCGATGTCAGCCCGCTGCGGACAGCCCGATGTCGCCGACCTGGTGAGCAGCGTCCCGGCGCGGCTCAGTCGGCCTGGGCGGCGAGTTCGCGGGCCCGGTCCCGGGCCGCCTCCAGGGCCGCCAGCATGGCCGCGCGTACGCCGTGGTTCTCCAGCTCCCGGATGGCCGAGATGGTGGTGCCGGCGGGCGAGGTGACCGCCTCGCGGAGCTTGACCGGGTGCTCGCCGGAGTCGCGCAGCATCACCGCCGAGCCGATGGCGGTCTGCACGATCAGCTCGTG
Source organism: Micromonospora solifontis (assembly GCF_003725545.1). GTDB lineage: Bacteria > Actinomycetota > Actinomycetes > Mycobacteriales > Micromonosporaceae > Micromonospora > Micromonospora solifontis. The sequence continues at coordinate 30,763 of NZ_RJLN01000045.1, read as the reverse complement.
CGCCACCTGGCGCGGCAGCCCGAGCAGGATGCCGGCGTCGATCATGGCTTCGACCAGCAGGTAGAAGTAGGCGGGACCGGAGCCGGAGAGGGCGGTGACCGCGTCCTGCTGCGACTCGGGCACCCGGAGGGTGGCGCCGAGCGGCTTGAACATCTCCTCGGCGAGGGCCAGGTGCGCGCCGGTGGCGTGGGCGCCGGCGGAGATGGCGCTCATCGCCTCGTCGACCAGCGCCGGGGTGTTGGTCATCACCCGCACCACCGGGGTGCCCTCGGGCAGCCGGCGGTTGAAGAAGCTGGTGGGCAGGCCGGCGCAGAGCGAGATGACCAGCTTGTCGGCCGGCACCTTGGGGCCGATCTCGTCCAGCAGCGCGCCCGCGTCCTGCGGCTTTACCGAGATGGCGAGCACCTCCGCCTCGTCCACCGCGGTGAGGTTGTCCACCACCCGTACGCCGTACCGGGCGGTCAGCTCCTGCGCGCGGGCGGGCCGCCGGGCGGTGGCGAGCAGCCGCTCCACCGGCCAGCCGGAGCGGAGCAGCCCGGAGAGCATCAGCTCGCCGATCTTGCCCGCGCCGATCACCGCGACGGTGTGCACCTCGGGTGCCATGACGCCGTACCCCTCTCGCCTCGCGGCGGGGCGCGGCGGACCCGTCGGGGCCGCCGCGCCACCGGCCGTCGATCAGCTGCCGAAGAAGACCTCGGCCTCGGCGTACCGCTCCAGCGGCACGGTCTTCAGCTCCCGGGTGGCCTCGGCGAGGGGGACCCGGACGATGTCCGTGCTCTGCATCGCGACCATCTTGCCCCAGTCGCCCTCGTGCGCCGCGTCGATCGCCTGCAGGCCGAGGCGGGTGGCGAGGACCCGGTCGAACGCGGTCGGGGTGCCGCCACGCTGGATGTGGCCGAGCACCACGGTGCGGGCCTCCTTGCCGGTCTTGGCCTCCAGCTGCTCGGCGAGCCACTGGCCGATGCCGCCGAGGCGGACGTGGCCGAAGGCGTCGAGCTCCTGGTTGTGCAGGACCATCTGGCCGTCGAGCGGCTGGGCGCCCTCGGCGACCACGACGATCGGGGCGTACTGGTGCTGGAAGCGCTTCTCGACGTACCCGGCGACCTGCTCGACGTCGAACTGCCGCTCCGGCAGCAGGATCACGTTGGCGCCACCGGCCAGGCCGGCGTGCAGGGCGATCCAGCCGGCGTGCCGGCCCATCACCTCCACGACCAGGGTGCGGTGGTGGCTCTCCGCGGTGGTGTGCAGCCGGTCGATCGCCTCCATGGCGATGTTGACGGCGGTGTCGAAGCCGAACGTGTAGTCGGTGGCGCCGAGGTCGTTGTCGATGGTCTTCGGCACGCCGATGACGTGGACGCCCAGCTCGTGCAGCTTGGTGGCGACGCCGAGGGTGTCCTCGCCGCCGATGGCGATCAGCGCGTCGACGCCCTGGGCGGCCAGGTTCTCCTTGATCCGCTCGACGCCATTCTCGATCTTGAACGGGTTGGTCCGGGACGAGCCGAGGATGGTGCCGCCGCGCGGCAGGATGCCGCGGACCTCCGCGATGCCCAGCGGCTTGGTCAGGCCCTCCAGCGGGCCCTTCCAGCCGTCCCGGAAGCCCACGAACTCGTGACCATAGGTGGCGACGCCCTTGCGGACCACCGCCCGAATCACCGCGTTGAGACCTGGGCAGTCGCCACCGCCGGTGAGCACGCCGATACGCATGATCTGCTCATCCTCCTGGAGCATCAGGTAAAGCCCGGATAAGCCCCAGGATATGTGTCAGATCAGACCATCGGCGCCGTTGCCGGCCCGGGGCGGGCCGTCAGTGCGCACTGTAGTCGGCCCAGGTGTACGCCGACACCGCGGCCCGACCGGTTTCCGGCTACCGGTCAGTAGCTGACCTCGCGGTTCTCTCCCGCCCGGGGTGGCCGCCCGGTCACCGCCGCCCGGGCGAGCCCGAGCAGGTTGACCACGGCGCCGCCGGGAGAGTCCCAGTACTCCGCGGACCCGGCGTGCACCTTGATCAACGTCAGCCCCGGGGTGTCCGGCCCGTCCGGGAACCAGGCCTTGAGCAGCGGGTGCCACAGCCGCTCGGCGCGGGCGGCGTCCCAATCCTCCTGGGCGGTGCCGGCCACCGACACCCAGGCCTGGTGGCGCTGGTCCGAGAAGCCGACGTTGACCTCCGGATTCACCCGGATCTGGCGGACCTTGGCGGAGTCCGCGTACGCGAAGAACCAGAGGTCGCCGTCGAACTCCGCCTCCTGCAGCGCCATCGGCCGGCTGACCAGCCGCCCGTCCACGGCGGTGGTGGTCAGCAGGCCGATCCGGGCGGCCCGGATCAGCTCGGTGACCCGGCGGCGGGCGTCGGCGGTGCTGGTCGGCTCGTTGCTCATGGGGGCACTCCTCGCTCGGCTCGGATGCCGACCCCGTGCCCCGGACAGAACCGGTCAAACCTGCGCGACGGTCACCGTTCGGTCAGCGCCCGCCACCGGGCCAGGTTGTGCCGGGCGTCCACCAGGGCGTCGTGCCGGTCCGCCTCGGCGTCCGGCAGCCGTGGCCGCCCCCGGTCGTCCCAGAGTTGGCGCAGTTCCTTGGTGAACCGGGGGATCTCCCGGGGCAGCGCCGGCATCGCGCCCCACAGCTGAGCCAGCACCACGTGGTCGTACGCCGCGTACCAGGCCCAGAGCTCCAGCTGCTCCCCCGGCCGGTCGCGGACCGGCGCCATCAGGAACTCGTAGAGGTCGTCCCGGATCCGCTCCCGGGACCGCCAGGCCCGGTCGGCCGGCGAGGGGAGCTTGTCCAGGACGTTGCGGCGCACCCAGGGCACGGCCCGGGAGTCGTCGAACTCGGTGGAGACCGCGTAGAACTCACGGCCGTACTCGTCGACGACGCCGATCGACACCAGATCGACGGTACGGCCGTCCTCGATGAACTCGCAGTCGTAGAAGTAGCGGTAGACCATCCCCGCCATCCTCGCCCACCGCCGTCCGGCGCCGGCGGGCGGGGCGTCCGTCGAGGTCACCGCCCCCCGCGCCGCAGCTCGGGACGGTCACGGAAGTGTCTCCGGGGGTGTACAGCACGCGACCGGAGCGTCATGATCTGATGTGTACCGCTACCGGACGCCGAACCGGTTCTGATGCCTCGTGCCGGGGATGACAGGTTCACCCGGTGTGCGAGTTGTGGTCCTTGACCGGGGAGGGGTTGGGCCGTGGAGGTTCGCCTGCCGGAGCCGGGTGACGCGCTCACGGGCGTGGAGATGTTCGCCGGGCTGGAGCCGGAGGTGCGGCAGCGGGTCATCGCCGCGGCCGTGCCGCGTACGTACCGCAAGGGTCAGTTGCTCTTCGTGGAGAACGACCCCGGCGAGTCGCTGATCGTGCTGCGCCGGGGGGCGGTGGCGGTGTTCCGCACCGCGCCGACCGGCGAGCGGGCCGTGCTGTCGGTGATCCGACCGCCGGACGTGCTCGGCGAGGTCTCCCTGCTGGACGCCTCCACCCGGTCGGCGTCGGCCGAGGCGATCGAGGACTGCGCCGCCCTGGCGCTGTCCCGCCCGGCCTTCATGGAACTGGTGCACTCCAACCCGCGCATCCTCGACGCGGTGATGCGCTCGCTCGGTGGGCTGATCCGCCGGCTCACCGAGCAGAACGCCGACCACGTCTTCCTCGACCTGCCCGGCCGGGTCGCCAAGACGCTGGTCCGGCTGGCTGGCGAGAGCCAGGCCCCGATGATCACGATCGAGCTCAACCAGAGCCAGCTGGCCGAGATGGCCGGCGGCTCCCGGCAGAGCGTCAACCAGGCCATCGGCTCGTTCGCCAGCCGGGGGTGGCTGCGCACCGAGGGTCGCCGCATCGTGGTGACCGACGTGGCCGCGCTGCGCCGCCGCGCCGGCATGAACGACCGCTGACCGACACGCGAAGGGCCGGGGTTGCCGCCCCGGCCCTTCGCACGTCGGCTCCGTTCAGACGGTGGCGCTGCCCGGCCCCGCCCACGCGGTGGTGCTGCCCGGCCCGGCCCACTCGGTGGTGTCCTTGCCGCCGCTGGACCCCTCGCTGACGATGCCCTCGGCCTGGAGCGTGGCGAGCGTGGCGGCGTCCACGTCGACGGACTCCCCCGCCGAGTGCGCGACGCCGTCGGCGTCGGTCCAGTCGCTCTCCAGCTTCACGTACACCATGTCGTCCCCCTTGTGATCGCGGTCGTCGTCGTCCGGCAGCATGAATGTAGTCCGCGTGGCCCGGCGCTGGCTGCCCGGACGAGTGTCCACAAGCCAACAGCCCGGTACCTGACAGGTCGGGCGACGGTGATACTCGGGGTGGACGCCGCGGGGGGCGGCGCCCGGCCGGGTCCGGCCGGAAAATCCACCAGTGGAGGGTGTCATCTCCGCGCAGTGTGACCGTTGTGGACGTACCGCCGCCGACGGCGACCGCTTCTGCGGTGGCTGCGGCGCGGAGCTGGGCGCCGTCTGCCCGCACTGCCTGCGCCCGCTCGCCGCCGACGTGACCTTCTGCACCTCGTGCGGATCGCCCCGCGCCGGGGCGAAGCAACCGGTCGCGGCGCCGCAGGAGGACCGCCGCCGGGTCAGCGTGCTCTTCGTCGACCTGATCGACTTCACCCCGTACGTCGAGCGGGCCGACCCGGAGCAGGTCCGGGGCATGCAGACCGGCTTCTTCTCCGCGGCCAAGCGGGTGGTCGGGCAGTACGGCGGGGTGGTCGAGAAGTACATCGGTGACGCCGTGATGGCGCTCTTCGGCGCCCCGGTGGCCACCGAGACCGACGCGCTGCGCTGCGTCCGGGCGGGGCTGGAGCTGCAACGCGTGCTCACCCGGTTCGCCCCCACCGGCCGCGACGAGCTGCGCTTCCGGGTCGGGGTGGCGACCGGCGAGGCGCTGGTGGACGTGGCCGCCGCACGCGACGGCGGCCAGGCGATCGTGGCCGGCGACGTGGTCAACACGGCGTCCCGGATGCAGTCGGTGGCGCCGCCCGGCGGGGTGCTGGTCTGCGGCGCCACCCACGCGCTGACCAAGGACGCCATCCGGTACGAGGAACAGCCGCCGGTCACCCTGCGCGGCCGCTCCACCCCCACCGAGGTGTGGCTCGCCCTCTCCCCGGTCCGCCGGCAGCCCACCGACCGGGAACCCGACACCACTCCGCTGATCGACCGCGAGCACGAGCTGGGGCTGCTGGTCAACGCCCTGCACCGGTCGCTGCGGGACCGGCTCCCGCAGGTGGTGACGGTGTTCGGCCGGGCCGGCATCGGCAAGAGCCGGCTGGTCCGCGAGCTGTACCGGCACGCCGGCCGGCTGGTCGACGAGCCGTTGACCTGGCGGACCGGGCGGTGCCCGCCGTTCGGCGAGAACGTCACCTTCGCCGCGCTGGCCGACATCGTGAAGACCGAGGCCGGCATCCTCGACACCGATCCGGCGTCCACGGCGGCGCAGCGGCTCACCGCCGCGATCGCCGAGCTGGTCGGGCCGACCGAGCGGGACCGGATCGTGGACGCGCTGCGCCCGCTGGTCGGGTTGGCCGGCACCGCCCTGCCGGCGGAGGAGGCCGAGTCGGCGTGGCGGCGGTTCCTGCTGGCCCTCGCGGCCCGGCGCCCCACCGTGCTGGTCTTCGAGGACCTGCACTGGGCCGACGACGCCATGCTGCGCTTCGTCGAGCTGCTCGGCGCCGCCGCCCGGGACGTGCCGCTGCTGCTGCTCTGCACCGCCCGGCCGGAGCTGGTCGACCGGGATCCCAGCTGGGCGGGGACGATCACCGGCTCGGTGACCATCACCCTGCCGCCGCTGCGGGACACCGGCATCGCCTCGCTCTACGCGCACATGTTCGGCCAGGCCGCGTTCCCCGCCGAGATGCTCACCCCGCTGGTCGAGGTGGCCGGCGGCAACCCGCTCTACGCCCACGAGTACGTCCGGATGCTCATCGAGCAGGGCGCGCTGCGTCAGTCGGGGCGCGGCTGGTCACTGGAGAAGCACCTCGAGCTGCCCATGCCGGAGAGCGTGCACGCGGTCATCGCCAACCGGGTCGATCTGCTCGACGCCAAGGACCGGGCGGTGCTGCTGGCCGCCTCGGTGGTGGGCGTGCAGTTCTGGCCGGGCGCGGTGGCCGCCGCGCTCGGCCAGCAGGTCGAGTCGGTGGAGCGGGCGCTGCGCCGGCTGGAGCAGCGCGACTTCGTGCACGAGCAGGCGGCGTCCACCATGGCCGGGCAGCCGGAGTTCCGGTTCCGGCACGTCCTGGTCCGGGACGTCTGCTACCAGCGGCTGCCGCGTACCGAGCGGGTGGCCCGGCACGAGCGGACCGCGGACTGGCTGGACGCCCTGTCGCAGAGCCGGGACACCGACCTGGCCGAGGTGCTCGCCCACCACCGCTGGGCGGCCCACGAGATCGCCCGCACGCTCGGCATGGACACCCACCGCTACGCCGGCCCGGCCCGCGCCGCGCTGCACCGGGCGGCCCGCCGGGCGTACGCCCTGCACGGGCTGGACGCGGCCGCCGCGCACGCCGGCCGGGCGCTGGGTCTCGCCGACGACAGCGACCCGGTCGGCCGGCTGCAACTGGAGCTGCTGAGCACGGAGATCTCGTTCTACCGGGACGGCAACGCGTTCCTCTCCGGCGGCGGGCCGGGGCAGCTGCACGCGCTCGCCGACCGGCTGCTCGCGCACGGCGACGACGCCTGCGCCGCCCGGGCGTGGACGCTGCTCGGTCAGGCGGCCTGGCTGCGCGCCGACCGGACCGCCGCGGTGGCCTGCCTGAACCGGGCGGTGGCGCTGTTCGAGCCGCTGCCGGACAGCAGCCAGAAGGCCGACGCGTACGCCGAGCTGGGCCGGCTGCACATGCTCAACTACGAGCGGGACCCGGCGATCGCCGCGGCGGAGACGGCGGCCCGGATCGGTGAGCGGCTGGGGCTCTCCGAGACCCGCACGAACGCCCGGATCACCGCGGCGACCGCCCGCTACCAGTCGGGTGACCGGTCGGGGCTGGACGAGCTGCACGCGCTGGTCGAGTTCAGCCGGGCGCAGCAGCTGCTGGCCCTGCACCGGGCGGTGCAGAACCTGGCGTACGCGGTCCGCGAGGAGGGCGACTGGCTGCGCTCGGACGCGCTGCTGACCGCCGGGCCGGAGCGTACGGCCAGCGGGCAGACGCTGACCACCAGCTATTCCGGCGAGGCGATGCGGGCGTACTTCGACGGGGACTTCGGCCGGCTGATCGCCGCCGCCGACGCCTTCGTCGACACGCCGACCGGCGGCTGGGACATGCAGGTGCGGGGCCTGCGCTCGTGCCTGCTGGTGCTGCGCGGGCAGCCGGTGCCGCCGGCGCCCCGGCCGGCTCCCGCCCCGCGCGAGGGTGGTGCCGAGCCGGCCCGGCACCGGGACGACGTGGCCGCCGCGCTGGACGACGCCCGGCGCAGCGGCTTCCACCGGCCGCACTGGACCATGCTGGGGATGGCCGCGCTGTGCCGGGCCCTGCAGGGGCGGATGGACGAGGCGGCGGAGCTGATCGACGAGCTGGCCGGCTCCTGGTCGGCCGTGCCGGCCCTGGCCAGCGGCGAGTGGATCGCCGCCGCGGCGTACGCGGCCAGCCTGGTCGGCCGGGACGCGGCCGTGCGGGTCCGCGCCATGCTGGACCGGCTCGGTCACCGGACGCCCTGGTCGGAGGCGGCGCTGCGGACGGTGACCGGGGCCCTCGCGGCGGCGGACGGTGACCACCGGCGCGCCGGTGAGCTGCACCTGGCCGGCGCGGAGATCTACGGCCGCATCCCGGACGTGACCGACCGGATGCTGGCCCTCGCCCTGGCGGTGGCCGAGCTGGACCGCGCCGGGGACGATGTCGCCGCCGCCGCGCCGCTGGCCGAGGTGCGCGCCTTCGCCCAGCGCAACGAGGCTCCCGGCCTGCTCGCCCTGGCCCGCCACCCGGTCCCCGACGCCGGCCCGGCCGTCGCCTGCTGACCTCACCCCGCCGCCCCCGATGGGACTCTTTCACGGAAACTGGCCCCATTCCGCGTCGGATGGGGCCAGTTTCCGTGAATCAGCGCGGATGCTGGGCGGGAGCGGGGGTGGGGGTGGGGGTGGGGGTGGGGGGGTTAGGCGGGGATCGGCTCCCGGGGCTGGACCTTCGCCTTCTGCGCGTACCTGTCGACGTACTCGCGGCCGGAGAGCTCCATCAGTTCGTACATGATCTCGTCGGTGACGGCGCGCTCGACGAACCGGTCACCGGCCATCCCGGCGTACCGGGAGAAGTCCAGGGGCGCGCCGAAGCGGATCCGCACCCGGCCGAGGTTGGGGATGATCTGGCCGGTCGGCTGGATCGCGTCGGAGTTGAGCATCGCCATCGGCACCACCGGCGCGCCGCTCTCCAGGGCGAGCCGGGCCACCCCGGTCTTGCCACGGTAGAGCCGGCCGTCGGGCGATCGGGTGCCCTCCGGGTAGATGCCGGCGATCCCGCCGGCCCGCAGCACCCTGAGCTGGGTGTCCAGGGCGGCGCGGGCGGCGCGGCCACCGGACCGGTCGACCGGGATGGTGCCGGAGCCGACGAAGAACATCTTCGTCAGCCACCCCTTGACGCCCCTCCCGGTGAAATACTCCGCCTTCGCGATGAATGTGACTTTTCGCTTGACGATGAGCGGGGTGAAGATCGAATCCGAGAAGGAGAGGTGGTTGCTGGCCAGGATCACCGGGCCGGTCTCCGGGACGTTCTCCAGCCCTTCGACCTGCGGGCGGAAGATCAACCTCAGCAGCGGGCCGAGGATGATGTACTTCAGCAGCCAGTACAGCACCGGGGTCCTTCCAGGCGGGCGGCGGTGACACCCTACGACAACTCCACCTCGGCGCGTCCGGGGCGCCGTCGGCGAGCGGGAACTGTCGGGGAGAAGCCTACGAACCGGGAGCGGCACGCCACAACGCACTCCCGGAACCGGGTGCCGACGTGTCACGATTCAGGGCACGACGTGCGGGGCGTCGGGTGGGAGGCACCGACGTGGTGCGGCGAGGAGGTGTCCGGTGTCAGCGGGTGGGCCCCGTCGGGGGCGGCGGGACAACGGGCTCGACGCGGCCGAGTACGCGGTCGCGGGCGACGTCGATCCACGCGTCGGTGAGCACCTGCTCGACGTGCTGGCCGCGGGCGGCATCGCCGCCTACCTCCAGCCCTCCGCCGACCTGAATCCGGTCACCCGCACCACCACCGTGCCGGCCCGCCCGGTCGACCGGCTCTACGTCGACCGCTCGCACCTGACCACCGCCCGGGACTACCTGACCCAGCTCGCCGACGAGGGCGCCCCCGAGCCGCCCCGGGACGACGAGCCCGACATCGAGGCCGAGTGGGCCAGGATCATCGCCGGCTTCCACACCGCCCCGGCCGCCGGCAACCACCCGTGGCCCGCCGCCGAGGACGTCGACGACCCCGTCGACCCGACCGGCCCGACCGGCACCGCCGGCACCCGCACCGACGAGCCCGCCGGCCCGACCGCCACCGACGTGCGGCGACTGCCGTACGCGGCGGACGTCTCGGGGATCTCGGTCGGCCGCGGCCGGCCCGACGAGCCGTCGCTGCTGGACGGGCTGGACACCTTCGGCGCCGACCTGCCGGACGACGAGGAGCACTACACCCCGCCGCCCCCGCCGCCGCTGCCCCACTTCTCCAAGTACGCCGTGGTCGGCGTGCTCTGCATCGTGGTCGGGTTCCTGCTCTTCCTCTCCCCCACCCTGCTGCCGGTGACCGACCCGTCGGTGGTCACGCTGCTCGGCTTCACCGGCATCCTCGCCGGGTTCGTGATGCTGATCTGGCGGCTGCGTCCCGGCGACTCCGACGAGCAGGATCCGGACGACGGCGCGGTCGTGTAACAGGGGTGTAACTTACGGTCAGTAGTAATACCCCTGTCCGTCACATCCCGCACCGGCTGTCCGGTTTGTACGTCCGTTCCGGTCGCCGGTCCCCCTGCTGATCGGAATGCCCGAGATGCGACAGAGCCCCCTCGTGGTGGTGGCCCACCGCCTCCCCATCGACGACAGCGTGGCGCCGGACGGCGCCTGCGAGTGGCGCCGCAGCCCCGGTGGTCTGGTGAGCGCCCTGCATCCACTGCTCCGCGACACCCCGGCCACCTGGGTCGGCTGGGCCGGCGGCACCGGTCCCGCCCCGCACCTGCCGGACGTGGACGGCGTACGGATGCACAGCGTGCCGCTGACCGGCGACGAACTCCGCGACCACTACGAGGGGTTCGCCAACGCGACCCTCTGGCCGCTCTACCACGACGCCGTCGAGCATCCGGAGTACCACCGCCGCTGGTGGGAGGCGTACCAGCGGGTCAACCAGCGGTTCGCCGAAGCGGCGGCCGAGGTGGCCGAGCCGGGCGGCCTGGTCTGGGTGCAGGACTACCACCTGCAACTGGTGCCCGGGCTGCTCCGCGAGCTGCGCCCCGACCTGCGGATCGGCTTCTTCCTGCACGTGCCGTTCCCGCCGCCGGAGCTGTTCATGCAGCTTCCCCGCCGGGCCGAACTGCTGCGCGGGATGCTCGGCGCCGACCTGGTCGGCTTCCAGCGGGCGCAGGCCGCGCACAACTTCGCCCAGCTGGCGGCGAAGGTGCTCCAGCTGCCCGCCACCGACCGCCGGATCGCGGTCGGCGACCGGGTGGTCCGGATCGGCGCCTTCCCCGTCTCCATCGACACCGCCGAGATGTCCGCGCTGGCCGCCCGGCCCGAGGTCGTCGACCGGGCCGACCGGCTCCGCCAGGACCTCGGCGGCCCCGAGCACGTCATCCTCAGCGTCGACCGGATGGACTACACCAAGGGCATCGAGCAGCGGCTCAAGGCCTACCGGGAGCTGCTGGCCAGCGGGGACGTCAAGGTCCGGGACACGGTGCTGATCCAGGTGGCGGTGCCCAGCCGGGAGCGGGTCGCCCGCTACCAGATCCTCCGCGACCGGGTGGAGCACCAGGTCGGCCGGATCAACGGCGAGTTCGGCCGGGTCGGCGAGCCGGCCATCCACTACCTCACCCAGCCCTTCGACCGGGCCGAGCTGGCCGCCCTCTACCGGATCGCCGACGTGATGGCGGTGACCCCGCTGCGGGACGGGATGAACCTCGTGGCCAAGGAGTACGTCGCCGCCCGGGTGGACGACACCGGGGCGCTGCTGCTCAGCGAGTTCGCCGGCGCGGCCGCCGAGCTGCCCCAGGCGTACCTGGTGAACCCGCACGACCTGGAGGGGCTCAAGCAGGAGCTGCTGCGGGCGTTGCGGGCCACGCCGGAGGACGTCGCCGCCCGGATGCGGGCGATGCGGGACCACCTGCGGCACAACGACATCCACGCCTGGGCCGGGTCCTACCTGAGCGCGCTGGAGGAGAGCGGCTCCCTGCTCGGCCGGCGCGTCACCGCCGGCTGACCGCGCTGCTCAGCCCAACGGCCGCGCCGGGTCCTTGTCCAGCCAGTCCAGGATCGCGTCGATCGGTTCCCGCCAGCGGGCGTCGAGCATCAGGTCGTGCCCCATCCCGGGGAAGAGCAGCGGGGCCGAGGCGTACCGGCGGGCGGCCCGGGTCAGCGCCGACGCCGGCACCACCCGGTCGTCCGGGCTGCCCAGGACCAGCACCGGCGGGCGGCCCACCGCCGGCTCCGGCTCCCGGCCGGTGAGCAGTTGCCACTGCGCCCGCCGGCTGGCCCGGCCCAGTTGGGAGACGTACCGGCGGGCGTCGGCGTCGGCCAGGTCCCGGCTGAACAGCTGCCGGCGGTTCAGCCGTAGGCCGGCGCCGAAGACCGCCGGCAGGGTACCGACCGGGTTGCGCCGCAGCGCCGTGCCGAACGTCGCCCAACCGCCCAGCACCGGCGCCACCAGCACCGCCGCCCGGGCCGGGTAACGGGCCAGGGCGTGCGTGACCACCCGGGCGCCGGCCCCGTGCCCCACCAGCACCGCCTGCCGCGGCAGGCCCGCCGCCGCCTGGACCACGTCATGGGTGTACGCGCGCAGCGTCGCGTCCGGCGCCGGCTCGCTGCCGCCGTGCCCGCGCAGGCTCACCGCGTACGCCGGGAAGCCGCGCGAGGCGGCGTGCCCCAGCCAGTGCTCGGCGAACGCCCACGCGCCGTGGCCGAAGCCGGGCACGAACAGCAGCGGCGGCTTCGCCTGCTCCAGCTCGGGCACCGCGGACAGCAGCTCGCGGCGCGCCGGGCGCTCGGGACGCGCCCACTCCCACGCCCGGACGACCCGAACCCGTTCCGCGGTCACCGGGCCGCTCCTTCGACAGTCACTTGCCCTCCAGGTCGTAGAGGGCGCGCTGGAGCGCGCGCAGGTAGTCGGCGTGCCCGACCTCGAACCAGTGCCGGGTGCTGTCCTTGACCTTCGCCGAGTACCGCTCGCCGAGCCCGGCGGCGACCTTCCGGCCGAAGGTGGCGGCCCGTTCCGGCCGGCTGGTGCGCAGGGTGAGCAACCGGGCGAAGAGCACGCTCTGCCAGTGCGAGATGGCGAAGATGCCGGAGTCCGGCTGGACCAGGCCCACCACGGCGAGGGTGGGATGACCGGCGGCGAAGGCGTTGAGCCAGAGCCGCGGCCGGCCCGAGCCCTCCTCGTCGCCGAGCACCCGGCCCTCGAGGAACTCGAAGCGCGGCAGGTAGCCGGTGGCGAAGACGACCAGCTCCGGGTCGATCTGCCGCCCGTCGGTCAGCTCGACCGTGCGGTCGTGGAACCGGGCCACGTCCGACACCGGGGTGATCTCGCCGTGGCCGACGTAGTAGACGAGCTGGCTGTTGGCGATCGGGTGCGTCTCGTACACCCGGTGGTCGGGCTTCGGCAGGCCGAACCGGGTCAGGTCGCCGACGGTCAGCCGCAGCGTCCAGTGGTAGAGCCACTGCCGTACCCGCAGCGGCACCCGCAGCGCGAGCAGCGTGTCGTTGACCTGGTCGGCGGGGCGGCCGAAGACGTACTTCGGGGCGTACCAGTAGCCGCGGCGGGTGGAGTGCCAGCAGTGCGACGCCTGCTGGGCCGCCTCCACCGCGATGTCGCAGCCGGTGTTTCCGGCGCCGACCACCAGCACCCGCTTGCCGCGCAGCTGGGCCGGGTCCTTGTAGGACGAGGCGTGCATGACCTCGCCGCGGAACTGTTCCAGGCCCTCGTACCGGGGCAGCTTCGGCGACCAGTTGTGCCCGTTGGCCAGCACCACCGCCGCGTACCGGGAGGTGCGTTCCGGACCGTACCCGCCGGTGCTGCGGGTGGTGACGTCCCAGCGGTCCCCCTCGACCGGCTCCACCCGGACCACCTCGGTGCCGAACCAGATGTGCTGGCGCAGGTCGAAGTGGTCGGCGTAGCGCTCGAAGTAGGACAGCAGTTGGGCGTGGTGCGGGTAGTCCGGCCAGTCGTCCGGCATCGGGAAGTCGGGGAACTGGGTGAACGGCCGGGACGAGATCAGGTGGGTGCTGGCGTACACCGGGCTGCGGTCGTGCCGCCAGTTCCAGGCGCCGCCGACGCCGGTCTCGCGCTCGTAGCAGTCGACGCCGAAGCCGTGCTCGCGGAGGTTCTTCACCGCGGTGAGGCCGCTGGCCCCGGCGCCGATGACGCAGACGGTGTCGCCCCGGTCGGAGACCGGGCGGCCGAGGTCGGTGGAGGAGGACACCGGGGACATCTCCTTTGTGCGGCACGCGTGCCGGGTCGGTGCGAAATCCTGCCGACAATGCCCGCCGTTGTCCAGCCCGACGGGCTGGACGGCGGTGCCGAGCCGCCGCGCGGTGAGCGGTGGTCAGTCGCCGGCGGGCAGCAGCAGGTCGACCAGGACCGGGAAATGGTCGCTGGCCCGGCGGGTGGTCGGGGTGTCGACCACGTCGTAGTCCACCACCGTGACCCGCGGGTCGACGAAGAGCGCGTCGATACGCCGGCGCGGGTTCGCACACGAGTAGGTGTGCCGCTCGGCCCGATCCATCGCCACCGCCGCGTCGGTCAGTCCGGCCGCGACGGTTCGCCAGGCCGGCCCGTCCGGCCCCTCGTTGAGGTCGGCCCCGGCGATCACCGGCAGCGTCGCCGCGGCCAGTTCCCGCTTGAACGCCGCCGCCTGGGCGGGCCGCTCGGCCGGGTCGGTGGAGAGGTGGGAGCCGGCCAGCAGGAACCTGCTCCCACCCACCAGGCACTCGGCGTACGCGGCCCCGCGCAGGTGGCGTCCGGGGGTCAGCGGGTAGCGCTGGCAGCGGGTGTCCACCACCCGCACCCGGAGGCTGGTGAGCAGCAGGTTGCCCAGCGCGGGCAGGCCACCGGCCGCCACCACCAGGCCGAACGCGTCGGCCAGCGAGGCGCACTTCTGCCGCCACCGGAACCGCCGCGGCCCCTCCTGGACGATCACCACGTCCGGCTCGGCCGCGCGGACCACCTCGGCCAACGCGGCCGTGTCGTCCCGCTGGCTGTGGATGTTGTACGACAGCACCCGCAGCGGCACCCCGGCACCGGCGGCCCCGGCGGCGCTCACAGGCGCCGGGCGAGGTCGGCCGCGCCGATCACCCCGGCGCTGTTGCCCAGTTCCGCGGGCCGGATCTCGGCCACCGGAAGGCGGCTGCGCTGGGCCAGCGCCTCGCCGTACGAGCGGCGGGCCGGGCCCATCAGCAGGTCACCGGCGTCGATCACGCCGCCGCCGACGACGAGCACCTGCGGGTCCAGGATCTGCGCCATGTCCGCCATGCTGGTGCCGAGCCAGCGCCCGACCTGGGCGAACGCCTCGGCGGAGACCGGGTCCCCGCCCTTCGCGGCCGCGGTCACCATCGGGCCGGTGACCGCCTCGGCCTCGCCGCCGGCCAGCTCGAGCAGGGCGGTGGCCCGGTGCGGCTCCTGGCGCGCGGCGGCGCGGGCGAACCGGACCAGGGCGCTGCCGCTGGCATACTGCTCGATGCAGCCCAGCCGGCCGCAGCCGCACTGGTGCCCGTCCGGCACGGTGAGCATGTGCCCCAGCTCGGCCGCGATGCCGTTGGCCCCGCGCAGCAGCTCCCCGCCGAGCACGATGCCGCCGCCGACGCCGGTGCCGATGGTGAACATGACCATCGAGTCGTCGGCGTCCCGGGCCGCGCCGTAGCGGAACTCCGCCCACGCGGCCACGTTCGCGTCGTTCTCCACGATCACCGGCAGGCCGGTGGCGGTGCTGACGTACTCGCGCAGCGGCTCGTCCCGCCAGGCGAGGTTGGGGGCGAAGAGGACGGTGGAGCGGGACGCGTCGATCCAGCCGGCCGCGCCGATGCCGACCGCCGCCACGTCGTGCCCGGTGGCCAGCTCGGTGACCAGCTCGATGATGGTGTCGCGGGTCTTGGCCACGTCATCGGCGGGGGTGTCCCGTCGCGTCTGCACGAGAACTGCGCCGGTGTCGTCCACGACACCGCCGGCCACCTTCGTGCCACCGACGTCGACTCCGATGGTCAGCGTCACCGCTGCCACTCCCCTCTGCTGTGCTGCCCGACCTCACCCGGACCGGCCGGGCGAGGTCAGGATGACCTGGTCAGGCCCCGTCGCCTGGTGCGTCCTCGCCCACCTCGCCGGACACCCGCGAGGCGGGCACCACGGGACGGCCGGCCGGCGGCCGGGTCGTCACCGGCGCGTCCGGCCCGGCGACATCGGCGGGCGACTCCGACGACTCCAGCTCGGCGCGTCTGACGCCGCGCCGCGACCTGGAGCCGTCGACCGCACCCGAATCGGCCGCGCCCTCCCCCCGGGTGGCGGCGGACCACACGTCCTGCTCGGGTGCCGGCTGAGAATCATGCCCGGTACGGGTGGCCTCGCGCCACACGTGGTCCCCGGTCGGGTTCCCGGCGATCGACTCCTCGCCCCCGTCGGCACCCGGCGCGGCGGGTTCGGCCGGGGCGAACGCGCGCAGCAGGCTGGCCACCCCGGCGGCCAGGTCGCCCGCGCCGGTGGCGAGCCGCTCGGCGAATTCGGGACTCGGGTCCCGCAACGCGGCGATTCCGCGACAGATCGGGCAGACGCAGCATTCCGGCGAGCCGGTGGCGAAACCCCCACCGGCCGCGGTGCCGCCGGCGGCCGCGCCGCCGGCGTCCCCACCTGCGGGGGTGTGACCGAGGACACCCGACAGGATCCCACCGAGCGGACCCCAGGGGCCGGCCCCGGGCGCGGCGGCGGCCAGCCGGGCGGTGGCCAGCAACGTGGCGACGAGGCGCTCGGCCTCTTCCCGGGCCGAACCCGGATCAGTGGTGCCCATGGGTCGGCTCCTCTACCGTGACGACCGGTCCGGCGGTCGGGTCAGTGGGCCGCACCGGATGCTTCTACCCGGCGCTTGAGCTGCTTCAACGCCGCATCCATGATCATTTTCTCGGCCTTGCGGCGAAACATGCCGAGCATGGCCACGGAGAGCTCCACCTCCAGGGTGTAGGTCACCGTGGTGGTGGTCCCGTCCGCGTCGCCGACCAGGTCGTACGACCCGCGCTGGGACTTCTGCATCTTCGAGGGCGCCACCAGGTGCCACTCGATCCGGGAGATGTCCTCGGCGTACTCGTAGGCCAGCACGTACTCGTCGGCCATCACCCCCGCGTCGAGGGTGAACCGGACCTGGCTGGCGTAGCCGTCCTCGTACTCCTCGATCACCTCCGCCCGCCGCACCGCCTCGGCCCACTCGGGGTAGCGGGGGAAGTCGCAGATGACCGCCGCCACCCGGTCCGGTGCGGCGCCGATGATGATCGACTGGGTGGAGGAGTCCGCCATGGGGGGGAGGCTACCCGGCGGCGGCCACCCGCGCGCCGCTCCACCCCGCCGGTGGCGCACCGTGGCGCGGCGGCGCGGGCCCCGGGCGTCCCACCAGCCGGGCGGGCAACCTCCCTGGTCCACCGGACCGAACCAGCGGGTAGGTTTCGACAGAGCCGGCCCGGGCCGGCACGGCCAGTGCGAGCACGAGGGAGTGCAGGTGCGCGAGTTCTCCGTCCCGCCGATCGTCACCGTCGGCGACGCGGCCAACCTGACCGACCCGGTCTGGGAAAACGCCGAGGTCGCCCCGGACACCGTGCAGTTCGTCCGGCGCACCGGCGGCCCGGGCGCCGCCACGGACGTCACCTGCCGGCAGTTCCGGGACGAGGTGGTCGCGGTCGCCCGCGGCCTGGTCGCGGCCGGCGTCTCCCCCGGCGACCGGGTGGCGCTGATGAGCCGCACCCGCTACGAGTGGACCCTGCTCGACTACGCCATCTGGGCCGCCGGCGCGGTCACCGTGCCGATCTACGAGACCTCCAGCGCCGAGCAGGCCGCGTGGATCCTCGCCGACTCCGGCGCGGTCTCCGCCGTGGTGGAGAGCACCGCGCACGCCACCCTGGTCGCCGGGGTCCGGGACCGGCTGCCCGAGCTGCGCGAGGTCTGGCAGATCGAGCTCGGCGCGGTGGACCAACTGGTCGCCGCCGGCGAGTCGGTCGACCCGGCCGAGGTCGAGGTCCGCCGCTCCACGCTCACGGCGGACGACATCGCCACCATCATCTACACCAGTGGCACCACCGGGCGCCCCAAGGGCTGCGTGCTCACCCACCGCAACATCTACGCCGACATCGCCAACGCGGTGCCGGTGCTGCCGAACCTGTTCCGCCAGGGCGCCTCCACCCTCCTCTTCCTGCCGCTCGCGCACGCCTTCGCCCGGCTCATCCAGGTCGGCGTGGTGCAGGCCCGGGCCACCATGGCGCACTGCTCGGACACCAAGAACCTGGTCGCCGAGCTCCAGGACTTCAAGCCCACCTTCGTGCTCTCCGTGCCCCGGGTCTTCGAGAAGGTCTACAACGGCGCCCGGCAGAAGGCCGAGTCGGAAGGCAAGGGCAAGATCTTCGACCGGGCCGAGAAGGTCGCGATCGCGTACAGCGAGGCGCTGGAGACCGCCGACGGGCCCGGCCTGGCGCTGCGCGCCCAGCACGCGCTCTTCGACAAGCTGGTCTACCGCAAGCTGCGGGCGGCGATGGGCGGCCGGTGCCGCGACGCGATCTCCGGCGGCGCGCCGCTCGGCGCCCGGCTCGGACACTTCTTCCGGGGCGTCGGCGTGACCATCTGCGAGGGGTACGGCCTCACCGAGACCTCGCCCGCCGCCGCCGCGAACCTGCCCGGCCACACCCGGGTCGGCACGGTGGGCCGGCCGCTGCCCGGGGTGACCATCCGGATCGCCGACGACGGCGAGATCCTGATCTCCGGCGACATCGTCTTCCGGGGCTACTGGCACAACGAGCCCGCCACGGCCGAGGCGCTCACCTCCGACGGCTGGTTCCGCACCGGCGACCTCGGGCGGCTCGACGAGGACGGCTACCTGAGCATCACCGGCCGGAAGAAGGAGATCATCGTGACCGCCGGCGGCAAGAACGTCGCCCCGGCGGTGCTGGAGGACCAGGTCCGGGCCCACCCGCTGGTCAGCCAGTGCCTCGTGGTCGGCGACCGGCAGCCGTTCATCGCGGCGCTGGTCACCATCGACGAGGAGGCGCTGCCCGGGTGGCTCGCCGCCAACGGCCGGCCGGCGGACACCACCGTCGCCGACCTGCGCGCGGACGAGGCCCTGCTGGCGGAGGTCCAGGGCGCGGTCGACCAGGCCAACCAGTCGGTCTCCAAGGCCGAAGCGATCAAGGTGTTCCGGATCCTGCCGCAGGACTTCACCGAGGCCACCGGCGAGCTGACCCCTTCGCTCAAGGTCAAGCGGCAGGTCGTGCACAAGACGTACGCGGCGGAGATCGCCGACATCTACCGAGGCTGACTACCATCCGTCACGTGCCCGCCTCCACAGCCAGCCAGCCGCAGACCCAACCCCTGGCCGCCGCCGCGCGCCTGGTCCTCCTCGCGCTGGTCGCCGCCCTGACCCTGTTCGCCACCGGCGAACCCGCCCAGCTCTGGTGGATCGCCCTGCTGGGCGTCGCCGGGTTGCCGGCCGTGCTGGCCCCGCAGCACCGGCTGCTGGGGCTGCTCAGCCGCTTCGCCGAGGTGGTGGTCCTCGGGCTGGCCGCCAGCCAGGTCGCCGCGGACACCCACCTGACCGGCGTGACCGGCGGGCTGGGGGCCTCGGCGGTGCTGCCGTACCTGGCCGTGCCGGTGACCGTGACGGCGCTGCGCCGCAGGTACCGCGAGGGCGCCGCGCTGCTCGCGGTGGCGGCGGCCACGCTGCTGGTCAGCGCCGCCTTCACCGAGGTCGACGGCGGGCGGCAGCTCGGTCAGCTCGGCTACCTGGCGGTCTGCGCGCAGTGGCTGATCCTGGCCGGGCTCGGCCTCTACACCGCCGGCACGTTCCAGCGGGTGGTCCGGGTCCGCGGCGAGAAGCCCCAGCCGTACGCGGAGGCGACCCGGCTGCTGACCCAGCTGCGGACCGTGGCCCGCCAGCTGCCCGGCGCCACCCTGGACCCCGGCGGCATCTCCGAGCACCTGCTGGAGGAGCTGCGGATGGTGGCCAAGACCGACCGGGGCGCGGTGCTTTCCGCCTCGGGCGGCGGCCGGCTGGTGGTGCTCGCCCAGATCGGCGTGGACCGGGTGGACTGGGAGACCACGCTCGACGCGGACTCGGCCATCGCCGACGCCTGGGCCAGCCAGCAGCCGCAGACCTCGTCCCGGTCGCAGGCCCGCTCGCAGCACTCCGGCGAGGTGTCCGCGCTGATCGTGCCGCTGGTGGCCGGGGTACGCACGGTCGGCCTGGTGGTGATCGAGGCGGACACCCCGCACGCGTACCCGCCGGCGGTGATGTCCCGGGTCACCGCGCTGACCGGGCCGGCGGCGCTGCGCCTGGAGGCGGCCCTGCTCTTCGACGAGGTCCGGTCGCTGGCCACCAACGAGGAGCGGCAGCGGCTGGCCCGGGAGATCCACGACGGGGTCGCCCAGGAGCTGGTGATGGTCGGGTACGGCATCGACAACGCCCTGGCCACCGTGCACGACGACGCGGAGGAGACCGCCGACTCGCTGCGCACGCTGCGGCAGGAGGTCACCCGGGTGATCACCGAGCTGCGGCTCAGCCTCTTCGAGTTGCGCAGCGAGGTGGACCGGCACGGCGGGCTGGCCGCCGCGATCGCCGAGTACGCGCGCACCGTCGGCGCGTCCGGAGGCCTGCGGGTGCACCTGTCCCTGGACGAGTCGACCGCCCGGCTGCCCGCCGCCACGGAGGCGGAGCTGCTGCGCATCGCCCAGGAGGCGGTGACCAACGCGCGCAAGCACGCCGGGGCGTCGAATCTGTGGGTCACGTGTGAGGTGGATCCCCCGTACGCCCAGATCGAAGTGTCGGATGACGGTCACGGCATCGGTGACCAGCGCCCCGACGGGCACTATGGTCTTGCGATCATGGCGGAGAGGGCGGAACGTATCCGGGGCCGGCTGGAGATCAGGCCGCGGCAACCCAGCGGCACGACCGTGGCGGTGGTCCTCGGCTCCTCGCCCCGGCGCGATAAGGTGCGCGGCAGCGCCGCGGCAGCAGAAGGGGAGTAACCCGAGGATGACCACTAGTCCGACACCGGCCACCCGTACCAAGGTTCTCCTTGTCGACGATCACGACCTGATCCGCAAGGGGCTGCGGCACGCCTTCGAGCGGGACCGGCAGTTCGAGGTCGTGGGCGAGGCCGCCACGGCCGCCGAGGGCGTCCGCCAGGCCGGCGCGCTGCAGCCGGACGTGGTGATCATGGACCTGCGGCTGCCCGACGGCAGTGGCCTGGAGGCGACCCGCGCGCTGCGCAAGTCCAGCGCGTCCATGGGCATCGTCGTGCTCACCATGTACGCGGGCGACGACCAGCTCTTCGGTGCCCTCGAGGCGGGCGCCAGCGCGTTCGTGCCGAAGACCGCCCCGGCCGACGAGGTGGTGGCCGCCGCCCGGCACGCCGCGTCCTCCCCCAGTGCGTTCACCGCGGCCGACCTGGCCGAGGCGATGAAGCGGCGGCTGGCCCCGTCCGGCCCGCAGCTCTCCCCCCGCGAGGGCCAGGTGCTGCGGCTGCTCGCCGACGGCATGAGCGTCGCCGGCATCGCCAAGCAGCTGTTCGTCAGCGAGTCGACGGCCAAGACGCACATCTCCAAGCTCTACGAGAAGCTGGGCGCGGCCAACCGGGCGCAGGCGCTGATGACGGCGCTGCGGCTGGGCCTGCTGGAGGCCCCGGACGCCCCCAAGTTCTGACCCCGCGTACGGCGGCGGCCCGCGTCCACCCGGACGCGGGCCGCTCCGGCGTACCCGGCGGGGGCGACCGCGGACGGTGAGGGGCCGATCGCGCAGCGACCACGGTCTTTGCACGGGGTCGGCGGGCGGGCAGAATACCCGGGTGGTCGCGCGGGCGTGGTCCCGCGCGTCGTCGACACAAAGGGGCAACGGCATGCAGCGGCCGGACTGGGCACCTGACACGATCGACATCGAGCGCCCCAGCGTCGCCCGCATGTACGACTACTACCTCGGCGGCTCGCACAACTTCGCGGCCGACCGGGCCGCCGCCCGCGCCATGGTGGAGGCCGTGCCGGAGGCCCCGCTGATGGCCCAGGCCAACCGGGCCTTCCTGCGCCGGGCGGTGCAGTTCCTGGCCGAGTCGGGGGTACGCCAGTTCCTCGACATCGGCTCCGGCATCCCGACCGTGGGCAACGTGCACGAGATCGCCCAACGGATCGACCCGGAGTGCCGGGTGGTCTACGTCGACGTCGACCCGGTCGCGGTCGCGCACAGCCGGGAGATCCTGGCCGGCAACGAGCGGGCCACCGTGATCCAGGAGGACCTGCGCCGGCCGGCGGAGATCCTCGCGCACCCCGAGGTGACCAGGCTGCTGGACTTCGACCAGCCGGTGGCCGTGATGATCGTGGCGGTGCTGCACTTCGTTCCCGACGCCGACCGGCCGGAGGAGATCCTGCGGACGCTGCGGGCCGCGCTGGCCCCCGGCAGCTACCTGGTGATGTCCCAGGCCAGCGACGACGACCGGGGCGAGACGGGCGAGCGGGCGGAGGCCGAGCGGGTCTACCGCCACACCGACAGCCAGCTCTGGATCCGCAGCCGGGCCGAGTTGTCCGCGCTCTTCGCCGGCTTCGAACTCATCGACCCGGGTGTGGTCTGGGTGCCGCAGTGGCGCCCGGAGTCCCCGGAGCAGGCGGAGGACGCCGCGAAGGCGGTCTTCATCGGCGGCGTCGGGCGGCTCGGTGGCTGAGTCGAGCGGCGCCGGTCGCTCCTGCCCGGGTGCCTTCGCCCGAGCCTGGGCCAAGGCGGTCTCCGGGACGAGCTACCTGCCGATGACCCAGGCACAGCTGGAGGCGCTGCTGCAGCGGCTCACCGGGCGGCTGGCCGCGGCGATCCAGTCAGAGCCGTTCGACCTGCGCATCGGCCAGCAGGTCGGCGCGGAGCTGGTGCAGGCGCACATCGCCTCCGCCGAGGGGCTCGGCCGGACCGTCGAGGTCATCCAGCTGCGCCTGGTCCGCGACCTCGGCCTGGTCGCCGACGACGTGGAGGACCGGATGGCCCGGCTGCTCGCCACCGTGGCCACCGGGTACGCCCGCGCCCTGCGCGACCGCACGCTTGACGAGCAGGAGTCGATCCGGCGGGCCGCGATGATGGCCCGCGCACAGGCCGAACGGGCGCTGCGGGAGAGCGAGGCCCGGTTCCGCCACCAGGCCACCCACGACCCGCTGACCGACCTGCCCAACCGCACCCTGTTCACCGAGCGCCTCGCGGCCGCCATCGCCGGGGCGGACCGGGTCGGGGTGTGCTTCCTCGACCTGGACCGGTTCAAGGTGGTCAACGACAGTCTCGGCCATCAGATCGGCGACCTGCTGCTGGTCTCCGTGGCGCAACGGCTGCGGCGGGCCCTCGGCGAGCACCTGGTGGCCCGGCTCGGCGGTGACGAGTTCGTCATCCTGGTCGAGAGCACCGCCGGCACCGACGACGCCGTACGGGTCGCCGAGGCGGCGCTCGCCGCGGTCAGCGAGCCGGCCCTGGTCGACGGGCACGAGCTGACCGTCTCGGCCAGCATCGGCATCGTCGAACGGCCGGCGGCCGGCACCTCGCCGATGGAGCTGATGCGTGCGGCCGACAGCACGTTGCACTGGGCCAAGGCGGCCGGCGGGGCCCGCTGGTCCATCTTCGACGCCGATCGCAACCGGCGCGAGCTGGCCCGGTACGCCCTCTCCGCGGCCATCCCGGCCGCGCTGGACCGGGGCGAGTTCTACCTGGACTACCAGCCGCTGACCTCGCTGCGCGACGGCCGGGTGCTCGGCATGGAGGCGCTGGTCCGCTGGCGTCACCCGGAGCTGGGCGTACTCCGCCCGGACAGCTTCATCGGGCTGGCCGAGGAGACCGGGCTGATCGTGCGGCTGGGCGCCTGGGTGCTGGCCGAGGCGTGCCGGGAGGCGCGCGGGTGGGCCGACGTGGCCGGCGACGCCCCGTTCGTCAGCGTCAACCTGGCCGTGCAGCAGGTACGCCGGCCGGGGCTGGTGGACGAGGTGCGGGACCTGCTGCGGCGCACCGGCCTGCCGCCTGGACGGCTCCAGCTGGAGATCACCGAGAGCACCATGATGAGCACCGCCGAGGAGCCGGTACGCGCGCTGCGGGTGCTGGCCGACCTGGGCGTCCGGATCGCCATCGACGACTTCGGCACCGGCTACTGCAACCTGGCGTACCTGCGGGACCTGCCGGTGACCGAGCTGAAGGTGGCCGGCGAGTTCGTGACCGGGCTGCGCGCCCCGGCCGACGACCCGGCCAGCCGCACCGACGAGCGGATCCTCGCCTCGCTGGTGTCGCTGGCCCACGCGCTGAAGGTGACGGTGACCGCCGAGGGGGTGGAGACCGCCGAGCAGGCCGAACGGCTGCGGGCGATCGGCTGCGACGCGGCGCAGGGCTGGCACTTCGGCCGGCCGGGGCCGGCGCGGCAGCACCTGGACCGCTCCCCCGCCCTCACCGGCACCACCGTCTGACCGGCCCCCGGGTCAGGCCCGGGTCAGGCCCGGGCCTGCGGCCGGCGGCCGTCCGCCCCGTCCAGGTAGGCCAGCACGGCCAACACCCGCCGGTGGTCGTCGGTGGACGGGGGCAGTCGCAGCTTGCTGAAGATGCTGTTGATGTGCTTGCTGACCGCCTTCTCGGTGATGAAGAGCCGCCCGGCGACCGCCGCGTTGGAGCGGCCCTCGGCCATCAGCCCCAGCACCTCCCGCTCCCGCGCGGTCAGCTCGGCCAGCGGCTCCGCCGCGCCCCGGTTGGCGAGCAGTTGGGCGACCACCTCCGGGTCCATCACCGTCCCGCCGCCGGCCACCCGGCGCACCGCGTCGACGAACTGGTCCACGTGGGACACCCGGTCCTTGAGCAGGTAGCCGACCCCGCCCAGCCGGTCGGAGAGCAGCTCCCGGGCGTACAACTGCTCGACGTGCTGGGACAGCACGAGGACCGGCAGCCCGGGCAGCTCCGCCCGGGCCCGGATGGCGGCCTGCAACCCCTCGTCGGTGAAGGTGGGTGGCAGCCGCACGTCGACCACAGCGATGTCCGGCCGGTGCGCGGTCAGCGCGGGCAGCACTGACGGTCCGTTGTCGACGGCGGCGACCACCTCGAAGTCGAACGCCTCCAGGATGCGGATCAACCCGTCCCGGAGGAGGGCGAGGTCCTCGGCGATGACAACTCGCAAGGCAGCTCCATGCTGACGACGGTGGGCCCACCGGACGGGCTGGACACCCCCATCGTTCCATCGAACGCCGAAAGCCTGCGCCCGATACCGGCCAGGCCGGTGCCCGCCACCGGATCGGCCCCGCCCCGGCCGTCGTCGCCGACCACCAGGCGCAGCCGGCCGTCGACGTGGCCGAGCCGGATCCAGGCCCGGGTCGCCCCACTGTGCTTGGTGACGTTCGCCAGCGCCTCGGCCACCGCGAAGTACGCCGCCGACTCCACCGGCGCCGGCGGGCGGCCCGGCAGGTCGACGGTCACCTCGACGGGCAGCGGTACGGCCAGCGCCAACGCCCGTACCGCGCCGTCCAGGCCCCGCTCGGCCAGCACCGGCGGGTGGATGCCGCGGACCAGGCCGCGCAGCTCGGCCAGCGCCTGCCCGCTGGTCTCCCGGGCCTCGGCGAGCAGTCGCCGGACCGCCTCGGGGTCGCGCTGCACGAGCTGCTCGGCCAGGCCGATGCTCATGCTCAGCGCCACCAGCCGGGCCTGCGCCCCGTCGTGCAGGTCCCGTTCGATCCGGCGCAGCTCCGCGGCCTGGGCGTCCACCGTCTCGGCCCGGGTGACGGTGAGCTGGCGTACCCGCAGCGCCAGCTCGGCGCTACGGGTGGGCGGCAGGAGGAACCTGGCGAAGGTCACGTGCAGCCACACCAGCCAGCGCCCGGCGGCCAGCCCGCCGGCCAGGAACAGCGCGCCCAGGGGGAAGCAGAGCAGCGCCTGGAGCAGGTTGCCGATCGGCCAGAACGGGCCGTAGCCGTACCAGACGCCCGCGGCGTGCAGCACCAGCGGCAGCCCGAGCAAGCCCTCCAGGCCGTACAGCGGCACGACGAACGCGGCCAGGCAGACCGCGCCGGTGACCGCGCCGGGCAGCAGCCAGGCCAGGTCCCGCCAGGTGGCCGGGTCGCTGACCACCCAGCGGAACCGCCGCCAGGTGCCGTACTGCGCACCGGCCGGCGCCGGCAGGTACGGCGTGGCCATCGGCGACCCGGCCCAACCGGCGAGCCGGCGGTGCAGCCCGGTGACCAGGCGGACCAGCGCCGTGGCCAGCGGGAACAGCGCGAACCCGACCCCGAAGGCGGGGATCAGCAGCAGCGACGCCAGCGCCAGCACGAAGAGCACCACGTGGGTGGCCAGCGACAGCACGGCGATCAGCAGCCCCTGCGCCGCGGTGACCGCGCCGGGCCGCAGCCACCCGCGGAGCTGTCCGCGCACCGAGCCGTCCACGGGGCCCATTCTCCGGTACCGCCGCCACGGAAATCGGTGGTGCTGGCACCACCTCGGCCGGCGAGGTGCCACCCCTGACCGGTGGCCCGCACCCGGCGAAGGATCGGTGGCGAGGGCCGCGGGTGCGGCGTTCGGCCGGCGGTGGCTCCCCCGGCCCACCTGACGAGAGGAACTCGGGATGTCTCCGCAACGACTGGCCGGCGTGCCTGCCGGCCGCCGCGGCAAGTACGCGGTCCTCCTGCTCTGGCTGGCGCTGCTCGCCGTCGCCGGCCCGCTGGCGGTGCGGCTCGGCGAGGTGCAGGACAACTCGACGCTCGGCGCGCTGCCGGCGAGCGCGGAGAGCAGCCGGGCCGTACGGCGGGCCGAGGCGGCCTTCCCGGACGCGCGCCGGCAACTGGCCATCGCCGTCTACGTCCGCGACACCGGCCTCACCGCCGCCGACCGGGCGCGGGTCGACGCGGACCGCGCCGCCTTCACCGCGTACGCCGACGGGGGTGTGGTGGCCCCGCCGGTGGCCAGTGCCGACGGCCGGGCGCTGCTGCTCTCCCTCCCGATGGCCGCCGACGAGGACCGGCGCGCCGAGGCGGTCGCCGCGCTCAAGGACCGGCTGGCCGACGGTGCGCCACCCGGCCTGCGGACCGCGCTGACCGGCGACGCGGCCGCCGAGCACGACGTCTTCGACGCGTTCGGCGGGATGGACGGCGCGCTGCTGCTCGCCACCGCGGCCACCGTCGCCCTGCTCCTGCTGGTCACCTACCGCAGCCCGGTGCTGTGGCTGATCCCGCTGTTCGCGGTCGGGGTCGCCAACCAGCTCGCCGGCGGGGTGGTCTACCTGCTGGCGAAGCACGCCGGGCTGGCCGTCGACTTCCAGAGCCAGACCATCCTGACCGTGCTGGTCTTCGGCGTCGGCGTGGACTACGCCCTGCTGCTGATCGCCCGCTACCGCGAGGAGCTGCGCCGCCACCCCGACCGGCACGCGGCGATGGCGGTGGCGTTGCGCCGCTCGTACGGCGCGGTGTGCGCCTCGGCGGCGACCGTCGCGATCGGACTGCTCTGCCTGCTCGCGGCGGACCTGCCGGCCACCCGTGGCCTGGGCCCGGTCGGCGCGGTCGGCATCGGCGCGGCGCTGCTCGCCATGACCACCCTGCTGCCGGCGGTGCTCGTGCTGTGCGGGCGCTGGCTCTTCTGGCCGTTCGTGCCCCGTCACGACCCGGCCGCGGCGACCCGGGACCGGACCTCCGACCACGGCGTCTGGCGGCGGATCGCCGGGCTGGTCGCCGGCCGGCCCCGCGCGGTCTGGCTCGGCACCGCCGCCGCGCTGGTCGCGCTGACCTTCGGCATCGGCAACCTCAGCCTGGGCCTGCCCGACGAGGAGTCCTTCACCACCGAGGTCGGCTCGGTCACCGGGCAGCGGCTGATCGCGGCCCACTACCCGGGCGGTTCGGCCGCGCCGGCCGAGATCCTCGCCGCCGCGGGCAGCGCCGACCGGGTGGTGGCCGCCGTCCGCACGGTGCCCGGCATCGCCGAGGTGGGCGCCGCGGAGCCCTCGCCCGACGGCCGGTGGGTACGCGTCCCGGCGGTCCTCGCCGCCGCCCCGGACAGCGACGCCGCCCGGGACACGGTGGCCCGGCTGCGGAGCGTGGTGCACGCGGTGCCCGACGCGCGGGCGCTGGTGGGTGGGCGGACGGCCACCCTGCTGGACGAGCGGCGCACGGTGGACCGGGACGACCGGGTGGTCATCCCCCTGGTGCTCGCCGTCGTCCTGGTGATCCTGGTGCTGCTGCTCCGGTCGCTGGTCGCGCCGCTGCTGCTGATGGCCAGCGTGGTGCTGTCGTACGCGGCCGCGATGGGCGCCGCCGGGCTGCTGCTCGACGCGCTGGGCCACCCCCGGCTCTTCGTCGGGGTCCCGTTGCAGGCGTTCCTGTTCCTGGTGGCGCTCGGAGTCGACTACACCATCTTCCTGATGACCCGGGCCCGCGAGGAGGTCGCGTCGATCGGCCACCGGCCGGGGGTGCTGCGCGCGCTGACCGTCACCGGCGGGGTGATCACCAGCGCGGGCGTGGTGCTCGCCGCCACCTTCGGCGCGCTGCTGGTGCTGCCGCTGGTGCCGTCGGTGCAGATGGGGGTCATCGTGGCCGTCGGCATCCTGCTCGACACGTTCCTGGTCCGCAGCCTGCTGATCCCGGCGCTGACCCTGGACCTGGGCGCCCGTACCTGGTGGCCGGGCCGCCCGTCCCGCCGGACGTCCCGGCCGGCCCCGCCGCCCGCCCCCGAGCCGGCCCTGGCCCACACCTGAGCGCGCCCCGCCCCGCGCCGGGCCCCACGTCGGGCCCCGCGAAGATCGCGCTGAATCGTGGATGGAGTGGCCTCGACATGCCGTCGAGGCCACTCCATCCTGGTTGGAGCGCGATCTTGCCGAACAGTCCGGGTGGGGGTCAGCCGGCGAGGATGCTGGTCATCCGCTCGGCCTGGGTTTCCCAGCGCCACTCCTTCTCCACCCAGGCACGGCCGGCGGCGCCCAGCTGGCGGGCCAGGTCCCGGTCGGCGAGCAGGGTGGCCACCCGGTCGGCGAGCTGGGCCACGTCCCGGCCCGGGACCACGTACCCGGTCTCGCCCTCGCGCACCGCGTCCGGGGCGCCGCCGGAGTCGCCGGCCACGACCGGCAGCCCCGTCGCGCTGGCCTCCAGGTAGACGATCCCCAGCCCCTCGACGTCCAGCCCCCGGTTGCGGGTGCGGCAGGGCATGGCGTACACGTCGCCGGCGGCGTAGTGGGCGGGCAGCTCGGCCGACGGCACGGAACCGGTGAAGACCACATCGCGTTCCACCCCGGCCTGCCGGGCCAGCTTCTCCAGCGTCCCCCGGTACGGCCCGCCCCCCACGATCAGCAGCGCCGCGTCCGGAACCCGGCGCCGGATCGCCGGCAGCGCCCGGATGAGCATGTCCTGCCCCTTGCGCGGCACCAGCCGCGACACGCAGACCACCACCGGCCGGTCGGCCAGCCCCAGGCGCAGCCGCACCCGCTCCCCGTCCACCGCCGGGTGGTAGGTGTCCACGTCGACGCCGGGGGCGAGCCGGCGCAGCTCGGTCAGCCCGTCCAGCACCCGGGCCAGCCGGACCCGGGTGTACTCGCCGAGGTAGGTGGTGACGTCCACGCCACGGCCGATCCGCCGCAGCGCGGACCGGGCGCCGGGCAGCGCCGCCCAGCCGGCCTCGTGCCCGTGGGTGAGGGCCACCGCCCGCCGGATCCCGGCCCGCCGGCGCAGCCCCGCCGCGAGCAGCCCGAGCGGGGCCGCCGCGCCGAACCACACCGTGTCGCAGTCGTACGCCCGGGCGAGTTTCGCCGCGCGCCGGGCGACCAGCGGGGTGGGCAGCAGCACCTTGGTGCGCTCCCGGATCACCTCGAACGGCTGGTCGGCATCGAACTTGGCGGCGCCGCGCCAGCTCGACGCGTAGACCACCACCGAGCCGGCGGGCTGGCGTACGGCCAGGTGGTGCACGAAGGACTGGATGCCGCCGGGGCGGGGCGGGAAGTCGTTGGTGATCAGCAAGGTCCGGCTCATCCGCCGATCTCCCTGGCGTAGGCGCGGGCGGCGGCCATCCGCTCCACGGTGGACGGGTGGGACGCCGACCAGAGGTATTCCCAGCGGGGCGGGTCCGGGTCGGCCAGGTTCACCCCGGCCAGGCGGCGCTGCATCGCCTCAAAGGTGACCGGATCGCCGGTCAGGGCGAGCGCGTGCGCGTCGGCCCGGGCCTCGACCCGGCGCGACACCAGGGCCTGCACCGGGGTGGCCACCAGCCCGGCCAGCGTGACCAGGGCGATCAGCAGCGGAAACGCGGCCGGCTGGGCGACCGAGTCAACGCCGGCCAGGCGCAGCAGCGGCGGCCGGGAGCCGACCAGGTAGAGCGCCACCACCGCGAACGCGGCCCCGAGCGCCCCGGTGAGCGTGCCGATCCACACGTCCCGGTCCTTGGCGTGCCCCAGCTCGTGCGCGACCACGCTGGTCACCTCCTCGGGGGTGGCCTCGCGCAGCAGGGTGTCGTAGACCACCACCCGCCGGGTCGGCCCCAGCCCGGAGACGTACGCGTTGACCGCCCGGGTCCGCCGGGAGGCGTCGGCGACCAGCACGTCGCGGACCGGCACCCCGTCCCGGGCGGCCATGCTCATCAGCTCGCCGCGCAGCGGGCCCGGCTCCATCGGGGTGAACCTGTTGAACACCGGCTCGACCAGGACCGGCAGCACGAACGACAGCAGCACCACCAGCAGCGCGGCACCGGCCGCGCCGAACGCCCACCACCAGCGCGGGGCGAGCCGGACGACCGAGTAGAAGCCGAGCAGGACCACCGCGCCGATGACCGCGCTGACCGCGTACGACTTGAGCAGGTCCACCGCCCAGCCACCCCAGCCCTGGGTGCTCAGCCCGTAGCGGGTGAGCACGGTCTGCCGCCAGGCCGCGAAGGGCAGGCTGAGCAGGTCGGCGACGAGCAGCACGGCCAGTCCGCCGAGCACCGCCTGGGCGATCCAGTGGTCGCCGAAGGGCCGGCCGGCGAGCGTCACCAGCCGGGCCCCGACCGGGGTGAGCCCGAGCAGCAGCGCGACCACCAGCCCGACGGCGAGCGCCGACCACGCGGCCGGGCGCAGCGCGCCGTGGAACGCCCGGCCCCGGGCCACCTGGTCGACCGGGAGGGTACGCAGCGCGGCCAGCTGGTCGGCGCGGGGCGCCGGCGGCCGGTGCCACGGGATCAGCAGCACGGCGGCGACGACCAGCGCGACGGCCAGCCCGGCCAGGGTCAGCACCGCCCAGCCGCGCGGGCTCACCGCGGCACCCCGCCGTCGCGCCGTACCCGTTTCATCCCGCTCCTCCTGCCGTGAGCGCCCATCCTAAGGCCCGGCGCACCCGCCGCGACCCCGGTGCCCGCGGGCCCGGACGCCTGCCCTGCGCGCCGCTGTCGGCGTTCCGCGCGCGAATTGCGGAAAGGCGGGGTCCCGCCACCGGCGGAGACCCCCGGTTGCCGCAGCCGGAGTCGATC
>NZ_RJLN01000044.1 GCF_003725545.1 Micromonospora solifontis | reverse complement strand
ACTCAAGTCCCGGCTCCGCCAAAAGCCGCCGGGGCTCTTTTCTTTCTCGCCGGCCGGTCGGCCTCGTCCTCGGTGGTAGCCGTTCTCTTCGCGTTCCAGGGGCGCCGAGCCCGCGGGCCCCGGGGAAAGGCCGAGGACCGTCCGAGGACGCGCCTCACTACGTTTGCGGCGCTGGCTGATCCAGGTTTCCGAAACCTTGAAATCAACCGCTCCACTGACAACCAGCACAAGCGAGCAGCTCGGGAGTTGACAATGTCGGCGCCACCCGTCCCGCCCTTCCAGACCCCGGTCATCGAGGTTCTCGACGCCACCCTCCGCGAAGGCTCCTACGCGGTGAACTTCCAGATGGACGAGAAGTTCGTCGCGTCCCTGCTGTGCCGCCTCGACGACACGCCCATCCAAAAGATCGAAATTGGGCACGGTATCGGATACGAAGCCGAGCGGGCTGGATTCACGCCCAGCAACATCAGCCTGGACCGGTGGTGCGAGATCGCCCGGTCCAATCTGACCTCGTCGTCGTGGGGCATGTTCGCCCAACCGGAGTTCAGCCGCCTCTCCACCCTGAGCGACCTGTGCGACCAGGGGATGTCCTTCGTTCGGATCGGCATGGAGGCCAGCCAGGTCCCGGACAACCTGGACTACATCGAGCAGGCGGTCGAGATCTGCGACCAAGTCTACCTCAACCTCATGAAGTCCAGCGCCACCCCCGCCGCGGAGATACCCAAGCTGCTGAGCAAGGTCACGCCGGAAATCGCCGGTCTGTACATCGTGGACTCGTACGGCTCGATGCTGCCCGGCGACGTCAAGGAATACATCAACGTCGTGAAGGATCTGTGCCCGGTGATCGGTTTCCACGGTCACGACAACCTCGGAATGGCGAACGCGAACAGCATGGCCGCGCTGGAGACGGGCGCCGCGATCGTCGACGGCACGCTGGACGGGATCGGCCGGGGCGCCGGCAACGCCGAGACCGAGTCGCTGGCCGGCATCATCAGCATGCTGGGCGAGGACAAATACTCCTACCAGGCCCTGGCGCGCATCGCGGGATTCTGCCGGGCCAACCTCGAACCGCTTCCGGAGAACCGGAACCTGCAGGTCCTCGGCGGCGTCATCGGGGTGCACTCCGGCTACTTCCCGTTCATCGAGAAGATCTGCGCGGAGTACGGCCTCGAGCCGGCGACCCTGATGGAGAAGGCGGCCGAACTCGCCCGGTGCAGCGTGCACCGGAACGACATCCGCGAGGCAGCCGACCGGATGGTCGCCGCCCTCGAGGCCGAGATGAAGTCTCTGGACGCCTCGGTCGCCGGGGGTGCCCGATGAGGCTGGCGCGGTTCGCCGCCGAGGGCGGTTACCAGATCTTCGCCGCCCGGGACGGCGGCTGGGTGCCGCTCTCCGGCGTCCAGGGGATGCTCATGACCGACCTGCTGGAGGAGACCCACCGAACGAAGATCGCGGACCAGATCGGCGCCGCGCGGGCCAGCGGCCGCACGCTCGAGGACGCCGCGACCGTCCTCGACAGCGGCGACATCTGGGGCGCCGGACTGAACTACCGGGGCCACTCCGCGGACCTCAACACCGAGCAGCCGGCGTCCGGGCCCGGCTCCTACCTGCGGCCGCGAGGTTGTCTCATCGGCAATGGTCAGCAGATCTCGCTCCCCTCGCAGAGCAAGCGCGTGACCGCGGAAGCCGAGTTGGGCCTCATCGTCGGCAGAGCCTGCAAGAACGTACGCCGGGACGAGTGGCGTTCGGTCATCGCCGGCGTCACCGCCGTCCTCGACATGACGGCTGAGGACGTGATCCGCGAGAACCCCCGCTACATCCCCTGGGCCAAGGGGTTCGACACCTTCTGCAGCGTGGGGCCGCAGCTGGTGACCCTGGACGAGTTCGATGACGCCGCTCTCCAGGCGATCCGCGTCTCGACGGTACGTAACGGTCAGGTCGTCGCCACCGCCGCCGTCTCCGAGATGAAGTACGACCTGGGCTACCTGGTCGAGTACTTCACCGCCGGCCGCACTCTCGCCGCCGGAACCGTGATCTGCACCGGCACGCCGGGAGCGGCGGTCATCGCCCCGGGCGATGTGATCAAGGCCGTCGTCGACGGCGTGGGCACTCTCTCACACACCGTGGCATGAGGGCGGGGAATCGACCATGACCCAGAGTTCCATCGTATCGGCGATCGAGAACGCCATTCTGAACTTTGCGCCGTACGACGCCCTCGCCACCGACGACGAGGTGATCACCTATCGGCAGTTCGGTGAGTACGTCGACGAGTTCTCCGCCAAACTCCAGACCTCGGCCAAGCCCGGGGAGTTCGTGGGAATCGAGGCCACGCGGACCGCGGCAGCCATCGTCGCCATGACCGGCGCGATGGTCGCCGGCTGCCCGTTCGTCTTCATCGACCCGCGCGACAGCAGGTCACAGAACGCGAGCAAGATCGCCTCGCTCGACATCAAGGTGGTGGCCCGCACGGCGGACCGGTCGCCGGTCCCCGTGATCGCCGCGGCCTCGACGCTGCCGTGGGGCGCCACGGAGGAGCAGCAGCCGCGGCTGGTCGGCGTGGAGCCGGGCGACGACGACCGGATCGCCTACGCGATCCACACGTCGGGCTCGACCGGTGAGCCCAAGTGCGTACTGGTCCGGGTCGACCCGCTGGGGCAGGTGATCCAGGACCACGTGCGGCGGCTGGCGGTGACGACGCGCTCCCGCACGCTCCAGTTCGCCCGGCTGACCTTCGACGGCTGCATCACGGAGATCCTCTGGACGCTGACCGCCGGCGCCTGCCTCGTGGTCCTCCCGGAGCAGCAGCTCCGACCGGGCGGCATGCTCGGCGCCACGCTCGAGGACTTCCGGATCACCCACCTCAAGACGACACCGTTCGCGCTGACGGCGACCGAGCCGACACCCGGGATGAGCCTGCAGCACGTGATCAACGGTGGTGGGGCGTGTCGCCCGGCGGTGGTGCGGAAATGGTCCGAGGTGGCGGCGTTCCACAACGCCTACGGGACCACCGAGACCACGATCTGCAATCTCCTCACCGATCCGCTGACGCCGGACGAGTGCGCCGACGGCGTACCGCTCGGGGATCTGGTGGGCGAGGGCGCCCTCCACCTGGAGCCGGTGCCGACGGGGCCGGAGGAGACCGCCGCCGGCCGCGTGACCCGGGGAGAGTTGGTGATCACCGGCGGGTGTGTGGCGCTCGGATACCTGACGTCAACGGGCGTGCGGCGTTTTCTCGACGGGAGCGGGGCCCGGATCTACCGGACCGGCGACGTGGTCGAGGAACGGGACGGGCGGCTCTACTTCCTGGAACGGGTCGACCGGCAGTTGAAGGTGCGCGGCTACCGCATCGACCCGGGCGAGATCGAGAGCGCCGCCTGCCGGTGCCCGGGAGTCGTCGAGGCCGTGGTCACCGCCGAGTCGCACGACGGCTCCGCTCAGGGCTCCGCCGATGCCCTGGTCTGCTACTACCTCGGTGCCGCCACGGCCCGAGAGGTTCGCGGGCATCTGGAGTCGGTCCTCGACGGCTACAAGGTTCCCTCGGTGATCCAGCAGATCGACGCGCTGCCGTACACCCGCAACGGCAAGGTGGACCGGGATGCCCTGCGGGCCAGCCGCCGCGCCGAGCCGGACAGCGACGCCGCGGTGCCCGCGGCGGAGCAGATCCTCCAGCTCGCGCGCCGCCTCACCGGCACGACCGACGCCGGCCTGGAGGACAACTTCTTCGACATCGGAGGCGACTCGGCGTCGACCGTGATCCTGGTGACCAAGCTCAAGGAACTGGGCTGGATGGACGTCGGCGTGCGGGACGTCCTGCGCGCCGAGAACCTCCGGTCTCTCGTCCTCGAGTTGTCCGAGAGGAGTGCGTGACGCCGTGTGCGGGGTTTGTGGGACCTACTCGCCGACAGCGCGCTTCGATCGGGGTGTCGTCGCTGCCATGCACTCCCGGATCGTCCATCGCGGGCCGGACGAGACCTACTCGCTGAACACCGAGACGGTGTCGGCCAAGCTCGCCCGCCTCGGCATGACCGGTCTGGTGGACGGGTGGCAGCCGGCGGAGGATCGCAGCGGCCGCTATCTCGCGATGACGAACGGCGAGGTGTTCAACCACCGGGCGCTCCGCGAGCGGTGCGGTACCGACCTGGGGCACAACGGCGTCGACGTCGCCGTGATCCCGGAACTCGTGGCCCGCTACGGCATCGACGGGCTCGCCCTGGTGGACGGCCAGTTCGCCACCGTCATCGTCGACCGGGCCGAGAACCGTCTGCTGCTCGCCCGGGACCGCTTCGGGATCTGCCCGCTGTACTACGTGACGGACGGCGCGCGGGTGCATTTCTGCTCGGAGATCAAGCCGCTGGTGCAGTGCCTCGACCGGGCCTGGAAGGTGGACGTCGGCGCGATCGACCAGTACTTCTCGCTGGGAAACATCGTCGCTCCGCGTACGCTCGTGGCCGGTCTGCTCGCCGTACCGCCGGGCTGCGCCGTCCGGTTCGACGCCGACGGGCACGAGACCGTCCGCTACTGGCGCTACGGCGATTTCGAGGAGAGCGGGCCGCCGGTGTCCGGCGAGGAGCTGCGGGACAGCGTGCGGCAGTCGACCTCCGACCGACTGCGCGCCGATGTGGAGATCGGAGCCTATCTGAGCGGTGGCTTCGACTCCACCGCCATCGTGCTGGAGTGCAGCGGCCTCCTCGACCGCCCGGTCCGGACGTTCTCCGTCGTCTTCGACGATCCGGCGCTGGACGAGGGCCGGTTCCAGCGCGAGGTCGCGGAGAAGGTCGGAAGCAAGCACGAGCAGATCCTGTGCGGCCCGCGGGACGTGCTGTCGAAGTTCGAGGAGATGGTCCGCCACTGCTGCTATCCGCAGCGCGAGACCTACAACGTGGCCGCGATGATGCTGGCCGAGGCCGTGCGCGCCAACGGCATCAAGGGCGTGGTGTCCGGCGAGGGCGCCGACGAACTGTTCTTCGGCTACGACTCGTACGCGTTCGACAGCGCGGCCCGGTTCAAGCGCTCCGGGCGGGGTGAGAACGAACAGGCCTGGGGCAACCCGGAGTTCAGCTGGGAGGTCGACTGGCGCCGGCTCGACCAGCGCCGGACGGCGTATCTCTCGCCGGGCGCCCTCGAGGCGATCATCGGGAACGAGTTCTGGCGGTCGAGGCTGATCCCGTTCTCCGACGAGGAGGCCCGCCGCCTGTCGCCGATGCAACTGCGCTCCGTCGCCGACGTCTACGTGCAGCTGTCCGGCCACCTGCTGGGCGACCATGGCGACTCCATGCTCATGAAGACCTCGATCGAGGGCCGGTACCCGTTCCTCGGCAACCCGGTCGTCGCCGCCGCGTCGCGGGTGGGTGACGACGCGAAGGTCGTGAATTTCGAGGGCAAGTCCTGTCTGCGGGCGGCCTACGCGGGCGTCGTTCCGGACTCGGTCATGCGCCGGGGGAAGCACGGCTTCACCGCGCCCGACCTGGCATCGGTCACCGGCCAGACCTGGTCGCGCTGGCGTGAGGTGGTCGCGGCCACCGGCCTGTTCGCGCCGAACTGTCTGGACACGAACCGTGCCGACCGGCCGGACAAGTGGGATTTCCGGCTCAGCGCCATCAGCATCGCGCTGGTGATGGACGAACTGGGCCTCGGTTTCTGACCCCGGAAAGGAGGGCTTTCATGGGCCCGGACGTCGCCGTCCTTCCCGGCGCCGGCTCCTTCGGCGGGGAGTTGCGCCCGCTCATGCGCGCCTTCGAGCCGTCGGCCTGGCTGGTCTGCTATCCAGGCCGGTTCGGCAAGGAGTTCGGCCGGCCCGCCTCGTCCTTCGACCAGGTCGTGCGGTCCTGCGTCGAGCAGGTGCTGGACCGGCGGACCGCCCGGCCGGTGCTCGTCGGGCACAGCTTCGGCGCGTACGTGGCCTTCGCCGCGGCCGCCGAGCTGGAGCAGGTCGCGACCGAGCCGACCGCGGTGGTGGTCGTCGGGGCAATGCCGCCCCACCTGTTCTCGGTGTCCGAATCGGTCACCCGCAGCCGGGCGGACCTGGCCGCGTACCTCGACGAGATGAACCCGGAATTCAACTCCTCGGGCGAATGGCGGGAGGTCATCATCGACACCGCCATGAGCGAT
The DNA here is from genome assembly GCF_003725545.1 of Micromonospora solifontis. Classification (GTDB taxonomy): domain Bacteria; phylum Actinomycetota; class Actinomycetes; order Mycobacteriales; family Micromonosporaceae; genus Micromonospora; species Micromonospora solifontis. The sequence goes on along the minus strand of NZ_RJLN01000044.1, from coordinate 38,281 downwards.
CTGGCGCTGCTGAGGGAATTCGACCCCGCTCGGTCCGGTCCGCTGCGGTGCCCGATCCTCGCCGCCCGGGGCGAGACCGATCCGCTCACCACCACGGCCGGTCTCGCCGAGTGGGGCCGGGCGACCCAGGGGGACTTCGCCCACCGGGTCTTTCCCGGCGGTCACACCGACCTGTTGAGCAACGCGGCGTTCCTGGCCTGGCTACGCGACGAGATACCCGCCGGGTGGGACGTCTCCGTTCCCCGATAGCCGGCCGCGTCGCTCGACGGGCCGGGACGAAACAGATTGACCGCTCTCGCGGTGATGGTATTCAGGGAGGCACTCCATGCTGCGCAAGAGGGTCCTGGCGGACCTACGAAAGGCCCTACCGGAGCGGGACGTTCCGGCGGTCGAGGAATGCGCCACGCGCCTGTACGAGTCCCTGCCGTACCAGGACGACCTGGGGCGGAACACCGTCATGGTGGCCTACGGCGGCGGTAAGGACAGTGCCTACGCGGTGGCGTTCGTGCGGGCCGTGCACCTCGCGCTCGCGGAACGGTACGGCGACACCTTCCAGCTGCGCGTGGTGACCATGCGGCACGGCGGCATGCCGTACCAGGTGATGCTGAACATCGATCGGACGTACCAGGCGCTGGGCCTCTACGACGACTCCCGGGTCGAGCTGTTGCTGGTGGAGGGCCAGCAGGTCCGCCCGTTCGAGCGGGACCGCCCGATGCCGCACCGGCTGATCGAGTTCAATCGGACCGACATGCTCATGTCCGGCCACCGCAGCTACGGCGACGGTCGCGCCACCTTCTGCAACGCCTGCAACCTGAACGTGGCCAACTCCTTCGGCGTCGCGGCCCGCCACGGCGACGGCGTCGACCTGATCATCACCGGCGACTCTCCGCAGGAGCAGCGTGACTACGCGCTGTGGATCCGCAAGCTGTCCCGGGAGGCCGGGGTGAAGCCGGCGGACAGCCGGAAGGGTTTCAAGGGCACCCTGGAGACGCTCAACGGGCTCGCCATCGCCTACTTCCGTGAGATCCACGGCGCCGACGACGTCGACCGGATCCAGGAGCGCGGGGTGACCTCGGACGTCCCGGCCACCCTGCAGTTCTTCTCGATCTACGACTACACGAGCTACGCCTCGGGCGCGCACTGGCGTCTGCTCTCGGACTTCCTGAACTTCGTGTTCGACGAGGTCGCCTTCAACTTCACCGAATCCGACTGCGCGAATCCCCTGCTGATGGCCCACCTGCGCGGGCTGCGGACCGAGCGGGTGTACCAGCGCTCCTACCGCGAGGGCGTGGGCCAGTACGTGGACTTCGCGCTGGAGTTGATGCGGCGCAAGAACTTCCCGGAGCACCTGGTCGAGGAGATGCGCCTGCGGTACGAGACCGAGGAGGGCCTCGCGCGGACGCGCAGAACGGCGACCGAGTACGCCGAGGACGCGTTCGGGCTCACCACCACGCAACTGGTCTGCATGGTGTATTCGCCGTTCGCCGGGGGCGCGGTCCACCTGCACGAGTTCCTGGCCAGCGAGCACCCGGACCTGCTGATGGACGAGGACCGGATCCGGGCCCTGCTGGCCGGCTCCGACAACCGCACCCTCGCGGCGCGGCTGGAGCGCATCAGCGGCCTGAGCGTGAACGACCTGCGGGTCCTGCACGACGGAGCGCTGTGGTCGCCCCGTACGGACGTCTCCGATCAGGCACGGGTTCTGCAGCGCGTCATGACCACCGACCCGCATCAGAAGGTGATCACGGTGAAGCGCAACGCCGAGGGCGACGAGATGGTGGACCGGGTCGCCGGCCGCTGACCGGCGGCCCGGGTCGCGGAGTGTTTCAGGAGGATGGATGGACCTCGGTCTTGCCGGACGGACGGCTCTGGTCTGTGCGTCGACCGGCGGTCTCGGCCGGGCGATAGCCGAGCAGTTGGCCGCCGAGGGCGCGCGTACGGTGATCTGCGGTCGCCGGGAGGCACTCGCGAAGCAGATCGCCGCGGCGCTGCCTGGCGCCGTCGGAGTCGGCGTCGATCTCCTCGCCGACGACGGGCCGGCGAAGCTGTTCGAGGCGACGGTGGCGGCGTTCTCGGCGCCGGACATTCTGGTGCTCAACGGGCCGGGTCCCCGGCCGGGCTCGGCGGCGGACGCCGATGTCGCCGCGGTCGACGCGGCGCTCGACGCGCTGGTGCGGCAGCACATCAGGTTGGTGTCGCACGCGCTGCCGGTCATGCGGCAGCGGCGCTGGGGCCGGATCCTCGCCGTGGGCTCCAGCGGGGTCGCGGCGCCGTTGCCGAACCTCGCGCTGTCGAACCTGGGCCGCGCGGCGCTGGCCGGTTACCTCAAGACGCTGGCCGCCGAGGTGGCCGCCGACGGCGTCACGGTGAACATGCTCCTGCCGGGTCGCATCGAGACCGAACGGACGGCGGCGGTCGACGCGGCCAACGCGCACCGGAGCGGACGCACCGTCGCCGAGGTGAGGGACCTCTCCATCGCCACCATCCCGGCCCGCCGGTACGGCCGTCCGGCGGAGTTCGCGGCGGCCGCCGCGTTCCTCTGCGGAGTGCCGGCCTCATACATCACCGGGACCGCGCTGCGGTGCGACGGCGGGCTCGTCCGCAGCCTGTAGGCCGGTCCGGGTGGGGCACACCGAGGGCGGAACGAGGACCGCATCGCGGCCTTGTTCCGGCCGCCACGACGTCGGACTCCCGCCCGGGAGTCTGTCGCTGATGAAGGGAGGTGACCAAATGATCATCGAGCGCGTGTACGAGGAGGGCCTCGTCAAGGAGTGGCACGGGAACCAGATCTGATCGTGCCCGGTGGGGGCCGCAAGGCCCCCACCAACCCAAGGGCGACCACCGACGGCATGCAGCACACGCGGAGGAGACCGTGAGCAATCCACGCCTCAAACCGTTCCTGCGGGTCTACCACCGGCAGGACGAGAAGCACCTCTTCATCGGTGTCGGCCCGGACAAGGTCCGGATCGCCGACCCGACGCCGGAGATGGTCGACTTCGTGGTCGGCCTCGACGGGACCAGCAGCGTAGAGCAGCTGCGGGCGAAGTATCCGGACACCGACGACTGGCTGCGCGGCCTCGCCGGGGTCGGTGTCCTCGACGACGTCGAGGGCACCGCCGGTTTGCCGGCCGACATCGCCGATCGCTGGAGCCGCCAGATCAACTATCTTCGGCTTTTCGACCGGCCGGGGTGGTCCGGCTTCGAGGGCCAGCAGCGCATCCGGGATGCCCGCGTCGTGGTCGTCGGCACCGGCGCCGGTGGCACGACCCTGCTCCGCCTGCTCAACGCCGCCGGCGTGGGCCACCTCGAGGCGGTCGACTTCGACACGTTCGCGGTCGACAACCTGCCCACCCACGCCACCCTGGACGAGGCGGACGTCGGCCTGCACAAGCTGGAGTCGCTGCGCCGCCACCTGCCCCTGCAGAACTCGCTGACCACGTTCACCGCGCACGACCGCACCATCCGCTCCGCGGACGACCTGGCCGAGCTGATCGACGGCGCCGACTTCTTCCTGCACGCCTTCGACCGGCCACGGGAGTTCGCCGCCACCTGGTCGAACCTGGCCAGCCTGCGTACCGGGACGCCGCTGACCTCGATCGGGGCGACCGACAAGGGCGCCCGGGTCGGCCCCACCATGCTGCCCGGCGTGACGCCGTGCTGGGAGTGCGCCGGGATCTACGGCTTCGACATCCTGCGGCACGAGCAGACCGCCGCGCTGACCGGATCGACCGTGGCCATGCTCGCCGGTATCGCGGTCAACGAGGTCCTGCAGCTGCTGTCCGGCGCCAAGCCGACCACCCGCACCAGCGGGCAGAGTCTCTACGTGAACACCGACACGCTCACCTTCACCTTCACCGAGTACCAGTTCCGGCCCGGCTGTGTGTGTGAGCAGTACCGCCGAGACCGACCGGCGGCCTGATGTCGCGCAGCGCATCCACCCTCGGCCAGCTCTGGTGGCAGTGGCTGCCCACCAGCCTCGGCTCCAGCATGCTGGTGCTGGAGATCCCGGTCGTCGCGGCGGCGGTGGCCCGGTCCGGATCGTCGGACCGGGCCATCGCGGCGCTCGGCATCGCGGTCGCCGTCATCGTGGTGGTCAACGGCCCCGCCCTCGCTCTGGCGCCGTTGGTGGTCACCCTCGACGGCCGGTACGCGCGACGCAGCATCCATCGGTACGCGCTGGCCGTCGGCGCCGCGGCGACGGTGGTCGTCGCCGTGCTGGGTCTGTCCCGTCCGGCTCTGGCCGCCCTGTTCAGTCTGGACGCCGCCACCACCCGGGACGCGGGTGCGGCGCTGCTCGCGCTCGCGCCCGCCTCCCTGGTCGTGGCCATCCGCCGCTACCTGCACGGCCGGTTCATCGCACTGGGCGCCACCGGCGGCATCGGCGTGGCGACCGGCGTCCGCCTGATCGCGTCGGCGACGTTCGCCTGGTGCACGGCGCCGTTCGTGGACTCCGGCGCGGCCTGGGGCGCCGGCGCGCTGACCCTGGGCGCCTGCGCCGAGGCGACCACGCTGGCCCTACGGTTACGCCGGGTGGGCGCGGCAGAGGACTCCAGTGGCGACAGTGGCGACGCGCCGCGGGCCGGAGCGGTCGCCATCGGCGTGGCGCACCTGCCGATGGCCGCGGCCCGGATGCTGAACATGGTCCCCCAGCTGATCACCACGATCGGCATCGCGCACGCCGCCGCGTCGCTGGCCTCGCTGGCCGCCTGGCCGATCCTCTACGGACTGCTGTCGCTGTTCACCGGCCCGATGGCGGACTACGAGACGGTCGGCACCGCGGCGCTGCGCCGGGACCCCGCCGATCCCGTGCCGCGCCGGCTCGGCGCCGTCCTGGTCGGCGCGGTCACCGTGGCGTACGGGATCGTGCTGTTCACCCCCCTGCACGACCTGTACCTGCGCCACTTCTCGCAGCTGACCGGCGAGCCGCTGCGGCTGGCGCTGACCTGGTCGGTGTGCACGCTGCTGATCCCGGCCGGGTGGGTGGTGCGCGGCTATCTGCGAGCCCGGGCGATGGGCGGTGGCCGGCCGCGGCTCCTCGCGTACGGCGTGGGCACGCACCTGGCCGGGCTGGTCTCGGTGTTGGCCGGCACGATCGTGGCCGGACTGCCCGGGGTGGCTTGTGCGGCGCTGGCGGTGTTCGGCGGGGTGCTGGCCGAAACCGTCAGCCTGGCGATCTCGGAGCGGCGGCACCGCGTCCGGGAGGTCCGGCCGGAGCGATCGGAGGCGGAGGTTGGTTGATTCGCGAGCGGCCGAGGTGTTGCGGATCGGCGTGGTCCAGCAGCCCGCTCCCGGGCCGGCGACGGCTGCTGAGGAGGCCGAGCGGCACATCCGGGTGGCCGCCGGCTCCGGCGCCGAACTGGTCGTCCTGCCCGAGCTGTGGAACATCGGCTACCGACTGCCGACCCTGGCCGAGGCCGGGTCGTCGGACTTCCGGGCCGGGGCGCGGCGGGCCGCGGAGGAGTTCCTGGCACGGATCGCCGAGATCGCCCGGGAGTTGCGGGTCGCAGTGGTGGCCACGTACCTCGGGGTCGATGGCGACGCGTTGGGCAACTGCGCGGCGCTCGTCGGCGTCGACGGTACGGTCCTGCTGCGCTACACCAAGGTGCATGTGGCCCGGTTCGCCGGCGAGAGTGCCTTCACCGCGGGCAGCCGGCTGGCCGCGGTGCACCTGCCACGGCGCGGCGGCGGGTCGGTGCGGGTCGGCCTGATGATCTGCTACGACCGGGTCTTCCCGGAGGCCGGCCGCGCGCTGGCCCTGGCCGGCGCCGAGGTGGTGCTGGTGCCGAACGCGGGCCCACTGTGCGGCAACCGCGAGGCGCAGGTGCGCACCCGGGCCTTCGAGAACCAGTATGCGATCGCGGTGGCGAACTATCCGAACCCGCCGATGGGGGGAGCGTCGCTCGTCTGCGACGGCATCGCCTTCGACCCGGACGGCGCGTCTCGGGACATGGTGGTGTGGCGTGCCGGCGACGAGCCGACCGTCGGGGTGGTCGATGTCCCGCTCGGTGGGTTGCGGGCCTACCGGTCGGCCCAGCCGTGGGGCCTGGCGGATCGGGTTCCGGCCGCGTACGGACGCTGAGAGCGGACGCGGCCGGGGCCCGGCCTCCGCCACCTGCCGCGCCCGTCCCCTGGCCGGCGTGGCGGCAGCGCCGACCGGACGACGTGCGCAACGGCGCCATTCTGGGCTGGGTCGAGCTACTTATGCTTTTGGTCCCAAAGCTCCCGAGGGCGGCCGAGCAAATCAGAGCCGGCCGCCTGAGGGAATGAGTTTCCCAGCTTTTGAAACGGAACATATATTTGTGCTGGCCGGCTGCCTTGCCGCAACCTGAGTCGAGGTGGCCACCTTGGACGAAAGACTCTGCTGACGTCTTGTGTTTCCCTTGTTTTCCATCGAGGGTTAGGCCAGACTGGGCCTGCCGTGTCCATAGGCCAGCAACTATTCGAAGTCGGTGGTCCGGCCGACTCGACGACACCGGACCCGAGCTCGTACGGGGGGCGGGGCGGGGAGGGTGGTGGCGTGATGGCCGACTGGGATCTTCGCCTGCTCGGCACAGTGGAAGTGCTGGTGGATGGCGTCCCGCTCGTGCTCGGGCCGGTCAAGCAGCGGCTCGTGCTGGCTGTGCTCGTGGCCAATGCGGGGCAGGTCGTCTCGGTCGACAGCCTCGTCGACCGGGTCTGGGAACGTCCGCCCTCCGCCGTGCGCAACACGCTGTACGCGCACATCTCCCGGATTCGTCGACTGTTGACGAAGGCGGACACCTCGAGTCCGGTGTCGATAAACCGAACATCGCAGGGATACATACTCGAGGCCGCGCCGGAAATCATCGACGTCAGCAATTTTCTTTCCCTCAGCAAACGGGCGCGGGACGAACCTGACCAGCGACGGAAGGCGGCCCTGTTCGGCCAGGCTTTATCGTTGTGGCGCGGTGTCGCCATGGCCGACCTCTCCGGCGAGTGGGTGAGCCGTACTCGGGAGACATGGGGACAACAACGGCTGACCGCCGCGGCCGAATGGGCGAAGCTGGAGACGGGCAACGGCCGCCCCGAGGTCGTGATCGACATGCTGACCGCCCTGGCCACGGAGAACCCACTGGCCGAGCCCATCGTCGCGGGGCTGATGCGGGCGCTGCAGGCCACCGGCCGCGGCGCCGAGGCGATCAACTGGTACGCCCGTACCCGCCAGCACCTCCTGGACGCTCTCGGCGTCGAACCCGGCGCCGAGTTGAACGAGCTGCACGTGGCGATGCTGCGGTCCCCGTCCCGGACCCAGGGCACCCACCCACCGGATCTGGGGACCAGCGCGCCGGCAAGGACGGCCACCCCCGCCGTGCCGGCGCAGCTGCCGGTCGACGCGGCGGTCTTCGTCGGACGCGCCGACCGGCTGGCGGAGCTCGACCGCCAGTTGGCGACGCGGGCCGGCCCCGGGGGAGTCCGCGTGGTGATCTCCGGGTCGGCCGGTGTCGGCAAGACCGCACTCGCGACGCACTGGGCCCACCGGGTCCGCCACCACTTCCCGGACGGTCAGCTCTACATCAACATGTACGGGTACGCCAATCGGGCGCCGGTGCGTCCCGCCGAGGCCCTCGCCCAGTTCGTCCGCGCCCTCGGGGCGCCGGCGCACACCATCCCGCTGGACGTCGATGAACTCTCCGCGCTGTACCGCTCACTGCTGGCCGACCGCCGGGTGCTCGTCGTGATCGACAACGTCGCCGCGGTGAGCGACGTCCGTCCGCTGCTGCCGGCGACACCGGGATGCATGGTCCTGGTCACCAGCCGGAACCGGCTGCGCGGGCTGGTGGCCCTGGACGGGGCGTACCGGCTGCAACTCGACGTGCTGACCCCCGACGACGCCACCACCATGTTCACCCACCTGCTGGGCACGCAGGCCAGGAGCACCAGGTCGGAGACCATCGAGGCGCTGGCCGCCGCCTGCGCCTACCTGCCGCTCGCCATGCGCATCGCGGCCGCGACCATCGCGGACCGGCCCGGGCAGTCCGTCGAGCACTACATCGACAAGCTGAACGTCGACGATCGGCTCGACCTGCTGTCGACAGGTGATGACGAGCGGAGCATGGTGGGCGCCGCGTTCGACCTGTCGTACCGCGCGCTGCCGGCCCGGGCGCGGACGATGTTCTGCCTACTCGGTGTCGCGCCCGGACACGACATCTCCGTGCCGGCCGCGGCCGCGCTGCTGGGCGACACCGTTGCCACGGCGGAACTCCTGTTCGAGCAGTTGGTCGGCACCCACCTGCTGGACGAGCGCAGTCCGGGCCGGTTCACCTACCACGACCTGCTCCGCCTGTACGCCAGGCGACAGGCGCAGATCGAGATCACGAGCGAGATGCGGCACGCCGCCCTGCGCCGGCTGCTGGCCCACTACCTGCACACGGCGGACTCCGCCGCCCGTCAGTTGTACCCGCAGATGTTCCGGCTGCGGCTCCCCGATCCACCACCCGGCGTGCCGGTCATCCCGCTCGACGATCACCAAGCGGCGCTGGGCTGGCTCGACAACGAGCGGCCCAACCTCGTGGCGCTCGCCAAGGTGGTCACCGACAGCGAGGTACGCCCGTTGATCTGGCTGCTCGCCGACACGCTGCGCGGATATCTCGCGCTACGCCAGTACATGCACGACTGGTTCACGATCGCCGAGGCGGGCCTGGCCGCGGCGTGCGCCGAGGACAGCGCGATCGGGCAGGCGGCGGCGCATCACAGCCTCGCGCAGGCGTGCCACAGCATCACCCGCTACGCCAAGTCCATCACCCACCTGCGGCAGGCCCTGGCCCTGAGCGAGCAGGCCGGCTGGTCGGAGGGGCACACGGCGGCGCTCTGCAATCTGGGCATCGTCTACAGCGACCTCAGCGAGCTGGACGCGGCTGTCGCGCACTTCACGCAGGCGTTGCACGCCAACGAGGCCAACAACAGCCTCGCCGGCATCGCGGTCAACCTCAACAACCTCGGCGACACGTACCGGCGCATGGGCAAGCTTCCGGAAGCGATCGACTACCTCGCCGCCGCGCTGGTCCGCTATCGCATGTTGAAGTCGCCGACCGGGCAGGCGAGCGTGTTGACCGCGCTGGGCGCGGTCCGCCGGGAGCTGGGCCACCTGGCCACCGCCACCAGCCTGATCAACGATGGCCTGGAGATCCACCGGGGCATCGGCGACCGCTACGGCGAGGCGACCGCCCTGATCGAGCTGAGCCGGGTACGGGTCGAGTGCGGCGAGGGTCAGGCCGCCCTCGACTCCGCAGCCAGGGCACTCGAGCTGAGCAGGGAACTCGACGACCGGCAGATCGCGGCCGACGCCCACAACGCGATGGGGCAGGCGCACGCCCTGCAGGGCGACGAGCGGGCGGCGTTCGCCCACTTCGAGCAGGCGCGGCTCAGCGCTGAGCAGGCCGGGTCGCTGCGCCCGGAAGCGGAGGCCCTGATCGGATCGGCGGTGCTGCTCGTCCGCACCGATCGCCGCGCCGAGGCCGCCGAGCGGGCGAGCCGTGCACTGGAGATGACCCGCCGAGCCGGCTATCGCAGCCTGGAGCGGCGCGCCGCCGCCGCACTGGAGGCCGCCCGGCGGCCCAGGCCCGCGGTGCTGGTGCCCCGTCAGCGACGCGACCGCGCGGCGGGGGCGGGCGTCGGCGGCCGGCCACCGGTCGGCGACCCCGCGGAGCTGCCCTGACCGACCCGCGACGCCGTTGGGTCACCGCCCGCGCGGCACCCGGCCCCGGCAGCTCAAATTCGTACAAGACACCGGGTTCGCGACCGCGCAGGATCGGCTCTTGCCAACTGAGACCCGGCGCCGACCCTCCACTGTCGATCGTGGTCAGCGCCGGCGGCGGGCCCGGCGGCGGGCCGGCCGATCCTGAGGGGGATGCTTGCTCCGGCGGTTGCTGACGGGTGTCGGCTGGTGGGACGCGATCGCCACCGGGGGTCCCACCCGCGCACTAGGGCTCAACGCGCTGATCGACGCGCTCGGCGCCGGCCTGGTCGCCGTCTGCCTGCCGTTCTACGCCATGTTCGCGGCCGGCCTCAGCGCCGCTCAGCTCCCGGCCGTCCTCGCCGTCGCCGGCGCCTGCGAGCTGCTCGCCGCCGTCCCGAACGGCGCGCTTGCCGGGCGGTTCGGCGTGCACCGGTACGTCGTCGTCACCAAGCTGGTCGGGGCGGCCGCGTACGCGGTGGTGGCGTTCGCGCACGGGCTGCTGCCGCTGCTGCTGGCGGTGGGTGTCGCCGGTGCGGCCCGTGCCGGCAGCGGCGGCCTCAACCAGAGCCTGACCGTGGCCGTGCTCGGCGAGGAACGCCGTGCGGCGGTGCTGGGCACGGTGCGGGCGTTGCGGAACATCGGCTATCTGATCGCCGGCGGATCCGGCGCGCTCCTGCTCGCCGCGGGTTCGAACACCGCGCTGCGGGGGGCCGTCATCGCTGAGGCCCTCGCCCTGGTCGCCAGCGCCGGTCTGGTGGCGCGGCTGTCGCCACGGACCCGGCCGCCGCAGCCGGAGCGCCTCGACTGGTCCGTGCTGACCAACGGGCGCTATCTGGGGCTCATCGCGACGGCGACGGTCTTCACCAGCAGCCTCGCCGTGCTCGACGTCGGTCTGCCGCTCTGGGTGGTGAAGCATCCGGACATCCCGAGGTGGACGGTGGCGGTGGTCGTCATGGTCAACACCGTGCTCGTGATCCTCTTCCAGCACGCCATCGCGGCCCGGATCACCGCGGTGCCACGGGCGCTGCGCGCCCTGCGGATCAGCACGGCCGGGTTCGTGGCCATGGCCGGCCTCATAGCGCTGACGGCGTCGACCCCGGCCTGGCTGAGCGTGGCCCTGCTCGTGTTCAGCGCGGTGGCGTTGACGGTCGGCGAGATGTTGGAGTCGCCGTCGTGGTGGACCCTCTCGTACGAGCTGGCGCCGCCGGCGCGCAAGGACGAGTACCTGGCCGCGTTCGACCTGTGCTTCGGGGTGATGGGCATCGTCGGACCCATGGCGATGGCGCTCGTCGTCGCGCACGGTGCGGCCGGCTGGGCGGGCTACGCCGCTGTCCTGGTCGTGGCGCTGTTCGCCGCCGGCCGGCTGGTACCACGCCGGCACGCCGAAGCGGCGATCGTTCAATCGGCGGCCGTGTAGAACGGCTCCTCTTCCCAGGCCCGGATGCGGGCATAGTCGTCGAGCAGCGCCGACGCGTCGGCGGAGGCGAGATAGAGGTAACCGGGCGAGGACGTGAGATCGTTCGTCTCCGCCAGGCGGCTGCCGGGTGTCACGGTGGTCACGAGGTCGGCGACCGTGGGCAGTGCCCGGATCCGATCCGCCCAGGCCAGCGACCGGACCACGCCACCGTGCCGGTTGATCAGCTCCACGTGGCGCAGGTGCTGGCTCCACCTCCCCGAGCGGTCGTCGAATGCGCGGAACGCCGCCGCGTCGGTCAGGGTCGTCACCAGCAGAGCCGTCTGCGACATGCCGCCGATCCGCTCGACCAGGGCGGGATTGGTGCCGCCGCCGAGCCGCGCGCCCGTCTCGATCAGCACGGGCTGCGAGCCGGCCAGGATCAGCTCGGTGTGGGCGGGCCCGTTGACGATGCCGAGCGCGGTCAGCACGTCACCGACGTAGGAGCGAATCGCGGCGGCGGCGGGCGTGGCCTGGTCGACCGGCTCGTCGTAGTCGTAGATCGGCGCGCCGGCCGACCCCATCCGCTTGGTGTATCGCCACATCTCGGCGACGCGGTGCGTGCCGTGCCGCGAGACGGTGTTGACGTAGTACTCGTCGCCGTGCACCCGCTCCTGCACCAGCACGCCGGTGTTCGGCTCCCCGAAGATGTTCCGGGCGCGGAACACCTCGCCGCACGCCGCCCGGACCTCCTCCGCCGTGCCGCAGAACCGCACGTTGTCCGTGCCCCCGCTCTGCACCGGCTTGACGACGGCCGCACCGAGCCGCGACGTGCGGTACCAGTCCACCGCGTCGTCGACGGAGACGAAGGTCCGCCCCCTCGGAACGGCCAGACCCGCGGCACGCACCACGGCGGCCATCGCCGACTTGTCCCGGCGGGCGTGCGTCGTCTCGATCTGGTTTCCCGGCGTGCCCAGCACATTGTTGAGCTGGTCGGTGAGCACGACCCCGGACTCCATCCCGGCGAGCACCTGTGCCACCCCGAAGTCCTTGAGCCGGGCCGCCAGCTCGCCGAGGTCGCCGTCGTACGTCAGGTCGGCCTCGTAGTCGTCCGGCCGGAAACCGCGCACGAAGAACTGCGGCAGATCCGGCACCGACCTGACGTGCACACAGCGCCGGCCCTCCCGGCGCAGCCGCTCCACCAGCAGCCGGCCGGTGGCGTGGCCGTCCACGATCGCGATGACCATCAGTCCGCCGGGCCCGCGAGCGTCGCCACCATGACCGCCTTGATGGTGTGCAGCCGGTTCTCGGCCTGGTCGAACACCAGAGACGCCGCCGACTCGAACACCTCGCTGGTCACCTCGAGCTCGGTGTGGCCGGTCCGCGCCCGTACGGTCTCGCCGAAGCTGGTCTCACCGTCGTGGAACGCCGGCAGGCAATGCATGAAACGGACGTCCGGATTGCCGGTCGCGGCCATCGCGGCGGCGTTCACCTGGTACGGCATGAGCAGGTCGATCCGCTCGGCCCACAGCTCCCACGGGTCTCCCATCGAAGCCCAGACGTCGGTCAGCAGCACGTCGGCGCCCCGGACGCCGGCCGCCACGTCCTCGGTGAGGGTCAGGGTCGCGCCACTGAGCCGGGCCAGTTCGGTGGCCGGCTTGACCACCGCGTTCTCGTCCGGCCACAGGGACCGGGGCCCGACGATGCGCACATCCATGCCGAGCAGCGCGCCGATCACGGCGTACGAGTTGCCGAGGTTGCTGTCGGCCGCCCCGAGGAAGGCGAAGCTGAGCGCGTCGGCCGGCTTTCCGAAGTGCTCGACCATGGTGAGCACGTCGGCGAGCATCTGGGTGGGGTGCCAGTCCCGGGTCAGTCCGTTCCACACCGGGATTCCGGAATGCCGGCTCAGCGTCTCCACCGTCTCGTGTGAATTGCCGCGGAACCCGATGCCGTCGAACATCCGGCCCAGCACCCGCGCGGTGTCCCGGATCGACTCCTTGGAGCCGATGTGGGTGGTGGCCGGCTCCAGATAGGTCACATGTGCGCCCTGGTGGTGCGCGGCGACCTCGAACGAGCACCGCGTCCGGGTCGAGGCGCGTTCGAAGATCAGGGCGATGTTCCGTCCGGTGAGGCGCGGCACCTCGGTGCCCGCCCGGCGCGCCTTCTTCAGCTCAGCCGCCAGGGAGACCAGGTGAAGCAGTTCCTCGCGGGTGTAGTCGAGTTCCTTGAGGAAGCTGCGACCTCGGAGATCGATGCTCAACGCCGTGATCCTTCCGGTGCGTGGGCGAGAAACAGCTGGCCGGCCGGGTAGCCGAGGGGCGCCGTCCGTACCCCGACGAATCCGGCCGCCCTGAGCTTGGCCTGCCACTCCGCCGGCCCGATCAGCCGGCGGCGCATGAACTCCAGGTGCGTGTAGGTGACGATCGCGCTGAACCGCCGGTCGGCCTCGTCGTCGCGGTAGGGCACGACCTCGGCCATGACGAGCAGACCGCCCGGCCGCAGCCGGGCCCGCGCCCGTGCCAGCGACCGGTCGACCACCGCCTCGTCCTCGGGCAGCAGGTCGTGGAAGACGAAGTTGGCGGTGATCACATCGGCGTTGCCGCAGGCGTCGGCCGGCAGCTCACCGAACGGCGCCTCGACCATGGAGATGCGATCCGCGACGCCGGCGGCTGTCGCCTCGCGGGCGCCGGCGGCCAGCAACTCGGCCGACTCCTCGAGGCCGATGCCGACGGCGTCCGGCAGTGCCTGCAGGATCGACACGAGCAGTCCGGGGCAGCCGCCGCCGAGGTCCACGACCCGGCTGGGCCTGGCGTCGACGACCGCCGCGCGCATCGTCGGGTGCGCGGCGAGCGAATCCATCCACCGCGAGCTGGTCAGCACCATCGCCGGATCGCGCCGGTGGCGAGCCCCGGCGGTGTCCGGATCGGTGAGAAACTCGCGGGCGTTCGCGAGGTACTCGTAGTTGGCGAAGACGGCCCAGGCGAGATAGCCGACACGATGACGGATCTCGGCAAGGGCCGGCGTCACCCGGAACCGCCCAGCTCGACCTTCGGCGGGTTCGACCAGGTCCGCCGCTCGGAGCGCCTCGAAGTACCGGCACACGGCCGGAACCGGCAGATCCGTCATCGCGGCCAGCCCGTCGGGTTCGACGTCGCCGCCGGGCACCAGGTGCTCGACGAGACCGAGTCGCTCGCCGATCAGCAACAGCGCGGCGGTGGCGGCGAGGTCCGCGGCGGCCCGGGACAGCCACTCTTGAGGTTCGTGGGTCGGCGATACGGTCATGCTCCAGGGAACTTTCTGGAGAGGGGTGTCCCGCCACGGGGCGGCTCCGTTGTCGCCCCGTCCGGCGAGTGTTTCCGGTGCAGGAGGGCCAGGCACAGCTCCCGGCCCCGTCGGGATGTGGGTGGGTGTCGCGCGGGACCACGGGGAAGCGACCGCCTCGCCGGCTCCCCGTGAATCGCCACGAGCAACGTTCGGTTGTCGACCTTGTTGAATCCTTGTGCCGGTCCCGCGGTTCGTCGAGGCGGGCCGGGGGACGGCCGGCGCTCGATGCCGGCGGATGGACGATTCGAGGCCCCGCCGAGGACCGCCCCCGCGAGCCGCCGTCCACGCCGTCGCCAGGAGGGCGCCCACGCGGTGTCCGAACCGGCATCCGGCGAGCATCGACACACCGGCACCCACCGGTCTCCGCACCGCCTGGGGCACGTCGTCGGCGCTCGCCGACGCGCCGGTGCCGGCCGGGGGATCGACGTGGCCGACCTCGATCCGGGGCGCGAACGCGGGTCGGCCGGAGGGGAAGGAACGAACACCGCCGGCGGACGGCAGCAGCATCAGCAGCGGTACGTCACCGTGCCGAGGATGTCGAGCCGGCCCGGCATGGCCGGGCCCGGTTCAGCCGGCCCCGTGCGGATCGGCGCCGATGTCGAGCCGGGCAGCCAGCCAGCGATGGAACTGTGCCACGCCGCGCTCGAGGTGACTGAGCCTGCCGGGCTGGTAGACGCGGCTCGACATGCCGGCCTGCGTGGCGCGCAGCACCTCGCAGTCCTCGTCGTTGATCGCGGTGATCGACGCCAGCAGTGAATCGAGGGCCTGCGGGGCCAGCGGCGCGTCCGGGTTCTCCAGCACGTAGATCTCCAACTGGTTGTGATCCACGGCGTCGACCTGCAGCCGGAACCACACGGCCGCGAGCTGGTCGATGGAGAACAACAGGAGGGGAGGGGCGCCGCCCACCAGCAGACCGCCGAGCTCGGGTAGGGACGGCCGGTGGTCGATGAAGAACCAGTCGTCGTCGTGGTGCTCCGCCGGGATCGAGTAGCGCGCCGGGAAGATCGGCTCCAGCGTGCCGGGGTGGGTGCCGGCGTGGTGGTACGACTCGGCGTAGTTCTCGACCTGCAGCTTCCAGTTCCACGGAGCGTCGCACGGGAGGCGCGCCACCACCCGGTAGCGGCTCAGGTCGTACGGTGCGAACCGTCCCCGAAGGCCGGCGAGGCGTTCGGTGAAGGGCTCAGCCGTCGGATCGAGGCAGGTGAACACCCACCCCTGCCAGACCTGCACCGGGAAGCTCGGTAGCGACACCGCCCTGCGGTCGAACCCGCTGCCGCCCATGTGCGGCGCCTGCCGGAGCCGGCCGTCGGTGCCGTACGTCCACAGGTGATACCGGCACTGCAGGGCCGAGCAACTGCCCCGACCGGCCATCAGGACCATGCCGCGGTGCCGACACACGTTGCTGAAGGCGCGCAGCAGCCCGTCATCGCCGCGGACGACGACCAGCGGTTCACCGGCGAGGGTGTACGTGACGAAGTCACCGGCGTGCTCCACTTCGTCGACGCGGGCGACCGGAACCCATTCGCGGCCGAACACGCGCTCCCGCTCGAGCCGGAAGATGGCCGGATCGGTGTAGTACCGCGCCGGCAGCCCGTACGCGTCGTCGGGCGGCGTCGTCACCTCGGCGGGGCGGTCGACGGTCGTCATCCTCGTCCTCCGCTGGCACTGATGGCCCGCGCGATGCCGCGGACGGTCGGATCAGCCAGGAAGTCGCGCACCGCGAGCCGCACGCCGTAGCTGGACGAGACCGCGGCCAACAGCTTGACCGCCTGCAGACTGTTCCCGCCGAGCGCGAAGAAGTTCGAGTCCGGGTCGGTCGGCGTACGACCGAGGTGCGGCCGGAAGATGTCGGCCGCGACCCGCTGCTCCAGCGGCGAGAGATCGCCCTCCTCGTGCGGCGGCTCGCGGTGGACCGGGAGCGACGCGGCCAGCGCGGCTCGGTCGATCTTGTCGTTGACGGTCCTGGGCAGCGCGTCGACCACCACGATCTCCTCGGGAACGAACGCCGACGGGAGATGCTCGGCCAGTACGGCGCGGGCCTGGCCGGCGCTCGTCATCGTGCCCGGGACGATGAAGGCGACCAGCCGGTTTCGGCCGTCCTGCCGCACGTGATCGACCACCGCTTGGCGTGCGCCGACGTGCCGGCACAGCGCGGCCTCCACCTCGCCCGGCTCCACCCGGACCCCGCCGATCTTGATCTGACGGTCGCGCCGCCCCATGAAGACGAGTTCGCCGTCGGCGTCGACGCGGGCGAGGTCGCCGGTGCGGTAGAGGCGGCCGTCGCCGGCGGGATCGGGGACGAAGGCGAGCGCCGTCGCCACCGGATCGTCCAGGTAGCCGCGGGCCAGGCCCGGACCGGACAGGTGTATCTCGCCGATGTCACCGGGGAGTACCGGCTTCAGTTCGGCATCGAGCAGTCGCACGCCGGCCCCGGCGATCGGTCCGCCGAGCGGCACCGGGGTGTCCCGGGGCCGGTCGTTCTCGCAGGCCGTGGCCGCGACCGTGCCCTCGGTCGGCCCGTAGAAGACCGTCAGCGTCACCCCGGCGTCGGCCCAGGCGGTCGCCAGGGCGCCGGAGCAGGGCTCGCCGCCGGAGAAGACCCGGCGCAGACCGGGCACGTCCGCCGGGGAGATCAGTTCCAGCACGCTGGGCGGCAGGTCGGCCAGCGTCACGCCCTCCTGCCGCAGGTACGCGGCCAGCGCGTGCGGGTCGGCGCGTTGCTCCTCGCCGGCCACCACCAGCGTGGCGCCGGCCGACAGTGCGGCGAAGGTCTCGAACACCGACGTGTCGAACCCGTACGAGGCGAACTGGAGGAACCGGTCGTCGCCGCGGATGCCGAAGCGACGTACCGCGTCGCGGACGAACGTGACCACGGATCGTCGTTCCACCACGACGCCCTTGGGGCGGCCCGTGCTCCCGGAGGTGAACAGCACGTAGGCCGGGCTGTCGGCCGACCCGGAGGGGTTGTCGGCGGGCCGGTCGGCAACGGGGTTGGCCCCGGTCAGCGTCAGGCTGAGGACGGCACGCTCGGCGATCAGCGCCCGGCGGCCCGGCGGCGCCTCGGGGTCGAGCGGGACGTACGCCGCGCCCGCGTACAGCACGCCGAGGATCTGCGCGACGGTCGTCACCGACCGTTCGGCGACCACGCCGACCAGGTCGCCCCGGCCGACGCCTCGTTCGCCCAGGTCGGCGGCGTATCGTCCGGCGAGGTCGACGAGGTCTGCGTAGCTCAGCCGGAGTCCGGCCGCGTCGATCACGGCGGTGTGGCGGTCGCGGCCCGCCGCTGCCGCCAGGATCATCTCGATCAGGGGGTCCGGACCCGCCGGCCGCGGCGGATCCGAGGTGGGCGCGTCCCGTTCGAGGGTCGCTGACGCGGCGATCGAGGTCAGGCATTCCTGCCGCGGTGCGGGTCGGCCGGTGGCCTGCCAGCCCGCGGGTGGCGGCCGGTCGGCCGGCCATATCGAAATATGTCCGTCGTCGTGTTTGACGATCTTGAATTCTTGTTCGAGATCGTCGAAGATTCCGGGTTTCATTTGTTTGGCAAAGTCCCCGTGAAGGGCCGGCGCGGTGCACCGACGGTGTGGTTTCGGGACTGCGCGGCGGATGGCGAACCGCAGATCCGGTCAGGTGCCAATGGACTATCACGGAAAATTGTGCGAGTCAATGCCTGTACCCGGGATGGTCGCTGTGCCATACTCGCCGTACCGCGCCGGTCCACGATGACCGGCAACGTTTCCGAACGGTATGACGGCGCCTCCCGCTGCTGTTCGGCTTTCGGTGACCGACCCTTGTTGGGACCCTTCCGTCACAGCCTCCGGGAAAGGTTCACGGCTCGGTGCCGTCTCGTCCCATCCGTGCAGGGGCCGGGGCCTGCTCCGCGCGTTCGCGTACGCGCCGGGCGCTTGCCGGCTCTCCATGCCAACCTCGAGGTGAACCATGAGTGATCGGACAACGGTCGACCCCGCCGCCATCGACCTCCGCATCAAGCAGCATCTGGACACGGTCTTCACCGATGACTGGCAGGTGCGCCAGCTGTCCCAGCAGTTCCGCCGCAACGGGTACGTCAAGCTGCGCGAGCTGATCCCCGAGGACCTGAAGGCCGAGGTCAAAGCCGAGGTCTTCCGCCTGCTCGACCTGCACTCGCGGCGCATCGACATCCTCATGAAGGAGACCGGGGAGACCCCGCGGAAGATGAGCACGGTGAGCCAGGTGGCCATCGCCAAGGACAGCACGCTCATCCCGGCCGTCTACGACTCGACCTCGCTCACCGGCTTCCTCTCGGTGCTCGCCCGGGAGCCCGTGGTGCCGTGTCCCTGGGACGAGGAAAAGTATGTGATCATCCGGCAGGAGAAGCGCGGCGACACGCACGGATGGCATTGGGGTGACTTCAGTTTCACGCTGATCTGGATCATCGAAGCCCCGGCCATGGAATTCGGCGGCTCCCTGCAGTGCATTCCGCACACCGACTGGAACAAGGCCGACCCGAAGCTGCACGAGCATCTTGCCAAATACCCGATCAGCACCTATCCGCACGTCTCGGGCGACCTGTATTTCCTGCGCTCCGACACCACCTTGCACCGGACCATCGAATTGACCGAGGACAAGACGAGGATCATCCTCAACACCTGTTGGTCCGACGAGCAGGGAACGCGCAAGGCGGCTACTCACGAAACCATGGAGGCGATGTTCACGTAGGCCGTGCCGGATTGCCTGAACGCCGCCCTACCCCCCACGATCCCGATCGCGTGGCTACGTGCCCGCGCCCGGCCGGACCGGCTCCGAGCCAGGCGATACCGCACGCTGATCGCCGTCGGCGTCGGGGTTCGAGTCCCTGGCGGCGGCCCGTGACAGTGGTTCCGGCCTGGTGGTTCTCCACCAGGCCGGAACCGTTCCGTGGGCCGCTGCGGCGGCCGGTCGGGGCCGTTGCACCGATCGACCGGATGCCGGAACCCTGCGTCACCAAACCGTGGCATGCGGACGACAATGTCCGGTTCGTGCTCGCAGGATGTGACGCCTATTTACATCGGTGCTCGTCCATTTCTATCGTCTGGCGTACTGTCAAACGTGATCACGGGGGTCGCTGGTGGCTGCATGGCCGTTGCCTGCGCGCGTGTCCAGAACGCGCAGAGGTCTTTTCCGAGGTTGGATGACGGGCGCGGTCACCGCGACCGTCGCGGCGAGTCTGCTCGCGGTGCCGGCCAACGCGGCCGCCGCCGCGCCGGCTCCGCCGAAGGGCGCGTGTATCGACGAGCAACCCGACGCGGCGGCGGCCCGCCGCATGCTGGCGGTCTGCAACCGCCGAGTGGAGTTGCTCTCGGCGCGTACGGAGTGGTCGCAGACGTTCCTCAACGTCGACGGCTCCGAGACGCTGGAGCAGACGATCGAACCGACCCGGGTGCGCAAGGGTGACTCCTGGGCTCCGGTCGACACCACGCTGAAGGCGACGTCCGAGGGCATCGTGCCGCGGGCCACCGTCCTGCCGATCGTGTTCTCCGCCAAGGGCGACGGTCCGTTCGTGCGGCTGCGCGACGGCTCCCGGGAGCTGGCGCTGACCTGGCCCGGCACGCTGCCCGCGCCGGTACTGAAGGGCGCCACCGCCACCTACCGTGACGTCGTGCCGGACGTCGACCTCCAGGTCACCGCCCAGCCGCTCGGCTTCTCCCAGGTGCTGATCGTCCGGACCCGTGCCGCGGCCGCCAACCCCAAGCTGGCGTCGCTGAAGTTCGGCGTCAGCACCAAGGGCCTGACCGTGTCGACCGCCGCCGGTGGTGGCCTCGCCGCCCGGGACGCCAAGGGCGGTACCGTCTTCGCCGCCCCGGCACCGCTGATGTGGGACTCCGCCGACGCCGACGGCCCGGCGACCACCGGCCAGGCCAAGGGCAAGGGCAAGACCCAGGCGTCGTCCGCGCCGCGGCGCAAGCCCACCGCCGCCGAGGCCGCCGCCGCGGCGGCCCGGGCCGGTGAGCCGGCTCCCGACAAGAAGGCGGTGCCGGAGAGCGCGCGCCGGGCCGTCATGCCGGTACGCGTCGACGGCGCGACCATGACCCTCGTCCCGGACCGGAAGATGCTGGCCGACGAGGGCACGAAGCTGCCCATCTACATCGACCCGTCGTGGACCGGCGGCATCTCCGGCAACGCCTGGACCTCGGTCTGGAGCAAGTACAAGTCCAGCTCGTTCTGGCAGAACTCGTCGGCGCTGACCAACGGATCGACGAAGGGCTCGGCCGGTTCCGGCCGCACGGAGGACTGCTCCGGATGCGCCGACCACATCATCCGCTCGCTGTTCCGGATGAACACCTCCAACGTCCGGGGCAAGCACATCCTCAGCGCCCAGTTCCGGGTGGAGCAGCGCTGGTCCTGGACCTGCAGCCCCAAGTCGAACGCGAAGCTCTGGATGACCGGGGCGATCTCCTCAAGCACCACCTGGAACAACCAGCCGACCTGGTACAGCACCTACACGTCGCAGACCCTGGGCAACCGCAAGTACGGCGCCATCCACGGCTGCCTCGGCACCGGCACGATCGAGTTCAACGTCACCTCGATGGTCGCCAAGGCGGCGGCGAGCGGCTGGTCCACTCTCACCGTCGGCCTGCGCGCCATCGACGAGGGCACCAAGGACCAGTGGAAGCGGTTCAACCACTCCTCGCCGAAGCTCGCCATCACCTACAACAGCGACCCGAACGCCCCCACCGACCGCAAGTCCGACGGCAAGGTGTGCGCGACCGGCACCTCGCGGCCATACGTGCTGAGCGCCACGCCGATCCTGGCCGCGAAGCAGTCCGACCCGGACACCTCGCAGCAGTCGCTGACCACGTACTTCTACTGGTGGCCGCTGGGCGGCAGCCGGAACGAGACGAACAAGGTCTCGCAGGCAGCCGGCAACCCGTCCGTCGTGTCGAAGGCGATCCCGGCCGACAAGCTCACCGACGGCGCCACCTACGTGTGGCAGGCCCGCACCTGGGACGGCACCCACAACGGGGCCTGGTCGGGCACCTGCGAATTCACCGTGGACACCTCGAACCCGAACCCGCCGGCCGACGTCACCTCGACCAACTACCCGGATGACACCATCCCGCGCGGCGGCGTGGGCCTCTCCGGCACCTTCGACGTGCTCCCGCCGACCAGCAAGGCGAACGAGGTCCGGGAGTACGCGTACAGCCTGGACTCCGGCGTGCTGACCGCAGCGAAGACGGTGCCCGCCCGCACCACCGACTACGGGGCGTCATTCACCATCGCGCCGCTGCACGACGGGGTGAACAACCTCTACGTCTGGTCCAAGGACCACGCGGGCCGCTTCTCAAGCTCGTTCCTCTACACCTTCAGCGTCAAGGCGGGCTCAGGGCCCGCGGCGGAGTGGCGATTCGAGGAGACGGGCACCACCGCCACCGATGATTCGGGCCACGGGAACGCCCTGACGCTCGGCACCGGGGTCACCCGGGTGGCCGGCCGCTCCGGCGTCGGGACAGCCCTGTCGCTGCCCGGCACCGCGGCCGCCACCAGGACCGGCACCCTCAACACCCCGCACCCCGACACCGGCGTCTCCACCCCGGTCCGGACGGACACCAGCTTCACCGTCGCGGCCTGGGTCAAGCTCAGCTCGACGGCGGGCACCGGCGTGCAGACCGTGGTCAGCGCGAGCGGGACGCGGATGTCCGCGTACCACCTCGGCTACGCCGGCAGCAACCAGCGCTGGCGGTTCACCATGGCGGCCGCCGACACCGACAACGCCGGCCTGTACAGCGTGCTGTCCGACGCCGCGCCGACGGCCGGCAAGTGGACCCACCTCGCCGGTGTCTACGACGCCGCGACCAAGAAGATGACCCTCTACGTCAACGGGGTCGCGCAGACCGCCACGGCGACCCTCTCCGGCGGCTTCAACGCCACCTCGGAGTTCGCCGTCGGCCGGCGCAAGTGGAACGGCGGCAACGACAGCTTCTTCACCGGCGCCGTCGACGACCTGCGGTTCTACAACTTCATCGAGACCCAGGCCAACCTGGCGAAGCTCGCCCTGCCGTTGCAGCCGAAGATCACCTTCCCGAACGGCGCCGGTGTCACGGCCGGCGGTCAGCTGACCGTCAAGTTCGACGCGGGCGGCGACACCAACATCACCAAGTTCAAGTACAGCCTCGACGGCACCGGCCTCGGCAGCACCGTCAACGCCACCAGCGCGGGCGGCACGGCCACCGTCACCGTCCCCGTGGGGAACACCACCGGCCAGCGTCCGGTGTACGCGGTCGCGGTGGACGACGGCAACCGGGTCGGCCCGATGGCCCAGAACCAGTTCACCGTGTCGCCGGCGGCCAGCATGTCCGGCACGGTCTGGGACCCGAACTTCATGCCGCAGGCCGGCGCGCTCGTCCAGCTCCAACCCGGCGGCTACCAGGCCACCTCCGCCGCCGACGGCAGCTACTCGCTGGCGAACTTCCCGCCCGGCACGTACACCGTCACCGTCACCTACGGCGGCCGGTGCGGCCTGGTGCTCAGCCAGCAGGTGGAGATCGACGGCCAGGGCTTCGTGTTCGACATCTTCCTGATCGCGGTCGGGGACGACCTGGGCACCACCTGCGCCGAGCAGACCGCGGCCTTCACCGCGGCCAGCACGGCGCTGGCGCTCACCGGTGACGACGCCGTCACCACCGTGCAACTGCCGTTCGCCTTCCCGTTCTACGGCGGGGCGTACCGCAGCGCCTGGGTCGACACCAACGGTCTGCTGTCGTTCACCGACCCGGCCGGCTCGCACCCGTACACCGGCGGTGGTCAGCTGCCCGCGCCGGCGGACCCGAACGCCGTCGTCGCCCCGTTCTGGGACGACCTGGTGGTCGACGGGTCGGCGAGCGTCCGCACCGGCACCACCGGCACCGGCTCCGGCCAGCGGTTCATCGTCGAGTGGCGCAACGTCTACCGGAAGGCCGACGCGACCCAGCGCCTGACCTTCGAGGCGATCCTCGCGCCGGACGGCACCGTGACCACCAACTACGACCAGCTCGACAACGCCGCCGAGAAGGGCGACAACGCGATCGTCGGCATCGAGGCGGCCGCGGGTGAGGACGGCCTGTCCTACTCCGTGGACGAGCCGGTGCTGGCCAGCGGCAAGGCCATCACCTTCGTCCGCCCGGACGTCGCCGGTGGGCTGGAGACGCACAACCTCTCCGGCACGCTGACGGACGCGGCCGGCAACCCGGTCAGCGGCGCCACGGTCTCGCTCGACCCGGGTGGCCTGACCGCCACCACGAGCGGCACCGGTGCGTACAGCTTCACCGGTCTGGTGGCCGACAGCTACGACGTCTCGGCGAAGCTCGCCGGCCGGTGCGGCGTGGTCGCGCGCAGCCAGGTGGAACTCGCCGCGGACACCGTGCGGGACCTGAAGCTCGGCCCGGACTACGGCGGCCTCGGCTACGCCTGCACCACCGGCCCGTCCGGGTTCGTGGCGGCCGCGAACGTGCTCGCCCTGACCGGCGACGACGCGGCCACCACGGTGACCCTGCCGTTCCCGGTGCAGTTCCACGGCCAGTCGTACACGTCCGGCTTCGTGCACACGAACGGCCTGGTCAGCTTCGGCAGCGTCTCCGGCGCGGTCGACGCCTGGGCCAACCCGACGATGCCGACCGCGGAGCCGCCCAACGCCGTGGTGGCCCCGTTCTGGGACGACTTCCAGGTGGACTCGTCGGCCAGTGTCCGGACCCAGACGTTCGGCACCGCGCCGAACCGCTACTTCGTGGTGGAGTGGCGCAACGTCGGGTTCCGCCCGACCAGCGCCGAGCGGCTCACCTTCGAGGTGATCTTCCACGAGGACGGCCGGATCGCGTACCACTACGGCGCGATGTCGACCCCGACCCAGCAGGGCGCCGGCGCGACCGTCGGCTTGGAGAACGGCTCCGGCACGGTGGCGGCGCTCTACTCCTTCCAGGAGGCGGTGCTCACCGGCAACAGCTCCATCACGTACACGCCGGCCCCGGCGGGCACCGTCAAGGGTGTGCTCACCACCGCGGTCACCGGCGAGCCGTACGCCGGGGCGACGGTCACCCTGAACCCCGGCAACCGGAGCACCACCACCGGCGCGGACGGCAGCTACCAGTTCACCGGCGTGCCGGTGGGCGAGTACCAGGTGGCCGCGGCGACCGGGGACAACCGGTGCGTCGGCCAGTCCGCCAAGGAGACCGTCAACTACGCGGGCGGGACCAAGAGCGTGGACCTGTCCGTGATGGTCGACGGCGACGAGTTCGGCTACAAGTGCACCACCGGCGCGCAGACCTTCATCCCCGGTGACGTCACCGAGGGCTGGAGCGGCGACGAGACGGTGTGGCAGAAGAACCCGCCCTTCCCGGTCAAGCTGTACGGCGAGCAGTACACCTCGGCCTGGATCAGCGCCAACGGCCTGATCAGCTTCAAGGACCCGGCGTACTTCGGCTGGATCGGGTCCTGGCCGGGCGCCCTCCCGTCGCCAGCGGCGGAGGGCTCCCCGAACGCGGCGGTCTACGCCCTGTGGGACGACTGGGTGGTCGACTCGCAGGCGCTGATCGCCACGAAGATCAGCGGTACGGCACCGAACCGGCAGTGGGTCGTCGAGTGGCGCAACGTCCACATCTACGGCGACACCAGCACCCGGGCCACCTTCGAGGTGATCTTCAACGAGGGCGGCGACATTACCCTCGCCTACACCGGCATCGACCCGACCAAGCCGATCGAGCGCGGCGGCGAGGGCACCGTGGGCATCGAGAACGCCGACGGCTCGATCGCCTTCCAGTACCTCTTCCGGGAGAAGTGGCTGGCCAGCGGGCAGGGTGTGACCTTCAAGCCCAACCCGCCCGGGCAGGGCAGCGTGGCCGGCACGGTCACCTGCCAGGGCGCCGCGGTGGCGGGGGCGACCGTGACGGTCGCCGACAGGACGGCGACGACGGCCGCGGACGGCACCTACCGGGTCGACGCCGTGCCGGCCGGCACCTGGGCGGCGATCACCACCGTGACCAGCGGCACCTGCAAGGGCTCCGACGTACGGCAGGTCACGGTGGGGACGAACACCCAGGCGGCGGCGGACTACGCCCTCGGTGCCACGGCGGCCGGTGGCGGTTACACGCTGGCCGAGCAGGCGGTGCCGTACACCCCGGCGGACGCCACCGTGTTGTCGCTGTCCGGCGACGACGCCTACACCTCGGTGGCGCTGCCCTTCCCGGTCACCCTGTACGGGCAGACCTACAGCACCGGCTACGTGGACGTCAACGGCGTGCTCAGCTTCGTCGACCCCGGTGAACCCTCGCCGGACGCGTGGCCGATCCCGTCGCCCGACAGTCCCGAGGAGCCGAACGCCGCCCTCTACCCGTTCTGGCACGACTGGGTGGTGGACAGCAACGCCAGTGTCCGTACCGCGGTCCGCGGGACCGCACCCAACCGGCAGTTCGTCATCGAGTGGCGCAACGTGCACTCGTACGAGGACCCGCTGACCCGGGTGACCTTCCAGGTGATCCTCGACGAGGCCGGCGGCTGGAGCTACGCCTACACCGACAACGACGGCACGTTCCTGGAGCGAGGCGGCGGCGCCACCATCGGCGTCGAGAACGCCGACGGCACCTCCGCGATCCAGTACACGTACCGCCAGCCGGTGCTCCGGCCGGGCCTGGGGCTGCGGTTCAACCCGCCCACCCCGTGACGGCTGCTTGACGATGGTGGGAGCCGTGGCGTTGCTGCGGCTTCCACCGTCACCTCTTCGCCTCATCCAGCATTGAAGGACTCCAGGAGTCGCAGGTGAGACAGATCCGACACGATCGAATGCTCTCGGTAACGGAGAGAATGCTCGGTGTGCGAAACCCCTATCGCCGCGGGACGGCGGCGGCCCTGGTCGCCGTACTGGTGGCCGGCCTACTGCAACCCGCCCCGTCGCAGGCGGCACCCGCCGGCTTCCAGCGTCCCGCCGCGAAGCCGGTGCCCAGCATTCCGGTAAAGGCGGTCAAGCCGGCCACCACCAGTGGCCCGAAGCTGCCGCCGCAGGCGTCCGCCAAGCCCGCACCGGTATGGCCCGCGCCGGGTAGGGCGGTGGTCGATCTGGCAACCGCCCGTCTGGCGTCGGGTGCGGTCCGGGCCGGCGCGCTGCCGGTACGGATCTCCCGTTCGTCCGCCGGAGCCGTTCGGTCGCCTGACCAGATCCAGGTCGAGGTGCTCGACCGGGCGGCAACCGCGCGCGCCGGCGTTGACGGTGTGCTGCTGAAAGTGGGCCGCACGGGCCTGGCCGCCCGTACCGGCAGGGTCGCCGTCTCCGTCGACTACGGCTCGTTCGCCACCGCGTACGGCGCGGACTGGTCCAGCCGACTCCGGCTGGTCTCGCTGCCGCAGTGCGCGCTGACCACGCCCGGCAGGAAAGAGTGCGTCCGCACGCCGCTGTCATCGCGTAACGATCTCCGCGGGAAGTCGGTGACCGCGAGCGTGCCGCTCGTCGCCGCGCCGACCCTGCTCGCCGTCGAGGCGGCCCCCTCCGGCCCGGCCGGCGACTACTCGGCCACCTCGCTCCAACCGTCCTCCACCTGGTCGGCCGGGGGCAGCTCTGGCGCCTTCAACTGGTCCTATCCGATGCGGGTGCCCCCCGCCACCGGCGGCCCGGCGCCGGAATTTCAGCTGAGCTACTCCTCCCAGTCGGTCGACGGCCGCCACGCCGCCTCCAACAACCAGCCCTCGTGGATGGGTGAGGGCTTCGACGCATGGCCTGGCGGGTTCGTGGAGCGGCGTTACAAGCCCTGCTCCCGCGACATGGACGGCTCGGCGAACAACGACACCAAGACGGGCGATGAGTGTTGGGAGACCGACAACGCCACCCTCTCCCTGAACGGCACCTCCGGCGAACTGCTCTACAACGCGACCGAGGGCCGCTGGCACCTGCGCAATGACGAGGGCGCCCGGATCGAGCGCCGGACCGGCGCCGGCAACGGGGATGACAACGGCGAGTACTGGGTCGTCACCACCACCGACGGCATCCAGTACTGGTTCGGGCTCAACCACCTGCCCGGCTGGGTGTCCGGCAAGGCCGAGACCAACTCGACCTGGACGGTCCCGGTCTTCGGCAACGACCCGGGCGAGCCGTGTCATGCGGCGTCGTTCGCCGGCTCGGACTGTGTCCAGGCCTGGCGATGGAATCTGGACTACGTCGTGGACCTGCACGGGAACACCGCGTCGTACTGGTACGCGAAGGAGACCAACAGGTACGGGCGCAACCTCGACCCGGACGACGCCGCCAGTTACGTGCGGGGCGGCTGGCTCGACCGGATCGACTACGGCACCCGGCAGGTCAGCGGTGCCGATTCGGTGTTCAGCAGCGCCGCTCCGTTCCGGGTGGAGTTGACCGAGGCCGACCGTTGCCTGAGCAGTTGTGACACCCACGACGAGGCGCACTGGCCGGACACCCCGTGGGACTCCGCATGCACCGGCTCCTCCTGCCCGGGCGACTTCAGCCCCACCTACTGGACCACGAAGCGGCTGGCCTCCGTGACGACGCAGGTCCGTTCCGGCACCGGCTACCGGGACGTCGAACGGTGGACCTTCACCCACTCGTTCCCGGATCCAGGTGACGGCACGCGAGCCGGGCTCTGGCTCGACAAGATTTCCCACGTCGGCCTGGTGGGCGGCAGCGCGACCATGCCGGACGTCGAGTTCACGCCGGTCCAGCTGGCCAACCGGGTCGACACGATCGACTTCGCCGCCGCCATGAACTGGATGCGGATCACCAAGATCCGTAACGAGACCGGCGGCACGATCAGCGTCAACTACTCCGATCCGGACTGCAAGGCCGGCGAGACGATGCCGACCCCCCACACCAACACGCGGCTCTGCTATCCGGTCATCTGGGAGCCGGAGGGCTACTCGAATCCGGTCACCGACTGGTTCCAGAAGTACGTCGTCAAGACGATCTACGAGAACGACAACACGGGCGGGGTGCCGCCCCAGGGCAGCCCGCGCGTTGTCTACAAGTACGACTACTACGGCGGCGCGGCGTGGCACTACGCCGACGACGACGGGCTCATCGAGGCGAAGTACAAAACCTGGTCGAGCTACCGCGGATACGGCCGGGTCAGCGTGACCGTGGGTGACCCGGGCGAGCAGACCTACAGCGAGACCCGGTATTTCCGGGGCATGCACGGCGACAAGGCATCGCCGACGGGCGGCACCCGCAACGTGACCATCGACAGCATCAACGACGAGGACTGGTACGCCGGCACGGTCCGCGAGGAGAAGACGCTCAACGGCCCCGGCGGCCCGGTCGTCTCCCGGCAGACCAATGACCCCTGGCCATCTCCGGCCACGGCAACCCGCACCATCAACGGCGACACCGTCACCGCGCGATTCAACCGGATCGGGACCACCCGCTCCTACACGACCCTCGACGCGGGCCGGGGCGAGCGAGTCACCAAGACGGTCAACACCTTCGACTCGTACGGCATGGCGATCCAGGTTGACGATCTGGGTGAGGAAGCCGTTGCCGGCGACGAGAAGTGCACCAAGAGTGAGTACAACCCGCGCAACATCGGCTCCTGGATCCTGGACCGCGTCCACTCCGCCAAGGTGTTCGCGGTCAAGTGCGCCGACACCGGGACGACGTTGAGCGACGACGACGTCATCACGGAGACCCGCACCTCCTACGATTCGCAGGCGTTCGGCACCGCCCCGAGCCGGGGCATGCCGACCCGGGTGGAAAAGATGGCGTCCTGGAACGCCGGGGCACCGACCTTCGTCACCCAGAACCGGGCGGCGTACGACGCGCAGGGCCGGGTCACGTCCCATTGGGACGGGATGAACTACGAGACCAAGACGGCCTACACCCCCGCCACCGGTGGGCCGGTCACCGCCGTGACGGTCACCAACCCGATGCAGCACGTGGCAGTGACCAACCTGGAACCCGCCTGGGGCGCCACGGCATCCACCGTGGACGCCAACAACAAGCGCACGGATCTGGCGTACGACCCGCTGGGACGGCTCACGGCGGTCTGGCTCCCCGACCGGGACAAGGCCACCGAGACACCCAACCTCAAGTACACCTACCTGTTGCGCGCCGACGCGCCGTCGGTGGTGTCATCGGCCCGGTTGAACGCCGCCGGCAACTACCAGGAGTCCTTCGCCCTCTTCGACGGGCTGTTGCGGGAACGGCAGTCGCAGGTTCCTTCCCCATCGGGCGGCCGGCTGCTCACCGACGCCTTCTACGACACCGCGGGACGCAAGGCGGTCAGCTACGGCACCTACCACGCGACGGGGACTGCGGGCGGCACTCTGAGCACGGCCATCGACCGAGCTCTCGTCCCGAACCAGAGCCGTACCGTCTACGACGGCGCCGGTCGGGTGACGGCAACCATCTTCCAGCCCTACGACGCCGAGCGGTGGCGGACCTCCACCTACTACGGCGGAGACCGCGTCGACGTGACGGCACCGGAGGGGAGCCCGGCGGCCAGTTCGACCCTCACCGATGCCCGTGACCAAACGGTCGAGCTGCGCCAGTATCACGGAAGCACCCCAACCCCCTTCACCGCCGGCAGCTACGACGCCACCCGGTTCACGATCGACCGGCGCGGCAACCTCACGAAGGTCACCGACTCGTCGAACAACCAGTGGACCTACGTCTACGACGGCCTGGGTCGGAAGGTCGAGAGTCAGGACCCGGACCGGGGCAAGACCACCTTCACCTACGACAACAACGACCGGGTGACGACGTCCACCGACGTGCGCAACAAGAAGCTGGCGTACCTGTACGACTCGCTCAACCGCAAACGCGCCATCTACGACAACCAGGTCGGTGGAACGCTGCGTGCCCAGTGGGTCTACGACACCCTGGTCAAGGGTCAGCTCACCCAGACGACGCGCATGGTGGGGTCGGCGCCGTACCAGGTGAAGGTCATCGGGTACACGGAGAACTACGCGCCGACCGGGGCCCAGGTGATCATTCCGGCGAGTGAGGTCGGACTGGCGGGGACCTACAACTTCGAGACCACCTACAACGTCGACGGCAGCGTAGCGTCGAACGGCTTGCCGTCGACCAACGGCGACCTGCCGGCGGAGACGCTGACCTACGGGTACGACGCCTTCGGCGGGCTCAAGACCGTCAACTCGCTGTACGGCAACATCCCGCTGTCGTATGTCGCCGACACGGACTACAACGCCCTGGGTCAGATCGAGCAGATGGAGCTGTACACCGGCTCCGGCGGGCGGGTGTTCCAGTCCTACACCAGGGAGTTGGAGACGGGGCGGCTGCTCGGCATCCGCACCGACCGCGACTCGGTGGCGCCGTACGTCCTCGGGGACGTCCGCTACAGCTACAACCAGGCCGGCAACATCACAAAGATTCAGGATGTCGCTCCGGACCCGGTGGACGACACCCAGTGCTTCACCTACGACCATCTGGGTCGGCTGACCGAGGCGTGGACTCCGGGTGCCGGCGACTGCACGGCGACCCGAACCGCCGGCGGGCTCGGCGGCCCGGCGCCTTACTGGCACTCCTGGCAGTACGACAAGGCCGGCAACCGGACGAAGGAGACGGTGCACGGGGCGACCAGTGACGCTGTCACGAACTACGTCTATCCCACCCCGGGCAGTCCCAAGCCGCACACGCTGTCGTCGACCACCGGTGCCCGCGTCGGGAGCTACACCTACGACGAGATGGGCAACACGCTCACCCGGCCGACGAGCGGAGCCGGCACCCAGACCCTGACCTGGGACGAGGAGGCATATCTCGCGACATCGACGGATTCAACGGGCCAGACCAGCTACGTCTACGACGCGGACGGCAACCGACTCATCCGTCGCGATCCTCAGGGCAAGACGCTCTACCTGCCCGGCCAGGAAATCCGCTACCGCAACAGCAGCCAGTCGACGGCCACCACCCGCTACTACCAGCACAACGGCAGTGTGGTCGCGTCGCGCACGGCAGCGGGTTTGACCTGGCTGGCGGGAGATCACCAGGGCACCGCCTACATCTCCGTCGACCAGGCGAACCAGTCATTCTCCGTCCGGCGGCGCAACCCCTTCGGCGCGGTTCGCGGAGTGGCTCCGGCGTGGCCCAACACGCAGGGATTCGTCGGCGGCACCGATGACAACACCGGTCTGACCCACTTGGGCGCACGAGAGTACGACCAGAGCACCGGCCGCTTCATCAGCTCGGACCCGATCATGGACCTGACGGATCCGCAGCAGATGCACGGGTACACCTACGCGCACGGCAACCCGGTCGCCTACGCCGATCCATCCGGCCTGATCGAGTGCGGCAATGACGACTGTTCAATGAACTCCCGTCCGACCAGCGACGGCGGCGAGATCATCACCATGCCGGACGGCAGCAAGGAGAAGGTTGGTGGCAAGGGGAGCGGCGGCGGTGGGTACAAGCCTCCGCCCACCGCCCTCTGCTCGAAGGACCCGACGGCCTGGAAGGGCTGTGGGCCCAGCACCCCGAACGCCGGAATCATCCTCGGCGGCTCCATCGTCGTCGCGCCCACGGAGGCGGAACTCCAGGCCGCGATCAACGATGAGGTGAAGAAGTGGTGCGACGGCGGCCATGGCTGGGGAGACCGGCTCGTCTTCGGCGCCGGCGTCGATGGTTGTGCTCCAGGAGTCGGTGGATCCGAGATCGTGGAGAACTGGGTCCGGGGTGAGATCTGCGCCGACCACCCGGACTGGTGCGAGTACCAGGACCTGAGCCAGACCATGCTGATCCAGGCAGCGGCCGGGATCGGCTACGGGGCGTTCGGCAAGACCAGTAAGCGGCCGCCCCACACCGCCGTCGTGTCCTACTACGACGCCAACGGGAAGCTGATCTTCACGCGTACGCTCAGAAGTGGAAATGCCACCCCAGCCGAGGCGGCCCTGCCCTTCCCGTTGAACTCCCTGGCCACCCACACCGAGCGACGAGCGGTGGTGTCGCCCTACATCTCGGAAGGTGGCTTCATCGTCATTGAAGGGCAGTACTCGCCGTGCTCCCACTGCCGAGGGGCGATGCGCCAGACGGCGGAGAATCGGAATGTCACCATCGTCTACCGTTGGCAGGGTCGGGTGTGGGTGGCGACCCCCGAGGCGTCCGGTTGGAACTACCGGAGGCTGATCGCCAAGATCACGAAACCGAAGTGACCGGGGCAGGCTGACGCCTGGCCGACGTGGGTGCCCACACGGGGGTGGGCACCCACCGGCCGTCTTCAAGGCGTCCGTCCGGAGGCTGCTGTACTACGCTGTCGCCCGACTGCGGCCGCAGCTGCCATTAAGGGTGGGACGCGAGCCCGGTTCCTGGTGGACCTGTCGGAGGATGGTGCAGAAGTGGCCGAGGTGGCGATCGAGTTCGTCGGGGGCGATCCGGGGATCAACTCCGATCTGGAGAAGCGGTTATCCGCTTCCGGTATCCAGACCATCACGGTGGACGCCGGGGTGGGGGTCAGGGTGGACGGCGTTGCGGATTCTGACCGGATCGGCGCGGTCCTGTCCTCCTTCATCGGCGAGCGGACCGACTCGTTCAAATTGCGGTTGGACGGGCCGGGTGAGGAAGCGCTCATCCACGAGGTGCGGGTCGTCGCCGATCCCGCGACCCTCGCGGCCTTCCTCCGGGCCGCCGCCTACCTCCTGTAGCGGCCAGTTCCGCCACGCCGCCGAGGCATGCGAGCTATACCGCCAGGGTGCCCGGTTGGGCATTGGCGCGACCTGAGGTGAACACCCGGGTCAGGCCCCGCTTGAGCAGGGAAATCCGGTCGCTCGGCAGTTCCAGGGCAAAGGTGAGCTCGGTGGGCAGACCCAGTGTCTCGGCGGCGTCCGAGGTCAACCTCAGATACAGGTGCCTATCGGTCACCCGGCATGCGAGCACGCCCCCGTAGTACGTCGCCTGACCAGGGTCGACGACCAGGCAGTACGTGTCCCACCCCAGGTCGATCTCCTGATCGTCCAGGTCGTCGCCGCACTCCATGAACAGCAGGGACCACGACCCGGGTTCGGTGCTCTCGCGAACTCCGAGCACATAGCCCTCGCTGTCGTCGTCGCCCACGTCGCGCAAGGTGGATGGCACGGACCCGCTCGGAACCAGCTGCACGCCCTCACTCCTCTGGACAGGGTCGGGTGACCGGTGAATCTAGCATCGAACCCGTTTCGCTGAAGGCTCCAGTCGGAGAGCTGCCCCTGCCGCTGGCTCGTGGTCGGGGGCCAGGGTGGCCGGACTGGTGGCAAGCCTGCTCTTCGGCCCGTCGTCAGCGGCCGGCGGTGGGGCGCTGTCCGCCCGCGCCCGAACCGGCGCCGGTGAGCCGGGCCAAGGCCCACCCGACGGCCGGCCGGACCGCCGCACGGAAGTCGGCGAGTGCGACCCGACCGCAGGCTCCGTGTGGATCGACCCATGGTGACCTCCGCCGCCCATGCGTCCTCCTCGTTGTCCCTTTTGTGGTTGCAGCCTGTGATCCCCCCTTCACATGGATGCATCTCCATCTCTAATGTCTGGCGCACCACGTCGGTGATATCACGGGGGTCGCTGGTGGTTGCTAAGCCCTTGCCTGCACGAACGCAGGTCTTTCCATTGCTCGGCCATTTGTGGTCGGCAGCCTCTGCTGCCGGGATTCCATCGGCGGCGGCGCCATCAGCGGCGACGTCGAGGCCACCGGGGACGGGTGCCGCAGGCGTGCCCACAAGCCGGCGAACCAGTTTTCGCGCCGGCGCCAGGCTGCCGATCCGCGTGCTCATCTCCTGACCCTTCGCACAAGTGCCCTGGGGAGATGCCCGGGAGGCTGCTCCAGTCATCCGCTGAGCCATGGTCCTCTCTCCGGCGTCACCCGGCAGTCCCATTCCGATGACGGCTGCCGGTGCGAGGAGCAGGCCCGCCCTTCCTTGCGATCGGCTCATCCGGACCGGTCGCCCTGACCGCACTGCCCCCTCAAGACCTTGGAGGTAACCAGTGACACCCTCCGTTCCCGTTCTCCTACGTGGATCTCCACGGCGACGCACCCTGCGGCTGCTCGTCGCCGCCGTGACGGCGGTAGCCCTCGGCGCGCCACGGCGCAGGTGCCCGCGTCCGCCCGGCCCGAGGCCGAGGGCTTCTCCCCGCCGCGTCCCGTCCCGGTCAAGCAGGTGCCAGTGGAGACGGTCCGGGCGAAGCCGGCGGCAAACCCACAGCGCGCCGTGCCGGCCGCCTCGGCGCCGGCTCCCGACCGGCCAACCGCGGTGCGGCTACCGTCGACCTGGCCGCCAGCGGCAACCTGCGGCGCGTCGGTGCCCTCCCGGTGAGGGTCGGCCAGCCCGCGCGGGCGGACCGCCGGGGCGCCACGGCCCAACGGGTGCGGGTGGAGGTCCTCGACCGCACGACGACCGCGCACGCGGGGGTACGCAGTGTCCTGTTGCGGATCGGCCGGGCGGACGGAGTGACGGCGGCCGGCCAGGCCGGCGTCACGGTCGACTACCGGTCGTTCGCCGGAGCCTACGGGGCGGACTGGGCGAGCCGGCTGCGGCTGGTCTCTCTGCCCGAGTGCGCGTTGACCACCCGACGGCCAGGGAGTGCACCGGGACGCCCCTGCCGTCCCGCAACAACCTGGCGGAGTGGACCGTGTCCGCGACCGCCGCCGGCAGCCTCGTCGCGGTCTCGGCCGCCCCGTCCGGGCCGGCCGGGACGTACGCGGCGACGTCGCTCCAGCCGTCCTCCACCTGGTCGGCGGGGGGCAACTCGGGTGCGTTCATCTGGTCCTACCCGTTGCGGGTTCCACCGGCACCCGGTGGGCCGGCGCCCCAGTTCGCCCTGAACTACTCGTCGCAGACGGTCGACGGTCGGCACGCCGCCTCCAACAACCAGCCCTCCTGGGTTGGTGAGGGTTTCGAGGCCTCGCCGGGCGGCTACATCGAGCGGCGCTACCAGGTCTGCGCCGAGGACATGGGCGGCTCGGCCAACAACACCACGAAGACCGGCGACCTGTGCTGGGAGACCGACAACGCGGTCCTGTCGAGTTCGACGGGGTGCGGCACCGGGAGCGGTTCTCCAGCGAACTTGACGACGGCGAGTTCCGGACCGGGGACGTGCTCGCGGTGCGGGTCGACCGAGCGGACCCGGCCCGGGCTGCCACTCCGGACGGGTACGCGACTGAGGATCTGCTGCTGCAAGCGCCGGTGCTGCTGGAGGGTCTCGGGATCGTGACCATCCTGATCTCGCTGGCCCTGCTCAGGAGAGGCCACCGGCGGGAGTGACCGCGAGGCTGCCGCCCCGGCCCGCTGCGGTCGGGGCGGCAGCCTCGCCGATCCGTCATGCGTCAACCATAGGTTGACGACTACGTGTCGTCAACCTATGGTTGACGCATGACGGATCCCGTGAAGATGACCCACCCCGTACGCCTCGACGACCTGATCGACGGCATCAAGAAGGCGCACACCGACGCGCTCGACCAGCTCGCCGATGCCGTACTGGTCGCCGACCACCTCGGCGACGTGGCGGACCACCTGATCGGCCACTTCGTGGACCAGGCGCGCCGCTCCGGCGCCTCCTGGACGGAGATCGGCCGCAGCATGGGCGTGAGCAAGCAGGCGGCCCAGAAGCGCTCCGCCGCGAAGGCGGAGACGGCCGCCGCGCTGGACCCGAACGCCGGCTTCGGCCGGTTCACGCCCCGGGCCCGCAACGTGGTGGTGACCTCGCAGGAGGAGGCGCGGGCGGCCGGCAACGCCGAGATCGGCCCCGGGCATCTGGCGCTGGGGCTGCTGGTCGATCCGGACGCGCTCGCCCCCAGGCTGATCGAGGCCCGGGGCGTGTCGCTGGAACGGTTCCGGGAGGCGGTCGCCGCGACCCTGCCGGCGCGGGCCGAGCAGGTTCCGGACCTGATTCCGTACGACGCGCGGGGCAAGAAGGTGCTGGAGCTGACCTTCCGGGAGGCGCTGCGCCTGGGCCACAACTACATCGGCACCGAGCACATCCTGCTCGCCCTGCTCGAGGAGGAGGGGGGCGACGGCGTGCTCACCGGGCTCGGGCTGGACAAGGAGGCGACGGAGAGCGCCACCGCCGCCGCGCTCGCCGAGATCGCCCGGAAGCTGGCCTGAACCGACCGGCCGGGCACGCGCCGCGAGGCGCGTGCCCGAGGCCGGACGGGCGGGTCAGCCGACGGTGGGGAAGCCGTACCGGGCGGCGTGCTCCGGGTCGGCCGGGTCGACCTGGCGGAGGCCCGCGTCGGCGAGCCGCTTGTTGACCTCGTCGAGGTGCTCGCGGACCAGCCGGGCCTCCTCGTCGGTGACCTTGCCCCGGTGCGGCTTGCCGGCGTGCTCGATGGTGCCGTAGTCGACCTTCTCGGCGGCGCGCCGCGCCTTCGGCGGCTTCACCCGCTCGGCGGTGCGCAGCAGTTGCGCCATCGGCACGTCGGTGGCCATCGCGTCGAACTCGCTCGCGGTGAGCACCACGCGGCGCGGTTCGCCGCCGCCGTGCTTGTCATGGATCTCCACCACGGCCACGTCCAGCGCCGCGTCGTCGATGTTCTCCACCTCGACCGGGGTGGCGTCCAGCTGCACGGGCCCGGCGACCAGGTCGGGGTGCTCCAGCACGACGACCTTGACCACCTCGTCGTCGGGGCGCAGCACCTGGCCGCTGAAGTCGGAGACGTGGATCGTCTTCTTGCCCATGCGCGGAGCTTCTCCTGTCGTTGGCGGCTTCCCGGACCAGAAGACGCTACCCGACAGGTGTGCGAAGCCCGGCGTGGAGCGGCCCGGGTGTGTCGTCGCCTTCGTCCGAGCCGGGCAGGGTCAGAGGCTGCCTTTCGGCACGACCCACTCCACCGGCTGGCCGGTGACCGCGGCGATCCGGTCGTAGTCCGCGTCGTAGTGCAGCACCGTCGCGCCGTGCTGCTCCGCCGTGGCCGCGATGATGAGATCAGGTAGGCGGAAGTGCCGGTGCTGACTGTCGGACGCCAGCGTGCGGTGGACGGCCAGGGCCCGATCCATCGCGGCCGTCGTCACGTTCATCCACCGATGCCCGTGCAACGCCTGCCACAGGAGTTCGTAACCCTTCGGGTGCGGCGCGTTGTTCAGGTATTCGAGCGAGGTCATCTGACAGGCGGCCAGCCGGCCTTCGGCCAGCAGCGTCTCGAACCGCCGCCGGACCGGCTCGTGCCTGCCCTGGAGCACGTACACCGACGTGTCGGCCAGGTAGACCTGGCCGGCCATCACGCCGCCTCGGCGTCGCGGGCGTCCTCGACCAGCCGGCTCAGGTCCCGCCCGCCGCCGTAGCGCCAGGCCTCGCCGGACTGGCCGAAGTCCATCTCCACCTGGTCGAAAGCCGCCACGATCTCTCTGGCCTGACGGCGCACGGCGAAGGCGTGGAGCGCGGCGTTGATCGTGGCCACCTTGGTGTCGGTGCCCAGCGCTTCGCGGGCGGCCTCGAGCCACTCGTCGTTGACGTCCACGGTGATGCGCGTCATTCCTCCGACGATACATCACGTCCGGATGCTGAAACGCACCAAGAAACGGGTGGAGTTGGTGCGTCAGCGGGTGTTGAGGCCGCGCCGGGCGGCGGCGCCGGCCGGCAGCGCGTTCAGCTCGGCCCAGGAGAGCGGGGTGTCGGTGCGGGCCTCCCGGTACCGGGGCTGCGCGGGGAACCGTCCGGCCCCCTCGACGGCCTGCCAGCTGCGCTCGGTGTCCTGCTGGTACCGGTCATTCGGCTGATTCGGCATGACCATTACCGTCCCAGAGAAACTTGTACATGTATGGAAATAGATATGACGCGGGATCGATGCCTCAGGTTCCCGCCGCCGGCAGCCGGACCACGAACCGGCAGCCATCGGCGATGTTCTGTACGTCTACCCGCCCACCGTGCGCCTCAATCAGCCCGCGCACGATCGCCAGCCCCAACCCGCCCGATCCCTCGACGCCGCCGTTGCCCGGTCGCGGCGTCCGCGCCGGCTCGCCCCGGAACGCCACGTCGAACAGCC
>NZ_RJLN01000043.1 GCF_003725545.1 Micromonospora solifontis | reverse complement strand
TTCCAGCATCACGGTGAGCGAGGGTTCCGGCCCCACCAACCCGACGACCTCGCCGCCGACCACCACCAGCCCGCCCCCGAACCAGGGCGGCGCCAAGCGAATCTACGGCGCCCAGTCCGGCAGGTGTATCGACGTGCCCAACTCGTCGCAGACCGACGGCACCCGGGTGCAGCTCTACGACTGCCACGGGCTGGCCAACCAGCAGTGGACGTACACGTCCAGCCGGCAGCTGACCGTCTACGGGAGCAAGTGCCTCGACGCCGCCGGCTCCGGCAACGGCTCGGCCGTGCAGATCTACAGCTGCAACGGGCAGGCCAACCAGCAGTGGAACGTAAACTCCAACGGCACCATCACGGGTGTCCAGTCCGGACGCTGCCTGGACGTCTGGGGCACCGGCAACGGTCAGCAGGTCCAGATTTACGACTGCAGCGGACAAGCCAACCAGAAGTTCACCCTCAACTAGTCCGCCCGTTCCTCGGGGGCGGCGGCGACTGCCGCCGCCCCTTTCCATGACGGTGGAGCGTAGGAAACCGTCGGTGGCAGGGCCAGGTGCGGTCCGGCGGCGGGCCGGGGCGGCGAGGTGCGCCCCGGCCCAACCGTTTTCGTTCCGGTGACCGGGTCAGCCCCAGTTCTGCGGGGCCGGCTGCCGGGTGGTGGCGTTGATCCGGTTGAAGAAGTTGGTGGTGGCGATCCAGAGCACCAGCGCCGCCAGTTCCTTCTCCCCGAAGTGCCGGGCCGCCTCGTTCCAGATCTCGTCCGGCACCGCGTCGGCGCGGTCGGCGAGCCGGGTGGCGGCCTCGGCCAGGGCGAGCGCGGCCCGCTCGGCCTCGGTGAAGTACGGCGTCTCCCGCCAGGCGGCCACCGCGAACAGCCGCTCCTCGGTCTCGCCGTTCTTGCGGGCGCTGCGCGCGCCGGAGTCGACGCAGGCGCTGCATCCGTTGATCTGGCTGGCCCGCAGGTGGACCAGCTCCAGCGTGCTGCCGGGCACGCCGGCCGAGTGGGCCGCCTTGTAGAGCAGGTTGATCCCCTTCGCCGCGTCGGGGAGCAGCGCGGCCGAGTTCCGGATACGGGGTTCGAGCGTCATTTTCATTCGTCCTGTCTTGGTAGGCTGGCCGGCGATCGTCACCGCCGCTGTGGACGTCCGTCACCGCGATGTCGAGGGCCGGACCCGCCGCGTGACAGATGTGACGGCGATCACGCGGGGGCGTGGAGGGTGGCGAGGCCGTGACCGACACCGACCTGCTGGTCGAGCGTTTCGAGGCGCAGCGGCCCCGGTTGCGCGCGGTCGCCCACCGGATGCTGGGGTCCGCGGCCGAGGCGGACGACGCGGTGCAGGACACCTGGTTGCGGCTCAGCCGCGCGGACGTCGACGGCATCGACAACCTGCCGGGCTGGCTGACCACCACCGTCGGCCGGGTCTGCCT
The DNA here is from genome assembly GCF_003725545.1 of Micromonospora solifontis. GTDB lineage: Bacteria > Actinomycetota > Actinomycetes > Mycobacteriales > Micromonosporaceae > Micromonospora > Micromonospora solifontis. The sequence goes on along the minus strand of NZ_RJLN01000043.1, from coordinate 43,538 downwards.
GGACCGGCTGCGCTCCGGCGCCGCCCGGCACGAGGAGTCCACCGACACGGCCGGGGAGGAGCCCGCCGTCGAGCCGGCCGGCGGACGCGACCCGGAGCAGGAGGCGCTGCTCGCCGAGTCGGTCGGTCAGGCGCTCGAGGTCGTGCTGACCACCCTCGGCCCCACCGAGCGCCTGGTGTTCGTGCTGCATGACATGTTCGCCGTCTCCTTCGACGAGATCGCGCCGGTGGTCGATCGGAGCCCGCCGGCCGTACGGCAGATCGCCAGCCGGGCCCGGCGCCGGGTGCAGAGCCGCTCGGCCGACCCGGTGGTCGACCCGACCCGCCAGCGCCGGGTGGTCGAGGCGTTCCTCGCCGCTTCCCGTGAGGGACGGTTCGAGGACCTGGTCGGCCTGCTCGACCCGTACGTGGTGCTGCGCGGCGACGCCGCCGCGGTCCGGATGGGCGGGAGCGGCGAGGTGCGGGGCTCCTCCGCCGTGGCCGACTTCTTCAACGGCCGCGCCCAGGGCGCGGTGCCGGCGTACGTCGACGGTGCGGCGGGCGCCCTGGTCATCGTGGGCGGGACCACCCGCCTCGCGCTCAGCTTCGTCGTCACCGACCGGATCATCGGCATCGAGGTGGTGGCCGACCCCGAGCAGCTCCGTGGCCTGGCGGTGGTGGTCGACCGGTGAGCCGGGCGGTCGAGGAGTCCAACCGGGCGATGCTGCGCGCCCGGGACGCCATGGACCGGGCGTACGCCGAGCCGCTGGACATCCCGGCGCTGGCCCGGATCGCGCACGTCTCCGAGGCGCACTTCATCCGTACCTTCCGGGCCACCTTCGGCGAGACGCCGCACCGCTACCTGCAACGCCGTCGCATCGAGCGGGCCATGTCGATGCTCCTGGAGACCGGCCGGGACGTGACCGAGATCTGCTATGCGGTCGGGTTCGGCAGCCTCGGCACGTTCAGCCGGACGTTCCGGCAGATCGTCGGGGAGTCGCCCACCGACTTCCGCCGGCGTCGGGCGCTCGCCGCGAACGTGCCCAGCTGCTTCGCCAAGGCCTGGGCCAGACCCAGCAGTTTTGGATAAGCAGCAGGTCAGGCGGGGGTCGTAGCGTCTTCGACATGACGATGAACGCGATTTCCCGCTCCCAGATCTACGTGCTCGATCAGGACGAGGCGCTCGACTTCTACGTCGGCAAGCTCGGCCTGGCGGTCGGCAGCGACCAGGACCTCGGTTTCATGCGCTGGTTGACCGTGCACGTACCCGGCGACCGGGAGCACGAGATCCTGCTGGAGAAGCCCGGACCGCCGGCCCTCGACCCGGCCACCGCCGAGCAGGTGCGGGAGCTGCTGACCAAGGGGGCGATGGGTGGCTGGCTCTGCCTCACCACCGACGACGCCCGCAAGACGTACGAGGAGTTGGTGGCCAAGGGCGTGGACGTCACCGACGAGCCGACCGAGCGCCCGTACGGGATCGACTTCGGCATCCGCGACCCGTTCGGCAACCGGATCCGCATCGGCCAGATCTTCTGGCGGGGCTGAGGAGGCGGACCGGTGACCGACGTGATCAGGACCCGGCCGGTGGGCCGGGTGACGGCGGACGCCGCGCTGCTGGCCGGCGGTGTCCTCGCCGGACCGCTCTGGGTGGCGGTCGCGCTGGCGCAGGGGCTGACCCGGGCGGGTTTCGACTTCCGGCGGCACCCGGTGAGCGTGCTGAGCAACGGCGACCTGGGCTGGGTGCAGATCGCCAACTTCGTCCTCGCCGGGCTGCTCTGCCTGGGTGCCGCGGCGGCGCTGCGCCGGATCCCGCACCCCGGCCTCGGCCCGGTCAGCGGCCCCTGGCTGATCGGTCAGTACGGCCTCGGGCTGGTGCTGTCGGGGATCTTCGTGGCCGATCCGGTGGACGGCTTCCCCGCCGGCACGCCGGCTCCGGGCACCGTGAGCTGGCACGGCCTGGCGCACTTCGCCGCTGGCGCGGTGGCCTTCCCGGCCCTGATCGCGGCCTGCCTGGTCGCCGCGCGGCGATTCGCCGGGCGGGGCGAGCGCGGCTGGTCGGTCTTCAGCGCGGTCACCGGGCTCTTCTTCGCGGCGGCCTGGCTGGCACTGATCGGCAGCGGCGGGCGGCCGGTCGCGATGGTGCTCTTCGCCCTGGCGGTCGCGGCGGGCTGGGCCTGGGTCACGGTCACCCTGTGGCGCGCCCGGCGGGACGCGGCGGGCTGACGGGACAGCCGGGGGCGGGCGGCGCGGGCTAGGCTCGCGTCTCCCGATCATCGTGAGGTGACGAGTGGCGAGCCGACTGCTTTTCCTGGCCCGGCACGGCGAGCAGGACCGCGCGGACGAGGAGTCACCCGCGGTGGGCCTCTCCGAGCGGGGCCGGCGGCAGGCGACCCTGCTCGGCGAGCGGTTGCGCGACGCGCGGATCGACGCCGTGCACCACGGGCCGTTGCCCCGGGCCGCGGAGACCGCCGCGCTGGTCGCCGCCGCGCTGCCCGGCGTACCCGTGCACGTCTCGGACGACGTGGGGGACCACCTGCCGCACGACACGGACCCGGCCGGCCTGCCCCCGGCGTACGCAGACCTCCTGGCCGCCTACGACGCGGCCGAGCGGGCCGAAGGGCCGCGCCGGACGGCGGCGGCGGTGGACCGCTTCGCGACCGCCCCGGCCGACGGGGACGTCCGCGAGCTGGTGGTGACCCACAGCTTCCTGATCGCGTGGCTGGTCCGGCACGCGCTGGACGCCCCGGACCGGCGTTGGCTCGGCCTGAACCCGCACAACGCCGGCCTCACGGTGATCCGGTACAGCTCGGGCCGCCCGCCGAGCCTGATCGCCGTCAACGACGTGGCCCACCTGCCGCCCGAGTTGCGCGGCACCGGCCTGCCGGCGGACTACCGGTTCTGAGCCGTCCCGGGCCGGCCGCCGGCCGGCATCAGCCGGTTGCCCGGTTGAGAAGCTCGACCACCGCGCCGGTGGCCGCCGGCGCGGTGGCCTGCGACGGGCAGTCCACGTAGCCGGTCGTCGTGTCGCCCACGGTGAGCTGGTAGGTGAAGGCGTCCGCGCACATGGTGGCCGGGGTGGTGGCGGTGGCCTCGGCGGGCAGCCGCGGGTCGGTGGTGAGCTGGCGCAGCCGGTCGAGGTCGGTGGTGGTGAGCCGGCCGGCGTGCGAGGCGCCGGATCGGTCGACCTTCGTCCAGTGACCGTCGGTCTGCACGGTCACCGTGTCGGCCAGCCCAGCGATGCCGCCGGACTTGGTCAGCACCACCCGGGCCGGGAGGGTGGCCGGCGGTCCGTCGGCGGCCGGGGCGCCGGACTGCGCGCAGCCGGCGAGCGGGGTGAGAAGCGCGGCGAGGAGGCCCGCCGCGACGGGGGTCGTTCTCATGCCGATCGGACGCACGGGTGTGTCACTCGGTTCCGTGTCACCTGCACCACCTCATCCGAACGGCCAATGTCTGCGGCAGGAAAGCGCTCGCCCTCTTCCACCTTCTTCGATGTATCGCTATATCTACATCAGTGACTACCCCCGTCACAACTTTCTCGCTTCAGGAGGGCACGTGAAGAGATCCCTCGCCGCCGTCAGCGCAGCCTTGCTCACCAGCGGCGTGCTGACCTGCGTCACCACCACGGCGTACGCGGCAACCCCCAGCGCCGCCCCCGGCTCCGAATCCGCCGCCGCAGCTCGCGCGGACAGCCTGCTCCGGGCCAACCCGGGTGCCGTCCAAGGCGCCAGCGGAGAGGCGTACCAGGCCGTCCGCACGAAGGTGGACCCGTCCGGGGCCGCCCACACCCGGTACGCGCGGACCTACCACGGCCTGCGCGTCTACGGCGGTGACTTCGTCATCCACACCGCCCCGAACGGCGCCATGACCGGCGCCTCGTCCGGCCTGGCCGCCCCGCTCACCCTGAGCACCACCGCCAAGGTCGGCGCGGCCGCCGCCAAGGCCAGCGCGCGCAAGGCGTTCTCCGGCACGCTCACCTCGCTCGGCAGCCCGGAACTCTTCGTCGACGCCAGCTCCGGCAAGGGCCGCCTGGCCTGGGAGACCGTCGCCACCGGCTGGCGGGCGGACCAGCAGACCCCGTCGAAGCTGCACGTCATCACCGACGCCAGCACCGGCAAGGTGATCGGCTCGTACGACGAGATCGAGTCGGTGGTCGGCAGCGGCCAGGGCATCTACACCGGCACGGTCAGCATCGACACGACGCTCTCCGGCAGCACCTACTCGATGGTGGACCCGTCGCACGGCAACGGCCGTACCTGCGACATGAACAACACCACCAGCGGAACCTGTACCACCTTCACCGACGCCGACAACGCGTGGGGCAACGGCAGCAACTCCAACCGGCAGTCCGCCGCCGTCGACGCCCACTTCGGCGCGGCGAAGACCTTCGACTACTTCAAGAACGTGCACGGCCGCAACGGCATCTTCGGCAACGGCAACGGTGTGCCGAGCCGGGTGCACTACGGCAGCAACTACGTGAACGCCTTCTGGGACGGCTCCCAGATGACCTACGGCGACGGCTCCGGCAACTCCCGCCCGCTGGTCTCGCTCGACGTGGCCGGCCACGAGATGAGCCACGGCGTCACCGAGGCGCTCGCCGGGCTGAACTACTCCGGTGAGTCGGGCGGCCTCAACGAGGCCACCAGCGACATCTTCGGCAACATGGTGGAGTTCTACGCCAACGCGCCGGCCGACCCGGGTGACTACCAGGTCGGTGAGAAGATCAACATCAACGGCAACGGTACGCCGCTGCGCTACATGTACAACCCGTCGCTGGACGGCTCGTCCGACTCCTGCTGGAGCACCAGCACCAAGAACAAGGACGTGCACTACTCGTCCGGCGTGGCGAACCACTTCTTCTTCAACCTCGCCGAGGGCACCGGCGCCACCTCGTACGGCACCTCGCCGGTCTGCGGCTCGGCCCCGGCGGTGACCGGCATCGGCCGCACCAAGGCGGAGAACATCTGGTACCGGGCGCTCGACCTGTACTTCACCTCCAACACCTCGTACGTCAACACCAGCAACCCGGCCAACACCGCCCGGGCGTACACCCTCAAGGCGGCGACCGACCTGTACGGCAACTGCTCCACCGAGTACAAGACCGTCCAGGCGGCGTGGACCGCGGTGAACGTGGCGGGCTCCGACGCGCCCTGCGGTTCGACCGGTAACGACTTCTCCGTCTCGCTCTCGCCGACCTCCGGCTCGGTGACCGCGGGCGGCTCGGTCTCCACCACCGTCGCCACCGCCACCACCAGCGGGACCGCGCAGACCGTGACGTTCTCCGCGTCCGGCCTGCCGAGCGGCGCCACCGCGTCGTTCAGCCCGTCCTCGGTGACCTCGGGCGCCTCGTCCACCCTCACCATCAGCACCACGTCGGGCACCCCGGCCGGCACCTACTCGGTGACCGTCACCGGCACCGGCTCGGTGAGCCACTCGGCGACCTACAGCCTGACGGTGAACGGCACCGGCGGTGGCTGCACCGGGGCCGGGCAGAAGCTGGGCAACCCCGGCTTCGAGTCCGGCACCTCCCCGTGGACCGGGAACACCGGCACCATCGGGTCGTACTCCGGCCAGACCGCCCACTCGGGCACCCGGTTCTCGTGGCTGAACGGCTACGGCTACAGCAGCACCGAGTACATCGCCCAGTCCGTCGCCCTGCCGGCCGGCTGCACCTCGTACAACTTCAGCTTCTGGCTGCACATCGACAGCTCGGAGACCACCACCAGCGTCGCCTACGACAAGCTGTCGGTGCAGGTGCTCAACTCCTCCGGCAGCGTGCTGGCGACCCTGGCCACCTACTCCAACCTCAACAAGGCCAGCGGCTACACCCAGCGCAACTTCTCCCTGGCCGCCTACGCCGGCCAGACCGTCACGCTGAAGTTCCTCGGCACCGAGGACGTCTACCTGCAGACGTCCTTCGTCATCGACGACACCGCGGTCAACGTCTCCTGACGTAGCCGCCCGACCCCGGGGCCCGGCGGCCACCCCCTGCGGGTGGTCACCGGGCCCCGCCGTTATGGTCGGCCGGACCGGCGGCGCGAGGGGGAGAGATGTCGGACGCGGAGCTGACCGTCACGGTGACCGGCCCGGTGGCCACCGTGGTGATCCGGAACCCGGCCCGCCGCAACGCCATGGCCCCGGCCATGTGGCGGCAGTTGCCGGTGCTGCTCGACGGCCTCGAGGCCGACCCCGCCGTACGCGCCCTGGTGCTCACTGGCGCCGACGGCACGTTCTGCGCCGGCGCCGACCTCGGTGAGCTGGACGAGCTGCTGGCGGCCGGGGACGGGAGCATCGCGGTCGCCGCCGAGGAGCGGCTGGCCGCGTTCGGCAAGCCCACCGTCGCGGCGATCCGGGGCGCCTGCGTCGGCGGCGGATGCCAGCTCGCCGTCGCCTGCGACCTGCGGCTGGCCGCCGAGGACGCGCGGTTCGGCGTACCCCCGGCCAAGCTGGGGCTGGTCTACCCCGCGCCGACCACCCGCCGGCTGGCCCGGCTGGTCGGCCCGTCCGCCGCCAAACACCTCCTGTTCACCAGCGAGCTGGTCGACGCCGGGCGGGCGCTGCGGATCGGCCTGGTCGACGAGGTGCTCCCCGCCGACGCGTTGGCCGCCCGGGTGGAGGCCGTCACCGCCGCGATCGCCGAGCGCTCCCGGCTCACCGTCGCGGCGGCCAAGGAGATCATCGACGGCCGCGCCGACGACGACCGGGTCGCCTGGTGGCACGGGCAGGTCCGGGACAGCGGCGAGGCCCGGGAGGGAGTGGCGGCGGCCAACGAGCGCCGCCCGCCGCGCTTCACCTGGACCCCACCAACCGGCTGAGGGGAGAGGGGCCGGCGGGCGCCGCGCCGGAGGCGTACCCCCCGACGCGGCCCCCTGTGCCCGCCGGCCGTCCGTCACCGCCCGGCCATCGCGGCCCAGCTCGGCGTCACCGGCTCGCGCCGCAGCGGCATGCCCGCCTCGGCCGGCGTCCGGTCGCCCTTGCGCTGGTTGCAGTCGTAGCAGGCGGCGGTCGTGTTCTTCCAGGTGTTCCGGCCGCCCCGGGAGCGGGGCAGGATGTGGTCGACGGTGCTGGCCGGGCCGTCGCAGTACGCGCAGCGCCGGCCGTCGCGGCGCAGCACCCCGCACCGGGACCAGGCCGGCCCGGCGCTGAACCGCCAGCGGGTGACCACGTACCGGACGAGGCGGACCACGCGCGGCATCGGGAACACGCCGATGACCTGGTCCGGCTCGGCCTCGTGGATCTCGGCGACCCGCCGGCAGAGCATCCGGATCGCGTGCTGAACGGTGACCCGGTGCAGCGGGCCGAGGTCGGCGTTGATGACGAGGACGGCGTCCACCGGGCTCTCCCTTCACGATCGGTGGTGCGGCAACGAAAAACCGCCCGGTCACGGGACCGGGCGGCGGCGGGACGGACGCGGGTACGCGTCAGTCCGGCCACCCGGTGCGCGGACCTTCGGCTCGGCAACCATCGACGGGCAGCATCGACGACACGCACGTGACGTGCGACAACGACATGGCATGCTCCCGGCGGGCTGGTTGACCTTGCGCGGATCACGGTAGGGGCGGGGTCCGGTGACGGGCAACGCATTTCGATGCCCGACGCCGGGTCACCGCCCGGGGCGGCGGCCGGCCAGCAGGCCGCGCGGGCGTACCGAGCGGACCGGCTCGGCGGCCCCGCCCTCCGCCCGCAGGATGTGGTTGGCGGCCACGATCCCGGTCGCCGCCGACCGCTCCATCAGGGCGCTGGGGAAGTCGGTGCGGATCCCGTCCCCGGCCAGGTAGAGGCCGTCGGCGTCGGTGCGTACCCCGGGGCGGCCGGCGTGGCTGCCCGGGGTGAACGCGGGCGCCCGGGCCTCAACCCGGGCGCGCAGCTCGCGGACCCGCAGCCCGGCAGCCTCCGGCCAGAGCGCGGCCAGCTCGACCCGCATCCGTTCGGCCAGCTCCTCGGCCGGCACGCCCGGCTCGCACGCGTACGCGTGCAGCTCGACGACCGATCCGCCGGTCCGCGCGGCCCAGCGGCGCGGCTCGTCCTCCAGCCGGTGGTAGAGCGTCACCGAGTCCAGGGTGGCCTGCCGGGAGACCCCGCTGAACACCGCCCGGTCGGGGCGGACGTCGCCGTCCATCCAGTAGCGGGCAACCGCGTACGGCGGACCGGGGGCGCCGAACGCGGGCATCCGCGCCACCAGCCGGGGTGCCGCCGCGACCAGGCCGGGGGAGGCGGCGACCAGCGCGGCGAGCGCCGGCGGGTCGACGGCGAGCACCACGTGCGCGGCCTCGTGCGACCCGCGGTCGGCGGTGGTCACCCGCCAGCCGCCCGGCGTGCGGTCCAGCCGGGTGGCGGCCGTGCCGGTGCGGACCCGGCTCCCGTGCCGCTCCAGGTGCCGGGTCAGCGGCTCCCAGATCGCCGTCGCGTAGTCCCGGTCCGGGCAGTCGAACGCCAGCCCCTCCGGATTGCCGAGCAGGTAGAAGTGAAACTGGGCGATCATCTCGGCGGCCGACATCTCCGCCTCGTGGTTGAAGAACGAGTGGGAGAAGACCTCGAAGAGCATCGCCCGGGCCCGGTCCGGCAGCCGCAGCGAGGTGAGCAGCTCCTCGGCGGTCCGCTCGTCGAATTCGGCGTAGGTGCGGACCGGGTCGTAGGCGAGCAGCGGCAGCGCGGCGTCCCGGTCCATCGACCGCAGGTCGGCCAGGCGCACGCTGGGGCTGCGCAGCAGCAGCGCCAGCAGGTTCGCCGGCGGCGCCGGCGGCAGCCTGCCGAACTCCTCGGTCGGCCACCGGGCGGACAGCACCGGGTAGCCGGGGACCGGCGCGAGGAAGCCCAGGCCGGGACCCGCCCGGCGGAGGATCGACCGCCAGTTGTAGTACTGCCGGAAGAACGCGTGGAAGCCGTGCTCGTTGCGCTGCGGGCCGTCCGGCAGCTCCTCCGGCCAGGCGGCGAGCCGGCCGCCCAGCATGGGCGCCGCCTCCAGCACGGTCACGTCCACCCCGCGCTCGGCCAGCACCACCGCCGCCGACATGCCGGCGATGCCGCCGCCCACCACCACCGCCCGCACCGGGCGAGGCACCCGGGGGGCGCCACCGCCGCCCGGGTCCACCACGTGCTCGCGTACGCCGATGAGCCGACCGACCAGTTGCGACAGCGCCATGTGCACCTTCCCGGCAGACGGGCCTCCAGTCTGCCGGCTCATCCGTCCCGGGGCAGCAGGCAGCGCCGCTCACGATCCGAGGGTGGCCAGACGTACTCCAGGTCGGGCGGGACGTCGTCGAACCTTGGGCCGTAGTGCCCGGGGTCCTTGCGTAGCAGCGACGACCGGTGGCTGCGGTGCACGTCCTCCCGGCCCAGCCAGGGCGGCAGCTCGCCGGCCTCGGCCAGTTCGGCCTGGCTGCGGACGGTGTCGATGCCGCAGGCGGTGGCCAGGTCGACGGCCATCGTCGCCGCGCAGGTGTCCGCCCGGCCCGGCTCGCACCAGACCGCGCACATGTCCAGCCCGTACCGGGTCAGCGCCTCCTCGTACCCGGCCCACATCTTCACGGCCGGGTGGTTGCGCCAGCCGTAGTCGGGCCGGGTCAGGCCGCGCAGCACCTGGATGGTCTCCACCCGCTGCTTGCCCAGCCGCTTCGCGTCCAGCACCCGGGCGCTGGCCAGGAAGTCCGGATACGGGAGGAACGTCTGCATGGCGCTGCTCTACCCGTACTCGGGGACACCATGCGTCCATGATCCAGGGGGCTGCGCGGACGGCGATCGGCTGACTACCATCCGGGCATGGCCGAGCCCCTGCGTGACCGCGCGCGCCGGGCGACCGGGTGGCGGCTCCGGTCGAACGGGGACGCCCGACCGCACTACGTGGTCTGCGGCAACGACCCGCTCGCATACTGGGTGGTCCGCTCCCTGCTGGCGACCGAGCCGTCCGCCGGGCGGGTCCGGGTCACCCTGGTGGTGCCGGAGCGCCGCCGCTCCGACGGGCCGGACGGCCGGGACCTCGACGACATCCAGGTGATCTTCGCCGACCGGCTCGACGAGGCCACCTTCCGCCGGGCCGGGCTGGCCGGCGCGGCCGGGCTGGCCCTGCTGCACCAGGACGACGTGGGCAACATGCACGCGGCGCTCTGCGCCCAGGAGGTCGAGCCCCGGCTGCGACTGGTGGTACGCATGTTCAACACCAGACTCGCCAACGGCCTGCGCGAGTTCTTCCCCGACTCGGCGGTTCTCTCCGACGCGTCCATCGCCGCCCCGGCGTTCGTCGCCGCCGCGCTGGGCGAGCTGGCCCCCACCCACTTCCGGCACGCGGGGCGCACCCTCTACGCGGCCCGCCGCACCGACGTACGCCACCAGGACGTGCTCTGCGGCCTGGCCGTCACCACCGACCCGGAGCTGATCCGGGTGCTCCCCGCCGACGAGCCGTCGGCCGACGTGGTGCTGGCCGAGGCGACCGGCCAGCCGGCCGGCACCGAGCTGGCCGCCCGCCGCCTGGCCCGGGCCCGGCGCCGCCGGGAGCCCGTGGTGGTGCTGCTCCGCGCGCTGCGCAGCTTCGCCACCCGCAAGATCGGCGTCGCGGTGCTGGCCCTGCTGGCGGTGATCGCCGTCCTCGGCTGGCTGAACGCCCGCGCGGCCGGGGTCAACTGGTCGGACGCGCTCTACCTCACCCTGGTCACCACGTTGAGCGGGCAGGATCCCGACCTCAACAAGCCGGGCGCCGCGCAGGTCATGCAGGTGGTGCTCAACCTGGCCGGGCTGGCCCTGATCCCGCTGATCACCGCCGCCGTGGTCGACGGCATCGTCAACGCCCGGCTCGCCCTGCACACCGGCCGGATCCAGCCCGACCGCACCGGGCACGTGGTGGTGGTCGGGCTGGGCAACATCGGCACCCGGGTGATGGCCCAGCTCAACGACTTCGGGGTCGAGGTGGTCGCCATCGACCGGAACCCCGAGGCGCGGGGCGCTTCGCTGGCGCACCGGCTCGGCGTACCGCTGATCGTCGGGGACGCCGGGTTGGAGGAGACCCTGCGGGCCGCCTCGGTGGCCACCTGCCAGGCCCTGGTCGTGGTCTCCACCGACGACGGCACCAACCTGCGGGCCGCGCTGAACGCCCGCAGCCTCGACCCCGAACTGCGGGTGGTGCTGCGCCTCTTCGACGGCGACTTCGCCGAGCGGATCCAGCGGGCCTTCGGCATCGGCACCTCGCGCAGCGTGTCCTACCTGGCCGCGCCCGCGTTCGCGGCGGCGCTGCTGGACCGCGCGGTGATCGCCACCATCCCGGTCGGCCGGCACGCGCTGCTGGTCACCGAGGTGCCGGTGATGGCCGGCTCCCCGCTGGACGGCCGCCCGCTGGCCGCGGTGGCCCGTCCCGGCGAGGTACGCCTGCTCGCGTACACCCGGTCCGGCCAGAAGACCGACTGGTCGGCCGACCCGCGGATGGTGATCCAGGCGGGCGACCGGCTCACCGTGGTCGCCCGGCGGGCCGGGCTGAGCGCGCTGCTCCGGGAGACCACCCCGGCCCCGGCCGAGCCGGCGGGCACGCCGGGGCCCCGGCAGTCGGAGGAGTGAGCGTTGTCGCGGACTTCCACGGTAGTGTGGAGGTCGTGGGTGCGGTCTATGAAGAGCTTCCGTTCAGCGAGTTCCTCCACCGGCCGGCGGCTGCCGCCGACCGGCTCGACAAGGTGCGGGCGCTGCGCCTGCGCCGCCGGGACGCCGGTGACCTCGCGCTGACCCGCGCAGATCAGTTGGAGCGGGACGCCGTCGTCGTGGACTTCACCGCTCGGCTGCTCGCCGGTCTGGTACGCACCGAGCCCGGCGAGGTGGTTCGTCGCGTCCTGCGTGAGGCTCTGCCGTGGGTGGCGTTCCTGCCCGACGAGGATGTCGACCAGTTGCTGGCCGAGCTGACCACGGTCGCCCAGGGTGCCGCCTCGTTGGAGAACCTGTCACCGGTCGCGGTGCTGCTCACTCAGTGGCGGCACACCGCCGAGATCCACGCCGACCCGACGTTGCTGGAGATCGTTAGCCGGGAGCCCAGCGGGGACCTGGGTCCGGTGCCGGTGCCGGACGCGCAGCGGTGAGCCCGAAGCGCGGCGACCGGGCCGCCCCGCCCGCCGTCGGCACCGAGTACGAGCTGCGCTTCGCCGACTCGGCAGCCGCCGAGTGGTATTTGATCGATGACGACCGCCGCACGGTGTGGCTCGTGCACGCGGGCACCGGCCATCCACGCGAGACCGACTGACCGTGCCGTCATCGCTCGAGTAGTGGGCTCAGGCCGTCCTGACGGTGTGGCGGACGGCGTAGCCGAGGGCCCCGAGGGCGAGGACGCCGAAACCGGCGAGCACGCTGGCCACCGGCAGGCTCACCGCCAGCACCAGGCAGCCCACCAGCCCCAGCGCGGCGATGAGCTGCACCGGTACCTTCCGGGCCGGCTCCCGCCCCAGCCTGAGCGCGGAGGCGTTGGCGATCGCGTAGTAGACCAGCACGGTGCAGCTGGAGAAGCCGATCGCGCCGCGGACGTCGCCCAGCGCCACCACCACGATCACCACGGCGGCCACGGCCAGTTCGGCGCGGTGCGGCACCTTGTGGCGGGGATGCACGGCGGCCAGGACGCCCGGTAGGTCCCGGCGGCGGGCCATCGCCAGGATGGTCCGGCCGACCCCGGCGAGCAGGGAGAGCAGCACCCCGGTCACCGCGACGGTCGCGCCGGCGCGGACCAGCCAGACCAGGCCGGGCAGCCCGGCCACCCGGACCACCTCGGCCAGTGGCGCGGCCGCGGCGGCCAGCCGCTGCTCGCCCAGCACGCCGAGCGCGACCACCGCCAGCACCAGGTAGATCGCCAGCACCACGCCGAGGGCCAGCGGCACGGCGCGCGGGATGGTGCGCTCGGGTTCGCGTACCTCCTCGCCGAGGGTGGCGATCCGGGCGTACCCGGCGAAGGCGAAGAAGAGCAGGCCGGCGGCGGTCAGCACGCCCCGGATGCCGGTCTCCGCCACGCCGTCCAGCCGATCGAGGGAGACGTGCGGGGCGCCGGTCACCGCGACCACCGCCAGGATGGTGAGCACGATCCCGACCAGCACCCGGGTGGCGGTGGCGGTCTTGCCGACGCCACGCAGGTTCACCGCGGTCACCGCCACCACCGCGAGGACCGCGACCAGCCGCGCCCGCCCCGGCCAGAGGTAGGCCCCGATGGTCAGCGCCATCGCCGCGCAGCTCGCCGTCTTGCCGACCACGAACCCCCAGCCGGCCAGGAAACCGGCGAACGGGTGCAGGCGTTCCCGGCCGTACACGTAGGTGCCGCCGGACTCGGGGTAGCGGGCGGCGAGCCGGGCCGAGCTGGTCGCGTTGCAGTAGGCGATGAAGCCGGCCAGGGCCAGCGCGGCCAGCAACCCGGCGCCGCCGGCCGCCGCCGCGGCCGGGCCGAAGACCACGAAGACGCCCGCGCCGAGCATCGACCCCAGACCGATGACCACCGCATCGGGTACGCCCAGCCGCCGGCTCAGTTGATCCACAACCGCACCCTAGCTAGGGGTACGAGGTGAACGGCCGGTCCCAGTTCCGCAACCGTTCCGGCAAGGGCAGGCCGTCCCAGGGCACCCGGTGCAGCAGCCGGTCCAGCAGCAGCCCGAGCAGCAGCCCGGCGACCGAATCGGTCAGCCAGTGCCAGCCGAGGTAGCAGGTGGTGCAGAGGACCACCAGCGGCGGCACCACGCGGATCGCGGTGACCAGCGGGGGCGGGACGGTCCGGCCGAAGGTGCGCAGCAGGGGGGCCAGCAGCAGGGCGAGCAGGCCGTACCAGACGATCGCGTTGGCGACGTGGCCGGACGGGTAGGACTGGGCGAAGCGCACCGGCAGTTCGTGCTGGAACAGCGGCAGCGTCCGCTCGGGCGACAGGAACGGCTCCTTGGCGCTGGCGCTGGGCGCCGGCCGGGCCGTCCACACCTTGAGCGGTCCGATGGTCAGATAGGTGAGCACGAACGCGACAACCGGCGGCAGCACCGGACGGACCGAGTGCAGCCGAACCGCGAGCGACACGCCGAGCCCGGCCGCGAGCAGGGTCAGCGGGGTGCCCTGTCCGAGCAGGTTCAGGATCCGGGCGGCCCACTCGGCGACGGTCGGACGGTGTGTGTCGGACCAGTCGGCGACGGCCCGGTCGAGGCCGAAGAGGTGTCCGGTGGCGAGCGCCACGGTCAGCCCGACCAGGGCGGCCAGCAGCAGCCCGTCGAACCACCAGCCGGCCGGCCGGACGGGCCGGAGCCGCAGCTTGTCGCGTACCTCCGTGGTCTCCCGCACGCGACCACGCTACCGGCCGGCCGCGGTGCCGGACCGGTGCGGGCGGCGGCTGTGTGCCGGCCCACGAAGGGAAGCGCGGGGCCGGGGTGAGCGGTCACACTTGTGGCCGTGCGGATCACCTCGGCTCTCGTCGACCCGGCGCTGCTCGACCTCCCCTGGTCGACCCCGCTGGAGGAGTGGCCTGCCCAGCACCTGGTCGCGCTGCCGCAGGGCATCTCCCGGCACATCGTGCGCTTCGTCCGGCTCGGCGACTACGTGTACGCGGTGAAGGAGACCGGCGAGCGGGTCGCCGAGCGGGAGTACGACCTGCTCCGGGCCCTGGAGCGGATCGACTTCCCGTCGGTCGAGGCGGTCGCGATCGTGGCCGACCGGCAGACCGAGGACGGCGAGCCGCTGGACCCGGTGCTGATCACCCGGCACCTCCAGTTCTCCCTGCCCTACCGGGCGCTGTTCTCCAACACGCTGCGCCCGGAGACCATGAACCGGCTGCTGGACGCCCTGGCCGCGCTGATCGTGCGGATGCACCTCACCGGCTTCTTCTGGGGCGACTGCTCACTGTCCAACACGCTGTTCCGCCGCGACGCGGGCGCGTTCGCCGCGTACCTGGTGGACGCCGAGACCGGGGCGCTGCACCACTCGCTCTCCAACGGCCAGCGGGGCGAGGACCTGGAGATCGCCCGGGTCAACATCTTCGGCGAGGCGCTCGACCTCCAGGCGGCCGGGCTGCTGCACGAGTCGATCGACCCGGAGGTGGTCTGCGAGGAGGTCGTGACCCGGTACGAGCGGCTCTGGCACGAGATCACCTACGAGCAGCAGGTCGAGCGGGCGGCCCGGCACGACATCGAGGGCCGGATCCGTCGCCTCAACGAGCTGGGCTTCGATGTCGCCGAGGTGGCCATGTCGACGGCGGAGAACGGGCGGTACCTGGTCCGTCCGAAGGTGGTCGACGCCGGCTACCACACCCGCCGGCTGCTCCGGCTCACCGGCCTGGACGCCGAGGAGAACCAGGCCCGCAAGCTCCTCAACGACCTGGACGCGTACCGGGTGGAGAGCGACCTGACCGACGAGCAGCAGGCCGCGCACCGCTGGCTGACCGAGGTGTTCGAGCCGGTGGTCCGGGCGGTGCCGGCGCACCTGCGCCGGAAGCTGGAGCCGCAGGAGCTCTTCGCGCAGATCATCGAGCACAAGTGGCTGCTCTCCGAGCAGGCCGGCCGGGACGTCGGGATGCGGCACGCGGTGCACTCGTTCCTCGCCGACGTGCTGGTGCACCGCCCCGACGAGCAGGCCGTCCTCGGCGTCGAGGTCCCCACCGCCTGACGCCTCGCCGCGCTGCGGGGGCTGCGTCGCGCGGCCGCCGTCCGATGCCGGTCCCGGATGGATGCGGACTCGCTGCAAACTCCAGCGCACGCCCCACGCGGGTCACTCCAGCCAGGCGCCGGCCCGCATCACCCGGACCACGTTCAGGTCGTCGTCGAGCACGACCAGGTCGGCCCGGAGGCCGGTCTGGAGCGCCCCGAGCCGGTCGCCCAGGCCGATCGCCCGGGCCGGCGTGGTGGCGACCATCCGGGCGGCGTCGGGCAGGGCGATCCCGGCCGCGACGGCGTGCCGCAGGGCGGCGTCCATGGTCAGCGTGCTGCCGGCGATGGCGCCGTCCCGGCTGAGCCGGGCCACCCCGTCGACCACGGTGACGACCTGGCCGCCCAGCTCGTACTCGCCGTCGGGCATGCCGGCGGCGGCCATCGCGTCGGTGATCAGGGCGGCCCGCTCCGGGCCGGCCACCCAGGTGGCGAAGCCGAGCATCCCGTCGTGCAGGTGCACCCCGTCGGCGACCAGCTCGCACACCACGTTCGGGGAGTCCAGCAGGGCCGCCACCGGGCCGGGCTCCCGGTGGTGCACCGGGCGCATCCCGTTGAACAGGTGGGTGCCGACGCTCGCCCCGGCCGCCACCGCGGCCCGGGTCTGCTGCCAGGTGGCGTCCGTGTGCCCGACCGCCGCGACCACGCCCCGCGAGACGAGCAGCTCGATCGCCGCCAGCGCGCCGGCCCGCTCCGGGGCCAGGGTGACCATCCGGACCGCGCCGCCGCCCAGTTCGATGAGCTCGGCCAGTTCCTCGGTGGACGGGTCGCGGAGGAACTCCGGGTTCTGCGCGCCGCAGCGGTCCGCCGACAGGTACGGCCCCTCGAAGTGGATGCCGGCCAGCACCCCCGACTCCACCAGCGGCCGGAAGGCCGCCGTCGCGTCCCGCATCAGCTCGAACGGCGAGCTGACCAGGCTGGCCAGCAGGGTGGTGGTGCCGTGCCGCAGGTGGAACGCGGCCGCCTCGCGGGCCGAGTCGGCGTCCCCCGTGGTGAAGGTGTGGCCCCCGCCGCCGTGGGTGTGCATGTCCACGAAGCCCGGCACGATCCAGTGCCCGTCGCGCACCGACGGGTACTCGGCGACGGCCCGGATCCGGTCGCCGACGATCTCGACGCAGCCCTGCCGGATCACGCCGGTCGGCGTCACCACCTTGCCGGTCACGCGCAGGGTCATCGACTCTCCTTAATCGAGGGTGTCCAGGGCGAGCAGGGCGGCGCCGAGGCAACCGGCCTCGTCGCCGAGGGCCGCCGCGACCAGGCGCGGCTCCCGGTGGAAGGTCAGTCGTTCGCGGAGCGCCGCCCGCAGCGGGTCGAGCAGCGCGGGGCCGGCCTGGGCGAGGCCCCCGCCGATCACCATGGCCGCCACGTCGAAGAGCGCCTGTCCGGTGGCGAGGCCGTCGGCGAGCGCCTCGACCGCCTCGCGCCAGACCCGGGCGGCCAGCTCCTCGCCGGCCGCCGCCCGGGCGGCCACCTCGGCGGCGGTGGTCGCGGAACCGGCCAGCGCGGTGTAGCGGCGGCCGATGGCCGAGGCCGAGGAGACCGCTTCCAGGCAGCCGGGGCGGCCGCAGCCGCAGCGCGGGCCGTCGGGGCGTACCAGGATGTGGCCGATCTCGCCGGCGGCGCCGTGCGCGCCGACGGCGGCCGACCCGTCGACCACGTGGGCGGCGGCGATGCCGGTGCCGATCGCGACGAAGAGCACGTGGCGGGCGTCCCGGCCGGCGCCGAGCCGGGCCTCCGCCAGGCCGCCCACCCGCACGTCGTGGCCGAGCGCCGCCGGCAGGCCGAGCCGCGCCTGCGCCAGGTCCCGCAGCGGTACGTCCCGGAAGCCCACGTTCGCCGACCAGACCGCGACCCCGCGCGCCTCGTCGACCACCCCCGGTACGGCGATGCCGCAGGCCACCGGGGTCAGCCCGTCGGCGCGCGCCTTCCCGGCCAGGGCCTCGGCCACGTCGAGGATGGTCCCGACCACCGCCTCCGGTCCGCGGGCCGCCTCGGTGGCGTGCCGCTCCGCGTGCGCCACGGTGCCGTCCGGGCGGACCAGGGCGCACTTCATCCCGGTGCCGCCCACGTCCAGCGCGACGACGACCTCGCCGCCTGACGTCACGGTGTCTCCGTTGTTCGCGACTGCGGGGCTCGCAACCCCGGCTCACTCCTCGCGCTCACGCCAGCACCACGGAGCGGGTCAGGTGCCGGGGCGCCTCCGGGTCGAGACCGCGGCTGGTGGCCAGCGCGACGGCGAAGCGCTGGGCGAGGATCAGGTCGGCCATCGGATCGACCGGGGTGCGCCCGGCCGCCCAGCTGGTGAGCACGGTGTGGCAGCCGTGGGTGCGGCTGTGCACGAAGGCGGCGCCGGTGGCCGCGACGTCCTCGGGCAGCCCCTCCGGGATCTCGCCGAACGCCCAGACCAGGCGGCCCGGGGCGGCGACGGAGATCGGACCGTGCCGGTAGTCCATCGCCGGGTACGCCTCGGCCCAGAAGGTGGCCGCCTCCCGGCACTTCAGCGCGGCCTCCTGGGCCAGCCCGACCGTCCAGCCGCGGCCGAGGAAGGTGACCTGCTCGATCCGGGCCGGGTCGATCGGCAGCGGGGCCCGGACGGCGACCTCCGCGTCGGCGGCCAGCCGGCCCAGGTCCTCGCCGAGGTGGGCGCGGAGCAGGGCGAGGGCGGTGGTGGCGAAGCGGGTCTGCACGACCGAGCGTTCGTCGGCGAAGGGCATGGTCACGGCGGCGTCGGCCAGCTCGACCGCCGGGGAGGCGGGGTCGCCGACCAGGACCGTGCTCGGGATCCGGCCGCGCAGCGCGGCGAGCAGCTCCAGGACCTCGGTGGTGGTGCCGGAGCGGGTGATCGCGATGAGCCGGTCGTAGCGGCGGCCGGTGGGGAACTCGCTGGCCTGGAAGGCGTCGGTCTCGCCCTGCCCCGCGTGCTCGCGCAGGCCGGCGTACGCCGCCGCCATGAACCACGACGTGCCGCAACCCACGACGGCGACCCGCTCGCCGGGGCGCGGCAGCCGGTCGGCGAGGGTCGGGGCGAGCCGCGCCGCCTCCCGCCAGCAGTCGGGCTGGCTCGCGATCTCCGCGTGCACGTACGCCATGACAACTCCTCGCCCCGGGGGGAGACTCTGCGCAATACGGCGCGATATGGCCGTCTTTCGCGCGTCATTCTGCGCGAACCGGGGTGGCTGTGGCAACCGCCTCCCAGATCGCGCAGCTCAGGGTTTTGCGCCCGGGTAGTTTCGCGCACTACTGTGCACGCAATCAATCACCGTTCGTGCAGAGTCAGTGGAGGCCCCGCGTGGACCGCTACGCCCGATGGAACGCGCTGCTGGAGATGCTGACCGACAACGGACGGGTCAGCGTCGAGGAGGCGGCCGATCGCCTGGAGGTCTCCCAGGCGACCATCCGGCGTGACTTCGACCAGCTCGCCCAGCAGCAGATGATCACCCGTACCCGGGGTGGGGCGGTCGCCAACGGCGTCTCGTACGACCTGCCGCTGCGCTACAAGACCGCCAAGCACTCGGCCGAGAAGCAGCGGATCGGGACGGCCGCCGCGGCGCTGGTCTCCCCGGGCACCGTGGTCGGCCTCAACGGCGGCACCACCAGCACCGAGGTGGCCCGGGCCCTGGCCGTCCGGCCCGACCTGAACACCAGCGCCGAGGGCGCCCAGCTCACCGTGGTCACCAACGCCCTGAACATCGCCAACGAGCTGCTGGTGCGGTCGCGGATGAAGGTCGTGGTGGCCGGCGGCGTGGTCCGGCCCAAGTCGTTCGAGCTGGTCGGCCCGCTGGGCGGGGCGCTGCTGCGCGAGGTGACCCTGGACATCGCCCTGCTCGGCGTGGACGCGATCGACCCGCAGCTGGGCGCCGCCGCCCACCACGAGGGCGAGGCGGCGATGAACAGCCTGATGGTGGCCCGGGCGAAGCGGGTGGTGGTGATCGCCGACTCGTCCAAGCTGGGCGGGCACGCGTTCGCCCGGATCTGTCCGGTGGACCGGGTGGAGACGCTGGTGACCGACTCCGGCGCGTCCCCGACCGTGGTGCAGGCGTTCCGTGACGCCGGCGTGCACGTGATCTGCGCCTGACACGGGCGCGACATCTGCATACCGGGTATTGCGCCCGTCTGCATACCGCGTATGGTGTCCGCTGTCACCTACTTATCGGGGGAGGTCAGCTTGACGGCTGTCCTGGAGATCGAGGGTCTCCGCAAGACGTACCGGAGCCGGAAACGCGGGGTGCGCCACGCGCTCGACGGCTTCGACATGCGGGTCGAGGCCGGGCAGGTGCACGGCTTCCTCGGCCCGAACGGCTCCGGCAAGACCACCACGCTGCGCACCCTGCTCGGCCTGATCCGGCCGAACGGGGGCCGGATGGCCCTCCTCGGCCAGGAGCTGCCGCGGGCGCTGCCCGCCGTCGCCGGCCAGGTCGGCGCCATCGTGGAGAGTCCGCAGTTCTTCCCGCACTTCTCCGCCCGGGACACGCTCGGCCTGCTCGCGCAGGCCGGCGAGCTGCCCCGGCAGCGGGTCGACGAGGTGCTGGAGCTGGTCGGGCTCCGCGACCGGGCCGGGGAGCGGGTGAAGACCTACTCGCTGGGCATGAAGCAGCGGCTGGCGGTCGCCTCCGCGCTGCTCAAGAACCCCAAGCTGCTGATCCTGGACGAGCCGGCCAACGGCCTCGACCCGGGCGGCATCCGGGAGATGCGCAGCCTCATGCGCGACCTCGCCGCCGCCGGGATGACCGTGGTGCTCTCCAGCCACATCCTCGGCGAGATCCAGCTCATCTGCGACTCGGTCACCATCATCTCGCTGGGCCGGCGGGTCGCGTACGGGCCGGTCGACGAGGTGCTCGCCGCGCACTCCCAGGGCGCGGTGCGGGTACGCCTGGAGGCGGTCACCGACCTGCCGCAGGCCGCCGACACGCTCAGCCGGGCCGGCGTCCGGGTCACCACCGAGGCGGACCACCTGATGCTCGCCGGCGTCGACAAGCCGGCCACGGTCAGCCGCCTCCTCGCCGAGCGGGGCCTCTACGTCAGCGAGCTGACGCCCGTCGCGGTCGACCTGGAGAGCGTCTTCCTCGAACTGACCGCAACCGCGCCGGTCCCCGGCCAGCACCGGCAGGTCGACCAGTCCACGAAGGTCGAAGGGGGTTGGGGCGCATGAGCCTGTTCGTCACCGAGCTGCGCCGGCTGGCCAAGCGCCGGGTCACCCGGCTGCTGCTGGTCCTGCTGGTGCTCGGCCTGGCCGGCGTGGCCACCGCCTTCAGCTTCTCCAGCCACAAGCTCTCCAAGGAGGTGGTGGCCGCCGCCCAGGTGGAGGCCGACCACCAGTACCGCCAGGCGGTGAAGGACTGGGAGCGGACCGTCGCCGACTGCGACGCCGCCAAGGCGCGGGGGGAGGCGACCGAGGAACGCTTCGGGCCGAACTGCGGCCGGGACTGGCAGCCCCAGCCGGAGATGTTCGACCCGAAGTGGAACCTGCCCTACCAGTTCGACTTCCGGGCCGAGTTCCCCACGTTCATCGCGGTGTTCGCCGGGGCGGTGGCGCTCTTCGCGTTCATCGTCGGCGCCTCGTTCGTCGGGGCCGAATGGAGCACCGGCGGGATGATGAACCTGCTGCTCTGGCGGCCGAAACGGCTCGCCGTGCTGGGCACGAAGATGGCCGCGCTGCTCACCACCGTGCTCGGGGTGACCGTGGTGCTCGGCGCGTTCTGGACGCTGGCCTTCTGGCTGATCGGGCGGTACCGGGGGACCACCGTCAAGGTGACCGCCGGGGTCTGGCGCTCGATCGGGTTGGACGGCCTGCGGGCGGTCGGGATCGTCCTGGCGATCGGCGCGATCGCGTTCGCGCTCGCCTCGCTCGGCCGGCACACCGCGATGGCGCTCGGCGCGGCCGTGGCGGTCTTCGCGATCAGCGAGATCGGCATCCGGATCGCGGTCGGCGTGCTCTCCATCCCGTTCGGCGACCGGTACGTGCTGTCCACGTACGCCCAGGCCTGGTTCATGAAGCAGGTGAAGCTCTTCGACTACGACGCGTGCCAGTTCGCCAAGGGCCAGTGCGAGCCGGCCGAACTGCTGGTCACCTGGCAGGACTCGGCCCTGGTGTTCGGCCTCGGCGCCGCGGTGGTGCTGGTCGCCGCGTTCTGGGCGATGCGCAAGCGGGACATCGCCTGACCCGACGCGCGCCGACCCTCCGGACACCGCGTCCGCTGCGGCCGGGACGGGCCCTGGTTACGCTGGGGTCCCCCCGGCCGGTGGTCGCCGCGCCGGCCGCCCGCCCGCCCGAGGAGCGCCATGCCCGCCGACGCCGCCCCGGCCGCCACCGACCGGCCCGAGCCGTCCGGCCCGGCCGACGTCGCGCGCCGGGAAGCCGGCGTCACCGTCCCCCCACCCCGGTCCGCGCCCGCCGTCGAGGCCGATCCGGCACCGCCGACCGGAGAGCGGACCGCGCCGGCTGCCGAGCAGCCGACGGTCGTCGAGGACGACGAACCCGCCGGGGACGGCGCGAACGGCGCCGCCCCGGACGCCCGGCCGGGTGAGCTGACCGAGCGGGAGCGGCGGATCCTCGACTTCGAGCAGCGGTGGTGGAAGCACGCCGGGGCGAAGGAGCAGGCGATCCGGGACACCTTCGGGCTCTCCGCCACCCGCTACTACCAGTTGCTCAACACGTTGCTCGACCACCCGGCCGCGCTGGCGGCCGAGCCGGTGCTGATCGGCCGGCTGCGCCGCCTGCGCTCCTCCCGGGCGCGTAACCGGCGGCGCTGACCCGGCTCACTCCTCGTACGTGCGCAGCCCGTTGCCGATGGCGAAGAAGGTCGGCGCCCACTCGCCCACGAAGATGCCCCAGCGGTCCGCCCGGGCGACCCCGGCCCGCTCCAGGTGCTTGGAGAGGAACCAACTGGTGAAGGAGAGCCCGACGCTCACGAAACCAGCCAGGTAGGCGTGCTCCGACTTGAGTCCGGCCTCGTGCAACCGCTCCAACATGCGATCCCCCTGTCGCGTCCGTACCGGTCGCTGCTGACGCTACCGGCGCAGGTCGCGGCGTACCGGTCACTTGCCCGGACGCATCGCCGGAATGGCCGCCGCCGGTCGGGGTAGGCGGGGCGGCGACGGAGGGAGCGCACCGATGGGGGCACCAGATCGCCGGTACCCGACCGGGAGCCGGCCGGCGCGGCCGGTCGGGACGGCGCCGATGATGCGGGTACGCTCCGCCACCGATCCGGCCCCCGGCCGGCTGGAGAACGAGGACGCGGTGTTCCGCTTCGGCCCGCTGGTGGGGGTCCTCGACGGCGCGACCGTGCCGGAGGGCTTCGACACCGGCTGCGTGCACGGGCCCGCGTGGTACGTCCGGCACCTGGCCGCCCGGATCGGCCTGGCGGTCGCCGCCCGCCCGGCGGCGACGCTGATGAGCAGCCTGGCGGCGGCCATCCTGGCGGTCCGCGCCGATCACGGCGGCGCCTGCGACCTGGACCATCCGGGCACCCCGTCGTCCACCGTCTGCCTGCTCCGGGAGGGCGGCGACCAGGTGGACTACCTGGTGCTCTGCGACAGCCCGCTGGTGCTCGACAGTGGCGGCGAGGTCAGTGTGGTCTCCGACGATCGGCTGGCCGCCGCGATGGCGGACCTGCGCCGGACGGCTGACGCCCTGCCCGGCACCGACGTCGACCCGACGACCCGGTTCCGCCGGTCGGTGACCGTGCAACGGGCGCGGCTGAACCGGACCCACGGCTACTGGGCGGCCGCCTCCGACCCGGACGCCGCGTACCACGCGTTGACCGGGACGCTGCCGTTGCGTGGCCCGGGGGCGCTGCGGCGGGCGGCCCTGCTCAGCGACGGCGCCTCGTGCGCGGTGGACCAGTTCGGCCTGTTCGACTGGGCGGGGCTGCTGGCGGTGGCGGCCCAGGACGGGCCGGAGGGGCTGATCGGCCGGGTACGGGCCGCCGAGCGGGACCATCCGGAGCGACTGCGCCGGCACAAGCGGACCGACGACGCCTCGGTGGTCCTCTGCGAGTTCGACCCCGTCGAGTGAGCACCCTCACGCCGAAACGAACCGGTCGGCTGACAACGGAGCGTGAGGCGGAACACCCCGGGGGTACGACCGGGCGGTAGCCTCGGCCGGACCGGCAGAACGGGCCGAAAGCAGTGGACTGGGGCCGGTGGGAACGGCAGACTGCGGCTCGTGACGGGAGCGGTACGACTGGAGCCGGTCGACGAGGGGAACCTGGAGCCGTTGCTCTCCGTAGCGGCTGCCGAGGCGGAACCGGAGGACGTCATGCCTCCGGTGGAGGCCCCTGCCGGCTGGTCGCTGGCCCGTCGGGACGCGTTCCGGGACTTTTACCGGGCCAGCTTCGGTGGCCTGGAGGGCCCGACCCGCACCCGGATGTACGCGATCATCGCCGGCGGCGAGGTGGTCGGCATGGTGCGGATGACCCGCTGCGCGGAGCCGGGGACGGTGGAGACCGGGATGTGGCTCGGGCGCTCGGCGCGGGGCCAGGGGCTCGGCGCGGCCGCCCTGCGCGAGCTGTTGCACGCCGCCGCGGCGGCCGGCATGCACACCGTGGTGGCCGAGACGACGCCGGACAATCGCGGTGCGATCTCGGTTTTGGAAAAATGCGGCGCGGAATTGCGCGAGGATGGCGGAAAGCTGCGCGCGAAAATGTGTCTGGATTCCGCACTTCCGGCTCGCTGACAATTCTCGCTTGCCTTAAGGCAAGTATCTCCTTCTCCTGCTCGCTGCGGTGCCTCCGACCGTTTTGCGTGCTATCTACCTGGCCCTCCTCGGATCACCGATTCTGTTGTGACCAGCCGGTCAGGGCGATCCGGGAAATGTTTTGTGGATGGCGTGGCGGGTACTGCCGGCCGGGTCCGCTGATTCGGGACACCGGTTCGCAGGCCCATTTCCGCTGATCCCCGGCAGCAGTTTTCCGGGCCTGCTCCACGTGCAAGGTGTCCGCTTCCGCCGGGGAGCGAAGGAGAACAGATGAAGAGCGGAGCTCGGATCGCCCTGGCGGTCGGTTTCGGATACATCCTCGGCCGCCGCAGGAAGCTGCGTACCGCCCTCACCCTGGCCGCCGCGGTGGCCGCCGGCCGGGCCAGCCAGCAGCCCGGCGGACTGAAGAAGGTCGCCTCCGACCTGTTGAACGTGAGCCCCCAGCTGGGCAACCTCAGCAAGCTCGGCGCGCCGCTCGCCACGGCCGGCAAGGCCGCGGCGACCGCTGCCGCCGGCAGTGGGATCGACGCGCTCGGCGGCAAGCTGCGGGGCAGCGCCGACGCGCTGCGCCGCAAGTCCGGCGCGGGCCAGCCGGAGGAGGAGCCGGAGACCGAGGAGCGCTCGGCCCCGGACGAGGAACAGGAACTCGACGAGCAGCCCGAGGCGCTCGACGACGAGGACCGGGACGAGCAGCCGGTCCCGGCGCGCCGGCGGCGGGGGCGGTGACCATGGCCAGCAACAGTCTGACCGACAAGGCACGCGACCAGCTCGGCGCCGAGCTGCGCAACCTCGCCTCGGCCATCGGGGAACGCGCCGTACACGTGGTGACCGAGCGGATCACCGGGGCGACCGGCCGGCTCAGCGAGTACGCCAAGCAGGGCGGCGGTCCCGGTCTGATCGCCGCTGCCACCGGCGCCCAGAAGCTCGCCGAGGGCCACTCCCCGGTCAAGGCCATGTTCCATGCCGGCCTGGCCGGCGGTAAGGAGAAGTTGATGTCGGCGTTCGGCGGTGGCGGCAAGGGCGGCAAGGGCGGCGGCAAGAAGCTCAAGGTCACCAACATCGTCGAGACGATCGAGGTCGGCGTGCCCGTCCGGGTCGCCTACAACCAGTGGACGACCTTCGGCGACTTCCCGAGCTTCATGAAGAAGGTCGAGCTGGCCGAGAACGCCTCCGACGAGAAGATGAACTGGAAGGCGCAGGTCTTCTGGTCGCACCGCACCTGGGAGTCGACCATCATCCGGCAGATCCCCGACCGGTTGATCCACTGGCGGTCGAAGGGCGAGAAGGGCTCCGTCGACGGCACGGTCAGCTTCCACGAGGTCGGCCCGGAGCTGACGAAGATCCTGGTGGTGCTTGAGTACCACCCCAAGGGACTCTTCGAGCACACCGGCAATCTCTGGCGCGCCCAGGGCCGCCGGATGCGGCTGGAGCTGAAGCACTTCGTCCGGCACGTGATGACGCAGACCGTGCTCGACCCCGACTCCGTTGAGGGCTGGCGGGGCGAGATCGAGGACTCCCAGGTGGTCAAGGACCACGAGACCGCGCTCCGCGAGGAGCAGGAGGCCCGCGAGCAGCAGGAGCACGGCCGTGCCGAGGAGCCCGAGGAGGAGCCCGAGGCGCGCGAGGAGGAACCGGAGGAGGAGCGCCGGCCCGCCGAGCGCGGCCGCCGCCGGCCGCCGCAGCGCCGTCGCCCGCCCGAGGAGGAGTACGACGACTACGACGAGGGCGACGACTTCGACGACGAGGAGTACGCCGAGGAGCCGGAGGAAGAGGAGCAGCCGCCCCCGCGCCGCCGGCAGCCCGAGCGGGCCCGCCGCCCCCGCCCGGAGCGGGAGCCCCGCGCGGAGCGCGAACCGCGCGAGGAGCGGCCCCGCCCGGCCCGCCGTACCGCCGAGACCCCCCGTCGCCCGGTGGTCCGCCGCCGGCGAGAGGAGCGTGAGTGATGACCGTCGCCACCACATCCGGCCAGTCCGGTAGCGCGCTGGAACGCACCGGCGGCGGTGGGTCCGGGACCCTTGCCGACGTCGTCGAGACGGTGCTGGACAAGGGCGTGGTGATCGACGCGCAGGTGTCGGTCGCCGTGGTCGGCATCCAGCTCCTGGAGATCAACGCCCGGATCGTGATCGCCAGCGTCGAGACGTACCTGCGGTTCGCCGAGGCGGTCGACCGGCTGAGCATCGTGCCGAAGGACACGAAGACCCTGCCGGACATCGTGGGCGACACCGCCAAGGGGGCGGCCAAGGGCAAGGCGGTCTCCGGCCTCGGCAAGGCGGCCGAGGAGATCAGCGGCGCGGTGGCGGACTCGCTGCGGGACCGGGACTCCGACCGCCCCCGGCAGCGCCGCAGCCGGCAGGAGGAGCGCTAGAGATGGCTGAGGAGAACGGATTGTTCATCTACGGCATCGTGCCGGCGGACGTGGAGCCGACCCCCGACGCGGAGGGGGTCGGCAACCCGCCGGCCGAGGTCACCGCGATCCGGCACGGCGAGCTCGCCGCGCTGGTCAGCGAGGTCGGGCTGGAGGAGCCGATGGGCCGGCCGGCCGACCTCACCGCGTACGAGCGGCTGCTGGACGGCACGGCGGAGATCGCGCCGGTGCTGCCGGTCCGGTTCGGCACGGTGGTGACCGGCGCGGACGCGGTGGAGGACCTGCTGGCGGCGCACCAGGAACGGTTCGCCGCCGCGCTGGCGGAGCTGGAGGACCGGATCCAGTACACCGTGCACGGGCGCTTCGATGAGCAGGAGTTCATCAGCGGCTTCCTGGCCGACAACGACGCCGCCGCCGGGCTCGCCGAGCAGATCCGGGGCCGCTCCGAGGCGGCGAGCCGGGAGCAGCGGATCCGCCTCGGCGAGATGATCAGCCAGGCGGTCGAGCTGCGCCGGGAGGCGGAGAACCGGGCGCTGGTCGACGCGGTGGGCCGCTACGCGGTGGCCGACGCGGCGCGCCAGCCCAGCCACGAGCTGGACGCGGTGAACGTCGCCTTCCTGGTCGGCGTGGACGACGAGGAGAAGTTCATCGGGGCGGTGGAGGAGTTCGCCGAGCAGCGCCGGGAGCTGATCCGGACGCGCCTGATCGGCCCGCTCGCCCCGTACGACTTCATCAGCGCACACCAGCTGGTGGAGTGAGCCGTGGACATCCTCTGGGCGCTGCTGACCCTGCCGTACGCCCCGGTGCGGGGCCTCACCGCGATGGTGAAGATGGTCGCCCGGGAAGCGGAGTCGCGGCAGTACAACCCGGTCAACATCCGGCGGGAGCTGGAGGAGCTGGACCGGGCGGCGGCGGCCGGCGACATCACGCCGGAGGAGCGGGACCGGGGCCAGGAGCGGGTCCTGGACCGGCTCACCCCGCCGGCCGGCGACACCGGCCGTACCCCGTCCGCGGGTACGGCCGGCACCGGCCGGCGGCCGCCCGCCCGGCGGCGCGTCGACCGTCCGGGTGACCGGCACCGTGGGCGAGGGAGATGAGATGACAGCGGCACGGATCCGCAGCGACGGGAAGCGCGACCGGAACGACCATCCGGACGACGACTACGAGGAGATCGACGCGGCCGACGCGGCCCGCGAGGGGCTGCGGCAGGTGGTCGCGCTGACCGGCAAGGACCCGCTGGGGGTCACCTCGATCCAGCCCACCGACGACGGCTGGCGGATCGGGGTGGAGGTGGTCGAGGACCACCGGATCCCCGCCTCGACCGACCTGCTCGGCCTCTACGAGGTGGAGCTGGACATGACCGGCAGCCTGCTCGGTTACCGGCGCACGCGCCGCTACCAGCGGGGCAAGGGGGACTGAGATGACGGTGGGTCGGACGCCTTCGGTGGTCCAGAACTCCGGTCAGGTGCTGCCGGCCGGGCACGAGCCGGCGAACCTGGGCGACATCCTCGAACGGGTGCTCGACCGGGGCATCGTCATCGCCGGTGACATCCGGGTCAGCCTGCTCGACATCGAGCTGCTGACGTTGAAGCTGCGGCTGGTCATCGCCTCCGTGGACACCGCGCGGCAGATCGGCATCGACTGGTGGGAGCACGACCCGTGGCTCAGTTCCCGGGCCCGCCCGCCGGTCGAGCCGGGGCCGCGCGACCCCGAGGAGGTCGAGGCGTCCCGGCGGCCCCGGGTGGCCGCCCGCGCCGCGCGAGAGGAGTGGGATGAGTACGACGGCTGAGCCGGCCCGGGCGGTGCCGGGCACCGGAAGCGCCGTGTGGCTGCACGGGGTGGTCGCCGCGGTCACGGCCACGCCGGCCGGGACCACCGGCATCGCGGGCACGCCGGTCCGGTCGGTGGCCGGCGCCGGCCTGGTCGCCGTGGTCAGCGACGTCCCGCTGGCCGAGTACGGCGAGGAGGCGCTGCGTCGGAACCTGGAGGACCTGGCCTGGCTGGAGCGGGCCGCCCGGGCGCACCACGCCGTGGTGGCCGCGCTGTGCGGGGCCGGCCCGGTGGTGCCGGCCCGGCTCGCCACCGTGCACCGGGACGACGACCGGGTGGCCCGGGTGCTGGCCGAGCGGCACGACGAGCTGGCCGGCACGCTGGCCCGGCTCACCGGCCGCGAGGAGTGGGGGGTCAAGGGGTACGTGGTCCCCGGCGCCACCCCCCGGACGGAGGAGCCCGCCGCCGGCGGTGGCGCCGGCGCGGCGTACCTGCGGCGGCGTAAGGCCCAGCTGACCGCCCGGGAGGAGGGGCAGCGGATCGCCGCCGACGCGGCGGCCGCCGTGCACGCGGCCCTCGCCGGGTACGCGGTCACCGCTCGCCGGCACGCCCCGCAGGACCGCCGGCTCTCCGGGGCGCCCACCGCGATGGTGCTCAATGGCGCGTACCTGATCGACCGGGAGCGGCTGGACGGCTTCGCCGCGCTGGTCCGCGAGCTGGCCGACCGGCATCCGGAGATCCGGCTGGAGGCGACCGGCCCGTGGCCGCCGTACTCGTTTGTCGCGGAACCCTCGGCGGAGCCGGCATGGGCGTGACGTCGCTGGCGCCGAGCAGCGCCGACGACCCGCTGACCTACCGGCCGGTGGCCCTGGTCGACCTGCTCGACCGGGTGCTCGCCACCGGCGTGGTGATCACCGGGGACATCACCCTGGCCATCGCCGACGTCGACCTGGTCCGGATCTCGTTGCGGGCCCTGATCGCGTCGGTCGGCGCGCTCGCTCCGCCGTCGGAGGTGGCGCCGCTCGCCCCGCCGTCGGAGGTGGCGCCGTGACCGGCCGGGACGAGGCGGCCGAGTTGGCCGCGGCGCTGGGGGAGTCGCAGTGGCAGGCGCCCCGGGTCCGGCCGCTGGACCGCCGGCTCGCCGTGGACCAGGACTCCGTCGAGCGGGGCCTGGCCAGCCTGGTGCTCACCGTCATCGAGCTGTTGCGGCAGCTGATGGAACGGCAGGCGCTGCGCCGGGTCGACCTCGGCGACCTCAGCGATGAGCAGGTCGAACGGATCGGCAGCACGCTGATGGCGCTGGAGGAGCAGATGACCCAGCTCCGCGACTACTTCGGCCTCTCCCCCGAGGACCTCAACCTCGACCTCGGCCCCCTGGGCCCCCTCCTCCCCACCGACTAACCCGCCCCTGGAGCTGTCGATCATGAAGTTGGCGGCGATGTGGATCTCCGTTACTGCCGCTAACTTCATGATCAACCGGATGGGGGCGGTGAGGGCGGTGAGGGGGGACGGGGGTGGGTGGGGGTTAGGGAGGGGCGGACGCGGGTGCGGGCCGTTGCGACGTGGGCGGCGGTGACGGTGGTGGCGGTGAGGGACTCGCGCATGGCGGCGAGCGCCGCCTCGCGGATCAGGGCCGCGCAGTCCGCCGCCGAGAAACCCGCCAGATCCTCGCCCAGCGCGGGCAGGTCCACGTCGGCGGCGAGCGGGACGTCGCGGGCCGCGGCCCGCAGGATCTCGCCGCGGGCCGGGCCGTCCGGCGGCGGCACGTACACCAGCCGCTCCAGCCGCCCGGGGCGGAGCAGCGCCGGGTCGACCAGTTCGGGCCGGTTCGTCGCGCCGACCACCACCACGTTGCGCAGCGCCTCCACCCCGTCCAGCTCGGTCAGCAGCGCGGCGACCACCCGGTCGGCCGTACCCCCGTCGGTGGCCTGGCCCCGGACCGGGGCGAGCGCGTCCACCTCGTCCAGGAAGACCAGCGTGGGCGCGGCCTCGCGGGCCCGGCGGAACAGCTCGCGCACCGCCCGCTCGCTCTCCCCGACCCACTTGGAGAGCAGCTCCGCGCCCTTCACCGACAGCACGTTCGCCCGGCCCGCGCCGGCCAGCGCGGTGACCAGGTAGGTCTTGCCGCAGCCGGGCGGCCCGTAGAGCAGCACCCCGCGCGGCGGGGTCACCCCCAGCCGGGCGAACGTGTCCGGGTAGGTCAGCGGCCAGAGCACCGACTCGGTCAGCGTCTCCTTGACCTCGTGCAGCCCGCCCACGTCCGCCAGGGTGACCGAGGTCAGCTCCAGGGTGGACGCCGCCATCGAGGTCGGCCGCACCACCTCCAGCGCGGCGCTGAAGTCGGCCATCGCCACCGTCGGCGTCTCCGCCGACTTCTGCCGCAGCGCCGCCCGCACCCCGGCCTCGCGGACCAGCGCGGCCAGGTCGGCGGCGACGAACCCCGGGGTACGCCCGGCCACCTCGTCCAACCGGACGTCCGGCGCGAGCGGCACCTGCCGGGTGAGCACGGTCAGCTGCTCCCGACGGAGCGCGTGATCGGGCAGCGGGACGCTGATCCGGAGCGACAGCAGATCCGGAGCGCGCAGCGCGGGGTCCACCGCCTCCGGCCGGCCGGTGGTGCAGACCACCGCCGCCCCGGCCCGGACCGTCTCGGCGACGACCTGCCGGAACACCGTGGCCAGCGGGCCGGGCTCGTCGGCCGGGGCCAGCGCCTCCACGTCGGACACCAGCAGCACGGCGGGCCCGTCGGCGCGTACCGCCTCGGCGGCCGCGCGCAGCCGGCGGGCCGCCGCGTCGTTGCTCAGCGCGGCCAGTTCGGGGGCCCAGACCGGGCACACCCGGGCGCGTACCCGGGCGGCGACCGCCCGGACCAGCGCCGACTTGCCGGAGCCGGCCGGACCGCTGAGCAGCACCCCCAGCGCGACGGTGGTGCCGAGCCGGCTCAGCACCTCGCGGTGGTGGAAGCCGAGGTCGAGCAGCTCGGTCAGCTCCTCGGCCTGGGCCCGCAGCCCGGGCAGCTCGTCCACGTCCGGCGCGTCCTCGGGACCGACCAGGCCACCGGCCGCGGACTCCGCCCCGTCCTGCCCCGCGCGGGAGCCGGCCGCTGCGCCGGCCGAGAGCGGGTCGCCGGCCAGGGTCGGGCCGGCGGATCCGGCGGGAGCCGGCCACCCGGCCGGCGACGGCGTTCCCGGCCCGGCGGCCGGACGGTCGATCAGCCGGCCGGAGGCGTCCTGCCTGACCGGGCCCGAGCCGCGGGTGGCCGCGCCGTGCTCCCAGCCGACCACGGTGTCCATGGTGACCAGCGCACCCGTCTCCGGCTCGGCCCCGACCACGGTGAGCAGGGTGCTGGTCCAGGCGTACCCGACGGAGGTGGCCAGGCTGCGCCGAGCGGCCTCGACCAGGCCGCGGACCGCGGCGTCGGGAAGCACGTCCTGGGGCAGCAGCGAGACGTCGTCCCCGGCGGTGACCACCTTGCCGAGCAGGGCGAGGCGGAGCATCTCCGGGGAGACCGCGGCGACCACCGCGACCGGGCCGGTCAGGGTCACCCGGCGGGCCGGGACGACGGGCAGCGGGCTCACCGTCACCTGCCCGCCGTCCCGGACGCCGAGGTTGCCCAGGAGCAGGTCGTCGGCGTACAGCAGGGCGGTGCTCGCGGACGGCTCGGCCGGGGCGACCACGCCGGCGGTCACCCGGCGGCCGGCCAGCCGCACCGGGTCGCCGGGGCGCAGCGCCAGCGCGGTCAGCACCTCCGGGTGCAGGCGGACGACGCCGCGCCGGGCGTCCAGCGCCGCCGGCCGCAGGCTCGCGGTGAGGGTCAGATCGGGTGCCGCCACCCGCCCGACAGTAGCCGCCGGCGCCACCCCGTGCCCCGCGGTGCCGCCCGCCGGCTCACCGCGGGCCGGTGTCCTCCAGCAGCGACGGGTCGCGCCGGATCAGCTCGGCCAGCCGGGCCGCCGGATCTCCGGCCATCCCGTCCTGGCCGGGGGCGGGCACGGTCTTCACCGACATCGGCCAGGCCGGCGGCGGCGCCGGCGCGGGCGCCGGACCGACCGTCACGGCTGGGCCCGACCAGGAGACCCGCAGCGGGTACGTGTGCCCGCCGTGCTCCACCCGCAGGGTCACCGCCAGCCCGGGGTGCTCGGCGACCACCCGGCGGACCGCCTCGGCGATCTCCTCGACCGGGTCCCGCAGCTCCGGCCGGGTCCCCCCGCGCAGCCGGTACGCCCCGTGCCCGTCCCGCCCCACCGACGTCGCCGGCTCAGCGTCGTCCTCGTGCTCCGGCTCCTCCCCGGGCACCGTCGCCCGGCGGCGTAACGCCTCGTCGCGGCGCGCCAGCCGGGCCAGCGTCTCGTCCAGATCCCCTCTCATCACGTGCACCCCTTCCGTGAAACGGATCCCGCCGACGGCCGGTTCAGGCGCCCCGGTCCCGGGTCGCCCGGTCCAGCGCCCGATCCAGGACGACCAGCAGCGCGTCCCGTACGGAGAGCCGGTCCCGGGCGTCGAACTGCACCAGCGGCACGTGCTCGCCGATCGCCAACGCCCAGCGGATCGACGGCAGGTCGAGCGCCAACCGGCCGTCGAAGGCGTTCACCCCGACCGCGAACGGCAGCCCGGCCCGCTCGAAGAAGTCGACCGCCGGATAGCAGTCGTCGAGCCGCGCGCTGTCCACCACGACCAGCGCGCCGAGCGCGCCGCGCGCCAGGTCGTCCCACATGAAGCCGAAGCGGGCCTGGCCGGGGGTGCCGAAGAGGTAGAGCTTGAGGCTGCGATCGATGGTCACGCAGCCGAAGTCCATGGCGACGGTGGTGGTGGTCTTCGCCGAGTCGGCGCCCGGGTCGTCCACGCCGATGCCGGCGCTGGTCATCTCCGCCTCGGTGGTGAGCGGGGCGATCTCCGAGATCGAGCCCACCGTGGTGGTCTTGCCCACGCCGAAGCCGCCGGCGATGAGGATCTTCACCGGGACCGGCGCCCGGGTGGCCGACCGCCGGGTGACGGCCGGCGCGCCGACCCCCGGGGGCCGGTACGGCGGCGGCGGCGGTACGGCCGGGCCGGTGGCCGGCGGCGGGGCGGCCGACGCGCCGTACCGGGCGGCGGCGCTGTTCGCGCCCGGCCCGCCCACGGCGGCGGCCGGCCAGTCAGGAGATCGCACGGAGTCCATCAATCACTCGCAGGATGATGTCGGGATCGAGGGCGTCGTCGACGTCCCCCACGTGCACGTTCAGGTGACCGGCGGCGCGCAGGTCGCCGACCAGCACCCGGGTCACGCCGAAGTGCAGCCGGGTCCGGGCGGACAGCTCCGCGACCGAGATCGGCTCGGCGCAGAGCGCGACGATCGCCGCCAGTTCCGGGTCGAGCCGGGTGAGGACCGCCCACGCGCCGCTCTCCGGTCGGGCGGTCACCTGCGTCTCCAGGCCGATCGCCGGGTCGCCGGCCACCCGGCCGGCGGTCAGCACGAACGGTCGCGGGGCGGGCGGTTCCGCGCCGGCCTCGTCCGACTCCCGCCCGGGCGGGGACGAGCGCAGGTACGGGCGGATCCGGGCCCCGGGTTCCGGGTCCGGATCCCCGCCGGCCAGCTCCGGGATCATTGCTGGACGGCGTTCTTCAGCTCGGCGATCAGCGTGGGGGTGAGCGCCCCGCCGGCCCGGCCCGCGAAGAGCGTCATCTCGTACGCCACGGTGCCGAGGTTCGCCGAGCGGTCGGCGACCACCCCGAGCACCGAGCCGCTGCTGATCGCGCTGATCAGCAGGTAGCCGTCGGCCATGTCCACGATCACCCGGTTGAGGCCGCCCAGCGCGTACCAGCTGGCGGCGCCGCCGGCGAGGCTGGTCATGCCGGAGACCACCGCGGCGAGCCGTTCCGCGTTGGACCGGTCCTTGATGGCGGACATGGCCATCAGCAGCCCGTCGGAGGAGACCGCGATCGCCTCCATGACGCCGGCCGTGCTGGAGGTGAACGAGTCGAGCAGCCAGTTGAAGGTGCGCGCCTCCGGGCTGAGCTCCCCGGCGGTGCTCTGGTCGACGTTGTCGTGCAGGAAGGGGCTGGTCACCGTGATGGGTCCTCTTCGTAGCGGCGGTCTGGACTGACTTCGCGCAGAGCGCGGGCGACGCCCGCCTCGAACTCGGTGATGAGGTTGCGGACCTCGGCCGGGTCTCCGGGGTGCGGGCTGGCCGGGGGTGCGGCCATCTGGGACGTTGCGACGGCCAGGTTCGCCCCCGGCACCCGCCGGCAGAGTTGGGGCCGGCCGGGGGTGGGCGCGGCCGTCGGGGCGTCGCCCTCGGCCCGGCGTACGCCGTCCTGGAACGCCTCGACCAGCGCCCGGACGGTGGCCGGGTCGGCGGCCGTGACGTCCACCGGCCCGACGGCCGGACCGCTCGGGGGCAGGTTCGCCCCGGGCACCCGCTGCCGGATGAGCGGCCGTTCCCGGGCCGGCTCGGTCGTGGCGCGGGCGGCGGCCGGCTCCGCCGCGCCCGGCGGCGGCATGACCGGCGGCGGGGTGACCGGCGGCGGCGTGGCCGGCTCGGCGGCGGCGCCGAAGGCGTTCCAGGGCCGCCCGGCCTCGATGCTGCGGGTGGCCCGGTGCAGCGGCACCGGATCGAACGGCGGCTGCTCCTCGTCGGCGCGGCCGCCCGCGGCGATCGGGCCGCCCGCGGCGATCGGGGTGGCCGGACCGGCCGGAGCGGCCGGGGCGATCGCGGTGGGTGCCAGCCCGGGGAAGGCGCGCCGGTCCCGGGACGGCACCGCGGCCCGCGCGACGGTGGCGCCGGCCCGGTCGGGCCGGCGGATCACCAGCAGCGCGGCGGGGATCTCCAGGCGGGCGGTCACCCCGCCGCCGGCGGTCGGCGCGAGGTCGACGGTCCAGCCGTGCCGGCGGGCCAGCCGGCCCACCACGAAGAGCCCGAGCACCTCGGTCGGGGCCAGGTCGAGCCGTTCCCGGCGGGTGAGCCGGGCGTTCTCCTCGGCGAGGCGGTCACCGGTCATCCCGATGCCCCGGTCCACCACGCGCAGCCGCGCGCCGCCGTCGGTCAGCTCGCCGGCCACCACCACCCGGGTGTGCGGCGGGGAGAACGCGGTGGCGTTCTCCATCAGCTCGGCCAGCGCCAGCACCAGGTCGCCCGCGATGGCGGGGGCGGCCGACACGCCCGGCGGGACCCGCACGTCGACCCGGGTGTAGTCCTCGATCTCGCCGAGCGCGAGGCGGACCGCGTCGGCGAGCGGCACCGGCGCGACGTGCCCGTCGGTGCCGGCGGCGCCGGAGAGCACGACCAGGCTGCCGGCGTTGCGGCGCAGCCGGCTGGAGATGTGGTCCAGCCGGTACAGGTGCTCCAACCGGCCCGGATCGGTCTCCTGCCGTTCCAGCCGGTCGATCAGGGCGATCTGCCGGCCGACCAGGTTCTGCGTACGGCGGCCGACGTGGCCGAACATCTGCGCCACGTTGCGCCGGCCGGCCACCTGCCGCTCGACCAGCCGGGCGGCGGTGCGCTGCACCCGCTCGAAGGCGCGGGCCAGGTCGCCGATCTCGTCCCGGGCCCGGACGTCCACCGGATCGAGGCGGACCGGCTGCGCCGATTCGGCCTCGTCGTCGACGACCCGGGTCAGCTCGGCCTCGGCGACCCGGGCCACCCGGTCGGCGGAGCGGGTGAGCCGGCTCAGCGGCCGGGCCACCGTCCGCGCCACGGCCATGCTGAGCAGCACCACGACGAGCAGGATCACCGTGCCCGCCGCGCCGACGAGCCAGGCGGCGGTGAGCGCCTCCCGCTGGTCGGTGCCGGTCTCGGCGATCACGTCCGCGACGATCTTCTTCTCCACGAACTGGCCGAGCGTGATCATCGAGCGGACCGAGGGGAAGAGCGCGTCCAACGGCACGGCCGCGATCGCCGCGACCGGGTCCCGCACGCTGTCGGTGAGGAAGGTTGGGCTGGTCCGGGCCGCCACCGCCGCGTCGTCCAGCATGGCCAGCTGGTACTGCTCCGGCGTGATCAGCTGCCGGAACCGCCGGTTGTCGACCTGCAGAGCGGCCATGCAGGCGATGTACGCGGCCGACACCTTGGCGTCGCCGGTGGCCTTCACCAGCACGATGAGGGTGGCGCAGGCGCCCAGCCCCTCGTCGGCACGGAGCAGCGCGTCCAGCGCCAGCACCTGCCGCCCGGCGGAGGTGGTCGTGTCCACCGCGAACGGCAGGCGGAGCGCCTCGATCAACGCCATGTCGACCGCGCCGAACGCCTCGAGGATCCTGGTCGGGGTGGTTCCGCCGGCCAGCACGGCGGTCCGCAGGTCGGCCAGCTCGCGTACCCGGTCGAGGGCGGCGACGACCGCACCGGGCAGCGACTCGGCCCGGAGGTCGGCGACCCGGTCGTCCACGGTGGCCGACTTCCGGATCAGCTCGGTCCGGGTCACCCGGCCGAGCAGCAGTCCTACCGAGAGCAGCCGCTCCTGCTGTAGGTCCTGCACCAGGCTGCCGATCCGGCTGGCCGTCCGGACGGTGTCCGCGGTGTCCGCCGCCCGCTGGGCGGCCGCGACCCGGTCCAGCACCACCGGCACGGCCAGCCCGACCATGCTGAGCAGCGGGATGATGACCAGCAGGGCGAGCTTGCCCCGGATCCGGAGCCTACCGAGCAGCATCGAAGGGCCTCCACCGGTCGGGCTCGCCGCCCCGGCCGGTCCCGACCGGCTCGAGCTGCCCGTTTCGCGGCGCCGGGGCCTGGCCCGGCGGGGCGGGCTCCGGCAGGGTCGGCGGCTCCTCCGCGGCGGCCTCGCGGCCCGCCCGGCGCAGCGCGGCGAGCTGCGTCCCGGCCAGTACGACGAGCAGCAGGGCAGCCGCCCCGACCGCGCCCACGGCCAGCCGGCGGTCCCGGTCGAGGCGGTCGAGCCGCGCCCTCAGCAGCGCGTCGAGCTGGTCGAGGATGACGGTGCGGAGCTGTTTGGCGGCGGCCTGGGCGGTGCTGCCGGCGGCGGTGAGGCGGGCCGGGTCGGGTGCCGGGGTACCCGCGTCCGGCGCGCTGTACGCGCCGAACGCCTCGACCGAGCGCTGGTAGGTGTCCAGTGGCGTGAGCACGTTGGCACCCAGGTCGGTGCTCTCCGAGTTGTCCACCGCGGACCGCAGGTCGGCGACCAGGTCGGTGGCCGGGCCCAGCGCGGCCACCCGGAGTTCGGCCAGCTCGGCACCGGTCTTCGCCCGCTCGGCGGCCGGCTGCCCAGGGGCCAGCCGGGACAGGTCCGCGAGCCGGCCGGCGATCACCATGGCGGTGGGGAGGTCCCCGCCGATGGCGTCCTGGAGGAAGAACGAGTCCGCCTGCGGGTCGCGGATCAGCCCGGAACTCTCCCGCACCTTCCGGTACAGGGCCAGCAGCAGGTCGGTGACCTCCCCGTACGCCTGGTAGGCCGCCCCCGGGTCGGTGAGGCCGCGGTCCGGCAGCGCCTCCAGCTTGGCCCGCAGTCCGGCCCAGCGTTCGTGGCTGCGCAGCTCGTCGCCGTCGGCGCTGTCCAGCCGCGCCACCTCCTCGACCGCGGCGCTGAGCGCCACCCGGGAGACCGGCCGCCCGGCGACCGCGGTGGACTGGGCCTCCACCAGCGCGTCGGTCAGCGGGCCGAGGGCGCGCAGGTAGCGCACGCCGAGCCGTTCCCGGGCCGCCAGGTCACGGTCGTCGCCGGTGTGCCGGTCGGTCTGCGTGAAGAGCAGCCCGAGCGGTGCCAGCAGGGCCAGCACCAGCAGCAGGGGCAGGGCACGGCCCGCCACGGAGGGCCGCCGACGGACCCGCGGCGCGAGGACGGTCATGGTCTGTCTCCTCCGGCGACGGCGGGTGACGCTCCGGTGGCCGGGAGTCGCCGTGAGCGGTCCCGTTCACCGGACCGGAAAGTAGTCGACCCGTGGGCGGGTGTGACGGTGGTCGTCGAGTCGGCTTCACGTCACTTCGGGCCGCGTCACGTCTCGTTGATCATTCCGACACGCAGCGTTCCGGGCGGTCGCCAGGTTGCCCGGATCGGCGGCGATTCGCGAGCGTAGATGTGAATTCGCGGGATTCGAATTCCTCGCGCTGAGACGCCTCTGGACCTTCGGCGGTCGACGGATCGCGGGCACCGAACGGTGCAACCGGACGGACGTACGGCGGATCTCAGGCGACGCTCAGCTTCCGCGCCGTACCGTGTGCCGCATGAGATCACCGCTGGACGCTGCCCGGATCCGGCGGGCCCTGGCCACCCGCCGGCGCCGGGTGGTCGCCGCGACCGTGGCGGTGGTCCTGGTGGCCGCCGCCGTGGCCTGGGCGGCCCGGCCGGGGCGACCCGGCTTCCGGACCGAGTCGGCCCTGGTGACCGTCCGCTCCGGACCGGACGGGAATGAGCCGGTCGACCTGGACACCACGCTCTACCTGCCGCGGGACGCCTCGTCCCGGCACCGGGTGCCGGCCGTGCTGCTGGCGCACGGCTTCGGCGGCACCAAGGAGTCGGTCCGGGGTGACGCCGAGGACCTGGTCGCCCGGGGGTACGCGGTGCTCACCTGGACCGCCCGCGGGTTCGGCCGCAGCGGCGGCGAGATCCACCTGGACAGCCCGGACCACGAGGTGCGGGACGCCTCCCGCCTGCTCGACCGGCTCGCCGCCCGCCCGGACATCCGCCTCGACGCCGCCGGCGACCCGCGGGTCGGCGTGGTCGGCGGCTCGTACGGCGGCGGCCTGGCGCTGCTACTGGCCGCGCAGGACCGCCGGGTCGACGCGATCGTCCCGATGATCACCTGGAACGACCTGTCCCGGGCGTTCCTGCCGGAGAGCACCGGCAAGGCGCCGACGGAGGGCGTGTTCAAGAAGGGCTGGGCCGGCATCTTCTTCGGCGGCGGCGGGAGCGCCGGCTCCGGCCCGTCCGGCAGCTCCGGCAGCACCGCCGGCCAGCCCGAGGGCGCTCCCGCCTCGGCCGGCGCGCCGAGCCCGCAGCCCGGGGCGGGACCGGGCAGTGGCCCCGGCCGGGCTCCCGGCGCCGCCGCCGACCCGGCCTGCGGCCGGTTCGCCGCCGACGTCTGCGCCGCGTACCTGCGGATCGCCACCACGGGCCGGGCCGACCAGGCGGCGGTGGACCTGCTCCGGCGCTCCTCCCCGGCCGGGGTGCTGGACCGGATCAAGGCGCCCACCCTGCTGGTGCAGGGGGAGGCGGACACCCTCTTCCCGCTCACCGAGGCGGACGCCAACGCGCGCGGCATCGCCGCCGCCGGCACCCCCGTCCGGGTGGCCTGGTTCACCGGCGGCCACGACGGCGGCGAGGGGCCCACGTCCGACTCGGACCGGGTGAAGTTCCTGACCGCGCAGTGGCTCGACCACTACGTCAAGGGCGAGGGCGCGTCGCCCGGCCAGGGCTTCACCTTCTCCCGGATCGCCGGCTTCGACGCGCTCGACCGCGGCCTGGTGGCCACCGGCTACCGGATCACCGACTACCCGGGGGTGGCCGGGCAGGCCCGCCGGGACGTCGCGCTGGCCGGGCCGCCCCGGACGATCGCCAACCCGCCCAACGGGAACCCGGCGGCGATCTCCGCGGTGCCGTTCGCCGGGGCGCTCGGCTCCCTGGTCAACGGGGTGGCCGGCGACATCCCCGGGCAGCACGCCCGGTTCGAGTCCGCCCCGCTGGCCGAGGCGGTCGACGTGGTCGGCGCGCCGACCGTGCGGATCCGGGCGGCCTCGCCAACCGGCGAGGCGGTGCTGTTCGTCAAGCTCTACGACGTCGACCCGAAGGGCGCGGCCACCCTCCCCGACGGCCTGGTCGCCCCGGTCCGGCTGACCGGCCTGCCGCGCACCGTCGACGCCGCCCAGCCGGTCACGGTCACCCTGCCGGCGATCGTCCGGCGGGTCGAGGCCGGGCACCGGCTGCGGGTCGTGGTCGCCACCTCCGACCAGGCGTACGCGACGCCGGCCGAGCCGGCCGTCTACCAGGTGGCCCTGGGCGACGGGCCGCTGACGGTGCCCACCGTCGACGCCCAGCCGATTCCGACCTCGGCCGCGATCTGGCGCTGGGTGCTGGTCGGCCTGCTCGCCGCCATCGCGGTCGGGCTCGTGCTGGTCGTCCTGGTGGTCCGCCGCCGGCACCGCCGCCAGGACAGCTCCGTGCACCCGGAGTACGCGGACGTCCCGCTCGCCGTCCGCCAGCTGCGCAAGGAGTACGCGGACGGCTTCGTCGCCGTCTCCAACGTGGATTTCGAGGTGCACCCCGGCCAGGTGGTCGGGCTGCTCGGCCCGAACGGCGCCGGCAAGACCACCACCCTGCGGGTGCTGATGGGGCTGACCCAGCCCACCGCCGGCGAGATCTACGTGTTCGGGCACCGGCTGGTGCCCGGCTCGCCGGTGCTCTCCCGGATCGGCGCGCTGGTGGAGGGGCCCGGCTTCCTGCCGCACCTGTCCGGCCTGGACAACCTGAAGGCGTACTGGCGGGCGACCGGGCGGCCGTGGGCGGACGCGCACTTCGACGAGGCGCTGGAGATCGCCGGGCTGGGCTCGTCGGTGCATCGGCGGACGAAGAACTACAGCCACGGCATGCGGCAGCGGCTGGCCATCGCGCAGGCCATGCTGGGCCTGCCGCAGCTGCTGGTGCTGGACGAGCCGACGGACGGGCTGGACCCGCCGCAGATCGCCGAGATGCGCCGGGTGCTCCAGCGGTACGCCACCGACGGCCGGGCGGTGCTGGTCTCCAGCCACCTGCTGGCCGAGGTGGAGCAGACCTGCACCCACGCGGTGGTGGTGAACAAGGGCCGGATCGTCGCCTCGGGTCCGGTCGAGGAGATCGTCGGCGAGTCGCCGAGCGTGTTGTTCGAGGTGAGCGACCCGGACGCGGCCCGGACCGTGCTGGACCGGCTGGGTGGCGTACGGGTGCTGCCCGACGGTGACGGCGGCCTGGTGGTGGACACGAACGGCACGGCCCGCAGCGACGTGGTGGCCGAGCTGGTCCGGGCCGGGATCGGGGTGGACCGGGTGGTGCCCCGGCGCCGCCTGGAGGACGCGTTCCTCGCCCTGGTCGGCGAGAACTCTCGGGGAAGCGGGGACCGGTGATGGGGATATCGACCTCGACGGGCACGGCGGACCGGGCGGGCGCGGCGGCGGGCTACCGGCCGTCGACGACGCTGCCCTTCCTGGCGGAGTTCCGCCGGCAGGCGTCCCGCCGGCGTACCCAGCTCACGTTGGGCTTCATGGTGCTGCTGCCGCTGATCATCCTGGTCGCCTTCGAGTTCAACTCCGGCGACGCGGACCGGCGCCGGAACAACGAGTTCGGCAGCCTGGTGGACCTGGCCACCGGGGGCGGGTTGAACTTCACCCTCTTCTCGCTCTTCGTCTCCTCGTCGTTCCTGCTGGTCGTGGTGGTGGCGCTGTTCTGCGGGGACACGGTGGCCAGCGAGGCGAGCTGGGGCAGCCTGCGCTACCTGCTGGCGATCCCGGTGCCCCGGGCCCGGCTGCTGGCGGTGAAGCTGCTGGTGGCGCTCGCCTACTCGGCGCTGGCCCTGCTGCTGCTCTTCGGCACCGCGCTGCTCGCCGGCACCCTCCGGTACGGCTGGTCGCCGCTGCGCAGCCAGGTCGCCGCCGAGCTGGCCCCGGGCGAGGGGCTGGTCCGGCTGTTCGCGGTGCTCGGCTACCTGGCGGTCGTCCTGCTGGTGGTCGCCGGCCTGGCGTTCCTGCTCTCGGTGACCACCGACGCCGCGCTCGGCGCAGTCGGCGGGGCGGTGCTGCTCTGGATCCTCTCCAGCATCCTGGACCAGATCACCGCGCTGGGCGGGCTCCGCGCGCTGCTGCCCACCCACTACAGCAGCGCCTGGCTGGGCCTGCTCTCCACCCCGGCGCAGACCGACGACGTGGTACGCGGCGCCGTCTCGGCGGTCGTCTACGCCACCCTGTTCTGGAGCCTGGCCTTCTGGCGTTTCACTCGCAAGGACGTCACCAGCTGATCCGTCGCTCCGGATTTGGGAGCGTTCCCAGAGTCCGGACCAGTAACTACCCAGATCTTCCCACAAGCAAGGATTCAATTAAGCTCAATCTATTCAGGCTCCATTCTGGGGTTCATTCATTCACCATCATCGATGGAGGTCACGATGAACCCCGTACGGCTGCACAACCCCGTCCTGTCCCTGTTCCGCATGGTCATGGGGTTGCTCTTCCTCTGTCACGGCCTCGCGTCGGTCTTCGGTGTCCTGGGCGGCAACCGGGGTAGCGGGCACGCGATCCCGGCCGGCGAGTGGCCAGGCTGGTGGGCCGCGTTGATCCAGGTGGTCTGTGGCGCGCTGGTGCTCGTCGGGCTGCTGACCCGGCCCGCCGCGCTCCTCGCCTCCGGCTCCATGGCGTACGCCTACTTCACCGTGCACCAGCCGCACGGGCTGCTGCCGATCCGCAACGGCGGCGAGCTGGCGGCCCTCTTCTGCTGGTCGTTCCTGCTCATCGCCGTGTTCGGCCCGGGCGCCTGGGCCCTCGACGCGCTCCTGTCCCGCACCCGGGCCGCCGCCGATGTTCCGGCGGTCGACCGCTCCTCGGTCCCGGTCTGACGCTCGCGCCGAGGGCCGGCGACGGCGCGGTCCTTGATCGACTCGGGCCGCCGCAACCGTGCCTTGATCGACTCGGGCTGCCGCAACCGGTGGTCTCCCGCTTCCGGGAGGCCCCGCGCTGCGGCAGCCCGGGTCGATCAGCCGGTGTACGGCGCGTCGGTGTGCTTGACCTCGGTGACCGTGATGCCGGAGAGCTGGTAGACGGTGGTGCGCCTGAGGTCCAGCTCGGCCATGCTCTTGCCGTCCGAGCGGGTCAGCCAGACCACGGTGGCCCGCTGGCCGGAGACGCTGATCGAGGTGACCGGGTTCCGGTCGCCCAGGTCGACCAGGCTGCGGTAGGCCGGCTTGCCGGCCGAGTTGTGCCAGAAGACGACGCTCCAGAACTGCCCGATCCCGCCCGTACGCAGCAGCACCGTGCCGACGGCGTCGGCCGCGCCGTCGCCGTCCAGGTCGCCGATCCCGCACGGCTTCTGCAGCTCGACGGTCGCACCGTCCTCCCCGCTCCAGACGCCGTCGAGCAGGGGGATGTAGTCCGGGTAGCCGTTGAACGGCACCTTGGCGCTGCCCAGCTGGGCGCCGCCGAGTTGCTTGCAGGTGAGCGCCGGCGCCTTGGGCGGGG
>NZ_RJLN01000042.1 GCF_003725545.1 Micromonospora solifontis | reverse complement strand
GTGGCCGCGAGGGCGGCGCGGACGAGGGCGAGGGCGCGGTCCGGGGGGATGCCGAGGCGGCGGGCCTCGGCGGCGTACTCGGTGGCGGCGCGGTGCAGCCGGTCGGTGGCGTCGTCCCGGCCGGGAGCGACCACGGTGCCGTGCCGGCCCCGGGTCTCCACCAGCCCCGCCCCCTCCAGTTCCCGGTACGCCCGGGCCACCGTGTTCACCGCCAGTCCCAGGTCGGTGGCGAGCTGCCGGACCGCGGGCAGCCGGGTGCCCACCGGCAGCCGGCCGTCACCGATCATGCTCGCGAGCTGCCCGCGCACCTGCTCGTACGGGGGCACCGCCGAGGTCGCGTCGATCCGGATGCGCGTGCTCATCCCGCCCCTCCCGGCGTACCCGGGTCGGTCTCCTCGTCCACCTCGACGTCCACCTCCCGGGCGGCGGCGCCGTCGGCCAGGTCGGCCACCCGCCCGTACCGGCTGGTGGCGGCGAGCGCGGCGCCGAAGAGCACCAGTTGGTTGAGCAGGTAGAGGTAGAGCAGCAGGCCCACCGCGGTGGCCACCACCGTGTACGCGGGGTTCCGCTCGGTGCGGACCACGTAGTAGCGCCCGACCGTGTTCAGCAGGGTGATGCCGATCGCCACCACCAGGACCACCGGGCGCAGCCGACGCCGGCTCATCCGCAGCCGGGGCACCGCGACCAGCAACGCCACCGCCAGTACGGCGTTGACCAGCACGCTGAGCACCGCGCTGACCGTGGTTAGCCCGACCGATCCGGTGCTGCGCAGCAGGAAGCGCAGCAGCGACTCCAGCGCGTCGACGGCGGCCACCGAGACGCCGAGCAGCACGAAGACCGCGACCAGTACACCCAGGTCGACCAGCCGGCGCACCACCAGGTTGCCGGGCTGCTGGTTGAGGCCGTACATCAGC
The DNA here is from genome assembly GCF_003725545.1 of Micromonospora solifontis. GTDB lineage: Bacteria > Actinomycetota > Actinomycetes > Mycobacteriales > Micromonosporaceae > Micromonospora > Micromonospora solifontis. The sequence continues at coordinate 44,678 of NZ_RJLN01000042.1, read as the reverse complement.
CGCTGCGAGGAGCGGATCGCCTCCACCCAGCCGATCCCGGTGAAGACCAGGATGATCAGGCCAACCACGCCGACCGTGTTGCTGCTCTCGGCGATCTGCTGCGGGTCGAGGAACGGCAGGTTCCGCTCCAGGAAGTCCGCCGCCGCCCTGCTGACCTCGTGGTTGTCCTGGAGGATCGTGCCGAACACCCAGTACGCGACCAGGGCGAGCGCGAACACCGCGAAGAAGCCGTAGTAGGCGATCGCGGCGGCGAGCCGGCCGGCGAGCACGTTGGCGTAGAGCGCCCCGGCCCGCCACAGGTGGTCGAAGGCCGGCAGCCGGTCGCGCGCGGCGTCGATCCGACGGTTCGCCGCGGCCTCGATCCGGCCGATCACCTTCATCACGTCATCCTCGCCGATCCGCCGTCGCCCCGGAGGCGGGCGGGCCGCGTGCTCAGCTCAGCCGCCGAGCCGGAAGTCCCGGCGGGGCTGCCACCGGGTCGCCCCGCTGTGCGAGAAGAGGGTGAACCCCTCCACCTCGAACAGCGCGGAGAAGTCGGCGAGGTCCTCGTACGCCTTGTCGAGCACCTCGGCCGGGACGTCCTGGGCCACCGTGACGTGCGGGTGGTACGGGAAGCGCGCCTCCCGGTGCAGTTCGGGGGCCGAGTTGATGGCGGCGGCGAGCAGCTCGCACTCGCTGATCCCGGCCGCCACCGCCACGAAGACCACCTGGGTGACCGGCCGGAACGTGCCGGTGCCGCGCAGGTGCAGGGTGAACGGCAGGTGCGTGGCGGCCACCCGGGCCAGGTGCGCCTCGACGGCGGGCAGTGCCCGTACCGGGATCTCGGTGGGCCCGAGCAGGGTGACGTGCGCCGGGACGGCCTGCGGGTCGCCGGCCTCGATCCGGCGGCGGGTGAGCATCCCGCCCCACGGCTCGGGGATGTCCACCGCGATCCCGATCTGGATGGTGTCGCCGGCGTCCGGCGCCCCGTCCCTGCCATCCACGCTCCGCGCCACCCCTCCGGCCACCGACTGTGTCCACCCGTCCCGTCGCGCCCGGGCCGCTACTCGGCCCGCACCGGCGGGAAGAAGCCGATCCGCTCGTACGCGGTCGCCAGCGTCGCGGCGGCGACCGCCCGCGCCTTCTCCGCGCCGTGCGCGAGCAGCTTGTCGAGCTGCGCCGGGTCGTCCAGGTGGGCGCGGGTGCGCTCCTGGATCGGGGTGACGAACTCCCGGACCACCTCGCCGAGGTCCTTCTTCAGGTCGCCGTAGCCCTTGCCGTCGTACGCGGCGACGAGGTTGTCGATGCTCCGGTCGGAGAGCGCCGAGTAGATGGTGAGCAGGTTGGAGATGCCCGGCTTGCCCTCGGCGTCGAAGACGATCTCACGGCCGGTGTCGGTGACCGCGGAGCGGATCTTCTTGGCCGAGCGGGCCGGCTCCTCCAGCAGGTCGATGATGCCGGCCGGCGAGGAGGACGACTTCGACATCTTGGCCGTCGGGTCCTGCAGGTCGGTGATCTTGGCGGTGTCCTTGACGATGTGCGGCGCCGGCACGGTGAAGGTCGGCCCGAACAGCGAGTTGAACCGCTGGGCCAGGTCCCGGGAGAGTTCCAGGTGCTGCCGCTGGTCCTCGCCGACCGGGACCGCGTGGGCCTGGTAGAGCAGGATGTCCGCGGCCTGCAGGATCGGGTACGTGAACAGGCCGACGCTGGCCCGCTCGCTGCCCTGCTTCTGCGACTTGTCCTTGAACTGGGTCATCCGGCTGGCCTCGCCGAAGCCGGTGATGCAGCCGAGCACCCAGGCCAGCTGCGGGTGCTCGGGCACCTGCGACTGGACGAAGAGGGTGCTCCGCTCCGGGTCGAGGCCCAGCGCGAAGAGCTGCGCCGCCGCGACCCGGCTGCGCTGCTTGAGCACCTTCGGGTCGTGCCCGGCGGTGATCGCGTGCAGGTCCACCACGCAGTAGAACGCGTCGTGGCTGTCCTGCAGGGCCACCCAGTGCCGCAGCGCGCCGAGGTAGTTGCCGAGATGGAACGAGTCGGCGGTCGGCTGGATGCCGGAGAAGACGCGCGGGCGGGCGGGTACGTCGGACATGGCGGCAATTCTGTCAGCAACGTCCGGCGTACGTCATGACGGGCCGGCGGGTCGGCGCTCGGCGGCGGTGACCGGGCCGCTGACCTCGCGTCGCTGCTCCGGTAGGCGCGCGGCGGAAACCGCCAGGCGGGACACCCGCCGCCCCTCCAGGGTGAGCACCCGCAGCAGCCACCCGCCCGGCGGGTCCTCGGGATCGGGCCCGCCGGCGCCGCGCCGGTCCGGGGCCACCGGGACCTCGTCGCCGGCGACCGGGAGCCGGCCGAGCGCGGCCATCACGTACCCGCCCACCGTCTCGTACGGCCCGGCGGGCAGCGGGACCCCGGTGCGCTCGGCGAAGTCGGCCAGGTTGAGCCGCCCGTCGACGACGGCGGGCAGACCGCCGTGGGCCGGATCGGGCGGGATGTCGTCGTACTCGTCGTGGATCTCGCCGACCAACTCCTCGACCAGGTCCTCGCAGGTCACGATGCCGGCGGTACCGCCGTACTCGTCGATGACCACGGCCAGGTGGTGCCCCTCCCGGCGCATCTCGGTGAGCGCGGCGAGCACCCGCTTGCTGCCGGGGAGTCGCTTGACCTCGCGGGTCAGCTCCCCGACCGTGGCCCACCGGTCCCGTTCCGGGCGGAGCAGCACGTCCCGCAGGTGAACGAAGCCGACCACGTCGTCGTGGGTGCCGTCGACCACCGGGTAGCGGGTGTGCGTCTCGGCCCGGACCAGCCGTTCCGCCTCGGCGAGGGTGAGCCCGGCGGAGAGGAACACCACTTCGGTACGCGGCACCATCACCTCGCGGACCAGCCGCGCGCCGGCCACCAGCACCTCGTCGATGATCCGCCGCTCGTCGGGGTCGAGCACCGTGTTGGCGGCGACCAGGTCGCGCAGCTCGGCCTCGCTGATCCGCTCGCGGCCGGCGGCCGGGCTGGCGCCGAGCAGGTCGGTGACCAGGCGGGTGGCACCGTCGGCGGCGCGGACCACCAGTCGGGCGACGGTCCGGGCGACCGGTCCCGGCTCGCGTCGGGCCCGCCCCGACGGTCGTCGTCGGAGTCCGGGACCGCCTGCCTCCCGCATGACAAGGATGGTAGACAGCGCCCGCCGGGCACCCGCGCTGATGTTCGGATCTGTTCAATCATGACGGATTGTGGTGGAATAGCGGTGGACTGCGGGCAGCGGAGGCACAGCCGGCGGCCCTAGGGTGGTCGACGGACGGCCGGCGCGGGGCCCGGCCAGGCAGGGAGGACCCGACGTGAAACTGCTCGTCACCGGCGGCGCCGGCTACATCGGCAGCGTGGTGACCCGGATGCTGCTGGACAACGGCCACGAAGTGACCGTCCTGGACGACCTGCGCACCGGCCACCGGGAGGCGCTCGCCCCCGAGGCCACCCACGTCGACCTGCCGGTCCACGAGGCCGCCCGGGTGCTCACCCCGGACGCCGGGTTCGACGGCGTGCTGCACCTCGCCGCGCTGATCGCCGCCGGCGAGTCGATGGTCAAGCCCGAGCTCTACTGGCACACCAACACCGTCGGCTCGCTCGCCCTGCTCGACGCGGTCCGCGCCGCCCGGGTGCCCCGGCTCGTCTTCTCCTCCACCGCCGCCGTCTACGGCAACCCCAGCGAGCTGCCCATCCCGGAGACCGCCGTCAAGGCCCCGACCAACACCTACGGGGCGACCAAGCTGGCCGTCGACATGGCGCTCACCTCCGAGGCGATCGCGCACGACCTGGCCGCCGTCTCGCTGCGCTACTTCAACGTCGCCGGGGCGTACCTGCACGGCGGGCGGGCCATCGGGGAACGGCACGACCCGGAGACGCACCTGATCCCGCTGGCCCTCGACGTGGCCGCCGGCCGGCGCGAGAAGCTGCAACTCTTCGGCGACGACTACCCCACCGTCGACGGCACCTGCGTCCGCGACTACATCCACGTCGAGGACCTGGCCCGGGCCCACCTGCTGGCACTCGACGCCGCGACGCCCGGCCGGCACCGGATCTACAACCTGGGCAACGGCAACGGCTTCACCAACCGGCAGGTGATCGAGGTGGTCCGCGAGGTCACCGGCCACCCGGTGCCGGTCGAGGTGGCCCCGCGCCGCGAGGGCGACCCGGCCGAGCTGGTCGCCTCCGCCGCGCTGGCCCGCGCCGAACTCGGCTGGGTGCCGGCCAAGCCCACCCTGCACGACATGGTGGGCGACGCCTGGGCGTTCTACCGCGAGCACGTCCTGGGGCGGCGATGACCGGCGCGGCCGCCGCGTCGCCGCCCACGCCGTCCGGCGACGTCGCCGCCCGCGCCACCGCCGGCTTCCGGCAGCGGTACGCCGCGGAGCCGGCCGGCCGCTGGGCGGCTCCCGGGCGGGTCAACCTCATCGGCGAGCACACCGACTACAACGACGGCTTCGTGCTCCCCTTCGCGCTGCCACTGCGTACCGTGGTCGCCGCGGCCGGACGGGACGACGAACGTTGGACGGTCTGGTCGGAGCTGGACGACGACCCGGTCGAGTTCGGGCCGCGGGAGGCCGACGAGCCGGGCGCGGTCACCGGCTGGGCCGCCTACGTGGCCGGCGTGGTCTGGGCGCTGCGGGCCGCCGGCCACCGCGTCCCCGGCGCCCGGCTCGCCATCGCCTCCGACGTGCCGGTCGGCTCCGGGCTCTCCTCGTCGGCGGCCATCGAGTCCGCGGCGCTGGCCGCCCTGGTCGAGCTGGGCGGCCTGGACCTGCCGGCCGCGCGCTGGCCCCGGCTGGCCCAGCGGGCCGAGAACGAGTACGTGGGCGCACCCACCGGGATCATGGACCAGTCGGCGGTGATCCGGGGCCGGGCGGGGCACGCGCTCTTCCTCGACTGCCGCTCCGAGGAGGTCGAGCAGATCCCGTTCGACCTGGGCGCCGCCGGGCTGGCCATGCTGGTGATCGACAGCCGCGCCCCGCACCGGCACGCCGACGGCGAGTACGCCTCCCGCCGGAAGTCCTGCGAGGAGGCGGCGCGGATCCTCGGGGTGGCCGCCCTGCGCGACGTCGACGCGGCCGACCTCGACGCGGCGCTGGGCAGGCTGCCCGACGACGAGACCCGCCGGCGGGTTCGGCACGTGGTCACCGAGGACCAGCGGGTGCTCGACACCGTCGACCTGCTGCGCGCCGGCCGGATCCGCGACATCGGCCCGCTGCTGACCGCCTCGCACGCCTCGATGCGCGACGACTTCGAGATCACCGTGCCGGAGGTAGACACCGCGGTCGAGGCGGCCCTGGCCGCCGGGGCGTACGGGGCCCGGATGACCGGCGGCGGCTTCGGCGGCTGCGTCCTCGCCCTGGTCGACGCGGACTCCGCCGACGCGGTGGCGGCCGCCGTCACCGCCGCGTACGCCGCACGCGGCTTCGCCGCCCCCGGCACCCTGACTGTCCTCCCGGCCGCCGGCGCCACCCGCCTCGACTGACCACCGCACCGCGAGTGCGGCCTCTTACACGGAAAGAGTCGCCATTCTCGCGCTCATGGCCACTCTTTCCGTGAATCAGCGCCCGTGGTGGTCGGTCAGCCGGCTTCGACGATCATGCCGGCGCCGACCGTGCGGTTGGTGGTCTCGTCGATGATCACGAAGCCGCCGGTGGTGCGGTTGCGGCGGTACTCGTCCGCCAGCAGCGGCACGGTGGTGCGCAGGCGGACGCGGCCGATCTCGTTGAGTTTCAGCTCGCCGGCCGCCTCGTCCCGGTGCAGCGAGTTGATGTCCAGCCGGTAGTGCAGGCCACGCACGATCGCCCGCGCCGAGCGGGTGGTGTGCTTGATGGCGTACCGGCCGCCGACCTGCAACGGGCGGGTCTCGTCCATCCAGCAGACCATCGCCTCGATGTCCTGCGCGACGGCCGGGGCGTTGTTCGGCCGGCAGATCATGTCGCCGCGGGAGATGTCGATCTCGTCGGTCAGCCGGACCGTCACCGACATCGGCGGGAACGCCTCGGCCACCGGGCCGTCCGCCGTCTCCACCGAGGCGACCCGGCTGGTGAAGCCGGACGGCAGCACCATCACCTCGTCACCGGGCTTGACCACGCCCGAGGCGACCTGGCCCGCGTACCCCCGGTAGTCGGTGACGGTGGTGGACTGCGGGCGGATCACGTACTGCACGGGGAAGCGCACGTCGACCAGGTTGCGGTCCGAGGCGATGTGCACCCGCTCCAGGTGGTGCAGCAGCGACGGGCCTTCGTACCAGGGCATGTTCTCCGACCGGGAGACGATGTTGTCGCCCCGCAGCGCGGAGATCGGGATGACGGTCAGGTCGGGCACCTCGAGCTTCGCGGCGAACGCGGTGAACTCGGCGGCGATCCGCTCGAACACCTCCTCCGACCAGTCGACCAGGTCCATCTTGTTGACGCAGAGGACCAGGTGCGGCACCCGCAGCAGCGAGCAGAGGAACGCGTGCCGGCGGGACTGCTCGACGAGGCCCTTGCGGGCGTCCACCAGGATCAGCGCCAGGTCGGCGGTGGAGGCGCCGGTGACCATGTTCCGGGTGTACTGGATGTGCCCGGGGGTGTCGGCGATGATGAACTTCCGCCGCGGCGTGGCGAAGTACCGGTACGCCACGTCGATGGTGATGCCCTGCTCCCGCTCCGCCCGCAGGCCGTCGGTGAGCAGCGCCAGGTTCGTGTACTCGTCGCCCCGGGCCGCGCTGACCGCCTCGACCGCGGCCAACTGGTCGGTGAAGAGCGACTTGGTGTCGTACAGCAGCCGGCCGATCAAGGTCGACTTGCCGTCGTCCACACTGCCCGCGGTGGCGAAGCGCAGCAGGTCCATCGGCCGGGCCTCGGCGGCGGCCGGGGACTGGGTCTCGGCGCTCATCAGAAGTAGCCCTCCCGCTTGCGGTCCTCCATGGCGGCCTCGCTGACCCGGTCGTCACCGCGGGTCGCGCCGCGCTCGGTGATCCGGGTGGCGGCGACCTCCTCGATCACCTTCTCCACCGTGTCGGCGTCCGACCGGACCGCCGCGGTGCAGGAGGCGTCACCCACGGTCCGGTAGCGCACCTGCGCCTTGAACCGCTCCTCGCCCGCCCTGAGCCGGATGAACTCGTTGACCGCGTAGAGCATGCCGTCCCGCTCGACCACCTCGCGCTCGTGCGCGTAGTAGATCGACGGCAGCGGGATCCGCTCCCGCGCGATGTAGTGCCACACGTCCAGCTCGGTCCAGTTGGACAGCGGGAAGACCCGGATCGACTCGCCCGGGTGGTGCCGGCCGTTGTACAGCGACCACAGCTCCGGGCGCTGGTTCTTCGGGTCCCACTGGCCGAACTCGTCGCGGAAGCTGAACACCCGCTCCTTGGCCCGGGCCTTCTCCTCGTCCCGCCGGGCGCCGCCGAACAGCGCGTCGAACCGGTGCTTCTCCACCGCGTCGAGCAGCACCGGGGTCTGGATCCGGTTGCGCATGCCGTCCGCCGACTCGCGGACCAGCCCCGCGGCCAGGGCCTCCGGCACGCTCGCCACGATCAGGTGCAGGCCCATCTCGGCGACCCGCTGGTCGCGGTATTCCAGCACCTCGGGGAAGTTGTGCCCGGTGTCCACATGCATCACCGGGAAGGGGATGTTGGCCGGCGCGAACGCCTTCTGGGCCAACCGGAGCATCACGATCGAGTCCTTGCCGCCGGAGAAGAGCAGCACCGGCCGCTCCATCTCGGCGACCACCTCGCGCATCACGAAGATGCTCTCCGCCTCCAGGGCGTCGAGGTGGGAGACCTGGTACGCCGCCGGGGACGTCACGACACGAATCCGTTCATCGAATTCCAGACCTTTCCGGTCGGACTCGTCAGGAAGAACGTTCAGGCTACCCGGAATGCCGCTGCAACGCTGCAAGCAACCGGCTGGCGAGATCCTTACGGCAGACCAGCAGGTCGGGTAGGCGCGGGTCGGCCTCGTTGTATTTCAGCGCAGAACCGTCGATCCGGGAAGCGTGCAGTCCGGTGGCCGTCGCCACAGCGACCGGCGCCGCCGAGTCCCACTCGTACTGACCACCCGCGTGGATGTACGCGTCCACCTCACCGGTCACCACCGCGGCGATCTTCGCGCCCGCCGAGCCCATCGGCACCAGGTGCGCCCCGAGGTCCTCGGCCAGATCCGTCAGGAAGACCGGCGGGCGGCTGCGGCTGGCCGCCAGCCGGATGGTCCGCCCACCCGGCGCGGTCGCCGCCTCCAACGTCATCGGCGGGTACGCCGGCGGATAGTCGGTGGCCAGCACCCGGTGCTGCGCCGGCAGCCCCACCGCCCCGGCGACCAACCCGTGCGGCGTCGGCGCGTTGCGTGCCCAGAGCGCCACGTGCACCGCCCAGTCCGTGCGGCCCTCCTCGGCGAACTCGCGGGTGCCGTCCAGCGGGTCCACGATCCACACCCGGTCGGCGGTCAGCCGGGACACCGCGTCCGGGCTCACCTCCGCCGTCCAGGCCAACCGGGAACCCTCGTCCTCCTCCGACAGCACCGCGTCCGCCGGCCGCCACTTCGCCAGCTCGGTACGGATCAGGTCGTGCGAGACCTTGTCCCCGGCCGACTTCAACGCCCCCGGGTCGGCGAAGCCCATCTCCGTACGCAGGTTCATCAGCACCTGCCCGGCGCGCGCCGCCAACCAGCGGGCGAACGCACCGTCGATCATCGGAGGACTGCCCATGCTTTCCGCTCCCGTCGCTCGCCGTCGTCGGCCCCCGCCTCGTCGAAGGCGCAGCCTACCGGCACGGACCCGCAGCGGCGGCGCGTCACGCCCCGTGGAACAGGTTCTGCGTCGGCTCCACGCCCTTGGTGATCACCGACTCCACCACGTCCGCCGCCCGGTCGACCAGGAACTCCAACTCCTTGCGCTCGGCCGAGGAGAAGTCCGACAGCACGTAGTCCGCCGGGTCCTGCCGCCCCGGCGGCCGGCCGATGCCGAACCGCACCCGGACGTAGTCCTTCGTGCCCAGGGACTTCGACATCGAGCGCAGGCCGTTGTGCCCACCCTCGCCGCCGCCACACTTGACCCGCAGCTGACCGTACGGGATGTCCAACTCGTCGTGCACCGCGATCACCCGGCCCGGCGGGATCTTGTGGAACTGCGCCAGCCCGACCACCGGCCCGCCGGACAGGTTCATGTACGTCAGCGGCTTCACCAGCACCAGCTTCGGGCCGCCGAACCCCAGCCGCCCCTCGGCGACCTCCGCCACCGCCCGCTTGTGCCGCCCGAACTTCCCGCCCAGCCGCCCCGCCAACAGGTCGGCCACCATGAAGCCGACGTTGTGCCGGTTGCCCGCGTACTCCCGACCGGGGTTGCCCAGGCCGACCACCAGCCACGGCCCCGACTCGTCCGTCACGCCACGTCCTTCCGTCCAGCCCGACACCGGGCGACTCGCCCCGATACGCCGACAGGCGCCCCCGGGAACCGGGGACGCCTGTCGCGCACAGCCTGCGAACCGATCAGGCCTCGGTCGTCTCGGCGGTCTCCTCGCCACCCGCGGCGGCCGGCTCGCCGGCCTCGGCGCCCTCGGAGGACTCGGCGGTCTCCTCGCCGACGCCCTCCTCGATCTCCTCCTCGGCCACCTCGACCTCGGGGAGGGTGGCCTCGAGCTGCTCGGCGGTCGGGGCGGCGGTCACCGAGGCGACCGGCAGCTCCGAGTCGGCGGCCAGCTCGACGCCGGCCGGCAGCTCCACGTCGCCGGCGGTGATCTGGGTGCCGGCCTCGGCGCCCTCGATCGAGGCCTCCAGGTGGTCCGGCACCTTGGTGGCGTCGGCGGTCACCGAGAGGGTGTCGTGGTCGTGGACGATCAGGGTGTCCTTGGCGGCCTCACCGGTCAGCTGGACCGGGACCTCGACGGTGACCTTCTCGCCGCGGCGGACCAGGAGCAGGTCCACGTGCTCGAAGGTGTCCTTGATCGGGTCACGCTGGATCGCCTTCGGCAGCGCCAGCACCTGGGTGCCGTCGCTGACCTCGATCGCGAAGAGCTGGTTGGCACCGCCCTTGCGGATCGCGGCGGCGAACTCGCGCGCCGGAAGCGCGATGTGCTTCGGCTTCTCGCCGTGGCCGTACAGCACGGCGGGCACCTTGCCGGCCCGGCGGGTACGACGGGCACCACCCTTGCCGAACTCGGTACGGGGCTCGGCGCTGATCTTTACCTCGGACACGGGGAAACTCCTGATGCTTCGCTGCGGCGGCTTGTCGTCTTGCGGTGCTGGGGCGAGGGGCTCGCTGGGGCTCATGCGTCATGAACGACTGCCCGGAGCACCGCGTCGATGACGGCGCCTCCGTGCGGTGCTTTTCAGCGGCCCGCCGGGCACCCTCGCCGTGGCAACCGCACCAGTCTACCCGAGGGATTTCCCGGCTTTCCGGCAGTCCCCATATCACCGCCGGTGGCACTTCGCCGGCCGCTTCCCGGGCCGGCGGCGACCCACCGCGGCCGCCGCCGGCCCGGGACGCGACTCAGCTCAGGCCACCGAAGAGCGTGGTCACCGAACCGTCGTCGAAGACCTCCCGGATCGCCCGGGCCAGCAGCGGCGCGATCGACAGTACGGTGATCTTGTCGAGCTGCTTCTCCGGCGGCAGCGGCAGCGTGTTGGTCACCACGACCTCGCTGATCGGGCTGTTCTTCAACCGCTCGGTCGCCGGGTCGGACAGCAACGCGTGGGTCGAGGCGACCACGATCTCCGCCGCGCCCGACTCCTTGAGGATGTCCGCGGCCTTGGTGATCGTGCCACCCGTGTCGATCATGTCGTCGACGATCAGGCAGACCCGGTCCTCGACCTCACCGACCACCCGGTTCGCCACCACCTGGTTCGGCTTCAGCGGATCCCGGGTCTTGTGGATGAACGCCAGCGGGCAGCCACCCAGCCGGTCCGTCCACCGCTCGGCCACCCGCACCCGGCCCGAGTCCGGCGCCACCACGGTCATCGGCCGGCCCGCGTACTTGTGCTCGACGTACTCGGCCAGCACGTCCATCGCGAACAGGTGGTCCACCGGGCCGTCGAAGAAGCCCTGGATCTGCGCGGTGTGCAGGTCGACCGTGAGGATCCGGTTCGCGCCCGCCGTCTTCAGCAGGTCGGCCACCAGCCGCGCAGAGATCGGCTCCCGGCCGCGGTGCTTCTTGTCCTGCCGCGAGTACGGGTAGAACGGCAGCACCACGGTGATCCGCTTGGCCGAGCCACGCTTCAACGCGTCGATCATGATCAGGGTCTCCATGACCCAGGTGTTGACCCCGTGCGTCACGGACTGCACCACGAAGGCGTCCGAACCACGCACGGAGTCCTTGAACCGTACGAAGATCTCGCCGTTGGCGAAATCGTACGAGTCGGAAGGCGTCGGCGCGACGCCGAGCACCTCACCGATCTCCTTGGCCAGCTCCGGAAAACCCCGTCCGGAGAAGAGCATCAGGCTCTTGCGGTTTTCGGCGACGATGCTGCCCATGGGCCCGTCTGCTCCCGTATGTCGGTGGTTCCCGGCGGTCGAGGAGCCGGGCACTATTCGGTTGCAGTATCCCCCGTGTTCACCGCTCCACCCACGGCCCGGCGATCCCCGTGGAGTCAGTCACCTTCGCTTGCGGCTCCGGCCTCACCGGACGCACCCTCGCGAGCCCGCTCCGCCGCCTCGGCGGACACCGTCCCGGCCCGCTTGCGGGCCACCCAGCCCTCGATCGCGCGCTGCGGCGCCCGGGTCACCCCGAGCGCCCCCGGCGGCACGTCCTGGCTGATCGCGCTGCCCGCCGCGATGTACGCCCCCGCACCCACCTCGACCGGCGCGATGAGGCTGGTGTCGCAGCCGACGAAGGCCGCCTCACCGACCACCGTGCGGCTCTTCTTCACCCCGTCGTAGTTCACGAAGATCGTCGCCGCGCCGATGTTCGCCCGCGCGCCGATCGTCGCGTCCCCGACGTACGACAGGTGCGGCACCTTCGCGCCCGGCCCCACCTCGGAGTTCTTCACCTCGACGAAGGTGCCCACCTTCGCCTTCTCCGCCAGCTTCGCCGCCGGCCTCAGGTAGGCGAACGGTCCCACGGTGGCCCGCGGCCCGACCTCGGCGCCCGTCGCGTGGCTACGCACCACGCTGGCGCCCTCCCCGACGGTGGTGTCGATCAGCGTGGTGTCCGGGCCCACGATCGCCCCGGCGCCGACCACCGTCGCGCCCTGGAGCTGCGTGTTCTGGTCGATCACCGCGTCCCGCTCCACCCTGACCGTCACGTCGATCCACGTGGTGTGCGGGTCGAGGATGCTCACCCCGGTCCGCATCCAGCCCTCGTTCACCCGGTCCCGCAGCAACCGGCGCAGCCCGGCCAGCTCGACCCGGTCGTTGCAGCCCAGCGTCTCCACGTGGTCCGGGGCGCAGTGCACCGCCACCGGCTCACCGGCGTCGCGGAGCAGCCCGAAGACGTCGGTCAGGTACTCCTCGCCCTGGTCGTTGTCGGTGGAGAGCTTGCCCAGCGCGTCCCGCAGCCGGGCCACGTCGAACGCGTAGATGCCCGCGTTGATCTCCCGCAGCGCGCGCTGCTCCGGGGTCGCGTCCCGCTCCTCCACGATCTGCGCCAGCCGGCCGTCCGCGTCCCGCACGATCCGGCCGAGGCCGGTCGGGTCGGGCACCTCGGCGGCGAGCACGGTCGCCGCCGCGCCGGCACCCTCGTGCGCCTCGACCAGCGCCGCCACCGTCTCCGGCCGCAGCAGCGGGACGTCCCCGTTGATCACCACGACCGTGCCGGTGACCTCCGGGACCGCGTCCAGCGCGATCCGTACCGCGTGGCCGGTGCCGAGCTGGCGCTCCTGCAGCACCGGGGTGGCCTCCGGCGCGACCTCGGCCAGGTGCCCCCGGACCTGGTCGGCGCCGTGCCCGACCACCACCACGGTGCGGTCCGCGGCCAGCGGCGCGGCGGCGGCCAGCACGTGGCCGAGGAGGGTACGGCCGAGCAGCGGGTGCAGCACCTTGGGCAGGGCCGACTTCATCCGCTTGCCCTCACCGGCGGCGAGCACGACAACGGTGCGGAGGTGGGGCTGGGACACGACGTGGCTCCCGTCGGGACGGCGACAGTCTCGCGGCCATGCTAACCACGTGGCTTGCCGCAATTCGCATCCGGCCGCACAAATGCCGTCCACGCCTGTGAACTGACTGAGCTGGGGTGCCTGGATTCGAACCAGGAGCTCAAGGCTCCAAAGGCCTGCGGGTTGCCGTTACCCCACACCCCATCGCAGTGTCAAGACCTGACGGCCACTGATTCAGGCCCGCTTGTCGTCGGCGATCCGGAACAGCTCGGCGATCATACCTTCGATCCGCCAGTAGAGCGCGCGGCTACGCGGCACGGTGATCACCAGACAACCGTGATAGTCGTCGCCGGTGTTCCGGCGGACCGTGGTCGGGTTGTGCCGCTTGAGCGTCGTGCGGCCGAACCGCTCAGCGGGCAGCCTCAGCCGCTGCACCCACCAGCGGACCGCCGCGTCGGCATCGGCCGACTCGTGGATGCTCACCCGGTACGTCGGCGCCGAACGGTCGACGCCGCAGCTCTCCAGGAACCGGAGGAAGATCGCCAACAAGCCCGGATCACTGTTGATGAACTGCACCTTCTCCGACCGGCGCCACGGCTTGGACTTGGCCCCCTCGCACCAGTAGATCGCCGCACCGAGCATCAGCAGGACCCGCTCGTCGACCTCACCGACGACCTCGGCAGCGCGCTCATGCTCGGCCGCCTGCGCCGCGTCGCGCAGCTCGCGGTACGCGCCCCACCGGGCGTCGGTCATCACCTTCGAGTGCGCCCGTCGCCGCTCCGCCGCCGCCTCGTCCGGATCCAGCGGCAGGTGCCTCACCCACTGGTACGCGGTCGACTTCGCCACGCCGAGCTGCTCCGCGATCTGGTTGACCGACCGCCCGTGGGCGCGCAGCCGCACCGCCTCGGCGCGCAGGTCGTCCCTGGCCCGGGGACGGCGGGTCCAGTCGGGCGGTGGTACGCCGTGCAACAGCGCGTACACCCGGTCGCGGCCGATGCCCAGGCGGGCCCGGATGTCCCGGACGGACAGCTTTTCCTCGACGCGCAGGCGGCGCGCCTCGTCGGCGAGCGGGTCGGTCACGAGAGGACGCTAGAACGTGCGTACGACAGTCTGTCCATTCATGAACGACGGAGTGCGCTGCGATCTAGCACGCCTCTGGTTACGGTGACGTAGGCGTAACCCGTTTCGCTGGGAGGTGCCATGTCGACCGCCCTGACCGGCCCCGACGCGGGCCCGAAGCCGCTCACCCAGGGGCACCAGTCCCGGGGCATCCTGATCGCCCTCTGGGCCTTCGTGGTCATTCCGTTCCTGGCCCTGCTGGCCGCCGTACCGGTGGCCTGGGGCGGCTGGCTGGGCTGGAGCGACGTGCTCGTGGCGGCCTTCTGGTACGTGCTCTCCGGGCTCGGCATCACCGTCGGCTACCACCGCTACTTCACCCACGGCTCGTTCCGGGCGAAGCCGTGGCTGCGGGTGGGCCTGGCGGTGGCCGGGTCCTTCGCGGTGCAGGGCGAGATCATCCAGTGGGTGGCCGACCACCGGCGCCACCACGCGTTCTCCGATCTGGAGGGCGACCCGCACTCGCCGTGGCGGTTCGGGGAGAGCGTCGGAGGGCTGGCCCGCGGGTTGTTCCACGCGCACGTCGGCTGGCTGTTCGACCGGGAGCTGTCCAACCGGGAGCGGTTCGCGCCGGATCTGCTCGCCGATCGGGCCACCCGCCGGGTCGACCGGCTGTTCCCGCTGCTGGTGGCGGTGTCGCTGCTCGGGCCGGCGGCGATGGGCGGGCTGCTGACCTGGTCGTGGCAGGGCGCGCTGACCGCGTTCTTCTGGGGCGGACTGGTCCGGATCGCGCTGCTGCACCACGTGACCTGGTCGATCAACTCGGTCTGTCATGTGTACGGGGAGCGGCCGTTCGCGGTGCGCCAGGGGGACCGGGCGTCGAACTTCTGGCCGCTGGCGCTGCTGTCGTTCGGGGAGAGCTGGCACAACCTGCACCACGCCGAACCGACCAGTGCCCGGCACGGGGTGCTGCGCGGCCAACTGGACCCGTCGGCGCGGGTGATCTGGTTGCTGGAGAAGGTCGGCGCGGTGTGGGCGGTGCGCTGGCCACGGCCGGAACGGATCACCGCGAAGCTGGTGGGGTCGGGCCGGGCGCGGCGGTAACCGGTCGTCTGGGGCGACGCCGGCCTGGCAGGATGGCCGGATGACCGAGCTTCAGCCCGACCGCCGGGCCCCGGCCACGGGACGGGGCGGCAGGGTGAGCACACAGATTCCACGGCAGGGCGTCACCGAGCGCCGGCGAGGTGACGAGATGACCGAGGTTTCCGGCAACGACGCCAGCTCGGCCCGGCGGCGCGCCGTGCCGGCGGCCAAGCCTTCCTCCCGGGTACGGATGTCCGCGACCCAGCGGCGCGAGCAGCTGATCTCGATCGCCCGGCAGATCTTCGCCGAGCGCGGTTTCGACGCCACCTCGATCGAGGAGGTGGCCGCCCGGGCGAAGGTGTCCAAGCCGGTGGTGTACGAGCATTTCGGCGGCAAGGAGGGGCTCTACGCGGTGGTGGTGGACCGGGAGGTCCGGTCGCTGCTGGAGCGGATCACCACGGCGCTGACCGCGGGGCATCCCCGGGAGCTGCTGGAGCAGGCGGCGTTGACGCTGTTGACGTACATCGAGGAGGAGACCAGCGGGTTCCGGGTGCTGGTCCGGGAGTCGCCGTTGATGTCGGCGACGGGCAACTTCAGCAGCGTGATGAACGACGTGGCGCACCAGGTGGAGCACATCCTGGGTGCGGAGTTCTCCAGCCGGGGGTACGACCCGAAGCTGGCGGAGCTGTATTCGCAGGCGCTGGTGGGCATGGTGGCGTTGACCGGGCGCTGGTGGCTGGAGGTGCGCAAGCCGCGGAAGGAGACGGTGGCGGCACACCTGGTGAACCTGGCCTGGAACGGCCTGTCGCATCTGGAGGCGAAGCCGGGTCTGATCACCCGCCGGACGGGGTGAGCGGGCTCAGCGGTGGGCCTCGGCGACGGGGTGGTTGCGGCGGCGCCGCTCGTCCTCGGCGTGCTCGTCCGTGCCGACCTTGTCGTAGAGGCCGGTGGCGAGCAGGATCAGCCCGAACAGCATCGACACGATCACGGTGGACATCGAGAAGTTGAGAATGTTCGCCGAGGTCTGCAGCACGGCCATCATGAGGATGCCGGTGACCAGGAAGACCGCCCCGGCGGTCAGGTTCATGTAGTGGCCGAGATTGCCCCGCCGGGACGCGCCGATCAGCAGGAACGCGCCGAAGACCACGGAGACCAGCGCGAACGCCAGGTCGGTCCGGAGCCCGAGAACCCACTTGCCCTCCCGGCTGAACAACCCGTCTCCCCAGGTCAGGAAGACTCCGTACACACCGAAGACCAGGATGTAGAGGCCGATGAGCCCGGACAGCACCCGGTAGAGCGGGCGCGCGGGATGGTTCACCGGGATGTGTGCCATGGGAGCCTCCAGCCAAGTGACCAATTCGAGGCAATTGTCCCCCGAGTTGCCGCTCCCGTGCCCGGAAACGCCGAAGGCCCGGCCGGAGCCGGGCCTTCCAGGAGGCTGGGTTCAGAGCACCAGGCGGGCCTTCTGCCACTCCTCGTGCTCCTGGTCGGTGCCGACCTTGCCGTACATGCCGGCCATCAGGAGCACCAGCGCCAGGACCAGGACCACGATGTCGGTCATGATCGAGAAGTTGAAGATGTTGGCGCTGGTCTGCAGCAACGCCAGCTCGGCCAGGCCGAGCGCGATCAGGGCGTAGGCCAGCCACTGGTTGATCGCCACGTCGAGGTTGCGGCCGATCACCACGCCGAGCAGGATCATGGCCCCGAGCACGACGGAGAGGAGCGAGAAGCCGAGGTTGGTGCCCTGGCCGAGGACCTTGGTGTCGTCCTGGGCGAGTACGTCGTTGCCGGCGCTCACGATGATGCCGAGCACCCCGAAGACGACGAAGTACAGACCAACGAGCCCGCCGATTGCCCGGTAGATCGGCCGCGCGGGGTGGTTGACGGGGGTGTGGGACATCTCTGCGTCTCCAAGACCGAACGGGAAAGGGGGTCGACAGGGATTGTCCCGTACGCCGCGCTGTGACGCCGCACACCCCCCACCCCGTGTCGGGATCAGCCGGCCGGCAGTTCCTCGGCGAGGGTCAGCCAGGCCTCCTCGGTGCGTTCCCGCTCGGCCCGCAGCTCCTTCAACTGGGCGTCCAGTTCGGCGACCTTGGCGTAGTCGGTGGCGTGCGCGGCGAGCTGCTCGTGGAGGGTGGCCTCCTTCTGCTCCAGCTTGGCAACCTGCCGTTCCAGCTTGCCCAGTTCCTTCCGAGCGGTGCGTACCTCGGCGGCGGACCTGCCCTCGCGGTGCGCGACGGCGGCGGCGGGGGTGAGATCGGCGGGCGCCTGGCCCCGGCCGGCGGCGGCCCGGGCCAGGTACTCGTCGACCCCGCCGGGCAGGTGCACCAGCCGCCCGTCGCCGAACATCCCGTACGCGACGTCGGTGACCCGCTCGATGAGGTACCGGTCGTGGCTGGCCACGACGATGGTGCCGGGCCAGGAGTCGAGCAGGTCCTCCAGCGCGGCCAGGGTGTCGGTGTCCAGGTCGTTGGTGGGCTCGTCGAGCAGGAGCACGTTGGGTTCTCCGGCGAGCAGCCGCAACATCTGCAGCCGGCGGCGCTCGCCGCCGGAGAGGTCGCTGACCGGGGTCCAGAGCCGCCGGTCGTCGAAGCCGAAGATCTCGGCGAGCTGGGCGGCGCTGATCTCCCGGTCGCCCAACTGGACCCGCCGGGCCACCTCCTCGACGGCTTCGAGGACGCGCAGGTGGCCGGGGAGCTCGGCGAGTTCCTGGGAGAGGAACGCGGGCCGGACGGTCTGCCCGGTGGTGAACCGCCCGCCGTCGGGGCGGGTCACCCCGGCGAGCATGCGCAGCAGGGTGGTCTTGCCGGCACCGTTGCGGCCGAGGACGGCGACGCGGTCGCCGGGGCCGACCTGCCAGGTGAGGTCGTGCAGGATCTCCTTCGGGCCGGCGTGCAGGGTGACCTGGTCCAGGTCGTACACCTGCTTGCCGAGCCGGGCGGTGGCGAGCCGCTGCAGCGACGTGGTGTCGCGCGGCTCCGGCACGTCGGCGATGAGCGCGTTGGCCGCCTCGATCCGGAACTTCGGCTTGGAGGTCCGTGCCGGCGCGCCCCGGCGCAGCCAGGCGATCTCCTTGCGGAGCAGGTTCTGCCGGCGGGCCTCGGTGGCGGCGGCGACCCGCTGCCGTTCGACCCGGGCCAGGGTCCACGCGGCGAAGCCGCCCTCGTAGGCCCGGACGGTCTGGTCGGCGACCTCCCAGGTGGTGGTGCAGACGGCGTCGAGGAACCACCGGTCGTGGGTGACCACGACGAGGGCGCCCTTGCGGGTGACCAGGTGCTTGGCCAGCCAGTCGACGCCGCCGACGTCGAGGTGGTTGGTGGGCTCGTCGAGGATGAGCAGCTCGGCGTCGCGGACCAGCAGCGCGGCGAGGGCGACGCGCCGGCGCTCGCCGCCGGACATCGGCCCGACCGGCGCCTCAAGGCCGAGGTGGGGCATGCCGAGGCCGTCGAGGATGGCCCGCACCCCGGCGTCGCCGGCCCACTCGTGCTCGGCGCCCATGCTCTCGCCGAGCCAGGCGGTGCCGAGCACCACGTCGCGGACGGTCGCCTCGGGGGCCAGGTCCAGGGTCTGCGGGAGCCAGGACACCCGCAGGTCACGGCGGTGGGTGACGCGACCGTCGTCCGGTTCCTCGATCCGGGTGAGCAGCCGCAGCAGGGTCGACTTGCCGGCCCCGTTGAGGCCGACCACACCGACCCGGTCCGCGTCGTCGAGGCCGAGCGAGACGTCGGTGAGCAGCGGCCCGGCGGCCCCGTACCCCTTGGACACCCGGTCCAGGTTGACGATGTTGGCCACTTCCCCACCTTTCATGATCAAGGCGTCCCGGTGCCGGCCGGCACCTCAGGACGCCCACCTTCCAGGGTACGCGGACCCGCCGCCCGCCCGCCGCGGTCGGCCGGCCCGGCGGCGCCCCGCACGAGATCGCCGACGCGGCGGGGTCCTGCGGTGGCTGACACCGCCACCTCACCGATCTGCCGGCGGCCCGATGCGGCGAAGAGGTGGGTCAGACGATGCGAGCGCCGGCGACCGGGCCGTGGGCGACCCGCGCCTCCCGGCAGACCCCGGCGGCCTCCAACCGGGCGGCGATCCGTCCGGCGTCCGCCTCGTCGAGGGCGAGGAAGACGCAGGTCGGGCCGGAGCCGGAGACGATGCCGGCGAGCGCGCCGGCCGCCTCGCCCGCCTTGAGCGTCTCCGCTAGGGCGGGACGCATGGCCAGCGCGGCGTCCTGGAGGTCGTTGCCGAGCGCGGCGGCGAGCACCCGCGGGTCCCGCTGGCGCAGTGCGGCGAGCAGCCCGTCGGTGCTGCCCAGCGGCTCGCCCGCGATGCCGGCGTCGCGCAGCCGGTCCAGCTCCCGGTAGGCGGCCGGGGTGGACAGGCCCCCCTCGGCGACGGCCACCACCCAGTGCCAGGAGGTGGGGCGGGCCAGCACCGGGCTGACCGCCTCGCCGCGTCCGGTGCCGAGCGCGGTGCCGCCGTGGATCAGGAACGGCACGTCGGAGCCGAGGTCGGCGGCGATCCCGGCCAGTTCGTCCCGGGACAGGCCGGTGCCCCAGAGGGCGTCGCAGGCCACCAGGGCGGCGGCCCCGTCGGCGCTGCCCCCAGCCAGCCCGCCGGCGAGCGGGATCTGCTTGCGCAGGTGCAGCCGGGCGTGCGGCAGCACGCCCGCGTACCCGGCGAGGGCGTGGGCGGCGCGGATGACCAGGTTGGAGTCGTCCAGGGCCAGCTCGCCGGCGCCCTCGCCCTCCATGGTGAGGGTGAGCGTGTCGCCGCGGCGGGCGGTCAGCTCGTCGTAGATGGAGATCGCGTGGTAGACGGTGTTCAGCTCGTGGTAGCCGTCCCGGCGCAGCGGCCCCACCCCGAGATGCAGGTTGACCTTGGCGGGCACCCGCACCTTCACCGGGCCGCTGGCCCCGCGCCGCTGCCCGTCCTCGTCGTCCGGTCGCCAGGCCTCGGTCACGGGGCGATCTCCCGCGGGCGCAGGCGGATGTCGAACGGCTTCTCCACGGTCAACTCCTCGGCGGGGTCAGGCAGTGGCGCCAGCCTACTGGGCGGTGGCGGGACCGGTCGGGGCCGACGCGGCGATCGCGGTGAACTGCTCCACGGTCAGTGCCTCCCCGCGGGCGCCGGGGTCGACCCCGGCGGCGGTGAGCGCCTCGGCGGCCCGGTCGGCGCCGCCGGCCCAGCCGGCCAGGGCGGCGCGGAGGGTCTTGCGGCGCTGCGCGAACGCCGCGTCGACCACCGCGAAGACGGCCTCCCGCGGTACGTCGGGGCGGGGCGGCTCACGCCGGGTGAAGGCGACCAGACCGGAGTCGACGTTCGGCACCGGCCAGAAGACGTTCGGCGGCACCTTGCCGGCGGCCCGGGAGCGGGCGTACCAGGCGAGCTTGACCGACGGGACGCCGTACACCTTGGAGCCGGGATCGGCGACGAGCCGGTCGGCGACCTCCTTCTGCACCATCACCAGGCCGTGCCGCAGGGTGGGCAGCTCGGCGAGCAGGTGCAGCACCACCGGCACGGCGACGTTGTACGGCAGGTTCGCCACCAGCGCGGTCGGGGCGGGATCGGCCAGTTCGGCGGCGGTGATCCGGAGCGCGTCGGCCGGGTGCACGGTGAGCCGCGCGGCGTCCGGGCCGGCGAACCGGGCGGCGGTCTCCGGCAGCGCGGCGGCCAGCTTCGGGTCCAGCTCGACGGCGTGCACGTGCGCGGCGACCGGCAGCAGGGCCAGGGTGAGCGAGCCGAGCCCGGGCCCGACCTCGAGCGCCACGTCGTCCGGGGCCAGCCCGGCGGTGGTGACGATCCGGCGCACGGTGTTGGGATCGTGCACGAAGTTCTGGCCGAGCTTCTTGGTCGGCGTCACGCCGAGGCGGGCGGCGAGTTCCCGGATCTCCGCCGGGCCGAGGAGACCGGTCACGCCGGGCATCCTCTCACCACGGGCCGAACGCGCGGTCTCCGGTGGCGGAGATGGCGGCGCAGAGTTCGTCGAGGTCGGTGCCGGTGGTCTCGGCCAGGAACCGCACGGTCAGCGGGATCAGGTACGACGCGTTCGGCCGGCCCCGGTGCGGCATCGGGGTCAGGTACGGGGCGTCGGTCTCCACCAGCATCTGGTCGGCCGGGGTGACGGTGGCGGCCTCGCGCAACGCCCCGGCGCTGCCGAAGGTGACCGTGCCGGCGAAGCTGAGCAGGTAGCCCCGGCGGACGCACTCGCGGGCGAAGTCGGCGTCGCCGGAGAAGCAGTGCAGCACCACCGTGTCCGGGGCGCCCTCGTCGTCGAGGACGCGCAGCACGTCGGCGTGCGCGTCGCGGTCGTGGATGACCAGCGCCTTGCCGTACCGCTTCGCGATGGCGATGTGCGCGCGGAAGCTCTCCTCCTGCGCGGCGCGCCCCTCGTCGCCGGTGCGGAAGAAGTCCATCCCGGTCTCGCCGATGCCGCGTACCCGGTCGCGGGCGGCGAGCGTCTCGATCTCGCGCAGCGCCTCGTCCAGGTCGGCCAGGCGGGGCGCCTCGTTCGGGTGCAGCGCCACGGTGGCCAGCACCGCGCCGTACCGCTCGGCGACGTCGGCGCTCCAGCGGGACGACTCGACGTCCACGCCGACCTGGACCAGCCGGTCGACGCCGACCCCGGCGGCCACCGCGACGGCCGCCCCGACCGGGTCGTCGGCGGGACCGCCGGGTACACCGACCTCGCTGACGGTGATGTCCAGGTGGGTGTGGCTGTCCAGCACGGGTACGGCCAGCGCCTCCGGGGCGGGCGGGAACTCGCCGGCCCGGCGGGCGGCCCGCTGCTTACGGGTTTCGGTCTGCTCGGTCATCGCGGCCAGCATCACACACCGCCGGCGGGCGGCGTTCCCGGACCGCCACCGACTGTTCACACCGTCAACATCTGTCCCGCCTACCGTCCGGAGGGTGACCGTCACCCCTCAGGCCAGCGGGGCCGCCTCCGAGCGGACCGGGCTGCACGTGACGTACGACGGCCGGCGGTACCCGGCGGAGATGCTGGCTCGCGGGGCGGCGTACGAGTTGTTCAGCGCCGACGAGGCGCCCGGGTTCGAGTTCGTGCCCCGGCCCGGGATGGCGTACCCGTGGCGGCGGTTCGTGCACGCCACTGAGGTGACCGCGGTGCACGGCGCGGCCGAGCCGGCCGAGGACGCGGACCCGCCGCTGCTGATGCCGGTGCACCGGGAGCGCGGCTGGGCGTACCTGCACCAGCTCAGCCAGCAGCCGGCCGCGGCCGGCGACCCGACCCTCGCGGCGGTGCGCGCCTCGGCGGTGATCCGGCCGGGCACCCGGATGGTGAAGGTGCTCTCCGCCCGGCAGCTCGCCGGATACGTGCGGGGGTGGCTGCCGCACGGCTTCTGCTACCGGGAGCACGACGTGGCGCACCTGCGTACGCCGGCCGGGATGGCGGTGCTGCGCGGAGACGGCGACGGTGGCGACGTGGCGTACGCGCTGCGCTGGCGGGCCGCGGACCCGGCCGACTACGACGTGCCGGTGGGCCCGGCGCACCAGGGTCTGACGGTGCTGCCGCCCCGGGACCGGCTCGGCCCCCCGGTGCTGGGCACCGGGTTCGTGCCGAGCACCGCCCAGCTCATCCCGGAGTTCGTCACCCGGGACTTCGCCGACCTGCCGCTGCCGGCGAACGCCACCCTGCTCGCCTACCCGGCGGAGGGGGTGGAGGTGGTGCTCTACACCTACCAGGCGGAGCAACGCGGTTGGCTGCGGATGGTTGGCCCGCAGTGGCGGCACCTGCTGGCCGCGGTGCCCGGCCTCTCCCCCGACCAGGAGTACGTGCCGACCGGCGAGGCGCCGCGCTCCACGCAGCTCGTCGGCGCGTACGGCGGCGGCGAGTACGAGGCGGTGGCCGACCTGCCGGGCGGGTTCCGGGTGCTGGCGATGACCCGGGCGGCGCGCTACCCGGTGGCGGCGGCGGCCCGGCGGGTGCGCTTCGCCACCTGGCGTGGGGTGCCCTGCCTGGTGCTGCGGGAGGAGTCGGGCTGGCTGCGGCTGCGGCTGCGCCGGCCGGACCCGGACGCGGTGCTCGGCACCGGGGCGCAGTGCCACGAACGGGGCGTCTACGAGACCTGGGCGCCGGGTGCCGAGGTGACCGACGACCAAATGGTCGATCTTCCGTATCCGACGGCATAACGGGGGCCGGCCCGGGAAGACGCGGCTGTCCGAGAGTCAGCGCACCGGGAGATGATCATGCCCTTCATCACCGTGGGTACGGAGAATTCCGCCCCCATCGACCTGTACTACGAGGATCACGGCAGCGGCCAGCCGATCGTCCTGATCCACGGCTTCCCGTTCAACGGCGCGACGTGGGAGAAGGTGAGCGTCCCGCTGCTGAACGCCGGCTACCGGGTGATCACGTACGACCGGCGTGGTTTCGGCGCCTCCGCCCAACCGGCCATGGGGTACGACTACGACACGTTCGCGGCCGACCTGGACGTGTTGATGACCGAGTTGGACCTGCGCAACGCGATCCTGATCGGGCACTCGATGGGCACCGGTGAGGTGACCCGGTATCTCGGCGCGTACGGGTCGGACCGGGTGGACCGGGCGGTGCTGATGGCGCCGTTGGCACCGTGCCTGGTCCAGAAGCAGGACAATCCGGAGGGCGTCGAGAAGAAAATCTTCGACGGGTTCCAGCAGGCCATCATCCAGGACCGGTTCGCCTACCTGACCCAGTTCTGCGACGCGTTCTTCAACTACAGCGAGAACAAGGGCAGGTGGGTGAGTGACGAGGCGTACCGGGCGCACTGGGACATCGGCTCGCACGCCTCGGCGAAGGGCACCTACGACTCCGTCGACGCCTGGCAGACCGACTTCCGGGGCGACCTGCCGAACATCAACGTTCCGGTGCTGATCATCCAGGGCGACAAGGACAATGTGCTGCCGTACCCGAAGACCGGCGAGCGGTTGCAGCACATGCTGTCCGACTGCCGGCTGATCACGCTGAAGGGGGCGCCGCACGGCATCCCCTGGACCCACCCGAGCGAGGTCAACCAGGCGATCATGCAGTTCATCGGCGCGCCGTCGATGGCCCGCGCCTGACCCGGACACGCGGCGACCCCGGAGCGATCCTCCGGGGTCGCGGCGTAGCCGGCCAGCCTGATCGAAGCGACCCGCGGCATTCCGGGGTGTCCGGGGGCCCGCGACGCCGCGACATGCCGCAGGACGAGCGAGCGCGGGCCGGGCGCGCGGTCAGCCGGCCAGGCGGGCCAACTCCTCGTCGACGATCGACGGGTCGAGCTTGCGGAAGACCGGCTTGGGCGCCGCGAGCGGCCGGCCCACCTGCAGCGGTACGGACTCCCACCGCGCGCCGACCGTGTAGTCGCCGGTCAGCACCGGGTACGCCGGCCCGCCGTCGAGGTCCTCGACCTCCTCGATCACCGGCATCGGGGCGTGCACGCCGGTGCCGCCGAGCAGCTCGTGGATCTGCTGCGCGGAGTGCGGCAGGAACGGGGTGAGCAGGATGTTGGCGTCGCTGACCACCTGGAGGGCGACGTGCAGGATGGTGCCCATCCGCGGCTTGTCGTCCTCGCCCTTGAGCTTCCAGGGCGCCTGCTCCGACAGGTACTTGTTGGCCTCCGCCACGACCTTCATGGCCTCGCCGATGGCCTGCTTCTGGCGGTGCCGGGCGATCAGGTCGCCGACGGTGGCGAAGCCGGCCTTCGCGGTGTCCAGCAGCGCCCGGTCGGCCTCGGTGAGGCCGGCCGGATCGACCGGCGGGATCGCGCCGAAGTTCTTCGCGGCCATGGAGATCGACCGGTTGACCAGATTGCCCCAGCCGGCGACCAGCTCGTCGTTGTTGCGACGGAGGAACTCCGCCCAGGTGAAGTCGGTGTCGTTGCTCTCCGGCCCGGCGACCGCGATGAAGTAGCGCAGCGCGTCGGCGTCGTACCGCTCGAGGAAGTCGCGGACGTAGATGACCACCTTGCGGGAGGAGGAGAACTTGCGCCCCTCCATGGTCAGGTATTCGCTGGAGACCACCTCGGTGGGCAGGTTGAGCCGGCCCAGCTCGCCCGGCTCGCCGTCCCGGGAGCCCGCGCCGGAGTAGCCGCCGAGCAGCGCCGGCCAGATCACCGAGTGGAAGACAATGTTGTCCTTGCCCATGAAGTAGTAGCTGCGGGCGTCCTTCCCCTCGCCGTCGGCGGACCACCACTTCCGCCACGCCTCGGGGTCGCCGGTGCGGCGGGCCCACTCGATGGAGGCGGAGAGGTAGCCGATGACCGCGTCGAACCAGACGTAGATCCGCTTGTCGGGCCGGTCGCGCCAGCCTTCGAGGGGGATCGGCACGCCCCACTCCAGGTCCCGGGTGATGGCCCGGGGCTGGAGGTCGTCGAGCAGGTTCCGCGAGAAACGCAGCACGTTGGGACGCCAGCCCTCCCGGGTGTCCAGCCACTGCCGCAGCGCGTCGGCCAGGGCGGGCAGGTCCAGGAAGAAGTGCTCGGTCTCGACGAACTCCGGCGTCTCGCCGTTGATCTTCGACTTGGGGTTGATCAGGTCGATCGGGTCGAGCTGGTTGCCGCAGTTGTCGCACTGGTCGCCGCGGGCGCTGTCGTAGCCGCAGATCGGGCAGGTGCCCTCGATGTAGCGGTCCGGCAGGGTGCGGCCGGTGGACGGCGAGATCGCCCCGGTGGTGACCTTGGGGACGATGTAGCCGTTGCGGTGGAGCCCGATGAACAGCTCCTGCACCACCGCGTAGTGGTTGCGGGTGGTGGTCCGGGTGAACAGGTCGTACGACAGCCCGAGCGCGCGCAGGTCCTCGGCGATCACCCGGTTGTACCGGTCGGCCAGCTCGCGCGGGGTGACCCCCTCGGCGTCGGCCTGCACCTGGATCGGGGTGCCGTGCTCGTCGGTGCCCGAGACCATGAGCACGTCGTGACCGGCCATCCGCATGTACCGGGCGAAGACGTCGGAGGGAACGCCGAATCCGGATACGTGGCCGATGTGGCGCGGGCCGTTGGCGTAGGGCCAGGCGACCGCGGCGAGAACGTGACTCATGAGCGTCAAGCCTAGTGATTGCCTCGGGTCGCCCGCGAACCAATAGGGCCCGCGCCACGCCCCACCCCCGGCAGCCCGTCCGATTTGTCGCCGACACGCGGCCTGAGCTGCCCGGCCAGCCCCACCTGCCGGTGTCAAATGAACGGCGTGACCAGCAGACCAGCGGCACCGGGCCAGGACGGCTCCGCCGCCCCGACGACCGGTGTGGGCGGCCGGCCGCCCCGTCCGGGCGCGGCGCGCGGCGGTTCGGTCGCCCCGCAGCCCCGGCTGGACCCGGCGGACCCGCCGGTCGAGGTGGAACCGACCACCGGGGCGCCGGTGGACGCGGTGCCCCGCCGGGTGCCGGTCCGGCAGCCCCGCTGGCGGGTGCCCGTACCCGACAGCACGCCGGGCGGCGGGGAGGTCTTCTGGGCGCCGATCGAGGAGGTGCACTGGGACGGCACCCCGCTGCGGGAGGAGGCCCGGAAGGCGGTCCGGCCACCCGCGGCGGCCTCCCGGCGGACCCGGACCCGGCGGAGCCACCCGCCGGACCCGCTGCCCGGGCTGGCCGCGCTGGTGACGCTGAGCCTGCTGGCGGCCTTCTTCGGCTGGGTCAGCGCAGGGCCGCTCTGGTTGGCGGTGGGGCACTCGACGACCGGGACCGTGGTGATCACGGACTGCTCCGGCGGCGGCCTGACCCAGCGCTGCCGGGGCATCTTCCGCGCCGACGGGGAGCGCTTCGTCGCGCACGGCGTACGGGTGAGCGGGGTGCCGGCCGAGCGGAGCGCCGCCGGCACCGCGCTGCCGGCGCGGATGACCGGGCCGGACGGCGGCACCGCGTACGCGGACAACGGGGTCGGCCGGCACCTGCGCTGGCTGCTCGGCCTGCTGCTGGTGCTGGCCTGCGCCGCCGGGATCGCCCGGTGGACCGGCGCGACCCGGCTGCCGGACGTCTGGCAGCGCCGCTGGGCGGTGGCGGTGGCGCTGGCCGGCCCGCTGCTGACCACCGCGGGCTTCCTCGCCGCCGCCTGGTAGCCCGGGCCGGGCTGTCAGGCGTGCACGACCCCGTAGACCTCGCGGCGGCGCAGCCCGTACTCGGTGGCGACCTCGGTGATCGCGTCCCGCCGGGACAGCCCGGCCGCCTCCCGCGCGGCGACCGCGGCGCGCAGCGTGTCGTCGTCGGGCCGGGTCGCGGCGGCCGGCGGCGCACCGGCCACGACCAGGGTGATCTCGCCCCGGGGCTCGGTCTCGGCGGCCCACTCGGCCAGCTCGCCCAGCGGCCGGCGGACCACCTCCTCGTACGTCTTGGTCAGCTCCCGGCAGAGCGCGGCGGGCCGGTCCGGGCCGAACGCGGTGGCCAGGTCGGCCAGCGCGCCGGCGATCCGGTGCGGCGCCTCGAACAGCACCAGCGTGCGCTCCTCGGCGGCGAGGGCGCGCAGCCGGGACCGGCGGGCGCCGGGCGTGCGGGGCAGGAACCCCTCGAAGCAGAACCGGTCGCAGGGCAGCCCGGAGAGGGCCAGCGCGGTGGTCACCGCGCTCGGCCCGGGGGCGGCGGTGACCGGGCAGCCGGCGTCGATCGCCGCCCGGACCAGCCGGTAGCCGGGGTCGGAGACGCTGGGCATGCCGCCGTCGGTGACCAGCGCGATCGTGTAGCCGGCGGTGAGCACGTCGACCAGTTCGGGGGTACGCCGTTCCTCGTTCCCCTCGAAGTAGGAGACGATCCGGCCGGGGACGGTGACGTCCAGGTCCCGGGCCAGCCGGGTCAGCCGCCGGGTGTCCTCGGCGGCGACCACGTCCGCGGTGGCGAGCACCTCGCGGAACCGGGTCGAGGCGTCGGCCGGGTTTCCCAACGGCGCACCGAGCAACACCAGGCGCCCCACCTCGGACATTTCACCCACTCCAGCGCGCTCCTTCATCGACAGCCGTACCAATCTCGGAGACGACAGGCGCCACCGGGCACCTTCGCAGCCTACGATCGCCGGGTGACGAGTGCGTCGACAGCACAGAGCGCGGGCGCGGGTCGGGCCGGATCGGACCGGACGACCCCCGACCAGCCCACCGCCGACCAGGCCACCGGTTCCGCGACGAGCAGCGCGGGTGGGATCCCGGCCGTCGTCCGCCGGCGGCTCGCCACGGTCGACGCCCGCCTCGACGGGCACGCCTGGCTGGCCACCGCGGTCGTCGTGGTGATCGCGGCGATCGTGCGCTTCGTCGGCCTCAGCGGCCCGAAGGGCAAGATCTTCGACGAGATCTACTACGCCCGGGACGCGTACGGGCTGATCGACCGCGGCGTCGAGTGGAACTACAAGGACGGTGGCCCGTCGTACGTGGTGCACCCGCCGCTGGGCAAGTGGCTCATCGGGCTGGGCGAGTGGGCCTTCGGCTACCAGGACGCGGAGTTGAAGATCTCCGTGCCGGGGCACCTGATGACCACCGCCCCGGAGTTCGGCTGGCGGTTCGCGGCGGCCGTCGCGGGCACCCTGTCGGTGCTGATGCTGGTCCGGATCGGCCGGCGGATGTTCCGCTCGACGGTGCTGGGCTGCGCGGCCGGGCTGCTGCTCGCCCTGGACGGCTTCCACCTGGTGCTCTCCCGCACCGCCCTGCTCGACATCTTCCTGCTGCTGTTCGTGCTGGCCGCGTTCGGCGCCCTGGTGCTCGACCGGGACGCCCGACGGCGCCGCTGGACCCGCGCGCTGGAGGCCGGTCTCGACCCGTCGGCGCCGGGGCGGGCGGGCCGGCCGCCCTCGACCTGGCGGGACTGGCCGTGGTGGCGGCTCCTCGCCGGGGTGCTGCTCGGCTGTGCCTGCGCGGTGAAGTGGAGCGGGATCTACTTCGTGCCGGCCTTCGCGCTGCTGGTGATCTTCTGGGAGGTGGGCGTCCGCCGGTCCGCCGGCGCCCGCCACCCGTGGCGGGACGCCCTGCTCGACGAGCTGCCCTGGCTGCTGCTGGCCGGCGTGCTGATGGTCGGCACCTACGTCGCCACCTGGTCGGGCTGGCTGCTCAGCGACGACGGCTACTACCGGCTGGCCAGCCGGTACCCGAACGTCCCGGGGTTGAGCGACACCCCGGTTATCGGGCCGCTGATCAATCTGTGGGAATACCACAAGGCGGCGTACGGCTTCCACACCCAGCTCGACGACCCGCACAAGTACCAGTCGTGGCCGTGGCAGTGGCTGCTGCTGGGCCGCCCGGTCGCCTTCTACTGGTCCGGTGACGGCAACTGCGGCGCGCCGAGCTGCGCGTCGGAGATCCTGCTGCTGGGCACCCCGCTGCTCTGGTGGTCGTTCCTGCCCGCGCTGGCCGCGACGGCCTGGCTGGGGCTGGCCCGCCGGGACTGGCGGGCCGGGGCGATCCTGCTCAGCGTGGCCGCCGGCCTGCTGCCCTGGTTCTGGTTCGCCCTCGACGACCGGACGATGTTCTCCTTCTACGCCGCGCCGGCGGTGCCGTTCCTGGTGCTGGCGGTGGTCTACGTGCTCGGGGCGATCGTCACGCCCGCGCCGGTCACCGGCACGGCGGCGCCGCCGAGCGAGCAGGACGTCGCCGACCGGCGGTTGGTGGGCGGGATCGTCGTGGGCGCGTACGTGCTGCTGGTCGCCCTCTGCTTCGGCTACTTCTACCCGATCTTCGTGGGCCGGCTGCTGCCCTACGCGGACTGGTCCGCGCGGATGTGGCTGGACGGCCGCTGGATCTGACCCGTCCGGCATTTCGCGGCCCGGTGGCAGGTCCACCGGGCCGCGTTTTTTCGCTTGCGCGGGTGGGCCTGATGCCCTCGCTGGCCGGTGGCGGCACCAAAAAGCGCGCCCCGATCGCCTGCCACGGGGGAAGCGGGCGATTGGGGCGCGCAAGAAGAGCTTAACCAGACTCCGGCACTCGCACAACGGGTGGTCCCGGGTCAGATTTCCGACGAATGCGCCACCCCACAAATGGTTTACATCCGACAGGTGACGGTGGGTCACGCCGTGGAGACATTACGAATTACTAACAATCTTTCCGAAATCGATCACCAACGGAGGCGCTAGCTGATCACGGCATGCGTTGCATCGACCAGGCTTGATCAACGCACCCGAATGGTCTTCCAAAGTGGATCTCACTACACTTCGCCCGGTGATCAACAAGAGACGATCGGCGGCCGTCCTTTTCGGACTGCTGGCGACGACCGCGCTGATCGGTCCCGTCCCGGCCCGGGCCGACGACGAAACCGCCGAACCACCCAAGGTGGAACTCGTCCTCGACGTGAGCGGCTCGATGCGGGCCCGGGACATCGACGGACGCAGCCGGATATCCGTCGCCCAGCAGGCGTTCAACGAGGTCGTGGACGCGCTGCCGGACGAAACCCAGCTCGGCATCCGGGTGCTCGGCGCCACCTACCGGGGCAAGGACAAGAAGCAGGGCTGCCTGGACACCCAGCAGATCGTGCCGGTCGGCCCGGTGGACCGGACGCAGGCCAAGGCGGCGGTCGCCACGCTGCGACCGACCGGGTTCACGCCGGTCGGGCTGGCGTTACGCTCGGCGGCCCAGGATCTCGGCACGGGCAGCACCGCCCGCCGGATCGTGCTGATCACCGACGGCGAGGACACCTGCGCCCCGCCGGACCCCTGCGAGGTGGCCCGGGAACTCGCCGCCCAGGGCACCCGGCTGGTCGTCGACACCCTCGGCCTGGCGCCCGACGAGAAGGTGCGCCGGCAACTGCTCTGCATCGCCGGAGCGACCGGCGGCACGTACACGGCGGCGCAGAGCGCCGACGAGCTGACCGGCCGGATCAAGCAGCTCGTCGACCGGGCCCGAGACACCTACACCGCCGCCCCGACCGTGGTCGGCGGCTCCGCCGCCTGCGGGAACGCACCGCTGCTCGGCCCCGGCGTCTACACCGACCGGGAGGCGTTCTCCGAGCACCGCTGGTACCGGGTGCCGGTCCGGCCGGGCCAGGAGCTGCGCGCCTCGGTCAGCGTCGCGCTGGACCGGCCGGTCAACCCGGACTACGGGGTGCTGCTGCGGGCGACCGCGTCGGACGGGCGGGAACTCGTCCGGGGCGTTGACGCCGGCAGCGGGCGGACCGATGTGATCGCCACCGGCCTGCGCTGGTCGGCGGCCGAGGACACCCCGGCGCCCGCCCCGAGTGGCACCGTGCCGGCGCAGACCGTGTGCCTGGTGGTCAGCAATGCCTTCGCGCCCCGACCCGGCACCGAGGCCACCCCCGGCATGCCGCTGGAACTGACCGTCGACGTGGTCGCCGCGTCGCCCGCCCCGGACGGGCCGGACCTCGGCCGCGGCTGGGCCCTGCTGCTCCTGCTGAGCCTGGCCGGGCTGGTCACCGGGCTGGTCGCTGGGCTGCTCACCCGCTGGTGGGTCGCCACCTGGAGGGAGAAGTGAGGATGCGTACGCTGATCCGCGCCGCCGCGGCGCTGGCCGCCACCGGGCTGACCCTCACCCCGGCCGCCGCCTCGGCCGCGCCCACGCCGTCGGCGGGGGCGATCACCGTCACCAAGGCCGGCACCTCGTTCCTCACCGCCACCCCCGTCACCGCCGGGCAGCCGGTACAGGTGGGCGCCGCGACCGGGGACCACCTCTACTGGTCATTCCCAGCGGAGGCCGGTCAGGTCCACGGGATCGCCGCCACCATCTCCTTCCCGAAGGGCCGGACCGGTGCGTCCACCTGGACCGTGGACGTCTTCGACGGGCTACGCCGGCGGCAGGCGTGCGCGGCCGGGGCGCAGACGCCCACCGCCGACGCCTCGGCGACCAGCGTCGCCCTCGGCTGCACGCTCCGCCGGGTACGCCCCTGGGCCGAGCCGTGGTCGGGCGATCCGCTGCCCGGCACCTACTACGTCCGACTGGCGGTGACCGACCTGCCCGAGCCGGACCTGGGCCTGCCGATCGAGGTGAGCCTCCTGGTCAGCGCGGACGGCGAGGACGGCACGTCAGGCGACGACGGCCGGCTGACGGCACCGCTGGTGCCGAACACCCGGGCCGGGAAGGTGCTCACCGCCGAACCGGCCCCCGAGCCGGTGGCCGAGGAGGAGACCGACCTGACCGGCTGGCTGCCGGAGCCCGGCTCGCGCTGGGTCTGGACCACAGCCGGCGGGGTGATCGCCGCAGTGGCCGGCGTGGTCGGTTTCGCCCTCACCCGGCAGGCTCGCCGCCCCTGACCCGATACCGGTGGCCCGCGGCTCCAGGGCGGCGGGCCACCGGCGGTGGCCGTCAGGCGGTACGAGGGTTCCGCGGCACCCAGCCGATGAAGCGGTCCTGGAGCGAGGCGGTCGCCGCGTCGCGCAGGTCGTTGGTGGCGGCGGCCAGGCAGGCGCCGAGGTAGACGCTGAGCGAGGCGCGGTCGGCCTGGTACTCGGCCAGCAACCGGCTGCGCTTCGTGTCACAGGGCCAGTCGTCGCCGCACGAGCCGCAGGCCCAGTCCGGGGTGACCGGAGCGTGTTCCTCCGGCCACTGTCCCGACGCATCCGCACCACGCGTCATCGCACTCCCTCTCGCATATGGACATTCTTCGCCCCCGTGTCCTTCCTGAAGCGTTCCGGAGTTCTGCGGCGTTACATCACTGCGGTACCTTCACCACCGTGCGTGACCTCCTGCCGCCGGCGGTCGCGGTGGCGGTGGCCGGCTCCGCTGACTGGGCCGGCACCCTGCTCCCCGCCGAGCGGGCCTGTCTGGGCGAGCGGGCCGTGCCGGGCCGGCGTCGGGACTTCACGGCGGGCCGGGTCTGCGCCCGCCGGGCCCTGGCCGGGCTCGGGGTGCCGCCGGCACCGGTCCCGTCGGCGCCCGACCGGTCCCCGGTCTGGCCGCCCGGCGTGGTCGGCACCATCACCCACACCCGGGACTACTGCGCCGCGGCCGTCGCCCGCGCCGCCGACCTGCGCTCGGTCGGCATGGACGCCGAGCGCCGCCGGGAGCTGAACCCGGGGGTACGCCGGAAGGTCTGCCTGCCCGAGGAGGAGGCGGAACTGGCCCGGCTGCCCGTCGGGGTCCCCTGGCCGACCCTGCTGTTCAGCGTCAAGGAGACCGTCTACAAGGCCTGGTGGCCGGTGGTCGGGACCTGGCTGGACTTCCACGACGCCCGGGTGACCCTCGACCCGGACGCGGGCACGTTCACCGCCCGGATCGCCCCCGCGCGACTCGCCACCGCACCGGCACCTGATCCGCCGTCATCGATAGACGGTCGGTTCACCATCGACGCCGATCTGGTACGCAGCGCCGCCGTTCTGGTACCCCGGTGAGGGCCGGGCAGACAGCTTGCCCAGGACGGGTACCGTCAGTCCGACTGAAGATCTTCGAAGGTGCCAAGGAGTACGGTGAGCCACCCTCAGCCTCCGTTCGGACCGCAGGACCCGAACCAGCAGCCCCCGGAACCGCCGACCCAGCCGTTCCCCACCGCGCCGATACCGCCGGTGCCCGGCAACCCGTACGCCCCGCCGCCGGCCGACCCGTACGCGCCGCCGCCGACCTCGGGCACGCCGTACCAGTCGCAGCAGCCGACCCAGCCGGACCCGTTCGCGCCCCTGCCGCCGACCTCGGGCGCGCCGTACCCGCCGCAGCCGCCGACCTCGGGCGCGCCGTACCCGCCGCCGGCCGCCCCGGGTGGGGGCTACCCGCCTCCGCCGCCGACCTCCGGCGCGCCGTACCCGCCGCCGCCCGGGCAGTTCCCGTCGGCGCCGGGTGGCGCGTACCCGCCCGCGCCGGGCCAGCCGTTCGGGCCGCCGGCGAAGAAGTCCAACAAGGGACTGTGGATCGGCCTCGGCGTCGGGGCGCTGGTCCTGCTGCTGCTCTGCTGCGGCGGCGGGATCTTCGCCATCTACAGCGGCGGCAAGAAGGCGCAGGAGGCGATCGACAGCCTGCCCACCACGGCCCCCACGGCCGCGCCGTTCGACACCCCCACCCCGGAGGAGTCGGACGCGACGCCCGACAACCGTCCCACGGACGGCGAGACCTTCAACATGAAGCCGGGCGACACGCTGATCATCAACGACGACGACGGCACCGTCGAGATCACGCTGAAGAACTTCCGAACCAAGACCGACTCCTGCCAGCAGTTCATGCCCGGGCCGAAGAAGGGCATGTTCCTGATCGCCGACGTGACCGCGAAGGTCACCAAGGGCACCGGCTCGATCAACCCGTTCTACTTCCGGTGGAAGGGCGCGGACGGCAGCGAGGAGAGCGGCATCTCCGGCGCCTTCTCCGGCTGCGGCAAGCTGCTCAACTCGGGCAACAACCTGCCGGCCGGCACCACCCGCACCGGCCAGCTCGTGCTCGACGTCAAGGACAAGAACGGCGTGGTCGAGTACCAGCACAACTTCCGGCCGGCCGGGTCCTGGAAGCCCTGACCACCCCACGCCCCACGACGGGGGTCGGTCCCACCCGGGACCGGCCCCCGTCCGCGTTTCCGGGGTCCGCCGGTAAGGACCGGGCCGGTACCCGCATTACCTGGTGACGGCACACCTCCGGCGACAAGGAGCAGCAGCCAGTGGATGCAGCAGAAGCAGGGGCCCGGTTCACCGAGCTGTACGAGCGACACCACGCCGCGGTGTACGGGTACGCGGTGAGCCGCGCGGGCCGGCAGCTCGCCGACGACATCGTCGGCGACACCTTCCTCGTCGCCTGGCGGCGGCTCGCCGAGGTCCCGGCGACGCCCCTGCCGTGGCTGCTCGGGGTGGCCCGCAACGTGATCCGCGAGCGGTACCGCGAGGAGGTGCGCCAGGCGTCCCTGGCGGCCGAGATGCGGGCCTGGGTCGACGAGGCGGGCGGCGACGTGGCGGACGGGGTGGCCGAGCGGTCCGCCGTCCTCGGGGCACTGGCCCGGCTCGGCGACGCCGACCGGGAACTGCTGACCCTGGTGGCCTGGCATGGGCTGTCCCACCGGGCCGCCGCCCGGGTGGTGGGCTGCTCGGTCGCCACCTTCGCGGTCCGGCTGCACCGGGCCCGCCGCCGCCTGGAACAGGCCGTCTCCACCGCCGACGAGGTCGTCCGTCGGGTTCCGTCCGCGCTCAGTGTGAAGGAGTTCAGCCGATGAGTCGGCGTCGAGATGTGTTGCAGGTGCTGTCCGAGTCCCGCCCGGCGCGGCTGGACCCGGGGGACGGCCGGTTCGATCCGGCGGCCGTCACCGCGTACCCCCGGCCGGAGCCGGACCGGCCCGCGGCCCGGCGGGTGGCGCGGTGCCGGCTGGTGCTGGCGGCCGGTCTGGTTCCCGCGCTGGCGGCGGGGGCGCTCGCGGTGGTCGTGGCGGTACGGCCGGACACCTTCCCCACCCCGCGTCCGCGGGCGGCGGCCCCCTCGCCCGCCCCTGCCACCGCCCGGCAGCTCCTGCTGACCGCCGCCGAGACGGTCGGCGGCACGGAGGTGGGCACCGGTCGGTACTGGAAGACCGTCGTGGAGCACGGCGACGTGCGCCAGGTGGGCCCGTCCGGCGGCCGTTACGACGTCGTCCAACGGATGCGGGTGGACACCTGGTACGCCACCGACCCGGCCGACCGGACCTGGGTGTTCGTCCAGTCGCTCGGCGCCCGGCCGCTGGCCGCCGCTGACGAGGCGGGCTGGCGGCGGGCCGGCTCCCCCACCCGCTGGGGGGAGGTGTCCACCTCGTCCGGGGAGCGGAGGCTGCGTACCCCGGAGGGTCTCGACCCGGCGCGGAACTACCTCCTCGGCGGTCGGCCGGTCACCCTCGCGGAGCTGTCCGGGCTGCCCACCGACCCGGCCGCGCTGCGGGCGGCGCTGCTGAAGCGGCAGGCCGGTGGCAGCGAGAGCGACACCTGGTCCCTGTTCTGGAGTGCCACGCAGCTCGTGCTCGACCTGCCGACCACCCCGCAGGTCCGGGCGGCGGCCTACCGGGTGCTCGCCGGTCTGGACGGGGTGACCGAGCTGGGGCCGGTGACGGACCCGCACGGCCGGAGCGGCATGGCGCTGGGCTACACCCGGCGCGGTGACGGCGGTCTGGCGCAGCTCCGGCTGGTCGTCGACCCGGGTACCGGGCTGGCGCTGGCCCAGGAGTCCTGGGACGCCGGCACGGGGCGGCTGCTCAGCTACCAGGCCGTGGTCGACGCGACCTGGACGGACGCGGCACCGCCGAAGGCGTGACCGGTCCGGGCGGCCGTCCCCGCGCGGGGGCGGCCGCCGTCCGGCCCGTACCGGAGGGCCCGGGCGGTGGCGTCCGGGGTGGCGGGCAGCAGCGGCGGGCGGACCGCCGGCGTCGGGATCCGGCCCTGGGCGTGCAGCACCGCCTTGATCACCGCCGGGTTGGGCTCGGCGAAGAGGGCGCGCGAGAGGGTGGCCAGCCGGTGCCCGAGCGGCCGGGCGCGGGCGGCGTCCCCGGCCTGCCAGGCCGCGACCAGCGCGGCGAAGTCGGCCGTCGCGAGGTGCGCCGAGGCCAGGATGCCGCCGTGTCCGCCGAGGGCGAGCAGCGGCGAGACGTACGCGTCGTCGCCGCCGAGCACCGCGAACCCCGGGGGTACGTCGGCCAGGAGGTCGATGGTGTCCGCGTCGATCCCGCCCACCGCGTGCTTGATCCCGACGACCCCGGGGATCCCGGCCAGCCGGCGCAGCGCCCCGGCCGACAACTCCTGCCCGGTCCGGTACGGCACGTGGTAGACGACCAGCGGCACCGGCGAGGCCCCGGCCAGCCGGGCGAAGTGGGCCAGCACCGCCTCCTCGCCGGGCCGTAGGAACGGCGGCACCAGGCAGAGCGCGGCCGTGACGTCGTCACCGAGCCCGCGCAGCGCCTCGACGGTGTGCGCGCCGACCAGCAGCGCGGCCCGCCGTTCCCGGCAGACACCGGCGACCACGTCGAGCACCGCGCGCCGCTCCGCGTCGCTCAGCGCGTGCGGCTCGGCGGTCGTGCCCAGCGCGACCAGGCCGGCCGCGCCGGCCTCCAGCGCCTCGTGCGCCAGGGCGGTGAGGGCGTCGCGGTCGACGGCGTCCCGCTCGTCGAACGGCGTGATCAGCGGTACGTACAACCCGTGCAGCGTCATGCCTCCAGGCTGCTCGGGTTGACGCGTTAGGACCAGTTCAGGCTGCTCAACGGATCCGTAAGCTGAGCTTCATGCTCGACGTCCGCCGCCTGCGGCTGCTGCGGGACCTGGCCCGGCTCGGCACCATCGCCGCCGTCGCCGAGGCGCACACCTACACCCCGTCCGCCGTCTCCCAGCAGCTCGCCGCCCTGCAACGCGAGGCCGGCGTGGCGCTGCTGGAACGGGCCGGCCGCCGGGTCACCCTCACCCCGACCGGGGAGGCGCTGGTCCGGCACACCGAGGTGGTGCTCGCCGCGCTGGAGGCCGCCGACGCCACCCTCGCCGCCGCGCGCGGCGGGCTCTCCGGCACGGTACGCATCGGCGCGTACCCGAGCGCGGTGCGGACCCTGCTGCCGCCGGCCCTGGTCGCGCTGGCCCGCGACCATCCGGCGCTGGACCTGATGGTCACCGAGCTGGACCCGGTCGACGTGCCGGACGCGCTGCGCGACCGCCGTCTGGACGTGGCCCTCGCGCACGACTACGACGTGGTGCCGACCGCCCCCGATCCGGCGCTCGACTCGACGCCGCTGCTCGCCGAGACCGTTTACCTGGCCGTGCCGGCCACCCTGGTGGCGGAGACGCTGGCCGACGTCCGGCAGGCGGACTGGATCCTGGGCAGCCCCGGCACCCTCTGTCACACGGTGGCGCGGCACGCCTGCCAGCTCGCCGGCTTCCGGCCGACCGTACGGCACCACGCCGACGACTTCACCGCGATGCTCGCCCTGGTCGCCGCCGGGCAGGGCGTCGCCCTGGTCCCGGAGCTCGCCGTCGGCCGGCCACCCGAAGGCGTCCGCCTCATCCCCCTCGACCTGCGCCGCCGTACCCGGATCACGTACCGGAAGGGGGCGGGCGACCATCCGGCGGTGGCCGCCTGCGTGGCGGCGCTGCACGCCGCCGCCCGCGACCACGCGCCGGTTCTCCGCCCGGCCTGAGCTGTGCCGGCTGGTCCGCCGTGCCCTTCTCGCCGCTACGAACCTGACGCCGCGGACGACTCACCTGTCCGACGGCTGACAGCGCGGAACGAGCGCGTGCCGTCGCGGGCGGGTTTTCCCTCGCCCTGCGCGGGGACGCGGGTCGGGTGCGGTACGCGGATCGCCGATGACGGCAGGGAGGCGACATGAGCACCGAGCGGTCGAACGACAACCTCGAGCAGGTGGCCGGCCCGGCCCGGGCCCGGCTGGGTGACCTGACCCGGGCCGAACGGGCCGAGGCGGACCAGGCGGCACGGCAGGACGAAATCCGGGGCCGACAGCCCGGGGAGCACGTCCAGAAGGACGCCCGGGACGCCCGGGACGACTTCACCACCTGAGCGTCGGCGCACCCGGCGTCAGCGAACCCGGAACACCCCGCGCCTCAGCAGGAAGCCGTACGAGGGCTGCGAGACCTCGGCGGGCGCGTACCGGTGGTCCCCGGCGAAGCTCGCGCTGAACGTGACCTGCCGGTGCAACGGGTAGCTGGCGGTCAGCCGCCCGTTGGCGTCCACGGTGCCGCAGGTGAGCGTGACGCGGGGCCGCCGCTGCGGCTGGGCGTACAGGCAGACGGTGCGGTTGTTGTAGGTGGTGCCCAGCTGGGCGGTCACGGTCGAGCCACGGCCGGTGCGCAGGGCGGTCACCTTCGACGTGACGCTCAGCGCGGTGGCGGCGCGCGAGACCTGCACGGTGACGGACCGGCTCGCCGCCGGGTGGGTGGCGTCGCCGGGGAAGGTCACCGCGTAGGTGTTGGCCGCGCCGACCTGCGGGATGTCGGGGAAGGTGAAGGTCCCGTCCGCGGCGGTGGTGACGTCGGGCAGCGGGTGGCTGCCGGCGAGGTCCTGCTTCACCACCCGCAGCGTCCGCGGCGTCGACCCGGGCGTACCCGGGAAGCCCAGCGTCCCGCTGACGGTGAGCGTGGTGGCGCGGGCGCTCGCCGCGGGCGCGGCGAGCAGGAGCGAGGTTCCGGCGGCGGCGAAGTCGGTCAGCCGCAGCAGTGCCGGGTTCTGGCCGTCGGAATCGGTGGTGACCACGTAGAGGGTGCGGCTGTCGGCGCTCACCGCGAGGCCCTGCCGGTCGAGGTGGCTGCCCGGCGGGACGACGTACCGGCGGACCAGCGTCCCGTCCGGCCGCTCGACGTGGATCGTGCCGCTCTGGCTGGCCCCGAGGACGACGTAGGCACCGTCCGGCGAGGTCGTCACGGCGGTCGCCCAGCTACCCGACGGGTAGCTGCCCGCCGGCGACAGGTCCGTCGTCGAGTACGCGACGTGCGTGGTGGCCACCACGCGGGAACTGGTTTCCGGGTCCCACAGGTAGGTGCAGCCGAGGATCACCCGGTCGGCCGTCAGCGCGGCGTTGTGCAACCCGGTGCAGGTCTCCCCCGGCAGGGACGCCACGCGCGACGGCGTGCCGGACGACACGTCGTACAGGGCCGGCTCGCCCGAGATGGGGAACGAGACACTGGACCGGTTGGTCAGGAGCAGCAGGTCCGGGTTGGCCGAGGTGCCGCGCAGCAGCGGCGGGTAGTAGTAACTCCCGTCGAGCGGCAGGTCCAGCGCCAGCACCGGCGTCGGCCCGCGCAGGTCGAGCGAGCCGAGCTTGCCCTTCCCGACCTGGCAGCCGTGGCCGATGTAGAGCTTCCCGCCGGCCGGGGCCAACCAGGTGGGGCAGGTGGAGCTGCCGAGGCCGTAGCGGCGTTGCACGGTCAGCGTGGTGGTGTCGACGGCGGCGACCGCGTCCGCGTCGGCGAGGGCCACGTAGAGCGTCGAGCCGTCCGGGCTCAGCGCCATGCCGCTGGCGCCCGGCAGGTCCGGGATCGTCCGCTGCGCGCCGCCGGCCAGGTCCGTCACCCGCACCCCCGAGCGCTCCCGGCCCAGGCTGAAGAAGAGATGACCGCGCGCCGAGTCGACCACCATCTCCGCGTACGCGTCGATGCCGAGCCCGGTCGCGCCCTCCGCGTACGCCGGGCCGGCAGCCAGCGGCGCCACCACGCCGAAGGCGCCACCGAGCGCCGCGACCATGAGACGCGCGAACATCCTGACCCGCATCCGGCTCCGCCCCCGTTGAGAAAGATCGAAACAGTGTGGGCAGGAGCGTAGCTGAGGGGTGCCGAGCCCCCCGACCCCTAGCTCCGGACGGGCGGCATCGTGGTCGGGGCGCACTGGTTCTGGGGTCGGCGGCAGCCCCGGTCCGCCGGCGAGGTTCGTACTGCTCAGGGCACATCCAGCGAGGTGCTGGAGCCGGTCGTCGGGTACGGGTCGGTCCGCCGGCGATCGGTCACCGCCCGCCAGGCCGAAGGCAGCAATCTGAGCGAAGACGCGGCCCGGCCGCCTCTCCATGCTGGGTCCGGTGCCGAGCCGAGGTGGACGGGCTGACGGCGACGAGCACCTTGAGCCTCTGGAGGAAACGAGTGAGCAAACTGATGCGACGGGTCGCTGTCGTGCTGGTCGCCGCCGCCGTGGCGATCGGCGTCGCCGCGGTGCCGGCCAGCGCGCACGTCGTGACCACACCCAACACCGCCGACACGAAGTTCTTCCACACCGCCTTCCGGGTCGGCCACGGGTGCGCCGGCTCCCCGACCACGGCGGTGCGGGTGCAGATCCCCGAGGGCCTGCACCTCGTCACCCCGGATCCCGTGCCAGGCTGGGAGGTCCAGGTGACCCGCGCGCACGGCCAGGGCCACGGCTTCGGGCGGATCACTGAGGTGGCGTGGGTGGGCGGGCCGCTGCCCGACCACGACGTCCAGCTGTTCGGGCTGGGCTTCCGGATCGGCCGGAAGGCCCCCGAGGTGCTGTGGTTCCCGACCGTGCAGCAGTGCGAGGTCGGCGAGAGCGACTGGGTGCAGATCCCGCCCAGCGTCGAGGAGTGGCACAACGTCCCGAACCCGGCCCCGTACGTGATCAACACCGCCTGGTGACCGACGCCGCCCTCGGGGACCCCGCCGCGGCGGGCATCCCCGAGGGCGACCGGTGCCAGGCCGCCGGCACGCCCACGCTGCTGCCCCGGAGCCCCTGATCCAGCGCGCTTCTGCGCCGAAGGGGCAAGGGTTACGGAAGTCCGACAGCGCGCCGCCGAACCGCCAGATGATGCGGGAGTTGGCCCGCGGTTCATCCCCCAGGGCGGCCGGCGGGCTGGTCGACATGCCGAGCGGGAGGAAGCAGCGGTCGGATGAGCACGATGCACGCGGTGAGAGCTCACACCAGAGGCGGGCCGGAGCAGCTCGTGTACGAGGAGGCGCCGCGGCCTGAGCCGGGGCCCGGTGAGGTGTTGGTGGCCGTGAAGGCTGCCTCCATGACACCCACTGAGCTCACCTGGGCGCAGACGTGGACGTACAGCTCGGACGGGTCAGGACCTGAGCGCACTCCGATCATCCCGTCGCATGAGTTCTCCGGAGTCGTCGCGGCGTCCGGGACGGGGGTGGAGAGCCCCACCGAGGGGGCGGCCGTCTACGGCTTGATCCCGTTCAACCGCGATGGCGCCGCCGCCGAGTACGTCGCCGTGCCCGCGGCCGTCCTGGCGGCCAAACCCGCCACCGTTGACCACGAGCACGCCGCAGCGCTCCCACTGGCCGCGTTGAGCGCCTGGCAGGCACTGGTGGACCACGCCGACCTGCGGGCCGGCCAGCACGTGCTGGTGCAGGGCGGCGCCGGCGGCGTGGGGAGCTACGTGGTGCAGCTCGCGGCCGGTCTCGGTGCTCGCGTGAGCGCCACGGCGGCGGCGGCCGACCTGGAATTCGTCAAGGGCCTGGGTGCCGAGCGGGTTATCGACTACGCACACGACCGCTTCGAGGATCATGTCCGCGACGTGGACGTGGTCGTTGATCTTGTCGGCGAGGCCACCCAGTCCCGATCCTGGTCAGTTCTGAAACCCGGCGGCGTCCTGGTCTCCCTCGTCGCCCCGCCCGACCAGCAGGAAGCGGCCCGTCATGGCGTTCGCGGAGTGTTCTTCGTCGTCGAGCCCGACCGGAACGCGTTGCGGTCCATTGCCGAGCTCGTCGATAACGGCCAGTTGAGGCCGGTGCTGGACCGCGTGTTGCCCCTCAGCGAGACGCGCTCAGGTTACGAGGCACTCGAGACGGCCAAACGCCGCGGCAAGATCGTCATCCACGTCGCCGACTAGTCACTGCCGTCGGTGCCGCTGTGGGCACCTGCGGCCCGCTGGAGTTCCGAGACGTCAGGTCTCGGGGCGTGTGCGCCAGATCGGTGTCAGGACCTGGGTGGCCCTTCCCGGCTAGCCGGGTGGTGACGGCGGCTCCGGCGGGCGTCTGCGGGCGCGAACTGCGTCGGTTGCGGCGATCCCGGTCAGGACGAGGGCAGCGGCGGCGGCGACCACGACCGGCGGCAGGGGGAGCATCACCGGGATCAGGGCGGCCAGCGCGAGGACGCCGATCGGTCGGGACCAGGACACGCGGCCGAACACCGCGTGCTCGAAGCGGGCGCGCCCGGCCAGGTACAGCGCGGGTCCGCCGAGGATGACGACGATCCACGCCGGTG
Organism: Micromonospora solifontis; assembly: GCF_003725545.1. Lineage (GTDB taxonomy): Bacteria > Actinomycetota > Actinomycetes > Mycobacteriales > Micromonosporaceae > Micromonospora > Micromonospora solifontis. The sequence continues at coordinate 2,091 of NZ_RJLN01000042.1, read as the reverse complement.
GGGTGTGCCCAAGTGGATGGGCGATGACAAGTTCATCGCCGACGGCCGCGGCGACCACGCCGGCCACCATGGTCAGGTGGGCGTATGACGCCGATCCGGCGAGGCGGACCGGGTCGGCAGACACGGCGATCGCTTCCGCCAGGACCTGTCCGGCGCGGTATATGTAGATCCGCCACAGCAGCACGGCGGTCGCGATCGACACGGTGAACGCGGCGACCGCGTCCAGCGCGAAGCCGCTGCTGCTCAGCGCCAGTCCGGTGACCAGGATCAGCTCGCCGAGCGCGATGATGAAGAACTGCCGGTAGCGCTCGGCCAGGTGCTCGCCCGAGATCACCAGGTCCTGGCTGGGCGTACGGCCCGCCCCGGGGGTGGGGAAGCCGATTCTGCCTGCCGTGTGGTCGAGGACCACCGCGAGTGCCCACAACGCGACACGTGCCGTCCCGTGCACGAGCGCCCCCGCGATCCACGGCAGCGCCGACAGGCCGTACCAGAACAGCCCGCGTACGGCGTGGCGCTGAAACTCCTGGGCACGCAGAACGGCCACGAGGACGAGCCCGCGGCCGAACTGGATGGCGACGTAGGCGCCCGCGAAGATCAGGCCCGTGTCCCCGAACGCCTCGGGCACCGCGGCCGCCATCACCAGGCTGCCGACCATGGTCGCGATGACCAGCCCCTGGATCACCAGTCGTTCCGGGTCCGTCCGGTCGGTCAGCCATGCGGTGCTGGACCAGACCCACCACATCGCCCCCAACAGCACCAGCGTCCGGAAGGCATCGCTCCACCTGAGATCCTCCGCCAGGCCACGCGAGAGCTGAACGAGCGCGAGGACGAACACCAGGTCGAAGAAGAGTTCCAGGAACGTGGCCCGCTCTGGATCCCCGGCTTTCCGGACCAGTTCGGCCGCCCCGCTCGTCGTCATCGGCTCGCCCGTTCTGCCCGTTCTGCCCGTTCCTTTCCAGGTCTGTGGGCATTCTGTCATGCGGCAGCGGCGGTGACCGTGGACCTGCCGCCGCAGACTGGATCGAGCGACCCGCGTTGCACCTGCACTGGATCGAAAAAGGCCGTCTCCCACCAGGGAAACGGCCTTTGAACTGGGTGGAGCTGAGGGGATTTGAACCCCTGACCCCCTCGATGCGAACGAGGTGCGCTACCGGTCTGCGCCACAGCCCCTCCGCTGGCGTACCAGCGTCGGTCCCACCCGGCTTGCACCGGGCGGGCCGGCGACAAGGCTAACAGGTCCGGCCCCTCCCCCGCGAACCACCCCACCGGATGAGGGGATCTTGGCAGGGGAAAGGCACCCAGAGAGCCCCAGACCTTCCTAGGCGGGCGCGTACGCCAGGTTCAGCACGCCGCTCTTGAAGGTCTCGCTGCTGAGCAGGCGCAGCGGGTACGTCGGCGCCTCCTCGAACAGCCGCTGGCCGCTGCCCACGGCGATCGGGTGGACCAGCAGGCGCAGCTCGTCGAGCAGCCCGTTGGCCAGCAGCCACCGGACGGTGGTGGCGCTGCCCGACATCGCGATCTCCCCCTCGGACCGCTCCTTGATCTCCCGCAGCCGCGCCGCGACGGAGTCCCCGGACAGCACCGTGCTGTTCCGCCAGGTCGCCTCGGTGAGCGTGTTCGACAGCACGTACTTCGGCACCGAGTTGATGAACCCGGCGAAGCCGCCGTCGTCGCCGTCGGCCTTGTTCGGCCAGTACCCGGCCCAGTCCTGGTACTGCTTGCGGCCCATCAGGAACGCGGTGGCCCGCTCCACGCCCCGGCCGACCGCGGCGCCCATCTCGTCGTCGAAGTAGGGGAAGTGCCACTGGTCGGGCCGCTCCACGACACCGTCGAGCGAGATGAAGAAGTTCGACACGATCCTGGCCATGGTGTGCTCCCTGTGCTCCGGTGGCGGCCGGCCCTGCGCCGGCCTTCACCAACCCGTCGAACGACCGCCGCCGGATTCGACATCCGGCGGACAGATTTTTTCAGGCGCCGCGGCCGGACTGGTAGGGCCGGCCCCGCAGGCCGCCGGCCCGGCGGTAGGAGACCGAGCCACCGCTCGCCGCCGGCGGCAGGTCCGCCGGCCGGTCCAGGCCCATCGCGGTACGC
>NZ_RJLN01000041.1 GCF_003725545.1 Micromonospora solifontis | reverse complement strand
CCGGACCTGGCTACCGAAACCCAGGGCCTAGTGTTGGGCGTCGGACTGGGCGCGGGCCGCGGCGGTGACGGTTGCCGGCCTGGCGGTGTTCAGGGGCCAGGAGCCGCGGTTCGGGTGAGGGTTGCGGCGCATCGGGGCGAGGACCGGCCCGTCGGGCAGGGTGAGCGCGGGTCTCGGGAGGTAGCCGTGCCTGCGGTACAGGTCCTGGCTGTCGGGCGCGATTTCGGTCCACGAGGGCATGTCGATGCGGTCGACGCGGCTTTCATGGTGGGTGAGCATCGCCTTGCCGATGCCGCGTCGTTGGGCGGCGGGAAGGACGGCGAGGACTGCCAGGTGGTGGTGAGGTTCGGTGGGTCGGACCTGGGTGAGTAGTTGGTCGAGGAGCTCGAACTGCCGCGCGTGCGGGCCGGCGGCGTTGGCCAGTCTGCTGCGGTAGTTCGACGGTGGCGGGATGCTGCGGTAGCGGTGAAACCCCATCGCAGCGGCGCTCAGGTCGTCGGTGATCTGGATGTCGCCGAAGAACATGGCGTGTTCCACCCAGATCACGGCCACGTCGGTGAGGACCCGCCCCCGGCAGGTCGGGTCGGGCACCAGCCACTGGGCGAGGGGGCCGGAGTGCAGGGCGTCGGCGATCAGCGCGGCGACCGGTTCCTTGTCCGCCCACCGGGCGGCACGGATACGCGGGATGACGTCCATGGGATGCCTCCAAGGGCAGCGGGTGGGTGGGGCGGGCTTACCGGTAGGTGGCGGTGGCGAGGTCACCGACGGCGGCGTCGACCGCGGCGATGATGTCGCGTACCTGCCGGTGGTGCTGCTCGGCGATGGTGCGTAGCTGCACGGTGAGGGCGGCGGTGTCGTCGGCGAGGTACAGGTGATTGGTCAGGCCGAGGGTCGCGATCAGGCCGCCGAGGGCGGCGGTGTGGTTGTCGGGCTGGCTACGGCCGGTGGCGATGTAGTGCAGCCGGGCGCGGGCGACGACCGGCCACTTCAGGTCCGTGGGCAGGTAGCGGTCGGTGCGGGCGAGCCCGCCGAGGCGGCGGCGCACGTCGTGGCGCAGGATCCCGCCGGCCTGCAGGCCGGCGCGGGTGCGGTCGTACAGGTCGGCGGCGAACCCGGGTAGCCACCCCCGCAGCGGTGGGGTCGGACGGGCGTAGCGGATGGAGGCCAAGGCGGTGTCGGCGATCAGGTCCCCGACCGGCCGGTCCAAGTGCAGCCGCAGCCGCTGCTCCCCGCCCGGCCCGGTGTCGTCGGTAGTGTCGAGGACGATCCGCCCGGCGAGGAACAGGTCGATCAGCACCGCACCAGCCAGGCCGAGGGCGAGGGTCTGGCGGTGGATGTGCGGCTGGCCGGTGTCGTCGTCGTGGCCCAGCAGGAACAACTCGTCCCGCAACGACAACTGGGGGATGGACGAGGTCATCTGGATCCCGTCCCCTACCGTGGCCCGCCGACGTGCTGCCGCAGGCGGGCGTGCACCCCGTCGTAGGCGGCCTGCGGCTGCGGAAGCAGCAGCTTGTCGACGGCGGCGAGGACCGTGTAGTTCGGGTCGCAGACGTTGCCGATCGGCGCCCGCCCCGCCTGCGACACCAACTGGTACGCGTCAAGCTGCTCCAAGCCGGTGAGGTCACCCACCCAGCCGACCAGGTCGCGGTGCGCGATCCGGTACGCGTCTTCGAGGGGACGGGCGCAGCCAACCGACATGATCGACGTGTCGGTCTCCAGGCGCGGCCACACCGTCGGAACGCCTTTAATGACCTCGATGATCAGGGTGGTGGTCGTGGCGATCTCCACCCCGACGCCACAGGCCTCACCCTCGCCCTGGCGGGCGTGGCCGTCGCCGAGGGCGAGCATCGCCCCGTGCACATTCACCCCCAGATACAGGGTGGTACCCGCGCGCAGCTCCGGCGTGTCGAGGTTCCCGCCATGGCTGTCGGGCACGATGGTCGAACGCGCCTCAAAACCGCCCGGCGCCACCCCGATGGTGCCGATCATCGGGTCCAGCGGCAGGTCGACCGTGTGGTCGCTGCCGGTGGCGTGAAAGCGAACCGTGCCCGCCTGCTGGTCGATGTCGTACACCCACACCCGCTCCTGCAGAGGCGGCTGCAGGGTCGCCGTGTGCGAGGTGGAGGTCAGTGCCCCGAAGTGCGGGAACGTCGAGGAGATTCCCCAGTCGCGGGCCGGAACGATCGAGGCGAGGTGGACGGCGAGGGTGTCGCCTGGCTCTGCGTCCTCGACGAAGAACGGCCCGCACACGGGGTTCAGGTAGGGCATGCGGCACACCTGCGACGGCAGGTCCGCCGGGCCCCGGACGAGGCCGCCGAAGCAGTCCTCGGTGTGCACCCGCAGCACGTCGCCGGAGCGGACGTGGGCCACGGGCATCCGGCCACCGAAGGTGTAGGCCAGCTCGTCGCGGGCGGGCCGGTAGGTAATCGCGTCCATGGTCGTCACACCCGCTCGACGTGGCGGGCCTGCGGCTGCGCGGGCGCCAGACCCGACAGGGCGGGCCGGCGACCGGTCAGGTACAGGCCCGCGAGTACGACCATGCCGAGGGCGAGCCAGGCCAGACCGAGACGCTGCGCGGCGATGTTCGCGTTGACCACCACGTAGGCGAGGATCACGAACCCGATCCCGGGCATGACCAGGTGCGCCCACCAGTTGCCGCTGCGCTGGCGGATGAGGTGGTGCACAACCACGGAGACGTGCAGGACCAGGAACGCGACCATCGCCCCGAAATTGATCAGCGACGACAGCAGCGTGATCCCGTCCGCCCGGGTCGCCATGTACAGGCCCAGCGCGAGGGACACGACGCCCGTGAGCAGGGTCGCGTTGATCGGCACGTTGCGGCGGATCGACACCTTCGCCAAGAAGGCGGGCAGTTGCCGGTCCCGGGCCATCGCGTATAGCAGCCGGGATGTGGCGACCTGCGCGACCATCGAGTTCGGCAGGCCCCACGCGATCGCGGTCGCGACCGCGCACAACGTTGCCAGCCAACCTCCGCCAGCCACCTGCGCGGCGTCGTAGAAGGCGGTGCCGTTCGGATCCCCGTCACTGAGCAGCGAGGCCGGCTCGGGTACGAGCATCGCGGCCAGCCAGGTCTGGGCGATGAACAGCACGCCGGCGAGGATGAGGACGGCGGCCATGGCGCGGCCGATCTGCCGGGAACCGCCCTTGGTCTCCTCGGCCAGCATGCTGATCCCGTCGAAGCCGAGGAAGGACAGCACCGCGATCGACACGGCGCCCGCCACGAGAGACCAGGTGAACGTGTCGGAGTTGTAGAAGGCGTCCCAGCTGAACCGCCCCCTGCCTGAGGCGAGAGCCCAACCGGCGACAACGAGGAAGACCGCCAGGACGATCAACTCGCCGACGAGCATCACCCGGGTCACCATCGCGGTCATCCGGATGCCGACCGAGTTGACGATCGTGTTGACCGCGACGAACCCGAGCAACCACAGCCACACCGGCACGGCCGGCACGGTGGAGTGCATCGCTACCGACGCCACCAGGTACAGCAGGCCTGGTACGAGGACGTAGTCGAGCAGGATCACCCAGCCGGCCAGGAACCCCACCGGCGCGCTGATGCCTCGGCCGGCGTAGTTGTAGACGCTGCCACTCATGGGGAACGCCTTGACCATCTGTGCGTACGAGAACGCGGTGAACACCAACGCCACCACACCGACCGCGTACGCCAGAGCCGCCATCCCGCCGGAGCCAGCGTAAACGCTGCCGAAGATCGCCATCGGCGCGATCGGCACCATATAGACCAGCCCATACGCCACAAGGTCGCGGAAGCGCAGCTTCCGGGCCAATTCCTGGCGATACCCGTAGCGCGCCAATTCCTCCTGTAGTTGCATCGGACCCTTCCATTGACGTCGTTATTGAGGGACGGAAAATTCATTGCCACGCCACCCGTGAATGGCCTTACCGCTCCGAATGGTGGCCCCACTCGAATGGCTTGGTCGATACCGTCGATGCGGACAAGAGATGTTGTCCGCATCGACGGTGCCCCAGCGAGAGCGAACGGGCCGGCGGGCAGTTTGCGAGGGGACATCCAGCGGCACGTGCAAGGCGCTCGGGCGTAGAGTCGCCACGTCTGATCGCTCGCGCCGGCCCGGAGGACCGAAACTTTCGCTGGCCTTGCGGGGCACCCCGGCGAGCGGTTGACGAGCCCGCCGTCGTCCCGTCGCGCGTGCAAGTTGTTCGAGGAGGACCCGTGAGACTGGCGGACAGGATCGCTGAAGTGTCGGTGAACGACGCCGTCCGCGCCTCGGTCAGCTATGACCAACTGCGTACCGGTGATGACGGCCTGTACTGGTTAGAGACTCGCCCCGACGCCGACGGACGTGCGACGGTGACAGGGTGGCGGCCCGGCGAGGGCAAGCGTGATGTCAGTCCGAAGGACTTCGATGTCGCCAACGGAGTTCACGCGTACGGAGGCGGATCGTTCGCTGTCGCCGAGGGGACGTTGTGGTGTGTCGGCGGAGATGGCCTCTACCGGAGCCGTCGTCACGGCGATGAACTCGATTTGGTCAGCCATGGGTGCTTTGGTGACCTGACGGTCGGCGACGGCGAGTTGCTGGCCGTGCGGGAGTCAGAGCAGGGCGACGAACTCGTCGCGGTGTCGCTCACCGGTGCTCCGCCGATGCGAACTCTCGCCTCGTCCCGCGGGTTTCTCAGTGCGCCTCGGCCGGGTCCGGGATGGTTGGCCTGGACCGCGTGGAGCGAGCGCGACATGCCCTGGGATGCGTGTGAGGTGTGGGTGGCCTCCTACTCGCCGCGTGGTTCGGTCGAGCGTGCAGTGAGACTGGCCGGCGGTCCGGATGAGTCTGCGGTGGAGCCGCAGTGGGGACCCGACGGGGCGTTGTACTTCGTGTCGGACCGCAGTGGCTGGTGGAACCTCTACCGGTGGGACGGCCTCGAGGTCGAGGCGGTGGCACCGATCGCGGGTGAGTGCACCGCGGAGCCGTGGGAGCTGGGTTACGCGTCGTACGGCTTCCTCGACGACGGTCGGATCGTCGTGGCGGTGCAGGAGGGGCCGCGACACCGCCTCGTCGTCATCGAGCCCGACGGCACTGTCCGCCCGGTCGACCTCCCGTACACGTCGATCAAGCCGTACCTCGCCGTCCGAGGGACGACGGTGGCGTTGATCGGATCGTCACCGACCGCTGCCCCGCAGGTCGCGCTCGTGGACTTGGCTGACGCCGACCCCCGGGTGGAGGTGCTTGCCAGGCCGGAGCACGCCGCACTCGACGGGGCGCGCGTATCGACGCCGACGCAGCTGCGCGTTCGAGTGGCGAGCGATCGGGAGGTGCTTGCCCTGGTGTATCCGCCGACGGGCTCGGCGGCGGACTGGCGGGCACCGGTGATCGTCCGGGCGCATCCAGGGCCTACCGCCTCCTGCCTGCTGCGCCTGGACTGGCAGGCGCAGTTCTTCACCAGTCGCGGGTTCGCCGTCGTTGATGTCGACTACTTGGGTAGCACCGGGTACGGCCGGGTGTTCCGGGAGTCGCTGTACGGCCGGTGGGGTCTGGACGACGTCGATGACTGCGCGGCGGTGGCGGTGCACCTGCTGTCGGCGGGGCGGGCGGTGCCGGGGCAGGTGTTCATCCGTGGTGCCAGCGCCGGCGGCTACACCGCGTTGCACGCGGTGGCACAGGACGGCCCGTTCGCTGCTGCCACGGCCGTGTCGGCGATCGTGGATCCTGACCGGTGGGCGCAGACGGTGCCCCGGTTCCAGCGGGCGCACGCGATGCGGTTGCGAGGTGGTGCCGGCCGGGTCCGTGCCGCCGCTGTCCAAGGGCCGGTGCTGCTCATTCATGGCACCGCCGACGAGGTGGCCGTGGTCGAGGATGTCCGCGACCTCGCCGAGGAGTTGACGTCTCTCGGCATGGCACCTGAGGTGTTGCTTCTTGCCGATGTCGGCCACTATGTGGCGTCGTCCCGTCGAGCGGGCGCGGCGCTGGAGGCGGAGCTGGCTCACTACCTCTCGGTGATGGCGGATGCGGCCAATGATCAACGGGCGTTACACAGCGGCCAGCGGTAGTCGGTGACGCACGTACTCGCCGAACTCGCGGACCTCCGGCTCGCACCGGTAGGGCTCGAGGTCGGCCTGTACCTCGACGATGCGCTGCAGGCAGCGGTGTGAGGTGGTTCGTGCGGCGTGGTCGACTGCCTCGCGTGCGGTGGCGCAGGCTTCGTCGATGCGGCCGGCGGCGGCAAGCGACGAGGCCAGGAGCGCGGTGTCGATGGCGAGCCTTCGGACGTGGGTGGGGCTCAGGGCGGTGAGGGCGTCGCCCAGGTGCCGTTGGGTGTGCTGCGGTCGGCCCAGGTCGTGGAAGCAGTGGGCGATCTCGTCGGCGAGGTAGGCCGCGTCGAAATACCGGATCCACGCCGGCTCGTCGTCGGGCTTGCTACGGGCCAGTTGCCTTTCCGCGATGTCGAGGTGGGTCAGGCAGTCGTCTTCGCGTCCAAGGCGGGCGTGCGTGCGCGCCACCACGGCGTGCAGCGCGGCTGCCACGGCGGGCGTCGTCTGGGTCTCGCTTCCTCTCACCGCCGTCAGCGCCATCCTGCGTGCCGGCTCAGGATGGCCGCAGTGCAACGCGAGGTGGCCGATGTTCACGGCAAGCAGGTAGCTGCCGTACAGGCGGTCGTCGGCGGCTTCCGTCAGACGCAGAGCGCGAAGGTAACGGCGCTGGGCGAGGCCATGGGCACCGGTGTCGACCGCCTGGTACCCACACAGCTCGAAGAATCCCGCCGCCAACGTGTAGAGGTGCCGGCCGACAGCCTCGGAGACGGGAGTGTTCGCCAACAGCCGATTCAGTTCGCCTTCGACGTAGCGCTGCACTTGGGCGTGGACTCGTCCGGCGCCGTGGGTGTGGTCCAACTGCCGGAACATCGCCAGAGCGGTCTCCGCCGAATGAAGATCCTCTTCGTCAACCTGGTCAGGCGAGCCGGGTCGTCCGGCCACGGACAGGCGGGGTCCCGCCGCAGCGTTCAGCCAGTCAAGGGCGGCGCGATCGAGGACACCGGGTTGGAACGGAACCCGAGCAACCATCTCGGCCAACCCCGACGTTTCGGCCAGGCGATCAGACAGGACGCTGCTGAGGCCGACGCCGGCTGGTGAGCTGATGGCCGGCTTGCTGTTGCTGGTCCGGTCCTTGTCGAGCAGCGGCAGCAGGCGCATCAGTGCGCCCCCGGTCGCCAGCGCCTTGTCGCAGGCCTCGACGAACTCGCGGGAGGGGAACCGGTCGGCCGTCTCCACACGACGCACCAGATCGGCACTAAAACGGATCATGATGCCGAGCCGCGCCTGCGAGAGGTTGGCGCGTTCGCGCAGCCGACGCAGTTCAGCGCCGAAGAAGTGGCGCTCGGACAGGGACGGCTGGAGCGCCCGCGGGGCCTGGCCCATGACACCGCCTTTCGGGCTGCTCGCGGGACGATGGCATCGAGCAGCGTTGACATCTCGTACATAGGGTCACTCAGTGTTCAGCGGGGCGCAACCAAGAACAACTGGTGGTTGCAGTACTCACCCGTGAGCTCGCCGAATGCGGACAACCTGTTCGGGCATGCGGACAAGTTCTTCTGTCCGCATGCGCCTCCTGGCTCTCTGTAACTGAGTCTGCGTCAATCGACGTGCGGCTGCTGCCGTTAGCCCGCCGCCCGATCCTGCATGAGGAGAATCCGTGCCTGCCTCACCTCAGTTACGACCTACTTCAGCAGTACCCCTGCACCGCATGTGGCTGACGGTCGGTGACGGCCTCCAAGTACAGCGGGTTCACCTGCATCTCTCCGAGTGGCGAGAGGCGATTGCATCGAACACCCCTTTGCCGGACGTCCACGGTGTTGGACTCGCAGCGGCGTTGGCAGCCGTTGAGTTCACACACCTAGCGTCTGTGTCCAGTCACATCGATGACGCCGGACTTCGTCCGTGGCTGGACCTTCCAGCGCGCTATGCGTTTCCAGTAGGTCCAACGAACGTGCTCAGACCTGCGGCAATGGCTCGGGCCGACGAGCTAATCATGGATGGGGTCGACCAGGTGGTGGCTGCCGATCTAGCGGCTGTTTGTGGCGCGGCGGCCTGGTGGGTCGGGTTCTTTGCGATCATCCGCCATCGCGGTGTGCATCACCGCAGTTTGCAACCCAGCACTGCATCAATAGCGCGGATGGTGCTGGAGGAGGCAGCCGGCATTGTCGCGCTTGGTATGGCGATCCGCGTGTTGGAGGAACACCTGCGAGCAGGCGGAGTCGCTGAGGCCGGCTTGCGGATGGCGTACTGCCGTGCGTTGGCGGCGAGCGTCGCGGTCGAGCGACGAATGCCGGCGTTGTTGGAGGAACTCGGCGAGCTGCGCTTGGTCGATCTGGTGTCGATGGCGGTGCCGTGGCGGGGTCGGTTCACGAAGTACGCCGGTGGTACCGGCGCGGGGCAGGTGGAGTGATGCAGCGGTTTCCGTTCATCGTGATCGAGGGCCTGGACGGCACGGGGAAGACCACGGTGCGCAAGGGCCTGTTCCGGCTCTGGGAAGGCCTCTACGAGGTGACACCCCTGTGCGTCCTGACCAGCAACTTCCTGGCCGCTGATGCGGCCGCCGACATCGTGAAGGGTAAATACCAGCCGTCGGCGGACAACCGGGACCGGTACCTGCAGGCGCTGGTGGCCGACAAGGCGGCGACGCTGGCGCGGCTGGTGCGGCCGGCGTTGCCCAACCGCCCGGTGATCAGCGACCGCTGGCTGGTGAGCGAGCTGGCGTTCTTCGCCGTCAAGCACGACATGAAGCCGGGGGAGACCTACGAGCGGCTCGCCGCCGGCATCACCCAGCCGGTTGATCTGACGCTGGTGCTCGATCTAGACCCGCGCGACTCGCTGCAGCGGGCGCACGGCCGGCAGGGCGACGCGGTCCGGGCGGACTGGGACGTGTTGGACGTGCAGGCCCGAGTGCGTCAGGTCTACACCGAGATCGTGAGCGAGCCGGCTGCCTATCCGCTGTTGGGCGAAGTGGCACACATCGACGCCAGCGCGAGCCCCGGCGGCGTGTTGGACCAGGTCTGGCAGGCCCTCATCGCGCATGACCTCGTGCCGTCACTCGATCCCGCAACGGAGGCGGTGGCCGGTGACCGCTGACATTCTGCGCCGGGCATTGACGGCGGGTACCGGCGCCCCGGTCCGGGCGGTCGGCGCAGTCAACGCCCTCGCCGCTACTGCCGCCGCCGGTGCTGGCTTCGACGCACTGTGGGTCAGCAGCCTGGAGGTCTCCGCCGCCGCCGGCCTTGCCGACGCGAACGTGCTCGGGGTGCGTGACCTGTGCGACGTGGTGCTCGCCGTCGGGCGCACCGCCCACCTGCCCGTGGTGGTCGACGTCGACAACGCCGGCGGGTCCGCGAACTCCGCCCGCCGCTGCGCCTTCGACCTGGCCCGCGCAGGCGCTGCCGCGCTGTGCCTGGAGGACAGCGCCTATCCGAAGTGCAACAGCTTCAGCACCCACCGCACGCAGGGCCTGGCTGACGTCGATGTCGTCGCGGACCAGCTGCGAGAGATGCGCCGGGCCAGCGACGAACTGGTGCTCATAGCCCGCACGGAGGCGCTGATCGCCGGCGCACCCTTCTCCCACGCCCTGGACCGGGCCCGGTACTACGCCGCGAACGGCGCGGACGCGGTACTGATCCACTCCCGTGACGTCTCAGGAGACGAGGCGCTGCGCACGGCGCGGGAATGGAGCGCACCGACCCCGCTGGTGACCGTGCCGACCGCCTTTGCCCACCTCGGATGGCAAGAGCTGGGCCGGGCCGGGTTCGCCATGTGCATCTACGCCAATCAGCTCAGCCGCGCCGCCTTGGCGGGCATGCGCGCCGTCGCCGCGGAGCTGGCTGGCACCGGCTCGCCGGGCACGGTGCCGCTGGCCACCGTGGGCGAGCTGCTGGCGATCGGCGATCCCTACGCCCGCGTCTGAGCCCTGCGTCCGACCCCTCAACCAGGAGATCCCACATGCCCCCATTGCCGCGGATCAGCGTGTCGGTGAAGGCCGCCGTCATGCGCGCAGATCACGTCTTGCTCTTGTCCTACGACGACGCCGCAGGCTTCCACTACAACCTTCCCGGCGGCAAGGCCCGCGAGGGAGAGTGCCTGCGCGACGCCGTGTGCCGCAAGGTCGCCGAGGAAACCGGGCTGCGTGTGCGGGCGCGCCGACTGCTGTTCGTCGTCGAGTACGTGCCCGAGGCCTGGCAAGGCGAGTTCGGCGACGTGCAGAAGGTCCAATTCAACTTCCTCGCCGACCCCCTCGACGACGCCGCACCCCGCATGCCCGACCCGCCCGACCCCCACCACGTCGGGTTCGAGTGGGTGCCGGTGACCGCGCTGGCGAGTAAGTACCTTCTGCCGCGCGTGGTGCCGCACCTGCTCGACACGCTCGGCCAGGACTGCGGCGACTGTCTTGTGGACCGGTGGTGACCGCGATGACCGTGCACCTGTCCGCGCTTCGCGGCTGGTTGCTCGCCGAGCATGCCAACACCGTTGACGCCGACCGGCTGACCGCCATCGCCACCCAGCTGCGGCACATGGTGAAAGACGGCGTCGAGGGGGCGGTTGTGGAGGTTGGCTGCTACCGGGGCGCCATGGCGCTGTGGATGCGTGCCGTACTTGACGAACTCGGCGACAAGGATCGGCCGATCCACGTCTACGACTCGTTTGCGGGCCTGCCGGCCCCCGGTGATCGGGACTCCAACCACCTCGGTGAAGGCGAACTGATGAGTACGCCGGCGGACGTCGTGTCCACTCACGCCGCCTGGCACAAACCGAGTCCGGTCATCCATCCCGGCTGGTTCGCCGACACCCTGCCCGACCAGATGCCCGAGACAATCGCGTTCGGTTACCTGGACGGTGACTTCTACGACTCCATCTACGTCTCGCTCACCCACTGTGTTCCCCGCCTGAGTCACCTCGGTGCACTGATCATCGATGACTACGCCGACACCGTCGTCAATCCGAAGGCCTGGGACGGCCTACCCGGCGTCAAGCGCGCCTGCGACGACTACTTCGGCACGCCGACGCCGGTTGAGGTCCTCGTCGGCGACGGCGACGGCGACCTCGCCTTCGGCCTGTACCGGCGGTCCGCATGACCACCGTCGTGGTCGTCGAGGGCAGCGCCGACCCTCACCGGCTGACCCAGGCGCTGCCCGGAGTGCGCGTCGAGGTACTCGACCGGCTACCGGCGGTATCCCACCCGGCGGTTGCGGCCGTCATGCGTTCCGGCACCCGGCTGTCGGCTCGCCACCTCGCCTGCCTGCCGGCGCTGCGACATGTCGTTCGACCGGGCTCCGGCACCGACAACATCGACCTTCTCGCACTCGCGGCCCGCGGCATCACTCTGCATCGCAACCCAACCGCGAACGCCGCGGCCGTCGCCGAATGGACGCTGCTGGCCGCGCTGACCCTCAGCCGCCGTGCGGCACTCGGGCACAACGGCCTCGCCGCCGGCCGTCACCTCAAGGCCGCCTGCCTTGGACGTCTCCTGGCCGAGCAGCACCTCGCGATCTGGGGCGCTGGGCCCGTCGGTCTCGCCATCGGGCAGGCGCTCCGCTCGGCGGTAAGTGACGTGGCGTACGCGGCATGGCCGTCCAACCCGCCGAAGCTGCCCCAACGCCCCGCTGAGCTGCTGACCAGTTGGGCAGATCTGCACGTCGTGGCGCTGCCGCTGCGTGAAACCACCCGAGCGGTCTTCGGTCCGGCTTGGCTGGCCCATGCTGGGCGGCGCCACCCGGCGTTGATCTGTGCCGGGCGGATGGAGACCCTCGACCTGCCAGCCTGCCTGGACGCCCTCGACGCCGGCACGTTGAGTGGCCTGGCCATCGACGCGATCGACCCCGAACACGTCGGCTCGCTCACAGGACCGGGTGAGCCGCGCAACCTGCTCCTCACCCCGCATATCGGAGCGCAGCGCCCGGACGTGCGGGGCATCCTCGACCGCTGGACGGCCGAGACTCTGCGCACCGCCCTGCTTGGTGGACGGCAGGAGGACCGATGACCAGCGCAGTCGATATCCGTGCCAGGATCGCTGCCCGGGTCGCGGCCGAGTTCTGCGATGACCCGAAGGTCAGCGAGGTTTGGCTGGAGGGCGCGCTGGGTGCCGGCCTAGCCCATGCCCGCAGCGACATCGACCTGCGCGTTGTATTCCACGACCAGCCCTCCGCGCTGCGCTCGCGGTTGGTGGACGGCGTACGGGTCGACCTCGCCGCGTGTACCCCCGCCATGATCGAACCGCTGCGGAGCATGCTGGGCTCCTTCGACGTGCGCTTCGACGACGTCGAGCGCTTCCGGCAGGTCCGCGCCGCACTCGGGCAACTGACCCGACTGCGCACCGCACGGCGGTACACGCTGACGGGATGGCAGCCGGCCGTCACTGGCGACGACGTAGCCAACTACCGGTACTGGGCCGTGGCGGACCGGGTCGAGCACGTCCTCAGTCTTGTCGAAGACCTCCTCGGACTCACCACCGATCACCTGTATGCCGAGGCCGAGGTGGTACGCCGCCAGCTGGAGATCTGCCTTCTCGGCCTCGATGTCGTCGCGGCGGGCCAACCGCTGCTCGGCGACAAGTGGCTACCCGCCCTCTGGCGTCGAGCCAACGACGGCCCGCCACCGTCGCTGCTCGCCCCATGCTGGAACGCCGACGACACCTCCTGGTTCCCGTCCGTCCGGAAGCGGGTCATCGCCGCACTCCTTCGGTGTTGGCCGGACCGCACCACCGCCGAAGAGCCGCCTCCCGCTGGTACCGGCGAGCTGGGTTGGCTGCCCCAGCGCTACACCGACGGCTGGTTCCTGCGCTGCGGCGACGAACGTATCCGCCTAACCCCCGGCCAGCTCACCGGCTGGCACCGGGCGAACCGCCAGGGAGGCTAACCATGCCACCGGCCACCCCCACCCCGGAGGCCATGTACCGGCCCCTGTTCGCCGACGACCGCCGGCCGGTCTCGGTCATCCTCAAACTTCGCGGCGAGACCTGCAACATCGACTGCCTTTACTGCTACGAAAAGCGCAAGGAAGCCCCCGGCGGAGCACGACTGTCCGCCGCCGACGCCGCCCGGCTGACCGCGATCTTCGGTGCCCGCCCCGTCGCCGTCGAGTTGCACGGCGGCGAGCCGCTGACGGTTGGCCGCGCCGCCTTCGCCGAAATCCTTGACCGGCTCGCGGCCCAACCCAACGTCGTGCGCGTCTCAATGCAGACCAACGGCCTCCTTCTCGACGACAGCTGGCTGGACCTCATCGACGCGCACTACCCCGGGCTGGAAATCGGGATCTCGCTCGACGGCGATGCGGCCGGCAATGCCTGGCGCGTCGGCTACGACGCGCAGCCCACATACGACCGGGTCGCCGCCGCCCTGCGCCTGCTCGCCGCCCGCGGACGGCACGTCGGGGTCATCAGCGTCGTCACCTCTGCCATGCTCGGCCGCGCCGCGGAGATCCTCGACCACCTCGCCGGATTTGCCGCCGTGCGCGCCGTCAACCTCGTCCCCTGCTTCGACGCCACCGTCGCCGCCCCGACCCGGCTCGCTGGTGCACGTGTGCCAGCGAGCCGCCATCTGCAACAGGCGGCCCTCACCGGTGGCTCCGGGCCGGCCTGGGCGATCACGCCTGCCGAGTACGCGTCCTTTGTCCTCAGCGCGACCGCGCACTGGATCGGCAGCGGCCTGTTCCGGCGCATCAAGCTCGAACCCGCGGTGTCGACCATCCACCGGCTCACCGGCGCAGCGGCGAACATCTGCCACTTCTCCGACGCCAAGTGTGACCACGTCTTCACCGCCTACCCCGACGGGCGCATGGGCAGCTGCGACGAGCTACCGGCGCCGCAGGCCCAGCTCACCGGCCTGCCGAGGGCTCCTGAGGAGGCCGACATCATTGGCGCGCAGCGCCGCCTGCCGCTGCTTGAGGCGGGCCGGTCGCTGATGGCCAAGTGCGCGAGCTGCCGGTACCGCGACACCTGCGGCGGCGGCTGCGTCGCCACCCGGTGGCGGGCGCACCGCCACGCCGACGGCGACGATGAGTACTGCGCCTACCGAATGCGTCTGGTCAACGGCATCGCAGCTCTCCTCGCCGAACCCCAACGACCCGGTGGCGCCTCATGCCGCGCGGTGCCATGGCGCCCCCGTCGGCCCAACTCCATGCCCGACGTCGCTGGCTTCCTCGCCCGCTGGGACGACCCCAGCCGACCCCGACCGGCGGCCACCTTACGGCACAGCGATCACGGCAACATCAACAGCGCCGGGTTGGTCGGTACCCACCCGGCCGACGACCTCGACCCCCACCATCCCCAGTGGCGCGACGGCATCGAGCCCGCCGTCTGGCCGCTGGTCGACCTGCTCACCCGGCGCCTAGGCTACGTCACCTACGACAGCTGTCAGGGCCACCGGTACACGGGTCTCGACCTCGCACCGGTCGGACTGCATGTCGGCGTTCTCCCGCGACACCGTACCGAGTCAGCCCGGCTCAGCGCCGTTCTCTGCCGGCTGGACACTCGAGCGCGACAGGTGCTGCCGGCCGCCTGCCAGCTGCTGGTCGGTCGGGACCGGCTCACATGCGAGACCACCAGCCGCCAGTACCCGGTCCTCGGGCTCTCCCTCGCCCCGACGGCCGGCTGGGACGCCTACTTCGCCGCCCTCGACGAGGCCGTCACCGCCGTCACCACCGCACTCATCGACATCGCCAGCACCGCGCCCGCCGATTGCGAATGCCGCCCCTGAGCCCGCCCACCCCGGGAGGACGGACGCCATGATCCACGTAGCCGAAACCCTGACCAGCCACAGCGTGGAGGGCTTCCTGAGCCCTACCGACGTCGAACAGCTCGCGACAGCCATGGACGAGATCCTTGCCGCGGCCGGCACGCGCCGTTTCGACTGTGGCCGTACCACCACCATGCATGAGATCCCGGGCCTGACCGCCGCGCAGGCCATGGCGGTCTACGAACCAGCCGGACGTATCGAGATCACTGAGCTGCCTTCATCGGTGACCGCCATCCTCGACCGGGCGACGAACCGTGCCATGCCGACCATCCGCCGCGCCATGCCGTCGGTGACCGCGCTGCGTCCCTGGACCTACGTCGAGTACCGCACCGGACAGCACATCACCCCGCACGCCGACGGCATCGCCCCCGACCCCCGCACCTGGCCCCGCCAGATTGGCGGCATTGGCATCCCCATCCGCCACGCCGATGCCGGAGGCGACTTCTACGTCGAGACGACAGGAGCCCCTGACATCTGGGCCAGCACAGACGTGGCCAGCGCCGCCGGATACGTACCCGGCATGTCGCTCATCCACGACGGCGCCGACAACTCCTCCGCCTGGTTCCGCGACCTACCACGCACCCGCTGGACCGTCCGCCCCCGCCTTGGCGACGCCATCGTCTACGGCTCCCAACTGACCCACGGCACCGAACCAGTCAGCTCCGGACGGTCCCGCAAGTTCATCAGCTGGCTCATCGCCGAACGGTGAACGCCAGTGCCACCGCGCACCCGCAGCCCGCCGCCGCTCACCGCCCTCAGCAGCCCTGACTCCCGAGACACCCAGACAAGGAGCACATCGTGGACACACCCACGCCCTACGACGACTTCCTCACCGCCGTCGATCAGCTCCGCGGCGACGACACCACCGTCCAGGTCACCGCGCACACCTCCAACGTATCCACCACCGGCTGGCCTCCCGCAGACAACGTAGACAGCTCCACAGGCCAGCAGTAACCGTCTGTTCTCGCCTGGTGCCGGGCCCCGCCCCGGCACCAGGCGCCCACCACGCCGCAAAGGAGAACAGTCGGTGCCGCCCCTTGACGACCTCTTCAGCCTGCCGGCCACCACCGACCTACGCCGGCGACGCACGACCGCTATCCACCGCGTCCTCGGCACGAACGCTCCCGCCAGCACCCCGCTCAGCTACGCCCTCGCCCACCACTGGCTTGAAGGTGCCGAAGCCGCGGCACGATCCGCCGACGGCACGCTGCTGGCCTGGTACCGCCACGCCACGGCCAGTGACGCCGCCCGCCTACGCACCGACCCTGGCGACAATATCCCGATTGTGGTCAACCCGAAGCCGGAGCAACTGCGCCGCTCGGACCTCGCCGCCACGCCCTACTACGTCATCAACCCCGAAACGACGCCGGCCAGCCCGCCCGCCCTGGAGCAAGTGCGGAACGGGCTCGCGGCAGCAGTCAGCGCCGGCTTTGGCACGCTCCTGCGCGACCACGCGCCGATCATCTGCCTCCTCGAACGGAAGACGCTCCACGACACCCTGCTCAGCTGGACCATCACCCGCCTGCCCGGCACCGTCTTCACCGACTACACCAACCACCCAATCGTCCTCGCCCGCGACCTCATCCACGAAGCCGGCCACAACTGGCTCAACGACGCCCTGGTCGCCTGCCACGTCACCATCCCCGACGACCGGCACTTCTACTCACCCTGGCGAGCCACCGAACGACCCGCCTTCGGCTTCCTCCACGCCTGCTGGGCCTTCCCGCTCACCGTCCTGTACGCCGCACGCGTCGCCTCCACTGCGCCAGCCGAGGTACGCACCTTTCTCACCGCCCATCTGCGCCTGCAGGCCGAACAACTCGCCCAAGCAAGGGACAGCTTCCAGACCGCCATCACACTGGTCGACCACGACGAGCTACGCCGCCGTATGACCAAGGTCTTCGCCACCGCCGTCAGCATCACCGCCGCGCAGCCGACCTGATCAGCGATGGTGAGGTAGGACGGACATCGCCGTGTGCACCGTGTACCGTGGGCGACACCGATCGCTACCAAGTGACCGCCGAATCCGCCCTCCGAACCGGGCACACGGCCGGCGCATTCCGTGAGGTTGGGATGGCCCAGACTCCACGCGAACTCGCACCCAAGACCTCCGCCAAGCACTACTTCGGCGCCCAGCTGCGATCATGGCGAGAACAGCGCGGCTGGTCTCAAGCGCGGCTCGGCGAGCACCTGCACGTCAGTTCGGATCTCATCGCGAAGATCGAGAAGGCCCTGCGCTGGCCGACCCCGGAATTCGCAACCGCCTGCGACACCGCGCTCGCCGCAGGAGGCGCGCTCACCAACCTGCTTCCGCTGGTCGAACTGGAGCGACACCAGGAGCGTGCCGCCGTGGCCGCCACCGCCCGCGCGGTGCGCGCCGCCGTCTCCCAGCAGCGGCGCAGCACCACGCCAACGGCATCCGCGTTCGCCGCCTCACCGGGTGAGATCGCCACTGGTGCGGCGGCGGATTGGGCATCAGCGCTGCCCGGTGTGCAACTCACGGCGCCCCCACCGGCATGGCCGGTCGACCGACTGCTGACCCTGCCATTCGGCCGAGCCGTACCCGCTACGACCCTGACCCTCACCAGCATTCCTGTCCAAGACCGCCGCCACGCCGCCCGCTACCCACGGACGCTCAACGGTGGCCACGCCGCCGCCTTCGGCCTGCGCGATCTCGTGGCGACGGAACTGCTGGCCGGCGACGAGCCCATCCTCGCCGTGGCCACAACGCCCACCCTTGGAATGGCGGTACCGGCATACCGCCTCGACGCCTTCACCATCGGCATCCTGTGGGCCCTGTGCGGCATGGACGACGCTCTCCTGGCCGATGATGCCGCGCTCGCCGACAGCGTCCCCAAACTACGCCGCTACGCTCAACTACCCGGCTCCGCAGTCAGCCGCAACGTCGCCGCCGACCTCAACACCTTGAGCCAGATGTGGCTTGGCTCCGACTTCTGCGCCCGCTACATCAGCCACCGCCTCGACGCCGCGACCGACCAGCCCGTGTTCTGGACCCGCGAGCAGTACGGCGAAGAAGCCAGTACCTGGCTGCTCTTCCGCCACAAGATCGACTATCTGCACGCCACGAGCGAACGCTTCACCACACCCACCGCCCCGGCTGCCCGCGTCTTCTGCATCCCAGAAACCGCCGTGCGGGGCAGCCCCCACGCGGAACGCATCCTGCTGCTGCTCTCGGCAGCGTTCATGGAATCCCTGCGCGTCGCCGTGCACGTGAGTCCAGACCCGGCGTACGCCACCGTCGAAGGCTTCGTGCTGACCCCACACACGCAGGTCATTCTCGCCAACTGGGTGCGCGCCGATGGACTCTGGCACGTCGACGCCCTCGATCGCCGTACCGCGCTACGCCGCTACGACGACGTTACCCGCGGCGGCCAAGCCGGCTCCATCACCGCATCGGGCCAGTCCACCCGCCGCCTACGAATCCTCGCCGAATACCTCGGCCTGGAATGGCCCTGGCTGCGTCGACGCTGCACCGAACTGGCCGCCGTCGGCGTCGAAGGGATGATCCGACCACGCAGCCGGTTACTAACCACCGACGGGATCAACGCAGCCTGCCGCTACCTGGCCAGCCTCCCTTAAGCCTTCGCTTCACTCAGAAACTGTGACAGGCTGCCGCAGGCACACAGGCACGGGACGAGGAGGTGCGGTGGCGGAGAAGGCGACATCGGTCTTGATGCTCTCCCTCGGCGGGACAATCGCGATGACCGCCGGCAGCGACGCTGGTGGCGTCGTGCCGAACCTGACCGCCGAGGAGCTCATCGCCGCCGTACCTGGACTGGCCGAGACTGGTATCGACGTGCACGTCCAGACCTTCCGCCAACTGCCGGGTGCCTCGCTCAGCTTCGACGACCTCACGGCGCTGGCCGCACTGATCGCCGACCGCACCGCGACCGACGGTATGGATGGCGTCGTGGTCACCCAGGGCACCGACACCATCGAGGAAACCGCCTACCTGCTCGACCTACTGCACACCGGCAAGGCGCCGGTTGTAGTCACCGGTGCGATGCGCAACCCCACCATTGCTGGCGCCGACGGACCCGCGAACATCCTCGCCGCGATCCGCACCGCCGCCAGCCCGGCCGCCCGCGGCCTCGGCGCCCTCGTGGTCTTCGCCGACGAGATCCACGCCGCCCGGCACGTCCGCAAGACGCACTCCACCAGCGGCGGCGCCTTCCGCTCGCCGAACACCGGCCCGCTCGGCCACGTCGTCGAGGGCACAGTACGGCTGCTCAACCACCCACCGCACCGCCTGACCGTGCCGCTGGAGACGGTCATCCGGGTTCCACGAGTCGGGCTGTACACCGTATCCCTGGGCGACGACGGTGCCCTCCTCGCCGGCGCCGAGGGACTCGACGGCCTCGTCGTGGCGGGGTTCGGCGTCGGCCACGTACCTCAACGCCTCGTCGAGAAGCTCACCGCCCTCGCCGCGAGGATCCCGGTCGTGCTCGCCTCCCGTACTGGTGCCGGGCCGGTCTTGGCGTCCACCTACGCCTTCCCCGGCTCGGAGAGCGACCTGCAGCGCCGAGGGCTCGTCAGCGCCGGCTTCCTCGACCCCTACAAGGCGCGCATCCTGCTGCACACCCTTCTCGCCGCGGGCGCCGAGCCCGAGATCATCGCCGCCGCATTCGGCGCCTGCGGCACCGGCGATCCTGCCCGCTGGCCCTGGCCGGCCCTCAGCCAACAGCCGGAGATGCAGCATGCGTAGCCACGACCTCACGCCCGGCCGCATGATCGGCGTCACGTTCGACCACGGCGAGGACTTCTTCACGGCCCTCACCGACGCCTGCCGCATTAACGGCATCCGCCACGGCTACATCCCCGTCTTCATCGCCGGCTTCAGCAGTGTCGAGATCGTCGGCACATGCCAACGCCTCGACAACCCCCAGGCACCCGTGTGGGACCGGGTGCACCTGTCCAACGTCGAAGCACTCGGCGGCGGCACCATCGCCTACGACGAGGCCGAGGACCGGATCCTGCCGCACATCCACGTCAGCGTCGGCCTCAAGGAACACAGCGCCTCCGGCCACACCAGCCACCTGCTTGCCGCCACCGTCCAGTTCCTCACCGAAATGTTGGTTATGGAGGTTGCCGCGCCGACAATGCGCCGTGTCCCCGATCCCGCGTTGTACGACGTGCCTCTCCTACAATTCGGCAACAGCTGATCATCTCAGACGGCGGCGTCGTGTTGTGGGCTGACGGGTGCCGCGATGCGCGCGAAGGGCAGTGGGCCCCGATCGTGTCAACCATCCCTTGAGCCGCGCAAGGCGCGGTAGCCTCTGCGTGCCGCCCACCCTGAGTAGTCAACCCAGGGCCAGCTGTTTGCCGTAGGTTAGATCGGTGCTCGACCTGCCACTGTCGTCCGCGTTCGTGACCTTCGACGCTCAGGGCTCTGGCTGCCTGTCCCACGGCATCGAGGTAATGGGGCGGCGTTGGTTCGTAAAGCGTGCCACCACACCCGAAGCCCGGCTTTCGCTGGCGCGGGCCAGCCGACTGCACGCCGCAGTCGCGCACCCGGCGATCGTCGGCCCCGACCAGATCCTCGATGGCCCGGACGGACCGGTGCTGGTGTACCCGTGGCACGACGGCAGCGTCCTGAACCGAGCCACCATCCACGGGTCGGACCGTGCGGCGCTGGCCCGGTTCCAGCAGCTTCCCATCGGCGAGGTGGAGGCAGCCGTCGACACGATTCTTGACGCACACCAGGCCGTCGTCACCGCTGGGTTCGTCGCGGTCGACCTATACGACGGCTGTCTCCTGTACGACTTCGTCGCCCGCCGGATGCGCTTAATCGACCTGGATGAGTACCGGCCCGGCCCGTTCGTCCTCGACGCCGATCGGTTGCCCGGCTCTCGCCGCTACATGGCGCCCGAGGAGTTCGTTCGCGGTGCTGTCATCGACCAGCGCACCACCGTTTACACCCTCGGTCGCATGGTCGGGCACCTGCTTGACTCCCCAGCGGGCTGGCGAGGGTCCGCCCGTCAGCGTGATGTCGTGGATCGCGCGACACAGAAGGTGCCCGAGGACCGGTACTCCAGCGTTGCTGAACTCACCAGCGCTTGGCGTGACACGACACAGCCATAGCGGCCGTTCGACGTGGAGCCGGGCGTCGCGCCTCTCGTGGCGCTGCCTCGTCGGAGTCTTCGGCCCGGGGGAGGCCGAGGCTGACAGGCGTCGGTCACCACGTTCCGGTGCCCGGCCCTTGGATACCGGGCCGAGGGAGCGCACATCATGATCTCCGATGATGTGCGCGGTGTGTGCTCTCCAGCGAATGCCAACCCGGGTGAACCGGTGCCAACACGGGGCACTGCGGCCGACCGCCGGTCGCAAACCGGGGTTCGTGTGCTCCAGGTGTGGTCCTGGGCTGCGAGAACGGCGGTCGGGTGAACGTGGGTGAACGTGGGCCACTCCCTGCCACCCCAGGTGAACCCCCAGGTCGCTAGACTAGGCCCTCGCGCCCTCGTAGCTCAGGGGATAGAGCATCGGTTTCCTAAACCGTGTGTCGCAGGTTCGAATCCTGCCGGGGGCACCCATTCGGACATATCGCCCATGGTCTGGCGAATGGGCTGGTCAAGATGGCTGAGCGGGTCGTGAGGAGTTGTCGCAGTCCGAGCCGCGTCCGGCCCGTCGTAGCAGGTCAGTGCTGTGCGGATTGTCGCAGGTTCGAGCCGTGGTCATGATGATCACCCAACCGATGGCAGGGATGTGCCCGCCCGCCATCGGCATGGGCAGACAGAGGGGCTGGCGCCGCTCGGTCTTTGATCTTCGTGGATGTCGACGGTGTGCTGCTGCCGTTCCGGGCTCGGCTGGCCGGCACGAGTTGCCGCGCCGGCGTCTGTGCGGCGGCCCCACCGTGCGGCGCCGGCAATCCGTTGCTCGACCGGCTCGAACCTGGTGACGGCCTCCGGTTGCGGGCGCTGCTGGACGGTCTGGTGTGGGCTGGTACGTGGATGGCGGAGGTGAGCGAGGTAGCGCCACGGCTCGGCCTTCCTGCTCTGCCGTTCGTCGATTGGCGGGACACCGACGAGCAGGCGCGTTGCGTGCATTGGAAGACCGTACCGCTGATGCGGTACGTCGCGGGTCGTCTGTTCGTCTGGCTCGATGATGAGATCACCGACGCGGATAGGTGGTGGGTTGCCGCAAACCATCCGTACCCAGCGTTGCTGCACCGCATCGATCCACACCGCGAGTTGACGGGCGCCGACCTTGACCCAGAGGGCTTCGTCCGTCACTTTCCGTTGCGCGGCTGCCGGGTGGCTGTGCTGTCGTCCGTTTCGTCCTAGCAAGTTGTAGTCGCTCTTTACAGGTGTTCATCGGAGTTTCTACAGTTCGGCCACCTATCGAGTGTGATCAACGGGGGTCTGCGGTGGTTGCTGTGCATCTTCGCTTCAGAGCTGCGTCCGGTTTGTCGACGCGGCGGCGTCGAGGGTTCTTCGGGTCCTTCACGGCGGTGCTGTTGGCTGCGGGTATCGGGGTGGTGGCGCCGACGTCGGCTGGTGCGGCTGCTGTGGATTGCTCGGGGTCTGTGGTGGAGGACGTCCAGGCGGCGAGGCAGTTTGCTGCGGAGTGCGGTAAGAGCGTGGAGGTGTTGAGCGAGCGGTCGGAGACGACGCAGGTGTTCGTCGACGCGTCTGGGGTGGGCAGGTTGGTGTCGTCGGTGGTGCCGCAGCGGGTGCACCGTCCGGATGGCAGTTGGGCTGACGTCGATACCACTTTGCGGCGGGTAAGGGATGGTTTCGCGCCGGTGGCGACGACGGCTGACCTCACGTTTTCGGGTGGCGGTTGGGGGCCGTTGGTGACGTGGCGTGAGGCCGGTTCGACGTTCGAGTTGCGCTGGCCGGGGGTGTTGCCGGCGCCGCGTATCGCCGGCGACACGGCGATCTACGACGGTGTTCTGCCGGGTGTGAATTTGCATGTGATCGCGGGCAGGGACGGTTTTCGTCACGTGTTGGAGGTGTTGACGCCGGAGGCGGCGGCGGGTCCGGCGGTGCGGCAGGTCCGTTACGGGCTCGGCGGTGATATGCGGGTGACGCGGACCGCGGATGGTGGCCTGGATCTGGCGGGTGCGGGTGGTGAGCCGCTGTTGCAGGCGTCGCCGGCGGTGATGTGGGACTCGTCGCTGTCGGCTGATGCGGTGCAGCCGGCGGCGACCGGGTCGGGGACGGAGTCGTCGGTCGCGGCGTCGACTGCCGATGCCGGCGACGGCGGGGATTTGGTGTCGACCGCGCGGGGGCCGGGTGAGGTGGCCTCGTCGGCTGCGGTTGGGGTGGCGGTGTCGACGGGTGATCTGGTGTTGACCCCGGACACGGCGATGTTGTCCGCGCCGGCGTCGGTGTTTCCGCTGTTCATCGATCCGGCGTTCAGTAAGCAGCGGTCGAAGTGGGCGTACGCGACGAGTAACGGGGAGAACAACGACACGACCTACGCGCGGGTGGGTTTGAGCCCGGATTCGGGGGCGCGATACCGGTCGTATTTCAGTTTCGACACGTCGGCGATGTCCGGCAAGACGGTGTTGACCGCTGAGGTCCAGATGAAGCTGTATCACTCGTGGTCGTGTGATCCGACGTGGGTGCATCTGTATCGGACGTCGAGTTGGTCGACGGCCAGCGGCGGTCGGATGAGTTGGACGGCCCACCCGTTGGGTTCGGCGGCGACGTGGCTGGATTCGTGGGCGGGCAACGCCAACAAGACCGGTGGCTGCGGGTCGACCCAGCCGGACGCGAGCGCGGTGTTCGAGGGATCGACGCTGTTGAACGACGTGAAGGCGCAGGTGTTGAGCAGTAGTTCGTACTGGGTGGGTTTGTGTGCGTGCAACCCGACTGATTAGTACGAGTCGAGTCAGGATCGGTGGAAGAAGTTCTACACCGACAAGACGTATCTGGTTGCCACCTACGATCTCGCGCCGGTCAAGCCCGTCGGGTTGGCGTTCACGACGACGTCGGACTGTTACCAGCAGTGTTCCTCGCCTGCTCTGGTGCGCAATGTGACTCCGACGTTGCGGGTGCAGGTGCAGGATCCTTATGGCGGTCAGTTGCTGACGGTTTTCGAGATCCGCACCGCTGCGGATCTCGCCGCGCCGATCGTGGTGGACAGCACCACGATGCCCCGCCCGGTGGTGACCACGGTCGGTAACGCGACGGGTGTGGCCACGGCGCAGGTGCCGGCCGGGAAGTTGTCGTCGGGTGGCACGTACTACTGGCATGCCTCGAGTCGGGACGAGGCGGGTCTGTGGAGCAGTTGGGGACTCTGGTACAGCTTCACGGTCGACACGACCCCGCCGACGGTGTCGAACGTGACCTCCAACCAGTACAAGTGGAAGCAGTGGGGGGCCACGGTGGGAACGCCGGGCACCTTCTCCTTCACCGCGTCGGGCGCGGACGAGTACACGTGGGACGTCGATGGTGGTGCCGCGACGACGACGACGGCGGCGTCGGCGAACTACACGCCCACTACGGACATGGTGCACACCATGCATGTGAAGGCGAAGGACAAGGCCGGTAACACCAGCGGCACCTACGACTACCAGTTCTGGGTCTCACCCGTGCCGGAGGCCTACTCGTTGTGGAAGTTCGACGAGGCCGATCCGGTGAAGACGGCGGCGGATTCGGGTAGCGGCTTCAGCGCTAAGAAGCCGGGCAGTCTCGGCGGCGGGGCGCGTTTCGTGTCTGGTTATCTGGGCAACGCGGTGCACCTGTCCGGTTCACCGGACGTGGTGACGACCAGCGGGCCGGTGTTGGACACGACGAAGAGTTTCACGGTGATGGCGTGGGTGCGTCCGACCGACCTGGCGGCGCAGCAGAAGCAGACGATCCTCGCGCAGGACGGTCCGACGGCCTCGCGGTTCGAGTTGCAGTACAACAAGAACGCCAACGGCGGTCTGGGTGGCTGGTGTTTCACCATGACTGGTGACAGCAGCGGCGGCGGCGCGGTCAGCGCCTGCGCCGACGGCCAGTCGGCGGGGCTGCCAACGACCGGCACCTGGGTGCACGTGGCGGGCCGCTATGACCAGGCCACCGGGAAGATGCGCGTCTACGTGATGGGTGACCCCCGCTCGTGCGGGGGTGAGGTCGCCGAGGTGAACGCTGCGGCGTCGTGGTCGGCGACCGGGTCGTTCGCGATCGGGCGTGGCTGGTCGGCCGGGGCCGGTACCTCCTACTGGCGCGGTGATATCGACGATGCCCGCGCTTATCAGCGGGTGCTGACGGATTTCGAGATCTGCCAGCAGGCAGCGCAGTAACACACGCGCCGCCGCGGCCGGGGCCAGCGTCCCCGGGCGCGCGGCGGCGACGCCGGCCCACACGGGCGGCGCGGCACGAGACGGGTGACGGCCACCCGGCACCTGAGGACGTCGTGGCACACCGGCAGCGCCGGTCAGGGTCTTTTTCCGTACGCATAGGGGAGCGTCGTGGTGAGTGGAACAGGTTCCGGCCAGGGCCGGGAGATGGTTTTCGGTCGACGGGTGTGGCGGTCGGTGTTGCTGGCCGGCGGTTTGTCGGTGGCGCTGACAGCGAGCGCGTTGGGGCAGCCGGTGCAGCGGGCGCAAGCCGCACCAACGTGGAACCCTCCGAAGCCGAAAGAGGCCGCCGGTGTGCCGGTGCGCGACGCCAAGCCCGGCAAGAGCCGCTCCTATCACGCCTCCTCGAGTGTGGTGACCGGCACGAAGAAGATCGTCTGGCCGGCGGGCACGAGCATCGCCGACCTCGCCCAGGCCACCGGGGCAGCTGACAAGGCGCAGAGCACACGGGCGGGTCTGACCGGGCCGGTGCGGGCGCGCGCCGGAACCCTTCCGGTGCTGATCTCGGTCCCGTCCGGCGGCGGCGCCGACACGACACCGCGTGACGCTGTCACCTCGGTGACCGTGACGGTGCATGACCGGGCCACGACCGGTAGGGCCGGGGTGCGGGGCCTGCTGTTCTCGGTGGGCCGCGCGGACGGTAAGACCGGCACGGGGCACACCGGTCTGCAGGTGGACTATGCCCGGTTCGCGGACGCCTATGGCGGTGACTGGGCATCGCGGCTGCGGCTGGTGGCGCTTCCGGCGTGCGCGCTGACCACCCCGCAGGTGCCGTCGTGTCAGACGCGCACCCCGCTGCCGACGCTCAACGACACCCCCGACAGCCTCCTGTCGACGGACATCTCGCTCACGTCGAGCACCAACATGCTGCTGGCAGCCGAAGCCGGCGCGTCGGGGGACAGCGGCGACTACACCGCGACCAGCCTGTCGGCGGCCGGCCAGTGGCAGGTGTCGACCCAGACCGGGGACTTCTCCTGGTCGTATCCGCTGCGCGTGCCACCCGCCCTTGGTGGGCCGGCCCCGAACATCAGTTTCTCCTACTCCTCGGGCAGCCTCGACGGGCGCACGGCGCTGACGAACAACCAGGGCTCGTGGGTCGGTGACGGCTGGGACTCCTGGCCCGGCTTTATTGAGCGCAAGTACCAGTCGTGCGCGGATGACAACCCGGGTCACAAGACCGGTGACCTGTGCTGGTTCACCGACAACGCGACCCTGTCCCTCAACGGCCACGCCGGGGAGTTGATCAAGGACGGGTCGGTGTGGCGGCTGCGCAACGACGACGGCACGCGGGTGGAGAAGCTGACCAGCTCCGCGCGGGATAACGGGGACAACGACAACGAGTACTGGAAGGTGACCACCACCGACGGCACCCAGTACTACTTCGGCTACCACAAGCTGCCCGGCTGGGCCAGCGGCAACGCGGTCACCGACTCGGTGTGGACCGTGCCGGTGTTCGGCAACAACTCCGGCGAGCCCTGCTACAACGCGACGTTCGCCAACGCCTACTGCTCCCAGGCGTGGCGGTGGAACCTCGACTACGTCGTGGACCCCAACAGCAACAGCATGGCGTACTTCTACGGCAAGGAGACCGGCGCCTACGCCCGCGACAACACCCCCAGCCAGCGCACCACCTACGACCGCGGCGGCTGGCTGGCGCGCATCGAGTACGGCATGCGCAAGAACGCCGAGTACGCCCAGGCCGCACCGCTGCGGGTCGTGTTCACCACCGCCGAACGATGCCTGTCTAGTTGCTGGTCGGGGGCGGCGTGGACGTCGGACCCGGTGACCGCGAACTGGTATGACACGCCGTGGGATCAGTACTGCAAGGCCGGCGACCAGTGCACCACGCAGGGCTCGCCCACGTTCTGGACGGCCCGCCGGTTGACGAAGGTCACCGCGCAGACCCGTAACGGCGCCACCACATACGCGGATGTGGAGTCGTGGTCGTTGCGGCAGGAGTTCGTCAACGCCGGCACCGGGGAGTCCACCCCGATGTGGCTGCGTGGCATCACCCGCACCGGTCATGTCACCACCGCCGGCGGCGCCGCTGTCTCCGACCCGGAGATCACCTTCGACACCGGGTCGCTGCCGCTGCCCAACCGGGTCGACGGGCCCGCCGACCAGCGGTCGGCGTTGAACCGGTGGCGGATCAAGGCGGTGCACACCGAGAGCGGTGGGGACATCATCGTCACCTACTCCGGACCCGACTGCACCCGTACCACCCTGCCGTCACCGGCGAGCAACACGAAGCGGTGCATGCCGTCGTACTACGACCCGGACGGCGTGAACCCGACGCTTGACTGGTTCCACAAGTACGTCGTCACCCGCATCGACCTCGACGACACCGTCACCGACCAACCCACCGAGGTCACCGAGTACGACTACGACACCCCCGCCTGGGCGTACAACACCGACGAGTTGACCAAGGACAAGTACCGCACCTGGAGCGACTGGCGCGGCTACGGCAAGGTCACCGTCCGCCACGGCGACCCGGCCGGGCAGCAGACCGCGGTCGAGCACCGCTACCTACGCGGCCTCGACGGCGACAAGGCGACCAGTGGCGTCAAGGACGTGTGGGTCACCGACTCGTGGGGCGGCGCCATCGAAGACCACGAAGCCCTGCAGGGCTTCGAACTGCAAACCATCACCTACAACGGGCCCGGCGGCACCGAGATCTCCTCCACCCGCAACAACCCGTGGATCAACGGCCCCACCGCGACGCGGACCCGCGACGGGATCACCACCCGGGCGTGGATGACCAACACCGACATCGCCCGCGCCCGCACCCCCCTCGCCGGCGGCGGCTACCGCTACACCAAGACCATCACCAGCTTCAACAGCGACGGCCTGCCCACCACCGTCGAGGACCAGGGCGACGAGGCCATCACCACGGATGACACCTGCACCCGCAACACCTACGCCCGCAACGACAGCATCTGGATGATCGACCGGGTCTCCCAAACCGAAACCCTGTCCGTCCGTTGCACCGGCGCCCCCACCCCCGCGGATCCGGCCACCGTGCTCAACCGGTCGCGGGCGTTCTACGACACCTACGTCGACGACACCTCCTTTGGGCAGGCGCCCACCCACGGCAACCTCGTCCGCACTGAAGAACTCGAGAAGTTCAACGGCAGCACCCCCGTCTACACCCGCACCGCCACCACCACCTACGACGGCAACGGCCGCGTCACGTCGGTCACCGATCCGCGGGGCTACACCACCACCACCGCCTACACCACCGCCAACGGCGGCCTGGTCACCCAAACCGTGGCGACCAATGCGAAGGGCCACACCGCCACCACGCTGGTGGAGCCGGCGTGGGGGACGCCGACGAAGATCACCGACGCCAACGGCGCGGTCACCGACCTCACCTACGACGGGCTCGGCCGGCTCACCAACACCTGGATCCCCGGCCGGAACAAGGCCACCCAGACGCCCAGTGCCAAGTTCACGTATCTGGTGCGCAAGAGCGGCGGTCCGTCAGCGGTCACCACGGAAACACTGCTCGTGACGGGGACGGCGTATCGGAAGTCGGTGAACCTGTATGACGGGTTCCTGCGCCTGCGGCAGAACCAACTCCAGGCCACCGGCGGTGGACGCACGATCACCGACACCCTGACCAACACCCTCGGCGCCACCGCCTGGACGTCCGCCCCCTACTACGACTCCACCAACACCGCGGTCAACACCAGCCTGGCCACCCCGCAGGGGCAGATCCCCTCCATCACCCAGAACGCCTACGACGGCGCCGGCCGCCAGACGGCGCAGATCCTGCTCGCCAACGGCACCGAGAAATGGCGCACCACCACCACCTACAACGGGGAACGCGTCAGCATCACCCCGCCGGCCGGCGGCACCGCCACCACCACCCTCAGCGACGCCCAAGGCCGCACCACAACGCTGCGGCAGTACAAGAACCGCGCCGACGTCGGCAGCGACGACACCACCAAGTTCGACAAAACCACCCACACCTACACCCTGCTCGGGCAGCTCAAAACCGTCACCGACGTCACCGGCGCCAACACCTGGTCCTACACCTACGACCTGCGCGGCCGGCAAACCCGGGCCGTCGACCCGGACAAGGGCACCACCACCAGCACCTACGACGCCGCCGGCAACGTCGCCACCACCACCAGCCCCCTGGGCACCGGCACCGCCACCACCGCCTACACCTACGACGAACTCGGCCGCAAGACCAGCATGCGCGACGACACCGCCACCGGCGCTCTGCGCGCCACCTGGGTGTATGACACGCTCCCGAACGGCACAGGCAAACTCACCTCCGCCACCCGCTACTCCGGCGGCAACCCATACACCACCAAGGTCGACGCCTACGACACCTACGGACGGCCCACCTCCACCTCCGTCGTGCTCCCCGCCGCGGAGTCGAACCTGTGCGCCGCCGCCAGCCCCAACACCTGCACCTACACCACCACCATGACGTACCGGGCCAACGGCAAGCCCTTCCAGGTCACCATGCCCGCCGCCGCCGACCTCACCTCCGAAAAGATCATCAACGGCTACACCGACGTCGATGACCCCGCCGGCCCGCTGTCGGCGGCCCAGATCTACACCTACGACGTCACCTACAACAAACTCGGCCAACTCACCCAGTACCAGCTCGGCGAATACGGCAAACGTGTCATCGTCACCTCGAACATCGACGAACCCACCCGCCGGCTCAAAAGCACCAACGTCGTCCCCGAACTCAAACCCGAAGCCGCGAACTACAACTACACCTACGACAACGCCGGCAACGTCACCGAAATCCACGACACCCCCGGCGGCGGTGTCGCCGACCACCAGTGCTTCACCCTCGACTACCTACGCCGCATGACCGAAGCCTGGACCCCCGCCACCGGTAGCTGCGCCACCAAACCCACCGCCTGGACCCAGATCGGCGGCTCCTACCCCTACTGGCACACCTGGAACCTCTTCTCGAACGGCAACCGCAAAACCGAAGTCCGCCACAGCACCACCGACACCACCTACACCTACGCCTACCCGACCGACGGCGCCGCCCGGCCGCACGCCGTCAACAGCGTCACCGCCAGCGGCGCCGCCACCTGGACCCGCGGCTACAGCTACGACAACGCCGGCAACACCACAACCCGACCCACCACCACCGGCGCCACCCAAAACCTGACCTTCGACCGCGAAGGCCACCTCCAAAGCACGTCAGGCGCCACCACCAGCAGCTACATCTACGACGCCGACGGCAACCGGCTCATCCGCACCGACTCCACCGGCAAGACCCTCTACCTGCCCGGCGGAACCGAAGTCCGCTACACCACCAGCACCACCACCAAAACCGCCACCCGCTACTACACCTTCGCCGGCCAAACCATCGCCATCCGCACCGGCACCGGCGTCAACTGGATCACCAACGACCACCACGGCACCGCCGAACTCACCATCAACGCCACCACCCTCGCCGTCGCCAAACGCCACATGCTCCCCTACGGCGAACAACGCGGCACCACCACCGGCACCTGGGCCCCCACCCTGGACAAAGGCTTCGTCGGCGGAACCCAAGACCCCACCGGCCTCACCCACCTCGGCGCCCGCGAATACGACCCCACCATCGGCCGATTCATCAGCGTCGACCCGATCATGAGTAATGCAGACCCTCAGCAGTGGAATGGGTACAGCTACTCCAACAACTCTCCCGCCACCCTCAGCGACCCGACCGGCCTGAGTCCAGAAGACGCACAATGGAGTGGTGGGAAGCCATCGCAACAGTCAGAGATCAACACTCAAC
The DNA here is from genome assembly GCF_003725545.1 of Micromonospora solifontis. Lineage (GTDB taxonomy): Bacteria > Actinomycetota > Actinomycetes > Mycobacteriales > Micromonosporaceae > Micromonospora > Micromonospora solifontis. The sequence goes on along the minus strand of NZ_RJLN01000041.1, from coordinate 17,526 downwards.
TCCGATACGGCGGGTCCGGCTGCGGTAGCGCATGCAAGGCGCAGCAGAGAGAAGACAACCGGCGGCGCGATCGCCGACAGGGCCCCCGGCCCGCACCGTCTCCGCAAGCGGCGCCAACTCCTTCTACCTGCTTCGGCCTGCTTGTGCAGGGTCGATGCCTCACGAGACAGTCGCCGCAGATTCGTCCGGGAAATGTGGACAACGGGAGCGATGCCCTTGCCCTTGCCTACGTACGTCTCTTCGGCTCGATTGATGCATGTGAGGTCAAGGCAGAGCAGGTCGTTTGCTTTGGATTCGATCCGACAATGCAGGGGCGCCCGATGACCGTTGGTGACGTATTGTTCTATCCAGGATCTCCCGCCGATCTCGATCAGGAGTTGGAAGACGAGAAGACTGCTTATTCCGACATCGCGAAGACGTGTGATAATCGCGGAAAGTGCCTTAATCCTGACTACTACGCGCGAAATCTGTTGGCGCACGAGGCGAGGCACTCGGAGCAATGGGCAAAGGCTAAGAGTTGGAAGACCTATGCCGCAGATTACGAGCTGGAGAGCGGTGCTTCGTATATCAGGTGTCTCGATTGGAGTGCCTGCAACGACTACGAGGTGGGGGCGCAGCCATTCCAGGGTGGTTACTGGAAAGCGCCAAAAGAGGTGAACGGGCAATTTGTGCAAGGCGGCAACCCTGTCCCGGACTACCGGCTCTATCTCAGGTAGGCCCAGGAATCCTCGTTCTTAAGTTCTCGTGGAACGGATCCCAAGAATGATTTATGGGAGAAGGCGGTGGCAGGGAACTGTCTTGGGCATTGCCTTGTCAGTCGTGCTGTCAATTTCAGCGTGTCAGCCGCCGCGCGATACTCGCGCAGCGCTCATTTCGGACAGTGACGGGCGGACTCACGTATTGGTCGTCGGCTGCCCCGATGAGGCGATTGTGGGGATCAAGGCATTCGCTAGTGATGATGGGAGCGAGATTTGGCACATTAGCCGGAGTCGTGAGGAGGCTCAGTCCTCGCGGTTGGTCGACGTGCCGTTGCTCGCACAGGCGGACGGCTGGACGTCCGAAAGTAATTCCCTTAAGGAGTTGACTCCAGGTAGACAATACACATTGGACATCGTCGGTTACGCTGTGGGGCTGTTGATGAGATTCCACTTCGACTCCAGTGGGCTAGATAAGCTGAAGGTGAATGAGGTTCTTACTGGAGGGCCTGGACGCGCGGTAGCGATGGATCGTGAGAAGTTCGCCGCAGATGCCCGAAAGCAGTGTAAAGGCTAGCCTCGATCCGTCAGAGGCTTTTGCTCCCTTCCTGACCGTTTCGGCTGGACCGTTTTGTCCATCGTTGGTGGTCGTGAGACCCGACTTGGCTCACGGTCGGCTGATTCTGGGGTCTGCGAGGCTGTGACCTGGGGTGTTGTGTCGGTAGGCACGCGCTAAATGGGTCGGGTTCTATCGTGTCGGCTGTGGCGTACGTGCGGACGGTGAAGACGGCGTCCGGGGCGCGGGCGGTGCAGATCGTGCACTCCCAGCGGCGGGGCTCGCGGGACATCGAGCACAGCGGGTCCGCGCACACGGATGCGGACCTGGAACTGTTGAATGCGGTGGCTCGGCAGCGGATGGCCGCGGGGCAGGGCGAGTTGGATCTGCGTCTGCCGAGCAGCCCGGCCAACGGGGGTGACCCGTTGCCGATCACGTCCACGAGGGCCGGGCACCTGTTGGATGCTTTGGGCCGTGGGTACGACGTCCTGGGGTTCGCCGTGGCGGCCGAGCAGGACGAGGTGTTCAAGGCGTTGGTGCTGGCCAGGATCATTGAACCGACCAGCAAGCTCGACTCGGTGCGGGTGTTGGACCCGAGTTGGCTCATTTAGTGCGTGCCGTGGATGAGGTCGAGGGCGGCTTGGAGTTCGGCGGGTATGGGATCGGCTGCGGTGATGGTGTGGTCGCCGGCTTGGATTTGGATGGTGCGGTAGCGGCGGGCGGTGGTGACGAAGCGTTTGATGGTCCAGCCGGTGGTGTGCTCGATCCAGCGGGATACGGCGAGGGCGGCGAACACGATGGTCAGGTGCGCTTCGATCGATTCGCGGGTGTGGTGGTAGATCGGCCGGGCGGCCAGGTCGGTCTTGGGCATCCGGAAGGACTTCTCGACCTGGAGCAGCCGGCTGTAGGCGCCGATCACCTGCTGCGGGTCCGGGTTCGGGAGGTTGGTGATGTAGCCCTTGATGCCGGCGAGGGCCCGGTTCTTGGCCTCCAGGGCCCGGTTCACGCTCTTGGTCGCGCCGGTCAGGCGTACGTACCGGTTCCGCTTGACCGCTGTTTTGCCGGCGTCGGCGTTCTCGGCCTTGGTGATCTGCTGGTCGATCCCCCGCAGGGTGCGTCGGGCCCGATCCGCCTTGTACTGGTAGAAGATGGTGTGGTCGCGGCGTTTGTCGCCGGGGCCGGCGGGCCAGGGTTGGACGAACACGTGCCCGTCGAAACCGCAGCACCGTAAGCCGTGAGCTGCCGGGCAAGCTACTTCGGGGGCAGCCCGTACCGGTATTCGATCTCCGCCCGGGCGCGTTTCCGCAGGTCAGATATTGTCGCGGATGCTCTGCGGGTCACCCCGGGGGCACCAGATCACCGATTACCGCGCCGGTTTCCGGGGCTTCCGTGCCCGCTTCCTGCCCGATCGCTTCCAGGGCTGCCGAGAGCAGGGCGGACCATCACGACCGCCCGGGCCGGGGTAGATTTCGCGATCGGACGGGAGCGGGGGTGGCATGGTCCGGGGGTGGCACGGCTGGCTGGGTACGTTCAACGGCGTGGCGCTCATCACGGTGGCCGCACTGCCGTTGGCCGCGCTGGCGGTCTGGGCGCTGGCGCACCGTCGCAGTGCCACCGGCACCACTGCGGCATGGCGGATGTCGCTGGCCGACGTCGGCATCGTCTACGGGACGGTGCCGTGGGTGTGGATGATCATGTTGCCGGGCGACCGGGCGGGCAACGTCCCCGGTCGGGTGAGCCTGGTACCGCTGCGGGACCTGCTCACGATCCTCGCCGCCGGGCCGCTGACGGTGACGCTCCAGGTCATCGGCAACCTACTGGTGTTCGCGACGCTGGGGTTCCTCGCCCCGGTGCGGTTCGCGGCGTTGGCGTCGGTGCCGCGGATCCTGGCGCTCGCGGCGGGCTGCTCGATGCTGGTCGAGGCCGCACAGTACGTCCTGCGGCTGGACCGGGTGTCCTCGGTGGACGACGTACTGCTCAACGCCGCCGGCGCCGGGCTGGCCGCGCTGGCGTCGCGCCGCTGGTGGCGCGCCCCGGCCACCGCGCCGTCGGGACCACCTCGACCGGCCCCGGTGCCGGGACGCTGAGCCGCCCGCGGTACGCCGGCCAGCGGCCCTGGGCGGTGGCCGAGGCGTGCCGGCGCCTGCGCCGCCCGGGTCCGGCGCGGTGTCCAGACTTCCTCGACCGAGTGTCGCCGGTTCGAATCCTGCCGGGGCGCCGGCGCCAGCCGACCGGGGTCACTCCGGCCGGCGGTAGACCGAGACGTGGGAGCGGGAGTCGGCGGTGAACTCGCCGCCGGACCAGTCGGCGTGCCGGGACTCCAACTCGAACCCGGCCAGTTGCGCCATCAGGTCCAGTTCAGCCGGCCAGATGTAGCGGTGCGGGCTGCGGAACAGCCGCGCCTCGGTCCCCTCGCCGAAATGGAAATGATGGGACACGACGTGTTGGTGCAGCACGTCGTAGGTGTCCAGGCCGAGGTAGCCGGGCTCCGCGTGCCAGACGGTGGCCTGCTGGCCCGGCGGTAGCTTGCGCAGCTCCGGTACCCAGAGTTCGATCACGAACCGCCCGCCCGGGGTGAGGTGGCGGGCCGCGTTGCGGAAGCATTCCACCTGCTCCGCCTGCGTCTGCAGGTTGGAGATGGTGTTGTAGACGAGGTAGACGAGCGAATACCTGCCGGGGGCGACGGTGGCGGTCATGTCCCCGACCAGCACGGGGATGGCCGCCTCGTCCACCTTGCTCCGCAGCCTGTCGACCATCGCGCGGGACAACTCGATGCCGGTGACCGGTACGCCCCGCTCGGCGAGCGGCACGGCCACCCGGCCGGTCCCGATGGCGAACTCGAGGGCCCGCCCGTCCCCGGCGAGCGCGGCGAGGCGCGCCACGGTCGGCCCCAGCACCTCGGGCGCGAACATACCGGTGCCGGGCGTGTCGTATCGCTGGGCCGCCTCGGCGTCCCAGATCTCCTCCTGACTCAGCATGCCCCCGACGATGGCCGCGGCGATCGGCCCTGTCGACCGATTTCCTCCCGGCGACGGCGGGCGGCGAGCGCCCGCCGCCAGCAGCCGGGCCGGACCTTCGCGTGCCCCGGCGGACCGCGCCGCAGGCCGGACCGGCACTACCCGCGGCGTCACGGTGGCCCACCGGTACGCCGGAAGGTGTCGGTGACCGGGTGCAGACTGAACGGCACCGACGAGGGGAGTGACGTTGACCGAGCGGATCACCGCCGAGCAGTTCCACGCGGCGGACGGAGTGGCGGACTGGCGGGTGCTGGGCGAGGGGGCGTGCGCCTGGTTCCGTACCGGGTCGTTCGCGGCCGGGCTGCGGCTGATCCGGGCGATCGGTGAGCTGCCCGGCCCGGACGACCACCGACCCGACGTCGACCTGCGCTCCGACGGGGTGCTCGTCCGCCTGGTCACGTTGACCGCCGACCACTACGGGCTGACCCGGCGGGACCTGGACCTGGCCCGCGCGATCTCGGCGGTGGCGCGTGAGCTGGGCGTGCCCGGGGAGCCGTCGGGCGTGCAGAGCGTGCAGGTGACCGTCGACGCGCTGGACCTGCCCACGGTCACCACGTTCTGGCGGGCCCTGCTCGGGTACGCGTACCGCGCGGGCAGCCCCGAGGACCTGGTCGACCCGCACGGGCGCGGGCCGGCATTCTGGTTCCAGCGGATGGACGCGCCGCGACCGCAGCGCAACCGGATGCATGTCGACGTCTGGGTCCCGTACGACGTGGCCGAGGCCCGGATCGCGGCGGCGCTCGCGGCCGGCGGCCGTCTGGTGACCGACGCGCACGCTCCTTCGTTCTGGGTGCTGGCCGATCCGGAGGGCAACGAGGCCTGCGTCGGCACGGTCGGCGGGAAGGCGGTCTGATGGCGATCACCGTGGTGCCGGCCAACGAGGCGAGCTGGGACGACCTGCAGGCCGTGTTCGGCCGACGCGGTGAGGCCGCACGCTGCCAGTGCCAGTGGTTCAAGGTCCGCGACCGGGACTGGAAATCTCTGCCGGTCGAGGCACGGGCCGAGCGGCTGCGGGACCAGACCGACTGTGGGGACCCGCAGTCCGGCACCACCAGCGGGCTGGTCGCCTACCTGGACGGCGAACCGGTCGGGTGGTGCGCGGTCGAGCCGCGCACCGCGTACCCGCGCCTCCGGTTCACCCGGGTGCCGTGGACCGGCCGGGACGAGGACCGGGACGACCCGGGTGTCTGGGCGGTGACCTGCTTCGTGACCCGGGTCGGCTACCGGCGCCGGGGAGTCAGCCGGGCACTCGCCCGAGCCGCCGTCGACTTCGCCCGGGACCGCGGCGCCCGCGCCCTGGAGGGCTACCCGCTGGTCCTGCCACCCGGGCGGGAGGCCACCTGGGGAGAGTTGTACGTGGGCAGCCCGAGCGTCTTCGCGGACGCCGGCCTGGTCGAGGTCAGCCACCCGACGCCCCGCCGTGTGGTCATGCGGATCGACTTCTGACCCGGGCGGCCGGCCGTCAGTCGGCTGCCAGGTGTGCCAACACGTCGCTGTGCAGCGACGGGTTCGCTGAGGCGACGAACCGGTGCCGGCCCACCTCGCCACGCCCGAGGCCACGGACGATCGCCCCGAAGTCGATCGGTGCCCCGGCGGGATCGGTCACCACGCCGCCCGCGCGGACGACCAGCTCGTACGCCAGTGTCTCGTAGGACGGTTGCCCGAACTGATGGTCCACGAATCCGTCGACCTCGCCCACCGCGATCCGTGCGGCGACGATCGCTCCGTCGATGGTGCTGAGCAACTTCGGCCCGCTGAGGAGTTTCAGCGGCGGGTTCTGCCGGCGGCGGCGCTTCAGCAGGGAGACCACGAGAAAGGCCTGGTCCAGTTGCGGGATCTTCGAGCAGGACGCCGGGGACGGACGGGTGCTGCCGTTCAACGCGGTGACGCGGGTCCGTTCGCGGGTCGTGGCCCAGACCACTCGCGGGATCTGGATGTCCGCGATCGCGCCGCTCAGGAAATCCCCGGCGAGGTTGTACTCGTACACCGCCACTGCCGATTCGCGGACGCCGTGGAAGGTCAGGGTGGTGTTGCAGTACGGGTCGCAGACGACGATCCGCGGCTCGTCGCCGAGCCGAACGAGACCGGCCTCCTCGGAGAAGACGCATCCGGCGAACCGCCGCCGCTCAAGGGCGTCGAACAGCACGCGCTCGGCCACATCGTCGACCCGGTGTGCCGTGTGGTCGCCACCCTTGTCCTGAGTGATCTCGCCGAGCGATTCGGTGCGGGCGGCGTCTGCCAGGGCCGGTCTGATCGTCTCGGCGATCTCCGCGGCTATGTCGAACGACAGCGGTCCCTGCGCCACCTGCTCAGCCCTCCGCCTGCTCGCGGGCCTCGATGTCCGCGAAGCACCCCTGGCACACGGTACGCCTGCTGGCCCAGTGGAGCCGACTGCGACGGCGCCAGAAGAGCCGGTGCGTGCAGACGTCGCAGTAGTGAGCGGGGAGAACCTGTTCCCGAACCGCGACGAGGATGCCGATCCCGAACAGGCCGAGCAGCACTCCGAGGGAATAGCAGAGTGACTGGCTGAGCCGGCGGAGGTGGCTGAGGTCGGTCAAGGTGAGGATGGCGAACAGGGTGGTGGGAACGTATGCCGCCATCGAGAGCGCGAATATCCAGACCGCCGGGCCTCGACTGTGGATGTCGGCCGAGCGGTAGAACCCGGTCGAGGGTCGAGCCGCTTGGAGGGCCGGGGGCGCCAACGCCAACGCGAGTGCGACCGCGGCCATGTCCGTGTACCCCGCGTACATGAGCGCGATCGTGAGCCCGGTGGCGAGGAGGCCCACCGAGCCGGCGAAAGGCAGCATGGCCAGGCTGCGAAAGCGGGACTCGCTGTGCAGGCCGAAGAGGTAGGTCATGTCCGCCCGGCCGGACGGGTAGAACCCGATCTTCCGAACCGTCCCCTGCGCCACGCCTTGCGCCAGGGAGTGGTATTCCGACGAGTCGACCCGGCACCGGAGCGACAGCTCGGGTGAGTGTTCGAGGTTCACGATGACCCGGGAGGCCGGGGGCAGCTCGATCGAGAAGCCGAGCCGCCACGTCTGGAGCGCGCCGTCACCGCCGACCAGGAACAGCAGGCTCGCGCTGGTGAAGCTGACCTGAAGGGGGCCGTCACCGTGGCGGAGGTCGCGTGAGGAGGCCATGACCAGCAGGCGCGATCCGGTCGAAGCCTGGCTCGTCCGGACGGCCCGGCCGCCACGGGTAGCGGTCAGACCGCTGACCCGCGGCGGTGCCTCGCCGGCCGGCCGGAGCGCGTCGAGCGGAAGCGGTACCGCGAGGCTGGCGATCTCCGTCCATGCGGCCGCCGGGCGCATTCCGGCGGGCTGACCCGAGAGAAGGCGATAACCTGCTTCGAGGACTGCGTAGCGTGACGATCGGGGCTCGCGGGTGCCGGATGGTCACCGTCGGTACCCTGCTAAGTCCTGGCCTGCCCGCGACGACATGGTGGTACTTGATGAACGATCTTCGAGTGGTGGCGTTCGACCTGGACGACACCCTGGCGGTTTCCAAGTCCCGGATCGATCGTCGGATGGCGGAACTCCTCGGCCACCTGCTCACCGAGGTGGATGTGCTGATCATCTCCGGGGGCCGGTTCGAGCAGTTCGAGATGCAGGTGCTGGCCCACCTCGACCTCACCGAGGAGCAGCGCGGCCGGCTGCACCTGATGCCGACCTGCGGCACCCGCTACTACCGCTGGCTGGACGGCGGGTGGCGGCAGGTCTACGCCGAGGATCTGAGCGAGGCGGACAAGGCCCGGGTGGTCGCGGCGCTCACCGAGTCGGCGCAGGCGCTCGGTCTCTGGGAGTCGAAGACCTGGGGTGACATCATCGAGGACCGGGGCAGCCAGATCACCTTCTCCGCGTTGGGCCAGTCCGCCCCGCCGGCGGAGAAGTACGGCTGGGACCCGGACGGCAGCAGGAAGAAGCGGCTGCGGGACGCGGTCGCCGCGAAGCTGCCCGACCTGGAGGTGCGGGGCGGCGGCTCGACCTCGATCGATGTGACCCGCAAGGGTGTGGACAAGGCGTACGGCATGCGCAAGCTGCTGGAGTGCCTGGACCTGAAGCTGGACAACGTGCTCTTCGTCGGCGACCGGCTCGACGTGGGCGGCAACGACTACCCGGTGAAGGCCATGGGCATCCAGTGCATCCCGGTGACCCGCTGGGAGGAGACGGCCGACTATGTGGAGGCCCTCGTCGACGACCTGGTGAAGCTGCGCGCCGAGCGCGGCTGACCGCCGCCCCGGCTGGTCCGGGACGGCGGCCGGGGAGAGCCGTCAGAGCGCGGCGCGGATCGCCTCGGCGAGCGTGGTCGGGGTGCGGCCGAGCAGGGTGGTCAGGTCGTCGCCGACCTCCAGCTCGCCCTGGGCGAGACCGCGGTCGCCGTCGGCGAGCATGGCCGCGTACCCCTCGGGCAGGCCGGCCGTGACCAGCAGTTCGGTGTACTTGTCGACGGGCAGGTCGAGGTAGGAGACGGTCCGGCCGGCCTGCCGGGAGATCTCGGCGGCCAGCTCGGTCATGGTGACGGGCGCGCCGCCCAGCTCGTACACCCTGCCGGCCTGGCCCTCGGCGGTGAGCACCACCGCGGCGGCCTCGGCGTAGTCGGCGCGGGTGGCGGCGCTGACCCGCCCGTCACCCGCCGCGCCCGTCACCCCGTGCCGGAGGTACGTCGGGAGCTGGCCGGTGTAGTTCTCCAGGTACCAGCTGTTGCGCAGGAACACGTACGGCAGCCCGGCATCCGTGATCAGCTGCTCGGTGGCCTTGTGTTCGGCGGCGAGCACCAGGCTGGAGGTGTCCGCGTGCGCGATGCTGGTGTAGACGATCAGCCGGACGCCGGCCTCCTTGGCGGCGGTGACCACGTTGCCGTGCTGCACCACCCGCTTGCCGACCTCGCTGCCGGAGACGAACATCAGCTTCTCGGCGCCCGCGAAGGCCGCCTGGAGCGACCCGGGGTCGTCGTAGTCGGCCCGCTGGGTGGCCACGCCGCGCCCGGCGAGTTCGGCGAGCCGGTCGATGTTCCGGCCGACCGCCGTGATCTGGTCGGCGGGTACGCCCCGGTCGAGCAGCGAGGAGATGATCAGGCGGCCGAGCGGACCGGTGGCACCGGTGACGGCGATGGACATGGGCACTCCCTGTGGTTGCGACATCAGCTGTCTTCCCACGGCAACGGGAACATTCCCGCCTTACTTCCCGTTGGAGAGTAGGCACCTTGAAGTTCGGTACGCACTGAGAGAGAGTGAGTCGTGCAGGCGGACCCGTTCAACCGGAACTGCGGCAGCCGGAAGGTCCTGGACCGGATCGGCGACCGCTGGAGTGTGCTGATCGTGCTCACCCTCGCCGAGGGCGGCCGGCGCTACGGCGAGATCGCCGAGCGGGTCGACGGGATCAGCCAGAAGATGCTCACCCAGACCCTGCGCGGCCTGGAGCGCGACGGCATCGTCACCCGCACCGTGCACGCCAGCGTGCCGCCCCGGGTCGACTACGCGCTCACCGACCTCGGTCGCAGCCTGCTCGACCTGGTCGCCGGCCTGGAGGCGTGGGCCAGCACCCACCTGGCCGAGGTGGAGGCCGCCCGGGCCCGCTACGACGCTCGCTGACCCGGTTCCGGAACCGGCGGAGTCTGGCGCGGGCGGGATCGATGGGGTAGGAACAGGACGTCCGGTCAGGAGAGCGCTCTCACGCCTGCTGGCCGGCCCGTACCCCACCACCGAACAGGCAGGCAGATGAGACCACTCGACCCCTCCCGCCGCCGCTTCCTCACCGTCACCGCCGCCTCGGCGGCGTCGCTGACCGCCCTCGGACTGCCCACGCTGCCCGCTGCCGCCGCGCCCGCGGCCGGCGACCGGGCCGCCGAGCCCGACTTCGGCCCCAACGTCTTCGTGTACGACCCGACCACTCCTGTCGAGGAGATCCAGTCCACCCTGGACCGGCTCTTCGCCGCGCAGGAACACAACGAGATGGGCGCCGACCGCTACGCCGTGCTCTTCAAGCCCGGCCGGTACCAGGTGAACGCCCGGCTCGGCTACTACACCACCGTCGCGGGCCTCGGCGCCCACCCCGACGACGTGGAGATCCACGGCGCGGTCCGGGTGATCGGCCAGCCCGACCCCAACTCGCCCGCGGGGATCTCCGCCCTCACCAACTTCTGGCGCTCGGCGGAGAACCTCGCCGTCACCCCCACCGACTGGTCGAACCAGTGGGCGGTCTCCCAGGCGTCCCCGATGCGCCGGGTGCACATCAAGGGCATCCTCTGGCTGGAGCCCGGCAACGGCGGCTACTCCAGCGGCGGGTACATCGCCGACTCCAAGGTGGACGGCATCACCATCAACGGCTCCCAGCAGCAGTGGCTGACCCGGGACAGCGAACTCGGCGGCGACTGGACCAACGGGGTCTGGAACCAGGTCTTCTCCGGGGTGCTCGGCGCGCCGGCGCAGGGCTTCCCGAACCCGCCGTACACCACCCTGCCGACCAGCCCGGTGACCAGGGAGAAGCCGTACCTCTTCGTGGACGCGGCCGGTGGCTGGCGGGTCGCCGTGCCCGCGCTGCGGCACGACACCGCGGGCACCACCTGGGCCGCCGGCGCCCGTCCGGTGCCCTCGCTGCCGCTGGCCGACTTCTTCGTCGCCCGACCCACCGACTCGGCCAAGCGGATCAACCAGGAACTGTCCCGGGGCCGGCACCTGCTGCTCACCCCGGGCGTCTACCACCTGGACCGGGCGCTGCGGGTCAAGCACCCGGACACCGTGGTGCTCGGCCTCGGCATGCCCAGCCTCGCCCCGACCACCGGGGACGCGGCCCTGCGGATCGAGGACGTCGACGGGGTACGGATCGCCGGCGTGCTGGTCGACGCCGGGCCGGTCGAATCGGAGGTGCTGGTCGAGGTCGGCAAGCCGCACAGCCACCGGCCGCACGCCGGCAACCCGATCTCGCTCCAGGACGTCTTCTTCCGGATCGGCGGCCCGACCGTCGGCAGGGCCCGCACCAGCCTGGTGGTGAACAGCCGGCACACCCTGATCGACAACATCTGGGCCTGGCGCGGTGACCACGGCAGGCCCGGCACCATCGGCTGGACCGTCAACACCGCCGACACCGGCGTGGTCGTCAACGCCGACGACGTGACCGCGTACGGCCTCTTCGTCGAGCACTACCAGCGGTGGCAGACGGTGTGGCGCGGCGAGCGCGGCCGCACCGTCTTCTACCAGAGCGAACTGCCGTACGACCCGCCGAGCCAGGCGGCCTGGCGGAGCCCGACCGGCAACGGCTGGGCCTCCTACCAGGTCGCCGGGCACGTGCGAAAGCACGAGGCGTGGGGGCTGGGCGTCTACTCGTACTTCAACCAGGGCGTGGACATCCGCTGCGACCGGGCGATCGAGGCGCCCCGCCGGGCGGGCGTCCGGTTCCACGACGCGATCACCGTCTTCCTGGACGGCAGCGGCGGCATCGAACGCACGATCAACGAGGCCGGCACCCCGGTCGTCGGCTCGTACGGCACCAGCCCGGTGATCAACTATCCCTGACCGATGAATGGAGGGGCCCCGTTGACAGGGGCCCCTCCATTCACCCGGCGAGCTGCTCGGCGCGGGTGACCACCTGATCGATCAGGCCGTACTCGCGGGCCTGCTCGGCGGTGAACCAGCGGTCCCGGTCCCAGTCGCGCTGGATCTCGTCCAGCGTGCGCCCGCTGTGCCCGGCGATCAGCTCCTGCATCGTGCGCTTCACGTGCAGCATGTTCTCCGCCTGGATGGTGATGTCGGCGGCCGTACCGCCCATGCCGCCGGACGGCTGGTGCATCATGATCCGCGAATGGGGGAGCGCGAACCGCTTCCCGGCCGCGCCGGCGCAGAGCAGGAACTGCCCCATCGAACCGGCCAGCCCGAGCGCCAGGGTCCCGACGTCGTTCTTGACGTACCGCATGGTGTCGTAGACGGCCATCCCGGCGGTGACCGAACCGCCCGGCGAGTTGATGTAGAGGAAGATGTCCCGCTCCGGGTCCTCGGCGGCCAGCAGCAGGATCTGCGCGCAGATCTGGTTGGCCGACGCGTCGGTGACCTCGGTGCCGAGGAAGATGATGCGCTCCTTGAGCAGCCGTTCGAAGACCCGGTCGCCGAACGACGGCTGCCCCTCGTCGAGCATCCAGATGCCGTACCCCATGACCTGACCACCCTCCGTGCCGCCGGCGGGCGACGGGACGCCCGGGAACCGGCCGCCTCCAGCCTCCGGCGCGCGGTGGCCCGCGGCCCAGCGATTCTGCCCCCGGCAGATCCGCCCTGGGCAGAAGCGGCCGGGCCGGCGCCGGAGGGTCAGCCGGCCGCCGGGACCACCCGCGCCACCGCCGCCTCGAACTCCTCGCCGGCGGCCCAGATCGACTCGTACGCCTGGATGAGCAGTTGGGCGAGGGCCGGGTGTTCGATCAGCAGCGACGTGCTCGACGCCTCGTCCGCGCGCGGGTCCCGCATCGACATGAGCACCCGCGCGCCGTCGGCGATGCAGAGTCGCATCGGCACCTCGGCGACCAGCCGGGCCCGCTCGCCGGCGCCCACGAAGCCCCGGGTGTGCGCCACCAGGGCCAGGTCGTCGAGCATCGCGTGCTCGTAGACGCAGCGGACGTCCCCACCCTCGCGGGCCAACCGCTGAGCCGCCGCCATCCCGGCCGGATTCTCCACCACCAGGTAGGGCATCTTGGCGAGGGTGAGCAGCTGGTGCCGGGCGCCCGACTGGAGTTCGGCGAACCGCTCCCCGAGCTGTTCCCGGTCCCGGATGACCTCGACGTAGTCCAGCGGGTCGTCCTCGGACCGTCCGCGCGTCCAGAGCGGGGCGAGCTGGTCGATCAGCTCGGCGCCGGCCCGCTCACGTTGCTCGTACGCGGTGCGGTGGACCTCCATCATCCGGCTGACCGCCGCCTCGGGGTCGACGGCCGCGTAGCGCACCACCGGGCCGGGACGCACCCGGACCAGCCCGCGCTCGTTCAGCGAGTTGAGCACGTCGTAGATCCGCTGCCGGGGCACACCGGAGGCCCGCGCCAGCTCCGCGGCGGTGTACCGCTCGCGGGCCACCAGGGCCAGGTAGGCGCGGGCGGCGTACTGGGTGAGACCCAACCCGATGAGGGCGTCGATGAGGGGCGCTACGCCGGTCATGGCACACACCGTAGCTGCCGGGACACCCGCGCGGGAGATCGATCGCGGCCGCCGACGGCCCGGTGGCCGCCGTCAGACGCGGGCGGTCCGTCGCCGGGCCGTCGGGCGGCCGGTACGCGGCCGACGGTGCGCCGGCGCCGGGGACGGGATCAACCAGATCCGGGTGCCCGTGCCGGGCACGGTCGGCACGGCGTAACCGGTCCCGGCGCCGATCGGCCCGCCGGCCGCCAGCCCGAGATCGGTGAGCGTCCCGCGGGTGCCCAGCAGCGGCGTACCGCCGAACCGGGGCCGGCGCGACAGGTGCGGCTGGGGCCGACCCGGGCGCGACCCGACGTGCAGGCGTACGTCGCCCCGGCCGGCGGGAGCCCGCTCCAGCCGGACCAGACCGGAGCCCGAGGTCACCGGGGCCCGCCGTTCGGCCCGGCGCAGCTCGTCGCGGGCCTCCTCGAGCAGGTCGGAGAGGTGGATGCCGAGGGCCCGGCAGATCGCGGCCAGCACCTCGGAGGAGGCCTCCTTGCGGCCGCGCTCCACCTCCGAGAGGTAGGGCAGCGAGACCCCGGCCGCCAGGGCCACCTCGCGCAGCGTGCGGCCCTGCCGCAGCCGTACCCGACGCAGCACCCCGCCGATCACCCGTCGCAGCAACGACATGCGGGCCTCCTCGTGGTCGGCGTCCTGGCCCCTCCCATCATGCCCCGTCCGGGTGCCGGAGGCCGCCCCGGAGGCCGCCCGGGGGGCCCGGCGGCCGCGTACCGGCTATCTTGTGCACGTGCAGGCGACAGCGGCGGAGCAGGACCGACGGTGATCCATTTTCCCGCGCAACGGCGGGGGCCGCTGAGTGCGCTGAGTCTGCGCCTGCTCGCCGCCCTGGGCCTGGTGTTCGCCGTGGTGGCCGCGGTCTGGTTCGACCGGGACGGCTACCGCGACGTCAACGAGGACGGCCTCACCCTCCTCGACTGCTTCTACTACGCGGTGGTCTCGCTCTCCACCACCGGATACGGCGACATCACCCCGGCCGCCCCGTCGGCGCGCCTGGTCAACGTCCTGTTCGTCACCCCCGCCCGGGTGCTCTTCCTGATCATCCTGGTCGGCACCACCCTGGAAGTCCTGACCGAGCAGTACCGGACCGGCCGTCGCCTGTCGCGGTGGAGGAGAACCGTGAAGGACCACGTCATCATCTGCGGCTACGGCACCAAGGGCCGCAGCGCCGTCTCCGCGCTGCTGGAGAACGGCCTGGACAAGTCCCGGATCGTGGTGGTGGAGCGGAGCGGCGCCGGGCTGCGGCAGGCCACCTCCGCCGGGCTGGTCGCGATCGAGGGCTCCGCGACCCGCTCGTCGGTCCTGGAGGAGGCGCACGTCCGGACGGCCAAGGCCGTGATCATCGCGACCGACAGTGACGACGCCTCGGTGCTGGTGGCCCTGACCGTCCGGCAGTTGACCGCCGGACAGGTACGGATCATCGCGGCGGTCCGCGAGGCGGAGAACGCGCCGCTGCTCAAGCAGAGCGGGGCGCACCACGTCATCGTCTCCTCGGCGACCGCCGGGCGGCTGCTCGGCCTCTCCACCTCCGCGCCGCCGCTGATCGACGTCGTCGAGGACCTGCTCACCCCCGGTCAGGGCATGGCGCTGGCCATGCGCTCGGCCGAGCGCGACGAGGTGGGCCGGTCGCCTCGCGAACTGGAGTCCCTGGTCATCGCACTGGTCCGGCGGGGCAAGGTGGTCACCCTCAACGACAAGGCCGGTGCGGTGATCGAGACCGGCGACATGCTGGTCCACGTCCGCGACGACCGGCCGACCGCGACCGCCTTTCCGTGACCGTCCGTCGCCGCGCGACCATGGCCGTTCGGCAGGGCCGCGCGCCGCGAGTCGGACATCGAACAATTGACCACTCGGATCTTTGCATCCGTCGCGAGGCTTGCTACGGTCAGGCCGCTTGGAATTGCCAATGGGCGCGGTGCCCGATCTGTCGCCGACGTCTCCTGATTGGCTCGACACGGGGGATCCACTGTCATGCGAGGCCATGCGCCTCGCGTCTCGTCGTCAGCTCCTGCGGCGCCCCGCCACATCGGCAATTTCGAGTGCCTCGATAACCGAACGACGGGAAAACTAGTGGCTGAAGAGGCAAACATCGCACGAGCCCGACGGCGGCGGGTGGCCGGAATCCTGGCTGCCGGTCTCGCCCTCGGTGGTGCGGCGGCGGTCGCGCCGGGTACGGCCGGTCAGGCCGCTCCGGCCGGCGGTGCGTTCGACGCGTCGACCGTCCAGGCCGACCGGTCGACCAAGCTGCCGCACTTCCGGGCGGGGAAGTTCACCCCGCCCACCCCGGGTCTGAAGGGCCCGCTGTTCCAGTCGACGGCGACCAGTGCCACCCCCCGGATCGTCGGGGGCAGCACCGTCAGCGCCTCGCAGTACCCGTGGATCGTCGGCGTCGTCACCTACCTCGACGGCAACCTCGGCTACGGCTGGTGCACCGGCACCGTTGTCGCCCCCAACAAGATTCTGACCGCGGCACACTGCACCGCGGACGGGGCCGGTACGACCCGGGTCATCGCCGGGCACGACCAGCTCCTCGACAGCTCCGGCAACATCATCTCCAACGTCGGGTACGTCGCGGAGGTCGCTTCCACCTGGACCCACCAGAGCTGGAACATCGCCCAGCAGTCGGACCCGTACGCGCCGATCCTCGACGACGTCTCCGTGCTGACGCTGAAGACGAACCTGCCTTCGGCTTACACCCCGGTCACCCTGGCCGGGCAGGGCGAGGCGGCGTACACGGCCGGTCAGATGGCGGACATCGTCGGGTACGGCATCACCGACTCGATCAACGACAACGGCGACAGCCGGCTGCGCAAGGCGTCGGTGCCGATCCAGTCCGACACCTACTGCGCCAACGACGCCGGCTCCTCGTTCTACGCCGATCGGATGCTCTGCGCCGGTGACGGCACGCCCAGCGCGCCGTCCGCCGACACCTGCAACGGTGACTCCGGTGGTCCGCTGCTGGTCAACGGCAAGCAGGTCGGCATCACCGACTGGGGCTACGGCAACTGCGGTGAGCACCCGGGCTTCTACGAGGAGGTCAACTACTACTCCAACGTGATCAAGGCGGATTTCACTCGTCCGCCGTTGGTCAACGCGGATTGGACCGGTGATGGTCACACCGATCTGATCGCTCGTGACTCGTCGGGCAATCTGCGGCTGTATGTGGGTAGCGGGTTCGCCAACGACGGGTACGGCGGTTTCTGGTCGGCGCGGAACATCAACGCGGGTTGGGGCAGCTTC
This sequence comes from Micromonospora solifontis, assembly GCF_003725545.1. Classification (GTDB taxonomy): domain Bacteria; phylum Actinomycetota; class Actinomycetes; order Mycobacteriales; family Micromonosporaceae; genus Micromonospora; species Micromonospora solifontis. The sequence continues at coordinate 852 of NZ_RJLN01000041.1, read as the reverse complement.
AAGCGGGTGTTCCGGGTCTACAACTGGAACGGTGACAAGAAGCCGTCGATCATGGCGGTGAACACGGCCGGTGACCTGCTGATCTACAACACCGACGGCAAGGGTAACTTCGTCGGCGGTGCGAAGAAGATCGGTTCCGGTTGGGGTAACTTCACGGCGCTGATGGTGACGAACAACTGGCTGGGTAACAACCTGCCGAGCCTGATGGTCCGGAAGTCCAACGGTGAGCTGTGGCGGTACACGAGCAACGGTTCGGGTGGCTGGCTCAACCCGTCGGGTACCCGGATCGGCACCGGGTGGAACGGGTTCAACCTGTTCCTGACCCCGGGTGCCTGGAAGGGTGACGGCCTGGAGGTCATCATCGGCCGTACCTCGACCGGTTACCTGCGGATGTACCAGTCGGATGGCAAGGGTGGCTGGACCAACCCGTCGGGTACGCAGATCGGTAGCGGCTGGGGTGGTTACAAGAACATCCTCACCCCGGGCGACTGGAACGGCGACAACATGATGGACCTGCTGGGTGTCAACAGCAGCAACCAGATGCGCCTGTACACCACGGACGGGCACGGCAAGTGGATCGACGCCAGCGGCAAGGTGATCTCCGCCGGCTGGGGCGGCTTCAACCTGGTCTTCTGATCGGGCTGACGCGGTTCGGCTGAACGGGAAGGGCCCGCGACCTCACGGTCGCGGGCCCTTTCCGTGTTCCGGTCGAGCTACATGATCGTCCAGGTGTCGCCGCTGGCGAGGAGTCCCGCGAGTTGTTGTTCGGGGGTTTGGTCGGTGTTGGTCTTCGCGGTGGTGATCTGGTCTTGGACGACGGTGTCGTAGGCGGGTCGGTCTATTGAGCGGAGT
>NZ_RJLN01000040.1 GCF_003725545.1 Micromonospora solifontis | reverse complement strand
TGCCGGGCTCGGCGTCCGCCGGGCCGTGGCTCACAGCCCCTCCGCCCGGTCCTCGCCGAGCGCGGTGAGCCGGTCGCGAAGGCGGGACGCCTCCGCCGGCCGCAGGCCGGGTACCCGGGCGTCGCTCGCCGCCGCGGCGGTGTGCAGCTGCACGGTGGCCAGGTCGAAGGCGCGCTCCAGCGGCCCCGCGGTGACGTCCACGAACTGCATCCGCGAGTACGGCACGATGGACAGCCGCCGGACCAGCAACCCGTGCCGGACCAGCAGGTCGTTCTCGCGTTCCGCGTACCCCCAGGCGTGCACCGCCCGGACGATGGTGACCACCCGCCAGCCGGTCAGCAGCACGGTCACGCCGAGCGCCACGCCGAAGAGCCAGTGTCCGCTGATCGCCCAGCCGATGCCGAGCACCACCAGCCCGACGGCGAACAGCACGCCCAGCCGGATCAGCTCGACCCAGATCAGGTCACGGGAGATCGGCTGCCAGCGGACGGTGTCCGGCCAGGGCTCCAGCGGACCGGGTGGGGCCGGCGGGCGGCCGGCGAGGTCGCCACCGTCGGCCGGGCCGGGCTCGCTCCGCCCGCTCACGCCGCCGCCTCGCTTCGCTCGACGGCGGCGCGAGGCGCCGCGCTGCTGAGCTGACTGGCTCGCTCGCTCCGCTCGCTCACGCTTCGAGCGTAGGCGATCCGGGCAGCGCGACCACCTCGCGCAGGAAGCCGCGCGCGTCGAGGAAGTCGCCGAGCGACCCGCGGTGGTCGGCGCAGGCCAGCCAGCTCTTGCGCCGGTCGGGCTCGTGCAGGCGGGGATTGTTCCAGCGCAGCTCCCAGACGGCAGGGGCGCGACACCCCCGCGCCGAGCAGATCGGCGCCTCGTCGGCGGGAGTGGGAGTGGTCACCGGGCCCAGTCTAGGGCCGCACGGTGGAAGGTTTAGCGCCGGGCGGCCACGGGGGGAGCCGCCCGGCGACGGGGTGAATCGTACACACGCCGGCCCCCCTGTTGTCCACCCGTGTTCAGCGTTTTCCGTGCGCTGGGACGGCGCGGCAAAAATCGTCCCTCTCCCGGCCTCCCCTCCCAGGAAGGCATGACAGTCTTATACGCACCGCACCGAGACGACGACCAAGCTGTGGAGGACCGGTGGCCCAGCCGACCACGCCCGACGCCCCGACCCCGACCGAGGCCGTGCCGGACGCGCCGACCCCGGCCGCCACCACCCCGGCGCAGGACGCCGGCCTGCTGGAGCGGGCGCTGTTCGAGATCAAGCGGGTGATCGTCGGGCAGGACCGGATGGTCGAGCGGATGTTCGTCGCCCTGCTCGCCCGGGGCCACTGCCTGCTGGAAGGCGTGCCCGGCGTGGCCAAGACCCTCGCCGTGGAGACCCTGGCCAAGGTGGTCGGCGGGTCGTTCGCCCGGGTGCAGTTCACCCCGGACCTGGTTCCCGCCGACATCATGGGCACCCGGATCTACCGGCAGTCCAGCGAGAAGTTCGACGTCGAACTGGGCCCGGTGTTCGTGAACTTCCTGCTCGCCGACGAGATCAACCGGGCCCCGGCCAAGGTGCAGTCGGCGCTGCTGGAGGTGATGAGCGAGCGGCAGGTGTCCATCGGCGGGGAGACCCACCGGGTGCCCGACCCGTTCCTGGTGATGGCCACCCAGAACCCGATCGAGCAGGAGGGCGTGTACCCGCTGCCCGAGGCGCAGCGGGACCGCTTCCTGATGAAGATCCTGGTCGGCTATCCCACCGACGCCGAGGAGCGGGAGATCGTCTACCGGATGGGCGTCGCGGCGCCCGAGCCGGCGCGGGTCTTCGACACCGCCGACCTGATCGCCCTCCAGCACAAGGCCGACCAGGTCTTCGTGCACAACGCGCTGGTCGACTACGCGGTCCGGCTGGTGCTCGCCACCCGGGCCCCCGCCGAGCACGGCATGCCCGACGTGGCGCAGCTCATCCAGTACGGTGCCAGCCCGCGCGCCTCGCTCGGCCTGGTCCGGGCCACCCGGGCGCTGGCGCTGTTGCGCGGCCGGGACTACGCGCTCCCGCAGGACGTGCAGGACATCGCCCCGGACATCCTGCGCCACCGGCTGGTGCTCAGCTACGACGCGCTCGCCGACGACGTACCGGCCGACCACATCGTGCACCGGGTGATGTCGACCATCCCGCTGCCGGCCGTCGCGCCCCGGCAGCAGGCCACGCCGCCGCCACCGGCCGTGCCGAACGCCGCCGGCTGGCCCGGGCAGCGGCCGTGAGCCCAGCCACCCCGCTGCCGGCCAGCGGCGACCGCTCCGACGCCGTGCTGTCCCGACTGCAGCTGCTGGTCACCCGCAAGCTGGACGGGCTGCTCCAGGGCGACTACGCCGGGCTGCTGCCCGGGCCGGGCAGCGAGGCGGGGGAGTCCCGCGAGTACCGCCCCGGCGACGACGTACGCCGGATGGACTGGCCGGTGACCGCACGGACCACCATGCCGCACGTGCGGCGTACGGTGGCCGACCGGGAGCTGGAGACCTGGCTGGCGGTGGACCTGTCGGCGAGCCTGGACTTCGGCACCGGGAAGTGGCTCAAGCGGGACGTGGTGGTGGCCGCCGCCGCGGCCCTGGTCCATCTGACCGTCCGGGGCGGCAACCGGATCGGCGCGGTGGTCGGCACCGGGGCGCCGGTGCCGGCGCGGTCCGGGCGGTGGCGCGGCGCGCCCCCGGTCAGCGGGCCCGGCACCCTGGTGCGGCTGCCCGCCCGGTCCGGGCGCAAGGAGGCGCAGGGCCTGTTGCGGGCCATCGCCGGCACCGAGATCCGGCCCGGTCGCAGCGACCTCGGCGCGCTGGTCGACATGCTGAACCGGCCGCCCCGCCGACGCGGCGTGGCCGTGGTGATCTCCGACTTCCTCGCGCCGCCGCAGCAGTGGGGGCGGCCGGTCCGTAAGCTGCGGGTCCGGCACGACGTGCTGGCGATCGAGGTGGTCGACCCGCGCGAGCTGGAGCTGCCGGACGTGGGGGTGCTGCCGGTGGTCGACCCGGAGACGGGCGAGCTGCACGAGGTGCAGACCGCCGATCCCGGCCTGCGCCGACGGTACGCCGAGGCGGCGGCCGCCCAGCGTGGAGCGGTCGCCGCCGAGCTGCGCGCCGCCGGCGCGGGCCACCTGCGACTGCGTACCGACCGAGACTGGCTGCTGGACATGGTGCGATTCGTGGCCGCGCAGCGGCACGCCCGTACCCGAGGGACGACGCGATGATCCGTTTTCTGCAACCGTGGTGGCTGCTGGCCGTGCTGCCGGTGCTCGCCCTGGCCGCCGCGTACGTCTGGCGGCAGCTGCACCGCCGCGCGTACGCGATGCGGTTCACCAACGTGGACCTGCTGCGGACCCTCGCGCCGAAGGGGCTGGGCTGGCGGCGGCACGTGGCGGCCACCGCGTTCCTGCTCTGCCTGCTGGTGCTGGCGACCGCGCTGGCCCGCCCGGCGGTGGACACCAAGGAGCCGCTGGAGCGGGCCACGGTGATGCTGGCCATCGACGTGTCGCTGTCCATGCAGGCCGACGACGTGGCGCCGAACCGCCTGGAGGCCGCCCAGGAGGCGGCCAAGCAGTTCGTCGGGGAGCTGCCGGGAAGCTACAACCTCGGGCTGGTCTCGTTCGCGAAGTCGGCCAACGTGCTGGTGCCGCCGACCAAGGACCGGGGTGCGGTGACCACCGCCATCGACGGTCTGGTGCTGGCCGAGGCGACGGCCACCGGGGAGGCGGTGTTCACCTGCCTGGAGGCGATCCGTTCGGTGCCCGCCGACGGCGCGGCCGGGATCCCGCCGGCCCGGATCGTGCTGCTCTCCGACGGCTACCGCACCGCGGGGCGGTCGGTGGAGGAGGCGGCCGCGGCGGCACAGGCGGCCAACGTCCCGGTCTCCACCATCGCGTTCGGCACGGACTCCGGTCAGGTCGACATCGGCGGTCAGCTGCAGCGGGTGCCGGTCGACCGGATGGCGCTGTCGCAGCTCGCGGAGACCACCCAGGGCTACTTCTACGAGGCGGCCTCGGTCAGTGAGCTGAAGCAGGTCTACCAGGACATGGGCAGCTCGATCGGGTTCCGGACGGAACCGCGAGAGATCACCCAGTGGTACGCGGGCGTCGCGCTGCTGTTCGCCCTCTGCGCCGGTGCGCTGAGCCTGGTCTGGTCGTCCCGGCTGATCTGAGGCGGGTCCGGGGTCCGGCGGACGGCCGGGTCCCGGCCGGCGCGGTCAGTGACCGCCGCCGGCCAGGACGAAGAGGACGGCCACCCAGACGGCGGCGAGGGTGAAACCCAGCGGGGCGACGTAACGGCTCATGGGACTGCTCCGTGGCGACGGCGGTCCGGGCGGCACGGGGCCGGACCGCGGGGATGGCTCAGGACGTGCGCACACGAAGTCGTGACCGGGGTGCTCCACCGCGGCGGCCCGGGCGGGCCGCGCAGCACGGTCGGCCCCGGCCGGGTGGCCGAGGAGACGGGCGCTGCGCAGGGCGGGAAGCGGGTCAGCGCTGCCGGCTGAGTCGTGGCTCAGCGGGGCTGACGGTCGGCCCGGCCACGACTGGGAGGATCGCTATCTCGCACAGCGATCACCTCCTGCGGTCGGCGGGGTCCGAACGGCGGGCGATCATCGGCCCGCAAACGGGATCATCGTACACCCGATGTGCGCGTGGCACGCACTCGGCCGACCGGCCGACCGGACCCGCCCGAGCGGCCGCCGGGGTTAGCGCTTACCCCTCGGTAACCCCTAGGCTCGCCACCGACCGAGAGATCAGCTGACCGAGGGGGAACCGTGGCCCGTACCGTGCTGGTGACCGGCGGAAACCGGGGCATCGGCCTGGCCATCGCGCAGGCCTTCGCCAAGCAGGGTGACCGGGTGGCGGTGACCCACCGCAGCGGCGACGCTCCCGAGGGGCTGTTCGGCGTGAAGTGCGACGTCACCGACGCCGAGTCGGTGGACGCCGCGTTCGCCACCATCGAGGCGGAGCTGGGCCCGGTCGAGGTGCTGATCGCCAACGCCGGCATCACCGACGACACGCTCCTCATGCGGATGTCCGAGGAGCAGTTCACCCGGGTGCTCGACACCAACCTCACCGGCGCGTTCCGCTGCGCCAAGCGGGCCTCGACCAAGATGCTGCGGGCCAGGTGGGGCCGGATGATCTTCATCTCCTCGGTGGTCGGCCTCTACGGCGGCGTCGGCCAGGTCAACTACGCGGCCAGCAAGGCCGGCCTGGTCGGGGTGGCCCGCTCGATCACCCGCGAGCTGGGCAGCCGCAACATCACCGCGAACGTGGTGGCGCCGGGCTTCATCGAGACCGACATGACCGCCGCGCTGCCCGAGGAGCGCCAGACCGAGTACCGCAAGGCCATCCCGGCCGGCCGCTTCGCCCAGCCGGAGGAGGTCGCCGGCGTGGTCACCTGGCTCGCCTCGGACGCCGCCGGCTACATCTCCGGCGCGGTCATCCCGGTCGACGGCGGCCTCGGCATGGGCCACTGAGAAAGTACGGAGGAAACAACGCAATGTCCGGACTCCTGGCCGGTAAGCGGCTGCTGGTCACCGGCGTCATCACCGACGCCTCGATCGCCTTCTCGGTGGCGAAGCTCGCGCAGGAAAACGGCGCCCAGGTCGTGCTCACCGGCTACGGCCGGCTCTCCCTGGTCGAGCGGATCGCCAAGCGGCTGCCCGAGCCGGCCCCGGTGATCGAGCTGGACGTCACCAACGCCGAGCACCTGGCCGGCCTCGCCGACAAGGTGCGCGAGCACGTCGACGGGCTGGACGGGGTGGTGCACTCGATCGGCTTCGCCCCGCAGAGCTGCCTCGGCGGCGGCTTCCTCGACGCGCCGTGGGAGGACGTGGCCACCGCGCTGCAGGTCTCCACGTACTCGTACAAGTCCCTGGCGATGGCGGCGCTGCCGCTGATGTCCGCGGGCGGCGCGGTGGTCGGCCTCACCTTCGACGCCACCAAGGCCTGGCCGGTGTACGACTGGATGGGCGTGGCCAAGGCCGGGCTGGAGTCCGCCTCCCGCTACCTGGCGCTGCACCTGGGCAAGCGGGGCATCCGCAGCAACCTGGTCGCCGCCGGCCCGCTGCGCACCATCGCCGCCAAGTCGATCCCCGGCTTCGAGCAGTTCGAGGACGCCTGGGCCGAGCGCGCCCCGCTCGGCTGGAACCTCACCGACCAGGAGCCGGCCGCCCGGGCCTGCCTGGCGCTGCTGTCCGACTGGTTCCCGGCCACCACGGGCGAGATCGTCCACGTCGACGGCGGCTACCACGCGATCGGCGCCTGAGACCGGCCGGAAACCGGGCCGTCCCGGGGTGGTCGTCGGGCCGTCACGGCCGTCGGGGGAGAATGGCAGCATGGCGTACGACGCGTTGGTGCTGGTCTCCTTCGGCGGCCCGGAGCGGCCCGAGGACGTGCTGCCCTTCCTGCAGAACGTGACCCGGGGGCGGGGCGTGCCGCCCGAGCGGCTCGCCGAGGTCGCCGAGCACTACCTGCACTTCGGCGGGGTGTCCCCGATCAACCAGCAGTGCCGGGAGCTGCTCGCCGCGATCCGGGAGGACTTCGCCGCGCACGGCGTCGACCTGCCGGTCTACTGGGGCAACCGGAACTGGGACCCGATGCTCGCGGACACCGTGGCCCAGATGCGCGACGACGGGATCCAGCGGGCGCTCGCCTTCGTCACCAGCGCGTACGGCGGATACTCCTCCTGCCGCCAGTACCAGGAGGACATCGCCGCCGCCCGTGCCGCGGTCGGTCCGGACGCCCCGCTGATCGAGAAGCTGCGCCAGTTCTGGGACCACCCCGGCTTCGTCGAGCCGCACGCCGACGCGGTGAAGGCGGCGCTGGCGCAGCTCGACCCGGGCCGGCGGGACAGCACCCGGCTGGTGTTCACCGCCCACTCGATCCCGGTGTCGGCGGCCGCCACCGCCGGCCCGCACGGCGGCCGGTACACCGCCCAGCTCGAGGAGACCGCCCGGCTGGTGCACGCCGCCGCCGCGCCCGACCTGCCGTACGACCTGGTCTGGCAGAGCCGATCCGGGCCGCCGCAGGTGCCGTGGCTGGAGCCGGACATCAACGACCACCTGACCGCCCTCGCCGAGCAGGGCGTGACGAGCGTGGTGGTCAGCCCGATCGGGTTCGTCTCCGACCACCTGGAGGTGGTCTGGGACCTGGACACCGAGGCGCTCGACACTGCCAAGCAGCTCGGCCTGGACTTCGTCCGGGCGGCCACCCCCGGCACCGACCCCCGCTTCGTGGCGATGGTCCGGGAACTGGTCGAGGAGCGCACCGCCCCGGACGGCGCGGGGCTGCGCCGCCGGCTCGGCGAGCTGCCCGCCTGGGACACCTGCCCGGCGCTCTGCTGCGTGCCCCCGGCCCGCCGGCCCTGAGTCCGACCGACCTCCGACACCCCTGGGGACGACACATGCATGACCGCAAGCCGGTGCAGAGCTGGCTCACCGACATGGACGGCGTGCTGGTGCACGAGGGCCAGCCGGTGCCCGGCGCGCCCGAGTTCATCAAGAAGCTGCGTGCCTCCGGCAAGCCCTTCCTGGTGCTGACCAACAACTCCATCTACACCCCGCGGGACCTCCAGGCCCGGCTGGCCCGGATGGGGCTGGACGTGCCGGAGGAGTCGATCTGGTCGTCCGCCCTGGCCACCGCCCAGTTCCTGGCCGACCAGCGGCCCGGCGGCACCGCGTACGTGATCGGCGAGGCCGGCCTCACCACCGCCCTGCACGCGGTGGGTTACGTGCTCAGCGACTTCGCGCCGGACTACGTGGTGCTGGGGGAGACCCGCACCTACAGCTTCGAGGCGATCACCAAGGCGATCCGGCTGATCAACGACGGTGCCCGGTTCATCTGCACCAACCCGGACGCCACCGGCCCGTCGGTGGAGGGCGCGCTGCCCGCCGCCGGCTCGGTCGCCGCGATGATCTCCAAGGCGACCGGGGTGGAGCCGTACTTCGTCGGCAAGCCGAACCCGATGATGATGCGCTCGGCGTTGAACACCATCGACGCCCACTCGGAGACCACCGCGATGATCGGTGACCGGATGGACACCGACATCCTCTGCGGCCTGGAGGCGGGGTTGGAGACGATCCTGGTGCTCACCGGGATCAGCAGCCGGGCCGAGGCGGAGCGCTACCCGTACCGGCCGTCGCGGATCGTCACCTCGGTGGCCGACCTGATCGACGAGGTCTGAGCCCGGCGCGGTCCGCCGCGCTCAGGGGCGCAGCGGGGCGTTGCAGGCGGCCACCAGGGCCTGCCGGCAGGCGGTGGTGAGCGGCCGCAGCGCCGCGTCCCGCTGCTGCGCCTCGTAGGTGTTCACCGCGCCGCCCGGCGCGCTCTCCCCGGCCAGGGCGAGCACCCGGTCCAGCACGGCCGCCCGGGCGAACAGCCGCCGGGCCCGCGGGTCGAAGCCGGGTGGCAGGTCGGTGGCCCCGTCCGGGCGGCGCAGCGCCGCGAGGGCCCCGGCCAGCTCCGGCCGCCACTGCGCCACGTCGAGCCGGGTGAGGGCGGCGGTCGTCTCGGCGAGCGCGGCGGCCAGTTCGGCCTCCGCCTCGGCCGCGCCCGGCGCCGCCAGCGACGCCTTCAGCGCGTCGGCCGGCAGCGGATGGACCCGCCACAACACCGTCTCCCAGGTCATCCCCGAGCCCGAGGTGTGGGTGCGGACCTCCGGGACCAACCCGAGCCCGCTGGCCACGACCGCCTCCCCGGCCAGCAGCGCCGCGCCGGCGAACTCGCCCGGCCCGGGCAGGCCGCGCGGATCGCCGGGTGCGGGCAGCACCAGCCGGATCTCGTCCGGGGAGAGCTTGGCCAGACTGGGCAGTGCCTCCCGCAGGGAGACGTCGGTCCAGGTGCCGGGGGCGTCCGCGACCAGGTGCTCCTCGTCGCCGGCGATCTCGTCGGCGACCTCGTCGAAGGGCACCAGGCCGGCGCGCCAGGCGCGCACCCAGGCAACGAACCGGCTCGACCGGCGCGGAGCCAGTGTGGCCGCGCCCGTTGCGGGGAGGGACATGCCGAAAAGGGTACGTGCTCGCCGCCGCCCCTGTCTCGACTGCCGCACCGGTGGCGTGACCTGCCCTCAACTGCCCCCTTCGCCCCTTTTTGTGCCCGGGGTGAGCCGGCTGGTCGGCGCGTCGCCGGGCGACGCGCCGGGCCGGTGGCTAGCGTGATCGACATGGCGGGGCGATACGACGGGGATGTGCTGGCGGGCGACTGGCGGCGGCGGAAGGTCACCCCGGAGGTGGACGCCGTGCCGGATCTGGTCGTCGAGGACGCCGACTCCGGGTTCTGCGGTGCGGTGGTCGGCTTCGAGGCCGGGGCGGTCGTGCTGGAGGACCGGCACGGCCGGCGGCGCAACTTCCCGCTGCTGCCCGCCGCGTTCCTGCTCGACGGCCGGCCGGTCACCCTGCGCCGCCCGGCGCGCGCCCCGGTGCCCGCCGCCCGCCGGCGTACCGCGTCCGGCTCGATCGCACTCGACAACGTCCGGGCGCAGGTGGCCAAGGCCAGCCGGATCTGGGTGGAGGGCGTGCACGACGCCGCGCTGGTCGAGCGGATCTGGGGCGACGACCTGCGGATCGAGGGCGTGGTGGTGGAGCCCCTGGACGGCATCGACGACCTCGCCGCCGAGGTGGACGCCTTCGCGCCCGGCCCGGGCCGCCGGCTCGGCGTGCTCGTCGACCACCTGGTGCCCGGCTCCAAGGAGAGCCGGATCGTGGCGGCGGTGACCTCGCCGCACGTGCTGGTCACCGGGCACCCGTACGTGGACGTGTGGCAGGCGGTGAAACCGCGGGCGCTGGGCATCCGGGCCTGGCCGGTGGTGCCGCCCGGGCGGCCCTGGAAGGAGGGGGTCTGCGCGGCCCTCGGAGTGGCCGAACCGGCGGACCTGTGGCGGCACATCCTGTCCCGGGTGGACAGCTTCGCGGACGTGGAGACGCCGCTGATCAACGCCATGGAACGGTTGATCGACTTCGTCACCGAGCCTGCTTAGTGGTTGCGGTTCAGGGCCGGGGGCGACCGCGCCCGGCTTCGGGCGGTCAGGCTTGATCCCTCCGCCGGGCACGGTCGCCCCCGGCCCCGTCGTGGACTCGGTGCGCGGTTCGGTTCCGCCGTCGTGGGTGGTGTGGACCTCGGGGCGCCACGGGGTTGACGTGGACGGATCGTGGGGTGAGTCGTTCACGTCATCAAGTTCGTAGCTCCTGCACCCCTCCCGCCCGGCTCGTCCCCGTCCCGCCCGCCTGGGCCCGCGCCGCCCCCGCCCGCGCCGTCGATCTTGCACTCTGGGTTGCCGAGCTGGGGGGATTTGCGGCCTTTGTTCGGGCAGCAACTGCAAGATCGGCGGCGCGGGGGTGCGGCGCGGCGGGATGGGGCGGGGGGTGGGGTCAGGGTTGCTGGTCGGGGGTGCGGGTGAAGACGAAGGTGGCGATGTCGAGGGCCATCGGATGGCCGGAGCCGTCGCGGATGACCCTGAGGACCTCGCCGTCCTGGGAGCCGGAGCGGCCCCGCCAGCGGTCCGGGCCCTCCGGGGTGAACCGGAGTGTCGGCCGGCCGACCGGGCCGCCCACCAGCTCGCCGGCGGGGTCGATGCGGAACTCGTACTCGCCGCCCATCCACCACCAGCGCCCGGTCAGCTCGGTCAGCTCGGCGGGCGGCGCCTCGGCCGGACGCCACGGGGTGGGCGCTGCCGGCTCGGCGTCGAGCACCAGGGTGAGCACCTCGCGGGCCAGCCCCACGATGTGGTGCCCCCGGCAGAGGCCGTACGAGTTGGCGAAGTCGACCACGGCGGTGCGGCTGGGCCGGTGCACCGCGAGGCCGGCGACGTATCCGGGCATCGAGCCGCCGTGGCCCACGTACACCCGCTCGCCGACCCGGTAGAGCTCCACGCCGAGGCCGTGCCCGCCGGTCCAGGAGTCCAGGTCGCTGATCACCACCGGCGCGCACATCTCGGTGAGCGTGGCCGGGGCGAGCAGCGCCGGATCCGGCTCGGCCAGGAACGCCGCCCAGCGGGACAGGTCCGCCACGGTGGACCAGAGCTGGCCGGCCGGCGCCATCGCCCCGGTGTCGGTACGCGGCTCCTCCCGCAGCGTCTCGTGCCAGGGATGGACCACGTAACCGCGGGCGTACGGCTCGGTCGGGTGGTAGGTCGTCCGGCGCATCCCGAGCGGTTCGAGGAGCCGCTCGCGGAGCAGCTCCGCCCAGGGCGTGCCGGTGATCCGTTCCAGCACGCCGCCGAGCAGCCCGTACGCCAGGTTGGAGTAGTGGTACACGTGGTGCGGCGGGTGGGCGATCTTCTCCGGCGTCAGCCCGGCCAGCAGGGTGGCCAGGTCGGCGCCCTCGGTCCGCTCCCACCACTGGCCGTCGGGCTCGCGCTGCAGGCCGCTGGCGTGCCCGAGCAGCTGCCGCACGGTGAGCGCGCCGACCGGGGTGCCCGGGAGGTGCTTGTCCAGCGGGTCGTCCAGGGCCAGCCGACCGGCGTCGCGCTGCTGCATCACCAGCACGGCGGTCATGGTCTTGCTGATCGAGCCGATCCGGTACTGCAGGTCGGCGTCGGGCCGGGGTTGCGCGCCGGCGACCGCGACGTGGGCGAGGTCGCCGGCGCGCACCACGCCGAGGGCGAGCGAGGGGCCGCGTCCCTCGGCCTGGGCCCGCGCGACCAGCAGGTCCACTCGTCGGGCGGTCTCGGGCAGCAGGGCCATGATCGTCCTCCTCGTCGCGCCGGCGGCTCACCGGCATCACGCGATCATGACAGTTCGATGACACGTGCGTCGACGTGTCACGATCGTGGGGTGGACGCCGTGTTGTGGATCGTGTTGGGTGTGCTGCTGGCGGTCGCCGAGATCTTCACGACGACGCTCTTCCTGATCATGTTCGCGGTGGGGGCGTTCGCCGCCGCCGGGGCCGCCGCGCTGGGCGCCCCGGTCGCGCTCCAGGCGCTCGTCTTCGCGGTGGTCTCCGCGCTCTCCGTGGCGGTGGTCCGGCCGGTCATCCGCAAGCACGCCCTCCCGGCGTTGGAAAGTGGCGAGCAGCCGTTCGGCATCGAGGCGTTGGAGGGGGCGACGGCCCTGGTGCTGGAGCCGGTGGACGCCGAGCGCGGGCTGGTCAAGATCGACGGTGAGTTGTGGAGCGCCCGGTCGTACGACGCGACACGGAGTTACGCCGCCGGTGAGCGGGTGCAGGTGATAAAGGTCCGGGGCGCCACCGCCCTGGTCTGGCAGGACGAGATTTCCACCCCGGGCGGACTGCCCGAAGCGAAAAGGTGAGCGGTATGGAATTTGCAGCGGTCCTGTTGATCGCCGTCGCGGTGATCGTCGTGGTGACGCTGGTCAAGGCGGTGCGGATCGTCCCGCAGCAGCGGCAGGACGTGGTGGAACGGCTGGGCAAGTACAAGCGCACCTTGAACCCGGGGCTCAACCTGCTGGTGCCCTACATCGACGCGGTGCGGACCAAGGTCGACATGCGGGAGCAGGTGGTCAGCTTCCCGCCGCAGCCGGTGATCACCTCGGACAACCTGGTCGTCTCGATCGACACGGTGCTCTACTTCAAGGTGGTCGACTCGGTTCGCGCCACCTACGAGATCTCCAACTTCCTGCAGGCCATCGAGCAGCTCACCGTCACGACGCTGCGTAACGTGATCGGCTCGCTGGACCTGGAGCGGGCGCTGACCAGCCGGGAGGAGATCAACCGGCACCTGTCCGGCGTGCTGGACGAGACCACCGGCCGGTGGGGCATCAAGGTCACCCGGGTGGAGATCAAGGCGATCGAGCCGCCGCCGAGCATCCGCGACTCGATGGAGAAGCAGATGCGCGCCGAGCGGGACCGCCGCGCCGCCATCCTCAACGCCGAGGGGCACAAGCAGTCGCAGATCCTCACCGCCGAGGGTGAGAAGCAGGCCGCCGTGCTGCGCGCCGACGGTGACCGGCAGGCCCGGATCCTGCAGGCGGAGGGTCAGGCCAAGGCGATCCGTACCGTCTTCGACGCGATCCACCAGGCCAACCCGAGCCAGAAGGTGCTCGCCTACCAGTACCTGCAGGCCCTGCCGCAGATCGCCAACGGCTCGGCCAACAAGGTCTGGATCGTCCCGACCGAGCTGACCAAGGCCCTGGAGGGCATGGGCGGCGCGCTGGGCGGCCTGGCCAACATGGTCGGCGACGTGCCGTCGCCGGAGGCCACCAAGAGCGCCGGCGAGGTCGAGCGGGAGGCCGCCGAGGCCGCCCAGGCCGCCGCCAGCGCGGCGCAGGAGATCCACGACGAGGTACGCGTCGCCGAGGCGCAGGCCACCGGCGGTAACGCCCCGCAGGGGCTGCCGGCCCCTGAGCCGGTCTCCCCGGAGAGCCTGCTCCACGACACCACGGACCAGCGCGAGCGGGGCTGAGCGCGCGCCGCCCGGCCTCGGGCGGCAAATGCGAGAAAGCCTCATGCGGCGCCCCGGTGCCTGCCACGATCGGTCTGAGGACCGGGTGGTGAGCAGGGACCGGGGCGTCGCGTGCGTCCCACACCACCCGAAGGTGGAGCGAGGTGACGCATGAAGGACCCGGCGAACCGGCTGTTCTCCAAGGAACTGTTCTCCAACCAGCCGGTCCCCGGCGCCCACGACCCCGGCGGGCCGCTGGGCAGCCGGCGTACCGGGGGCGGGTTCGGGGTGCTGCCGTTCGTCTCCGAGCCGGGGCCGGGCACCCCGGCCACCGACGCCACCTGGGCCTGGTCGGTACGCCGGTTCGCCCGCGCGGCGGTCTGGCTGCTCCCGGCGTACGCGATCCTCTACGGCCTGGTGGCGATGGCCAGCGACGGCGGGGTGGGCAACGACCCGTACCCGGCCGACGGCCGGCCGCTCTACCTGGTGGGCTGGGTGGCCGCCGTCTGGCTGGGGCTGCTCGCGCTGCTGGCGCTCACCGGCCTGCTCGCCGCCACCCGGTGCCGGCGGGTCGCCCTCGCCGGGCTGCTGGCGAGCATCGGCGGGATGGTGCTGATGCTGCCGTTCGCCGGGCTGGCCGAGCAGACGCCGGTCTTCGGCCTCACCGCGCGAACCCTGGTCCTGTTCGGGGCCACCTGTTACAGCGTGGGGTGGTTCCTCAGCGGCTGGTCGGTGGGCCGCTCCGGGATGTTCGCCTACGGGGACGGGATCATGCTGATGATCGCCGCTCCGCTGCTCGGCCTGGGCGGCGCGCTGATCGGCTCCCTGCAGACCTTCGGGGCGATCTTCGTGCTGGTCGCCGGCATCGGCATCGGCTACCGCTCGGGTCGCCTGGTCCCGGCCGTCATCGCCCGGGACGCGGTCGCCGCCAGCGTGGCCGCCACCCCGGCCCCGCCGACCAACGGTCCGCTGCCGAGCTGACCCTCCGGCTGCCGGGGCGGTGCGGCGGCGCGCGTCCGCCGGCCGGTGGTCCGGGTGACCGCCCTTGCCGGGTTGCGACCCGGCGGACGGCGGGACCGGACACCCGGGGCGGGACCGGACGGGAACCCCTCCGCACTGGACGGGCGGGTAGCTGAGAGGTCACCGTGAGGTAACTGACAGTTGGCTGGCGAACTGGCCGGTTGGCGGCTTTCGCGGTAATCCTGGGGTGCATGCCGTCTCCCCGGACGCCGCTGTCGCGGCTCTTCACCGTGCTGCTCACCGGCCTCCTCGCCGGGCTCGTCCTCGCGGTCGCCGCGCTCCCCGGCAACCTGCTCGGCGGGTTCGTCACCAAGTCGGTCCTCGGCGCGTACGCGGAGCTGCCCGACGCGCTGCGCACCCCCGCACAGCCGCAGCGCTCCTACCTCTACGCCAACGACGGCAAGACCCTGATCACCACGTTCTACGACGTCAACCGCACCGACGTGCCCCTCGCGGAGATCGCGCCGGTGATGCGGCAGGCGATCGTCGCCGCCGAGGACCGTCGGTTCTACTCCCACGGCGGCGCCGACCTGCGGGGCATCGCCCGCGCGCTGGTCGCCAACGTCAAGGGCGGCGGCACCGAGCAGGGCGGCTCCACGCTGACCATGCAGTACGTCCGGAACGTGCTCAAGACCGACCCCACCCGCACCGCCGAGGAGCGGCAGGCCGCCACCGAGCAGACCGTCGGGCGCAAGCTCCAGGAGATCCGGTACGCGGGCGCGCTCGAGAAGACCCTCAGCAAGGACGAGATCCTCAACCGCTACCTCAACATCGCGTACTTCGGCTCCGGGGCGTACGGCGTGGCCGCGGCCAGCCAGCGCTACTTCGGCAAGGCGCCCGCGGACCTGACCCTGAGCGAGGCGGCGCTGATCGCCGGCCTGGTCCAGTCGCCCGACGAGTACAGCCCGATCGACGGGGACCAGGACAAGGCGCTGGCCCGGCGGGCGTACGTGCTCGACTCGATGGCCGACACCGGCGCCATCACCGCCCAGCAGGCCGCCGCGGCCAAGGCCGAGAAGCTCACCCTGCACCCGACCGCCCAGCCCAACGGCTGCACCGCGGTCGCCCAGGGGCACGACGACTGGGGCTTCTTCTGCGACTACCTGCGCCAGTGGTGGCTGCGCCAGCCGGAATTCGGCAACACCGTCAAGGAGCGCGAGCAGGCGCTGCGCCGGGGCGGCTACACGGTGGTGACCACCCTCGACCCGAAGATCCAGCAGACCGCCCAGCAGCAGGCCACCAAGGTCTACGGGTACGACAACAAGCGGGCCCTGCCCATCGCCGCGGTCGAGCCCGGCACCGGCCGGGTGCTCGCCATGGCGGTCAACCGGCACTACAGCCTGGCGGACAACCCGGCCGGGCAGGCCAACCACCCGAACACCGTCAACCCGCTGATCTCCGGCGGCGCCAGCGTGGCCGGCTACCAGGCCGGCTCGACCTTCAAGCTGTTCACCATGCTGGCCGCGCTGGAGGCCGGCAAGCCGCTCGCCACCGGCTTCGACGCCCCGGCCAAGCTGCCCACCCGTTACGCCTCGGACGCCGAGGGCAACTGCGACGGCAAGTGGTGCCCGGGCAACGCCAACCCGGAGTGGATGGACGGCTACCGGATGATGTGGGACGGCTTCGGCCGCTCCGTGAACACCTACTTCGTCTGGCTGGCCGAGCAGGTCGGCGAGGACAAGGTGGTGGAGATGGCGCAGCGGCTCGGCATCACCTTCCGGGCCGGCGCCGACGCCGACTTCGCCAAGAACGACGCGGCGAACTGGGGGGCGTTCACCCTCGGCGTCGCCGCCACCACCCCGCTCGACCTGGCCAACGCCTACGCGACCGTGGCCGCCGAGGGGACGTACTGCACCCCGCAGCCGGTGGTCTCGGTGACCGCCGCCAACGGTGACAAGGTCGACGTCGGCCAGCCCTCCTGCAAGAAGGTGCTGGACACCGACGTGGCGCGGGCCGCCACCGACGCGGCCCGCTGCCCGGTCGGCCAGCAGTCGGCGTACGGGCAGTGCAACGGCGGCACCGCCACCTCGGTGAACCGGATCGTCGGCCGGCCGGTCGCCGGCAAGACCGGCAGCTCCGAGCAGAACGCCACCGAGACCTTCGTCGGGTTCACCCCGCAGGCGGCGGTCGCCGGGATCGCGGCCAACCCCGACGACTCCACCGACCTGGTCGGCTCGGCCGTGCAGGCCAGGGTGATCGACGCGGTCGCCCGGACCATCCGCACGGCGGTGGACGGCAAGCCGGTGAAGGACTTCACCGCCCCCAGCCGGGAACTGGCCGGCGACCCGCAGCGCCCCCAGCCGCAGCCGAGCCCGTCGCCGCGGCCCCAGCAGAACCAGAACCAGGACCAGAACCTGCCGGGCGACCTCCTGCGCTGGCTCCAGGGCCGCGGCCGGGGCTGACGACGGGTGCCGTGGCCGGCCGTCCGAATCCGGGCGGCCGGCCGCGGCGTGCACCCGGCTCAGCGCGGGCCGACCCGGAACATCCCGGTCATGTCGTCGTGCACCGCGTACCCGAAGCGGCGGTAGAGGCCGACCGATTCGCCGGCCGCGAAGAGGCCGACGAAGGTACGGGACGAGGCCCGGCCGGCGATCCACT
Organism: Micromonospora solifontis; assembly: GCF_003725545.1. GTDB lineage: Bacteria > Actinomycetota > Actinomycetes > Mycobacteriales > Micromonosporaceae > Micromonospora > Micromonospora solifontis. The sequence goes on along the minus strand of NZ_RJLN01000040.1, from coordinate 32,209 downwards.
CCTCCAGCCGGCCGAGAATCGCCGCGCCCACCCCGCGCCGCTGCCGTTCCGGCACCACCGCCAGGTCCTGCAGGTAGTAGTAGATCGCGCCGTCGCCGACCAACCGGCCCAGCCCGATCACCCGGTCCCGCTCGACCGCCACCACGGCGTGCAGCGAGGCGGCCAGCGAGGCCGGGACCGCCGCCGGATCGTACGCGTCGGTCCAGCCGACCGCGGTGGTGACGGCGAGGAACTCCTCGACCGTTGGCAGCCGGTCCTCCAGGCGGTATTCCACGACCGGAATCTAGTGCGCCGCGGAAAAAATCCGCGGCCGTTGTCGGATCCGGTCCGGTGACTCCGACCCACCGGTGAGCGCGCCCGCCGGGGGCGCCACCGAGCAGGAGGACATCATGCGCAAGCTGGTCTACTGGGTGCACCAGTCCGTCGACGGATTCATCGAGGGGCCGAACGGCGAGTTCGACTGGGCGGCGATGGGGCCGGAGCTGTCCGCGTACTCCTTCGAGCTGACCGACCGGGCCGACGCCTTCCTCTACGGGCGCAAGGTGTGGGGCCTGATGTCCTGGTACTGGCCGCGCGCCGAGCAGATCTCGCAGGACCCGCACGACCTGAAATTCGCGCCGGTCTGGCAGCGCACCCCCAAGATCGTTATCTCCCGCAGCCTGGAGACCGCCGAGTACGGCGCCCGGGTGATCGGCCGCGACCTGGCGGCCGAAATCGCCGAGTTGAAGGCGCAACCCGGCCGCGAGCTGCTGCTCACCGGCGGCTCCGGCGCGGCGGCGGCGCTGACCGGGCTGGGGCTGATCGACGAGTACCAGGTGGTCGTGCATCCGGTCGTGCTGGGCGGGGGCACCCCGGTCTTTCCCGACAAGGCGCGACTGGACCTGCGGCTGGTGGAGACCAGGAGCTTCGACGGCCGGTCGGTGCTGCTGCGCTACGTCAAGGCGTGAGCCGCGCCGCGCGCGGCGCCGGGCCACGCCGGCCCGGCGCGGCGGACCGGGCAGAATCGTGCGGTGCCCGTCCATGAGATCACCGATCCCGACGACGACCGGATCGCCGACTACCGCGCGCTGACCGACGTCGAGCTGCGTACTCGCTGGGAGCCGCCGCACGGCCTGTTCATCGCCGAGGGGGAGCTGGTGCTGCGGCGGGCGCTGCGGGCCGGCTACCCGGCCCGGTCGTGCCTGGTCGACGCGAAGCGGGTGGACCAGCTCGCCGACCTGGACACCGGGGACGCGCCGGTCTACGCGGCCACCCCGGAGGTGCTCCAGCGGGCCACCGGCTTCCACGTGCACCGGGGCGTGCTCGCCTCGTTCCACCGCAAGCCGCTGCCGAGCGCCGCCGAGGTCCTCGCCACCGCCCGCCGGGTGGTGATCCTCGAGGACGTCAACAACCACACCAACCTCGGCGCGATCTTCCGGGCGGTGGCCGCGCTCGGCGTGGACGCCGTGCTGCTCTCACCGACCTGCGCCGACCCGCTCTACCGGCGCAGCGTCCGGGTCAGCATGGGGGAGGTCTTCGCCATCCCGTACGCGAAGCTGGAGCCCTGGCCGGACGCGCTGGCGCAGGTCCGGGCGGCCGGTTTCACCGTGCTGGCGATGACGCCCGCGCCGGACGCGGTGCCCATCCAGCGGCTCGACGCGGCGCGACGGGCCCGCGCGGCGCTGCTGATGGGCGCCGAGGGGGCCGGCCTGACCCGGGCCGCGATGGACGCCAGCGACGTCCGGGTGGTGATCCCGATGCGGCGCGGGGTGGACTCGCTCAACGTCGCGGCCGCCACCGCCGTCGCCTGCTGGGAGCTGGGCCGCGACGATCCACCGGACGGCGGCGAGTAGCAGGTCGGGCATTCGTTTGCATGACCATGCGCTCCGGTGCATAATCTTCCCTGTGTCCAAGGTTCTCACCTCCCTGCCCATCGGTGAACGAGTCGGTATCGCCTTCTCCGGCGGTCTCGACACCTCCGTCGCGGTCGCGTGGATGCGCGACAAGGGCGCGGTTCCCTGCGCCTACACCGCCGACATCGGCCAGTACGACGAGCCGGACATCGCCTCGGTGCCCGGTCGCGCGCTCAGCTACGGCGCCGAGGTCGCCCGCCTGGTCGACTGCCGCGCCGCCCTGGTCGAGGAGGGCCTGGCGGCGTTGACCTGCGGGGCCTTCCACATCCGCTCGGGCGGGCGGGCGTACTTCAACACCACCCCGCTGGGTCGGGCCGTGACCGGAACCCTGCTGGTGCGGGCGATGATCTCCGACGACGTGCAGATCTGGGGCGACGGCTCGACCTTCAAGGGCAACGACATCGAACGGTTCTACCGGTACGGCCTGCTGGCCAACCCGCAGCTGCGCATCTACAAGCCGTGGCTGGACACCGACTTCGTCACCGAGCTGGGCGGCCGTACGGAGATGTCGGAGTGGCTGCTCGAACGCGGCCTGCCGTACCGGGACAGCACCGAGAAGGCGTACTCGACCGACGCCAACATCTGGGGCGCCACGCACGAGGCGAAGACCCTGGAGCACCTCGACACCGGCATCGAGACGGTCGAGCCGATCATGGGGGTCCGGTTCTGGGACCCGTCGGTGGAGATCCCGACCGAGGACGTCACGATCGGCTTCGACCAGGGCCGCCCGGTGACGATCAACGGCAAGGAGTTCGGCAGTCCGGTGGACCTGGTGCTGGAGGCCAACGCCATCGGCGGCCGGCACGGCCTGGGCATGTCGGACCAGATCGAGAACCGGATCATCGAGGCGAAGAGCCGGGGCATCTACGAGGCGCCCGGCATGGCGTTGCTGCACGCCGCGTACGAGCGGCTGGTCAACGCCATCCACAACGAGGACACCCTGGCGAACTACCACAACGAGGGTCGCCGCCTCGGTCGGCTGATGTACGAGGGGCGCTGGCTGGACCCACAGGCGTTGATGCTGCGCGAGTCGTTGCAGCGCTGGGTCGGCACGGCGGTCACCGGCGAGGTGACGTTGCGGCTGCGCCGGGGCGAGGACTATTCGATCCTGGACACCACCGGCCCGGCGTTCAGCTACCACCCGGACAAGCTGTCGATGGAGCGTACCGAGGACTCGGCGTTCGGCCCGTCGGACCGGATCGGTCAGCTCACCATGCGCAACCTGGACATCGCCGACTCGCGGGCGAAGCTGGAGCAGTACGCCTCCCTCGGCATGGTGGGCGGCGCGGCCCCGCAGCGGATGGTCGGCGCCGCGCAGGCCGCCTCGACCGGACTGATCGGTGCGATGCCACAGGGCGGCGCGGAGGCCATCGCCTCCCGGGGCGTCCCCTCCGCCGAGGACGAGGCGCTCGACCGTGCCGCGATGGAGTTCGGCGTCGACTGAGCGACGGGGGCCAGGAGAACCCCGGGCGCGGCCGGGTCTTCTGGACCGAAGGTGACGCAGGGTAGCGTGTCGCCCGTGTTCCCTACCGTCCGTGAGGTGCTCGCCCTGGTGCCGGTGCGCCACGGCGCGCCGCGCCTGGTCGCGGGCGATGCGGGCCTGGACCGCCGGGTCCGCTGGGTGCACGTGGCGGAGGTGCCCGACATCGCCACCCTGCTCGGCGGCGGCGAGCTCGTGCTGACCACCGGCATCGGGCTGCCCGCCGACGACGCGGGGTTGCGCGCGTTCATCGGCGACCTGGCCGACGTCGGGGTCTCCGGGCTGGTGGTGGAGCTGGGCCGCCGCTACGTCAGCGGGGTGCCCCGGGTGATGGCCGCCGCCGCCGAGCGGCGCGGCCTGCCGCTGGTCGAGCTGCGCCGGGCCACCCCGTTCGTCCGGATCACCGAGGCGGTGCACGCGCTGATCGTGGACGCCCAGCTCACCGAGCTGCGCGCCACCGAGGAGATCCACCAGCGGTTCACCGAGCTGTCCGTGGAGGGCGCCGAGCCGGCCGAGGTGGTCCGGCAGGCCGCCGAGCTGGCCGGCTGCCCGGTCGTGCTGGAGAACCTGTCCCGGCAGGTGCTCGCGTACGACCCGGCGGGGGAGAGCGCCGAGCTGCTGCTGGACGGTTGGGAGCAGCACTCCCGGCGGATCCGGCCCGCCGGGCGCACCGCGTACGACCCGCACAGCGGGTGGCTGGTGACCACCGTCGGCGCGCGTGGCCAGGACTGGGGCCGGCTGCTGCTGCGCTGGCCGGCCGGCGGCGAGCTGACCAGCCCGGACCCGGGCGACCGGGTGGCCCGCGCGGAGCCGGAGTCCGGCCCGGTGGCGACGGTGGCCACCCCGCCCACCCGGCTCACCATCCTGATCGAACGGGCCGCCTCCACCCTCGCCCTCGGCCGGCTGATCCGGCGCGACGCCGAGGGGCTGGAACGGCAGATCCACCGCACCCTGCTCACCGCCCTGATCGACCACTCCCGCCCGGTCGACGAGGTGGCGCTGCGCGCCAAGGCGCTCGGCGTGACGCTCGACCGCCGGCACCTGGTCGGCGTGGTCGTCCGGCACCGGGCCGACGATCCGGCGGGGGAGGGCGCGGGCGTCGGTGGCGAGGCCGGTCCGGCGGCCGGTCCGGCCCGGCTGCGCGACCTCGCCGAAGCCGTCGGCCAGGCCCTGCGGGAGGCCAAACTCACGGCGTTGACCAGCGCCGTCGACGACCATGCGGTGGGCGCGCTGCTGGCCCTGTCCGACCCGGCCGCCGAGGAGAAGGCACTCGCCGCGTTCGCCGCCGCACTGCGCCGGGTACGTCTGGACGCCGACCCGGCCCGCCCGGCGGTACCCCGGCCCACCGCCCGCCCGGCCGACCCCGCCCCCCGCTCCGTCCCGGCGACCGCGGACGGCGCGTCCCGCCCGGTCACGGCCGGCACGGTACGCGCCACCGACGGTGCCCCCCGATCCGGCGGCGCCGCCGCCCCGCGGGTGGCCGAGGGTGCCGCCCGTGGCGGCGCGCTGCGGGCGGGCGGTCCGGCGGCGGTGATCATCGCGGCCGGTTCCGGGGTGGGCAGCCTGCGGGAGGCGCGCCGGTCACTGGTGGAGGCGCGGCAGATCGCCGAGGCGGCCCGCCGGGACCGGCGTGACCTGCCGATCTTCCGGCTGCCGCACGTCGGGCTGGCCGGCCTGCTGCACCTGCTGCGCGACGAGCCGCGCCTGCAGACCTTCGTCGAGCGGGAACTTGGCGCACTGCTCGGGTACGACGCGCAGCACCCCCGCGAGCAGTTGCTCGACACCCTGCGTGCGTACCTGGAGCAGGGCCGGAACAAGTCGGCGGCGGCCTCGGCGGCGCACCTGTCCCGCCCGGCGTTCTACGAGCGGCTGGCCCGGATCGGTCGCATCCTCGACGTCGACCTGGACTCGGTGGAGGCCTGCCTCTCCCTCCACGTAGCCCTCCTAGCCCTAGACGCCGTCCGCACCCCCTAACCCCACCCCCCACCCCCACCCCCACCCGGTCTGGTCGATCATGAAGTTAGCGGCGACGAATCGGACGAATCGCGCGGCTAACCTCATGATCGATCGAGCCAGGCCGGGCGCGGGCGCGGGCGCGGGCGCGGTGGGGTGGGTGGGGTGGGTGGGGTGGGGTGGGGGGGTTAGGTGAGGGCGGTGAGGGCTTTGGCGTAGGGGGCGGGGACGTAGGTCGGGCCGGCGGGGGTGAAGACGTCGGAGGTGGCGGCGGCCGTCCAGGCGGTCTCCGGGAGGGCCTCGACCAGGGCGCGGACCACCGGGGCGTCGCGCCACTGCTCCTGCTGGGCGAGCAGGCTCAGCGCCACCACGGACTCCTCGACCTCGCCGACGCACTCGAACGGCTTGTGCCCGTCCACGCCGAGCAGCTCCCGGTAGCCGGGGATCTGCGACTCGTCCGCGAGCAGGTCGCCGCCGAAGATGCCGGTGATCCGCTCCCGGGACATGAACGGGGCCATGGCCAGGAAGACGAACCGGCACTTCGGGCAGTCGCGGCACCACCGCTCGCTCGCGTCGCGCAGCTTGAACGCGGCGTTGCAGCTGGTCACCACGGCGTCGTACCGCTCGATCTCGGCGAAGAGCCGGGCGATGTGCAGCTCGGAGAGGGAGCGCAGCAGGGAGAAGTACGGCTCGGTGAGCCCGGCGTGCTCGGCCAGCGCCGCCCGCAGCAGCCCCTCGGCCTCCACCCCCTTGGACCACTGGTGGTTGATCTCGTGGCCGTTCCAGACCAGGTTCGGGTCGGAGGCCGACCGCTCGTTGGACATCACCACCGGGCCGAGACCGTGCAGCACGGCGGTGGCGACCGCGATCAGCGAGTTGATCGCGGTGACCGGGATGTGGCCGTTCAGCGCGCCGGCCGCGTTGAGGTCGAACAGCACCGGGTCAATCCGCCGCCGGGCGGCGAGGGGCACCAGGTCGGAGGCCTCGTTGACGGAGACGATCACGTGGTTCGGGTTGACCGAGAAGGGCACCGGGTCGAAGCCGGCCCGGCGCAGCGCCTCCAGGCTGACGATGGAGTCCTTGCCGCCGCCGACCGCGGACAGCGGACGCCGGTCCGAGTCGTCGTACACCCGGGGTGGGTCGACCTCGCCGGCCGGCATCTCCGGGCGCAGCTCCAGCACGTGCGGCAGCTGGTTGCGGTACGCGTACTCGGCCAGGCCCCGGGTGTAGACGGCGGTGACGAACTCGACGGCGGCCGTGCCCAGCGGCGCCGGCAGCACCAGGCGGGGCGGCGCGGCGGCCTTGTAGTAGCTGACCCCGGCCACGATGTGCAGCAGTTCGAGGACCCGGTCGAGGGTGGCCGCCGTCTCGTCGGAGACCGGCTCGGCCGGCAGCGGCAGGATGATCACCTCGGTGAACCGCTGCTCGCCGTCGGGGCCGGTGAGGGCGTAGTCCAGCAACACCTCGCCGGTGGCGAAGTCGATCGAGTAGGACGGGAAGGTGAAGGCGTCCATCCGCCGGAGCTGCTCGTTGGGCACACGCCATACTAGGCCCTGGTTCGTCCGCCGTGTCCGGCTGTGCCGGACCGCGCCCGCCCGTCGCCGTCGCAACCCCCGAGGAGAGCTCGTGCGCCTGTCTGATCTGCGCGGACGTCATGTCGCCGTCTGGGGAGCCGGCCGGGAGGGCCGGGCCGCGGTGACCGCGATCGCCGCGCACGGCCCGGCCGGCCTGGTGGCCGTCGACGACAGCGCGAACTTCCTCACCCTGCCCTGGGAGGGTCCGCTGGCGGAGGCCGCGCCACTGGTCACCGGGGAGGAGGGGTTCGACCGGCTGGCCGCCGCCGAGGTGGTGGTCCGGTCGCCGGGGGTGCCGAGCACCCACCCGTGGATGGTGGAGCTGCGCCGTCGCGGGGTCACCGTCACCCAGGGCAGCGCCCTGTGGATGGCCGACCACGCCGACCGGACGGTGGGGGTCACCGGCAGTAAGGGCAAGAGCACCACGTCCAGCCTGATCAGCCACCTGCTGACCGCGATGGACCGGCCGAACGTCTTCGGCGGCAACATCGGCGTGCCGCTGCTCGACCTGCCCGAGGCGGACCTGTACGTGCTGGAGCTGTCCAGCTACCAGTGCGCCGACCTGGCCGACTCGCCCCGGGTGGCGGTGGTCACCGCGCTCTTCCCGGAACACCTCGACGCGCACGGCGGGGAGCGGGAGTACTACCGGGACAAGCTCAACCTGCTCGCGCACGGCCCGCACGCGGTGGTGGTCAACGGCGCCGACCCGCGGCTCGCGGTGGAGTTGGGGGAGCGGGCCGCGATCCGGGCCGGCCTCCCGGACAGTGCCCACGTCGCGTCCGGCCCGGACGGCGCCCCCTGGTTCCACCTGCGGGACACGCCGCTCTTCCCGCGTGCGGTGCTGCCGCTGGTGGGCCGGCACAACGAGGGCAACCTCTGCGTCGCCCTGGCGGTGCTCGACGCGCTCGGCGTCGACGTGGTGGGCCGCAAGGACAGCCTCGCCGTGGCCGTGGCCGGCTTCCAGGGGCTGGCCCACCGGCTCACCGAGATCGCCGATCCCTCCGGCCTCACCTTCGTCGACGACACCCTGGCCACCAGCCCGTACGCGGCCATGCACGCGATCGACGCGTACGAGGGGCGGCCGCTGACCGTGATCGTCGGCGGGACCGACCGGGGTCTGGACTACGGCCCGCTGCGGGACCACCTGGCCGAGCGGGAGATCACCGTGATCGGCATCCCGGACAGCGGCCCGCGGATCGTGGCGGCGCTGGCCGGGCTGCCGGGGGTGCGTACCGAGATCGCCGAGGACCTGGTGGACGCGGTGGGGCTGTCCCGCAAGCTCACCCCGTCGGGCGGGGTGGTGCTGCTCTCGCCGGCCGCGCCGAGCTACGGCCGGTTCCGCAACTTCGAGCACCGCTCCGAGGTGTTCGCCCAGGCGGTCGCCGACACCGCCCGCTGAGTCAGGGCAGGTCGGCCGCGCTCCGGTCGGCCGGCTCGCGGGGCGCGGGCGGCGCGGGCGTGGCGTCGCCGGCCACGGGCGGCGCTTCGGCGGCCACGGGCTCGCCGGGTGCCGACGGCGTCGGCGCGGCGCGGCGCTTGTCCGGCGTCCAGGCGAACGCGAGCGCCCCGCCGACCAGGGCGAGGAGCATGCCGACCAGGAAGCCGCCGAGGTTCGAGGTGAGCCAGGAGGCCAGCCCGAGCACCAGGGTGAGTAGCGCGTAGAAGACCCGCTGCTGTGGGGTGGCGATCAGCAGCACCCCGCAGAGCACCAGGATGGTCGGCACCAGGTACGCGGCCAGGCCCTGCGGCCCGACGTGCAGCAGCACCCCGAGCGGCGCCCGCAGGGTCACCAGCATCTCGGCGCCGCCGAGCGTGATCAGCACCCCGGCGGTGAACGGGCGGCCCCGCCGCCAGTGGCGCCAGCGCCCGCCGGTGGGGCGGACGGCCGGCGCCGCGGGGTGGTCCGGGGTGGTCACGTCAGCACTCGTTGGAGCTGAACGACATGTGCAGGTTGGGCAGGGTGAACACGGCCGCGGTGGTGGCGTAGTTGTTCTGCCGCAGGTTGGTGATGGTCACCGTGTCGGCCTGCTGGGAGAAGACGCCCGGATTGCCGCGTACGCCGGGGACCTGGTCGAGTGTGCTGGCATCCTGCCCGACGTTGATCTTGTTGAACGAGGCGTTGCCGGCGACCTCGTCGCCGTCGACCACCAGGGTGCGGGCGGTGACCGGCTTGTTGCCGGTGCCGGCGGTGATCCGCAGGTTGATGCCACCGAGGCTGATGCTCTGGCAGAGGTTGGTCAACTGGGCCCGGTCGATCGCGGAGACCATCACCAGGACCTGGCCGCCGGTGTCACCCTCGTTCGGGCTGTTCTCGATCATGTGGTCGATCGTGGCGAACTGCTCGAAGCCGGTGCCGTCGAGGCGGTCGGCGGTGACGGTGAACGGCATGCCCGAGATGGCGAACTGCGCGCCGAGCGCGCCCTGCGCGGTCAGCGCGATCATGCCGGCCGCGCCCACCGCGACGGTGCCGAAGGTGACGGCGAACCGGCGCCAGCGCACGCCGCTCTGCGGCGGACCGGGTTCGATCGGGGTGATCTGCTCCGACATGGCGGCTCCTTTTCGAGATCAATTCATCGGCGCTGCCGGATGGCCGGTGGCCGGTGTGGTGGAAGAGATCTGAATTGGCTCGCATGGTGCGGCGCCGAGGGCGCAGGCCGAAGTTACCGCTGGGTAAAGGGTCGGTCAACACCGTGTAGCGGGAGCCGGTGGGCTTCATCTGCGAAATGCGGCCAACGGTGAAAAACCCCTGCGGTTTCCGATCGCGCCGGTGTCACGGCTGGCCGGTCGGCTCGGCACAGGGCGCCGCGGCGGCCGGCCCGTCCGCCGGATTCACCGGTCGGGTCGCCCGGGTCGCCTCCGCCGGCCCGAGGAACGGGGCGATGGCCGCGTAGGTGAGCACCGGCAGCAGCGCCGGCAGTTCCTCGATCGGCCCGTGCGCCACCCGGCCGCGGATGGTCGCGTGCAGGCCGCCGACCACCGTGGACACCAGCAGTTCCCGGTCCACGTCGCCGGAGCCGGGTCCCGGTCCGGCGTCGGCGAAGAACCGGCGGAAGCTGGTGAGCAGGGCGTCCCGCTCCCGGCGGGCGTCCGGGCCGGCCGCGTCGACCTCGACGAGGGCCATCCGGGCGAAGGCGGGCACGCTGGCCAGCACCTCGAGCAGGGTTCGCAGGGCGGCCCGGGCGGCGTCCGGCCAGTCCGGTCCGGCGTCCCGGTAGGCGTTCTCCATCAGCTGCGACACCACCGCGATCCCGTGCCGGTACGCGGCGAGGAAGGCGTCCTCCTTGCCGGTGAAGAGGGCGTAGAAGGCCGGCCGGGTCACCCCGGCGGCGCGGCAGATGTCGGTGACCCGGGCGTTGTCGTAGCCCTTCGTCGCCACCTCCTGCACGAGCCCGTCGAAGAGCCGGTCGCGCTGGGTCGCGGCCACCACCTCGGCGGAGACCCGGCGCGGCCCGCGCTTGATGGCCCGGCCGGGGTCGCGACCGGGGCGGGCGCCGGGCAGGGGGATCGGCGCCGGTTGCGGGCGGCGCAGGGTGGTCAAGTGATCGACCTCCTTTGATGCATTGACTTTACGACCCTCGGAGGTTTATAAATTCTGCACTCTGAGTTGACGCCCCGTCACGGTTGGTGATCTCCCCGAAACGGTCACCCCGAGCTCGCCGAAGGAGGGCGCGATGGCTGCCATTATCGCCAACCACGAGTGCCCTCCCAAGGTCGGAAAGGCGCAGGTGACGCGGCTGCGCCGCAGTGCGCCACCCCGGTTCGCGCGCTGACGTCGCGGCACCCGTCGCCGCCCGGCCGGCTCGCCGACGGGCCGTGCTCCGGTGGCGTCCACCACCGGCCGTCCCCCGTGGACGGCGTCCACCACCCCGCCCGGCCCGCACGGCCGCGCGGCGATCGCGCCCGAACCCCGTGGGGGCGCGATCCGTCCCGTCCCCACCATCGGAAGGAAGAACCATGCTCAGGTACGGACGAATCGGCGCGGGCCTCGCCGCCGTGGCGCTGCTGACCAGCCTGGTCGGGGCCGCCCCCGCTGCCGCCTCCCCGTCGTCCCAACTCGCCGGCGCCGTGCTCACCTATCCGACCCCCGGCGGCACCGCCGCGGCCGTCGGCGACGTGATCCAGGCCAGCCTGGCCAGCGGCACCAGTGCCACCTTCTACTCGTCGACCACGGGTACCAGCGGGCTGAAGTGCGCCGCGTCCAGCTTCAGCGCCGCGGTGCTGAGCAACCCGGCCGCGCCGGGCACGGCCACCGAGAGCCTCACCGCGCAGACCTTCACCAGCTGCACCAGCAACGTGCTCGGCACCACCGGGGTGAAGAGCGTGACGGTGAACAACCTGCCCTACGCCACCTCCGTCACCAGCGCGGGCGTGGTGACCATCTCCGGCACCGCCACCGCACCGATCCAGAGCACCGTCGTGCTCAACACGCTGCTCGGCACGATCACCTGCGTCTACCGGACCAGCAGCAACACCCTCACCGGCAGCGCGGACAACAACACCAACTCGATCACGTTCACCAACCAGGCGCTGACCAAGTACTCCGGGTCCAGCATCTGCTTCGGCACCGCGTACTTCAGCGCGCGGTACTCGCCGGTGGTGGACAGCACCCAGGGCGGCAGCCCGGTCTACGTGAACTGAACACCGGCGTACCGGCCGGCGTCCGGCGGTGCGCCGGGCGCCGGCCCCGGTGTGGCCGGCTCCCCGGTCCACGACGGGCTACGGCAGGACCGCGTGCAGGGCGCGCAGGGACCGGATCGCGGAGCGGATCTCCTGCAGGTACCGACCCGGGGTGAGGGTGGGCTCGGGCAGCCGGGCCAGCAGGGCCAGCGCCGGGTCCACCCCGACCGTGTCGATCCCGCAGGAGTACGGCACCGCGAGGGTGCGCAGCGCGTCGCAGTGCTGGAACGGCACGTAGATCGGCGCGGTCACCATGAGCACGGGGTCGCCCGCGCGCAGCCGCACGTGCTCGGCCCAGAACCGCTGGGTGTCCGCGGTGTGCGCCCGGCGCCGGTCCGGCTCGCTGGACGGGGCGGCGAGCACGCGTACCGGGGGCAGGCCGGCGGGGCGGTAGGTGCGGGAGGACCAGGCCCGGTGCGGGTGGTCCGCGTCCTCGCCGGTCTCCTCGCTCGGGACGCGCACCCCGAACGCCGCGCGGACCCCCGCGTCGAGGGCGTCCACCTCGGTGGCGCAGCCGGTCATCCCGGCGTCGGCGAGCATCCGCGTCTCGGCCGGGGACAGGGCCCGGTAGCTGCCCAGCACGGCCACCTCGCCGGTGACCCGGGCGACCGTCCGCACCAGGTGCGCCGCGTACGCGGTGCGCCGCAGGCAGGCGTGCGCGAGCCCGCCGAGCACCAGCAGATGGGCGTAGCGGGGCAGCGCCGGCGGGGCCGCCCGGACCAGGCCCAGCGCGTCGGCGGCGGCGAGCACCAGGCGGGACGTGGCCGGATCGAAGGCCGGCTCCCGCGCCTCGGGGCGCTCCCGTCCCTCCCGGAAGTCCCAGTGCCGGGCGGAGAAGTCGTCCAGCCCGGCCAGCACCGCCGGCACGTCCCCGGCCGGCCAGTCGCCGCCGAAGTGCCCGACCAGGGCGCGTAGCGGCGGCGACTCCACCCAGGCCCGTACCCCCGCGGCGAGCTCCGCCCCGACCGCCCCCGCCGCGCCGGCCGGCAGCGCCACCTCCGTCGTCCGCACCCGGCGGATGCTACCGCCGGCCGGTGGGCACGCACCGGCCGTTGTGGATCGTGGCTACCCTGGGGGCCAGGGCGGGATCGGAGGATGCCGATGGCGGGTGACGTGGTACGTCGACGTTCCAGGAGCCGGGCCGGGTCCGCCGACGGTTTCGCCCGGCTGGTCGCGCACACCGACCCGGTCGCGCTGATCGGCATCACGCTCTCCATCTTCCTGTCCGTGACGCTGGACCTGACCAACGCGGCGACCGGGGTCGAGTCGCTGCTGGCCGGGCTGATGGGCATCACCATCTCGCTGCTGGTCGACTCGCTGGCCCGGGCCGAGCGCCGGTTCCACCTGCGTACGCTGCTGGACGGGCCGCCCTGGCTGGTCCGGGCCACCCCGCAGCTCGCCGCGGCGATCCGCGAGGCGGCCGAACGGCACGCCGGGACCCGGGTGGCCGTCGAGGCGCAGCACCGCTACGAGGAGTTCCGGCTGGAGGCCGAGCAGCTCGCCGCGGGCCGCGTCATCCGGCGCGGCGACGACGACGAGGACCTGGTCGGCGCCACCCGGGACTGCGCCCGGGAGCTGCTCGGGCTGACCAACGTGATGCCCCGGGCCAGCGGCGAGTTGAGCTGGTGGCGCGGGGACGTCGGCCGGCGCTACTGGGAGGCGAACGTGGCCGCCCTCGCCCGGGGCGTACGGATCACCCGGATCTTCGTCTTCGCCACGCTCACCGACGAACTGACCGAACTGGTGGAGAAGCAACGCCGGGCCGGGGTCCGGGTGGGCCTGCTACCGTTCGGCGCGGTCAGCACGCACCTGCACGTCAACCTGACCATCTGGGACGGTTCGAGCTGCTGGGAGGCGAGGATGACCGCGCACGGCGAGATCAGCGAGAACCAGTTCTCGGTCAACCGGGCGGACGTGGACCGGCTCACCCGGATCTTCCGGCTCTGCGCCGACCGCGCCACCTTTCAGGACTGAGCAGGGGCCGCCGTGACGTGGAGTGCCGTGCTCCTGGTGACCGCCGTGGTCTGGGCGGTCAGCGTGATCCGCTCGGTCCGCGTCCGCGCCTTCGTCTACAGCCTGCCGCTGCCGATGACCCTCGCCCTGGTCACCACCGGCCACCGGGTGGACGGGGCGCAGCTGCTCGGGGTGGTCGGGCTCAACCTCTTCTTCGTCGCCGTGGCGGTCACCCACCGCCGGTGGCGCTGGCCGATCCTCCTCGCCGACCTGGCCGGGGTCGCGGCGTACGTGGCGCTGAGCGCGGGTGTGCTGGCGGTTCCGCTGCCCTTCGAGGCGACCCTCGCCGGCACCGCGGCGCTCTGGGCGGTCGCCATGGGGCTGCTCCGGCGCCGCGCGGCCGCCGCGCCGGCACCCGCCGGACCCGCGTCGGGGGAGCCCTCGGAGCGGCCGCCGGCCGCCGGGCGGGACGGCCTCGCGGCGCCGGCCAAGCTCCTCGTCATCTTCGTCGGCGCGGTGCTCACCGGGCTGCTCGGCGAACTGCTGCGCGGCATGGTGGTCACCTTCCCGTACTCCGGGGTGCTGGTCGCCGTGGAGGCCCGCCGGCAACTGGCCGACTTCACCCGGCACTTCGCCCGAAACAGCCTGGCCCTGGTCGGATTCCTCGCCGCCTACCACTATCTCCAGGACGTCTCGCCGGCCGTCGCCCTGGCCGTCGCCTGGGGCGCCTTCGGGCTGGTCGCCGCCGCGCTGCATCTGCCGCGCCGCCGGCCCGCCCGGCCGGCCGCGGCCGCGACGAGCCCGGACGACCCGCGGCCCGGACCGCGCGCCGCGGACGCGGGCGCGGACCGACCGGTCGGCCCCGGGACGCCGGGGCGAGAGCCCGGACCCCTGGCCGGACGCGAGCGCCGGGCCACCACCTGACCGGGGCGCGGTGGCGCGCCCGGTCGCCGTCCGGCGGGCACCGGACTCAGGAGCGACATGTCGCACAGACATGTTGATGTCGCGGAGACATGCCGGTCTCAGCGGCGATGCCGGCGCCGCCGGGGCGCGCACCCGCGTCCGGGGTCGGTCGGCGGCGTCGGGCGACGGTGCGGCCGACGAGGTCCGCGGGGCGTCAGGCCGCCGCGGCGACCAGCTCCGCGATCCGGGCCAGCGGCTCGGCGTACGCGGGCCAGTCCAGGCCGTCCACGCTCGGCTCCGCCCGGCGGCGTACGCCGTCCACCGCGCCGGCCTCCTCGACGATCGCGGCCAGCACCTGCCGCGACCACTCCGGGTGGAGCAGTTCGCGCAGGGCGGCCACCTCCGGGCGCAGCACGGCGAGGGCGCCGACCAGCGCCGCGGCCGCCCAGTTGGAGGTGCCGCCGACCAGCAGCGCCTCGCAGCCGACCACGCAGCGGATCTCGGCGCCCCGGTCGACCACCGACTCGACCAGCTCGGCGGGGAGTCGGCCCATGCCCAGCTCGTTGCCCCCGTCGCCGATGCCGATCCGGAAGGCGGGGCCGGCGGTGAAGAGCCGGTCCAGCGGGGCGGTGTGCCCGCCGATGTCCTCGCCGCGCATGTTCCGCGGCCGGCCGTCGACGCCCGGGCCGACCCGTTCGCAGGCGACCACGTGCGACAGCCGCGCGCACCGGGGCAGCATGCCGGCCGCCCAGTCGTCGTACCCCCGCAGTGGCGCCACGTCGAGCGCGACGCCGGGCGCGCCGGCGGCGATCGCGGCGGCGACCACCGGCGCGCAGGGGGTGTCGGTGACCAGCCGGGCCGCCGAGGGCGCGCAGCGCGGCGGCGATCTGCACCGCGCCGATCGGGCCGTCGGTCTCCGCGGCGGGCGGCGCGGCGGCCGGGATGAAGAATCCGGTGAGTACGGCGGCGTCGGGGGCGGGCCGGCCGGCGAGCGAGCGGGCGGCGGTGAGCAGGCCACCGGCCACCGGTACGGCGAGCCGTTCGCTGCCCCGACCCACTTCCCGCGCGGCCACCCGGGCCAGCTCGGCGACGGTTTCCTCCACCCGCATGGCGGCGCTCCCTCCCGACGGCGGCCGGACGGGCCCAGCGTAGGAGCGCCGCACCACGCGCGGATGCTGCGGATCTAGTGGTTGACCAGCCTGGACCCTGACGGAAAGGTGGGTGCCGAGCGCGTTCCGCTCCGGAAACCGCAATGGGATGGTTGACGTCGTGTCAGCCGTGGACGGTCGCTGCGCTACACACTGACAGTTGTCCCGGCGGTCACCCGGTGAGAGCGTGCGAGGACCAACCGCCGCTGAAGGGTGCGCCGAATGACCTCCGACGACCTGCTGGCCCGGCACCGGGCCGTGCTCCCGTCCTGGATGCCGCTCTACTACGCCGAACCGATCGAGCTGGTCGCCGGCTCCGGCCGTCGGGTCACCGACGCGCAGGGCCGCAGCTACCTGGACTTCTTCGGCGGGGTGCTGACCAACATGATCGGCTACGACATCCCGGAGATCCGCGAGGCGGTCGAGCGGCAGCTGTCCACCGGCATCGTGCACAGCTCCACCCTCTACCTGATCCGGCAGCAGGTGGAACTGGCCGAGAAGGTGGCCCGGCTCTCCGGCATCCCGGACGCCCGGGTGTTCTTCACCAACTCCGGCACCGAGGCGAACGAGGCGGCGCTGCTGGTCGCCACCAACCACCGCCGCTCGCACCAGATCCTCGCCGTGCGCAACAGCTACCACGGCCGCTCGTACGCGGCGATGGGGGTGACCGGCAACCGGAGCTGGTCGGCCAGCCCTCTCAACCCGCTCCAGGTGGCCTGGCTGCACTCCGGCGAGCGGCTGCGCGGCCTGCTGGCCCGCCTCGACGAGAGCGACCGGATCGACGCGGCGGTGGAGGACCTGCGCGAGGTGCTCGCCACCCAGACCTCCGGCGACGTGGCCTGCCTGATCGCCGAGCCGATCCAGGGCGTCGGCGGCTTCGTGCACGGCCCGGACGGGCTCTTCGCGGCGTGGCAGAAGGTGCTCGACGAGCACGGCATCCTGCTGATCAGCGACGAGGTGCAGACCGGCTGGGGCCGCACCGGCGAGCACTTCTGGGGCTACCAGGCGCACGGGGTCACCCCGGACCTGATCACCTTCGCCAAGGGCATCGGCAACGGCTTCGCCCTGGCCGGCGTGGTCGGCCGGGCCGACGTGCTGGAGTCGGTGCCGGCGATCAGCTTCTCCACCTTCGGCGGCAACCCGGTCTCCACCGCGGCCGGCAACGCGGTCCTGGACTACCTGCTCGACCACGACCTGCAGGCCAACGCCGCGCGGGTCGGCGCGATCCTCGGCGACGGCCTGCGCGCCGCGACCGCCGACCTGGACCGCGTCGCCGAGGTACGCGGCAAGGGCCTGATGCTCGGCGTGGAGTTCGTCCGGCCGGGCGGCACCGAACCGGACCCGGCGCTCACCACCCGGGTCTTCGAGGCCTGCCGGGCGGGTGGCCTGCTGGTCGGCAAGGGCGGCCTGTACGGCAACGTGGTGCGGATGGGACCGCCGCTGACCCTGACCGAGGACGAGGCCCGCGAGGGCCTGGCCATCCTGGTCGACGCGATCCGTACCTCCGTCGCCGCGGAGGTGGCCGCATGAACCGGATCGGGCACTACGTCGACGGCAAGCGAGTGGCCGGCGACTCGGAGCGGCGGGGCGACGTCTTCGACCCGGCCACCGGCCGGCGTACCGGTCAGGTGGCGCTGGCCTCCGCCGCGGACGTGGCGGGCGCGGTGGAGGCCGCCGAGCGGGCCGCGCGGACCTGGCGGGACACCTCGCTGGCCAAGCGCACGGCGGTGCTGTTCGCCTTCCGCGAGCTGGTCCACGCCCGCCGCGACCGGCTCGCCGAGGTGATCACCGCCGAGCACGGCAAGGTGCTCGCGGACGCCGCCGGCGAGGTGCAGCGCGGCCTGGAGGTGATCGAGTACGCCTGCGGGATCCCCTCGGCGCTGCGCGGCGGCTTCAGCGAGAACGTCTCCACCGAGGTCGACTCGTACAGCCTGCGGCAGCCGCTCGGCGTGGTGGCGGTGATCTCGCCGTTCAACTTCCCGGTGATGGTGCCGCTCTGGTTCATCCCGGTGGCGGTGGCCTGCGGCAACGCGGTGGTGCTCAAGCCGAGCGAGAAGGACCCGAGCGCGGCGCTGCTGCTGGCCGAGTGGTTCACCGAGGCGGGCCTGCCCGACGGCGTGCTGAACGTGGTCAACGGCGACAAGGAGGCGGTCGACGCGCTGCTCGACCACCCCGGCGTGAAGGCGGTGTCGTTCGTCGGCTCCACCCCGGTCGCGAGGTACGTGCACCAGCGCGGCGCGCTGAACGGCAAGCGGGTGCAGGCGCTCGGCGGGGCGAAGAACCACATGGTGGTGCTCCCCGACGCCGACCTGGACCTGGCCGCCGACGCGGCGGTCAACGCCGGCTTCGGCTCGGCGGGGGAGCGGTGCATGGCGATCTCCGCGCTGGTCGCGGTGGAGCCGGTCGCCGACGCCCTGGTCGCGAAGATCGCCGAGCGGATGGCCGGGCTGCGCACCGGCGACGGCCGGCGCGGCTGCGACATGGGCCCGCTGGTCACCGCCGCGCACGCCGAGCGGGTCCGCTCCTACGTGGAGTCCGGGATCACGGCCGGCGCGGTGCCGGTGGTGGACGGCCGTTCGGTCAGCCCCGACGGGGACCCGGACGGCTTCTGGCTCGGCCCGACCCTCTTCGACCACGTCACCCCGGAGATGTCGATCTACACCGACGAGATCTTCGGCCCGGTGCTCAGCGTCGTCCGGGTCGGCTCGTACGACGAGGCGGTGGAGCTGGTCAACGCCAACCCGTACGGCAACGGCACGGCGATCTTCACCAACGACGGCGGGGCCGCCCGGCGCTACCAGCACGAGGTGGAGGTCGGCATGGTCGGGATCAACGTGCCCATCCCGGTGCCGATGGCCTACTACTCCTTCGGCGGCTGGAAGGCCTCGCTCTTCGGCGACCTGCACGCGCACGGCGCCGACGGGGTCGCCTTCTTCACCCGGGGCAAGGTGGTCACGAGCCGGTGGCTGGATCCACGGCACGGCGGGGTGAACCTCGGCTTCCCGACCCAGACCTGAGCAGTCGCAGCGCCCCCGCCCCGGCCAGGTACGCCACCAGCGCCGGGGCGGGCAGCCCCAGCGGCTCGGCCGCGACCTTGCGGGTGAGGCTGTTCAGCAGCAGCCCGGCGACGATGCCCGCGTACCCCCCGGCGGCCAGTCCGGTGCGCCACGGGCGGGTCGGCGCGGCCCCGGTCGGGTGCCGCCGCGACCGGGCCTCGATCGGGCCGAAGACGGCGACCAGCGCGGCGAGCACCACGGCGAGGGCGAGCACCCAGGGGATCCGCCAGGCCCACCAGGCCGCCGACCCGACCCGGGGGGTGGGCAGCGCGCCGAGCGCGTCCAGCAGGCCGATCAGCAGCACCGCCGCGGTCAGGTGCCAGAGGAAGACGGTGAGCACCACCGAGTTCACCGCGATCACCGCCTGCCAGGGGCGGCACCGGCGCAGCCACCGCTCGGCCGGGCCGCGCAGCAGCAGGATCAGGCCGAGCTGCGCGGTGGCCGCCGCGAGCAGCGCCAGGCTCGGCGGCGCCGCGTTGTCCAGCCGGGTGCCCGGCACGTTGAGCATGACCACCGGGTACGGGCCGACGACCGTGAGCAGCACCAGCGCGGCCAGCCCGGCGGCCAGCAGCACCGCCCCGGCCCGCCGGGTCAGCGGCAGCCGTCGGCGGCGGGGCAGGTCCGGCGTGCGGGCGTCGTACCAGGCGAAGCCGAGCTGGTGGATGGCGAGCCAGCCGAACAGGTAGTTGCCGGTGGCGAGCCCGGCCGGCCCGAGCAGCCGGCCCAGGTCGCCGAGCGCGACGAACCCGACCAGCACCGCCGGCACGGCCCGCCCGAAGCGGCGGTGCAGCGCGTACATGGGTGGGGTCAGCGGCACCACGACCAGGTACGCCACCAGGAACCACAGCGGGATGGTGGCGAACCAGACCACGGTGCGCACCTGCACCGGGTCGGCGTGCCGGAGGCTCGCCACCGCGGCGCCGACCGCGAGCACCACCAGCAGCGCGGTGGTGGGGCGGACCAGCCGGGCGCTGCGGTCCACCAGCCAGCCGGTGGCATCACCACCTCTCCGTCTGCGGGCGGTCAACGAGGCGGCGTTGGCGTACCCGCCGACCAGGAAGAACACCGGCATCACCTGGCCCACCCAGGTCAGTGGCCAGACCCAGGGCAGGTCGCCGAGGGCGGAGTGCCCGGTGGGCCGGCCCGCCCGGTCGTACCCGATGACGGTGATCCCCCAGTGGCCGAGCACGACCATGGTGATCGCGAGGGCCCGGAGCAGGTCGACGTAGCGCTCCCGCCCGGCCGGCGTGCGCTCGGCGAGCTGCCGCAGGCGGCGCATGAGCCCAGGCTATGGCAGCCGGCGCGAACCTGTGGTGATAACGGTTCGGTCGTCGGGTCTTGTGGTCCACGCCCGGCTGTCGTAGAAATTCTTCATCAACTTCAAATCAAGTGAAGATGAGCAACACTTGCACCCCCGTGCCTCGATGTCGCGGCCGCCGTCCCCCTCGGCCGGCCGCCCATACCCGAACCGAGGAGATGCGATGAACAGGCGTGAGATTCTCCGGCGGAGCGCCGCCGCCGGTCTGCTGGCCACTCCCGCCGCCGGCCTGCTCGCCGGCTGCGCCACGTCCGGCGGCGACGACAAGGGCGACTCCGGCACCTACAAGGGCACCAAGAGCGAGCAGAACCCGCTCGGGGTCAAGGAGGACGCCCCGCTCGAGGTGGTGATCTTCAACGGCGGCTTCGGCGAGGACTACGCCAAGGCCCACGAGGCCATGTACAAGGAGAAGTACCCCAAGGCCGAGATCAAGCACTCCGCCACCCAGGAGATCAACAAGACCCTCCAGCCGCGCTTCGTCGACGGCACCCCGCCGGACGTGGTCAACAACTCCGGCGCCGGCCAGATCGACTTCAACGGCCTGGTCAGCCAGAACGCCATCGCCGACCTGGGCGCGCTGCTCGACGCGCCGAGCCTCGACCAGCCCGGCAAGAAGGTGCGGGACACGCTGCTGCCCGGTGCCGTCGAGGTCGGCTCGTACGACGGGAAGTTCCTGGTCCTCAACTACACCTACACCGCGTACGGCATCTGGTACTCCACCAAGCTGTTCGCCGAGCGGAACTGGCAGTACGCCAAGACCTGGGAAGAGCACATCGCGCTCTGCAAGCAGATCAAGGCCGCCGGCATCGCCCCCTGGACCTACGCGGGCAAGCACCCGCGCTACATGAGCTGGCCGCTGATCGCCAGCGCGATCAAGCTCGGCGGGCCGTCGGTGGCGATGGCGATCGACAACCTCGAGCCGAACGCCTGGAAGTCCGACGCCATGAAGGCCGCGGCCGACGCCTGGTACCAGATCGTCAAGGACAAGTACATCCTGGACGGCTCGCCGGGCCTGGACCACATCCAGTCGCAGACCGCCTGGTGCCAGGGCAAGGCCGCCTTCATCTCCTGCGGTTCCTGGCTGGAGAACGAGCAGGCCAAGGTCACCCCGGCCGGCTTCAACATGACGATCGCGCCGACGCCCAGCCTGACCAGCGGCGACAAGCTGCCGTTCGAGGCGATCCGGGGCACCGCCGGTGAGCCGTTCATGGTGCCGGCGAAGGCGAAGAACGTGGCCGGCGGCCTGGAGTACTTCCGGGTGATGCTCTCCAAGAAGGGCGCGCAGGACTTCACCAAGAAGGTCTCCAGCCTGACCGTGGTGGCCGGCACGACCGAGGGGGTCGACCTGCCGTTCGGGCTGACCAGCGTGGTCAAGGCGCTGGAGGCGTCCGGCAGCAACGGCTTCAACTGGGTCTACAACAACTACTACCGCAAGCTCGAGCGCGAGCTGGTCGACGCGGCGTGCGGCGAGTTCTTCAGCGGCCGGAGCACCCCGACCGAGTTCCTCGACGCGTGCCAGAAGGGCGCCGACTCGATCGCCCAGGACAGCTCCGTCAAGAAGTACAAGCGGGCCGCGTGACGTTCGGCCGGTGGGGGCGGGCACGGTACCGTCCCCACCGGTCCACCGCTGGGGAGTAGGTCTTCTCGTGAGGCATGGCAAGTACCCGCTGATCATCACCTTCCTGGTGCCGCCGCTGGTGCTCTACGGCGTCTTCGTGCTCTCGCCGTACCTGCAGGCGTTCCAGATCTCCACCACCAACTGGCTGGGCTACTCCGCCCACGCCGATTCGGTGGGGATGGCGAACTTCCGGACACTGTGGCACGACGGCCAGGTGTGGAACGCGATCAAGAACAACGCGATCATGCTCGCCGTGGTGCCGGTGGTGACCATCGGACTCGGCCTGTTCTTCGCCACCATGCTCAACATGGGCGGGCGCAAGGGCCGCGCCGGGGTGACCGGGGTACGGGGCACCGCGGTCTACCGGATGGTCTACTTCTTCCCCCAGGTGCTCTCCGTGGTGATCATCGCGCTGCTCTGGAAGGAGGTCTACCACCCCAACAACGGCCTGCTCAACGGCGCGCTGCGGGCGTTCGGCCTGCCCGCGCCGACCTGGCTGGGCGACCCGCGCACCGCGTTCTGGTGCGTGCTGGCCGTGATGGTCTGGAGCAACGTCGGGTTCTACGTGGTGCTCTTCGGCGCCGCCATGGCGGCGATCCCGCGGGACATCTACGAGGCGGTGCTGCTCGACGGCGCGTCGCGCTGGACCACCCTGCGTCGGATCACCGTCCCGCTGCTCTGGGACACCGTGCAGGTCGCCTGGATCTACCTGGCCATCGCCGCCCTGGACGGGTTCATCCTGGTCCAGCAGATGACCAACGGCGGCCCCAACTTCTCCTCCGACGTCATCGGGCTGCGGATGTACGAGACCGCGTTCGGCAGCGAGAGCAAGTTCGGCTACGCCTCCGCGATCGGCGTGGTGATGCTGTTCCTGACCCTGTCGGTCGCGGTGCTGGCGCTGCGTACCGGCCGTCGTGATCGGATCGAGTACTCGTGACCACCATGGATCGCGCCACCGCCACCGGGGCGGAGCAGGCCGAGCGCCCCCGCGCGGACGAGCGGCCGCCCCGCGACCGGGGCGTGGCCAACCTCTTCTCGCACGGGTTCCTGCTGTTCTGGGCGGCGCTGACCGCGCTGCCGCTGCTGTGGATGTTCCTCAGCTCGTTCAAGAGCGACGGCGAGATCCTCTCCGATCCCTGGGGACTGCCCGGCGCGCTGCGCTTCGAGAACTGGTCCCGCGCCTGGACCGAGGCGCACATCGGCCGGTACTTCCTGAACAGCGGCATCGTGGTGGCCGGTTCGCTCACCCTCACCATGCTCCTCGGCGCGACCGCCGCCTACGTCTTCGCCCGGTACGAGTTCCGCGGCCGGCAGGTCGTCTACTACCTGTTCGTCGGCGGGATGATGTTCCCGGTCTTCCTCGCCCTGGTGCCACTCTTCTTCGTGGTGCGCAACGCCGGCCTGTTCGGCAGCTGGACCGGCCTGATCCTGGTCTACGCCGCCTACTCGCTGCCGTTCACGGTCTTCTTCCTGACCGCCTTCTTTCGGACCCTGCCGACGTCGGTCGCGGAGGCGGCGCTGATCGACGGGTGTGGACACTTCCGGCTCTTCTTCCGGGTGATGCTGCCGATGGCGCGACCGGGACTGATCAGTGTGGCGATCTTCAACTTCCTCAGCCACTGGAACCAGTTCATCCTGCCGCAGGTGCTCATGCAGGGCGACGACTCCAAGTGGGTGCTGGCCCAGGGCCTCACCGCGCTCGCGGTCAGCCAGGGCTACCAGGGCGACTTCAGCGGCCTGTTCGCGGGGCTGACCATCGCCACCCTGCCGGTGCTGGCGGTCTACGTCGCCTTCCAGCGGCAGATCCAGACCGGACTGACCGCCGGCCAGCTCAAGTGAGGTCGTTGCCACAGGCAACGGGGCAGCGCGACCGCTGACGCCTCCTCTATCGTGGGCCGGCACCGTTATCGATCGACAGGAATCACATGTTTCTCCTCATCTACGAACTGTTGCTGCTGCTCGGCGGCATCGCGATGGTCGTCGTCGGCCTGGCGCTCAAGGAGCAGTCCACCCTCTCGCGGGTCGCGAACATCGTCGTCGGCATCGCCTTCTTCTGCTACGGCTTCTACCTCATGTTCCTCTTCGAGGGCGGGCGGTACCGCGTCTTCATCTACGTCTTCATCCTGCCGATCCTGCTGATCGTGCAGGCGTTCAAGTCGCGCAAGGAGGCCCAGGAGGCGGCCCAGGCGCAGCAGTTCGCCGGGGCTCCGCAGGCCGGCCAGTACGCCCAGCCGGGCCAGCAGTCGTTCCCCGGCCAGCCCGCCCGGGGCTACCCCGCGCAGCCCGGCTACCCACAGCCCGGCCAGCCGGCCCCCCAGGGGCAGTACGGCCCGCAGCAGCAGCAGCCGTACGGCCAGCCGCCGCAGCAGCCGCAGTACGGCCAGCCGCAGGGGCAGCCCTACCCGGGCGCCTGACGTCCGTCTTGGTCGCGGGCCGGTCGACGGGGTCGGCCGGCCCGCGCTCGGCTTGACTGGTAGGAAATCTCCTACCTATTCTGGTGGCCATGACCGTGACCCACGTGAAACTCGTCTCCGTACCCGTCAGTGACCAGGACCGGGCCCGCGACTTCTACCTCGACGTGCTCGACTTCGACCTGATCTTCGACAACCCGATGGGACCCGACGGCGGCCGCTGGATCCAGGTGGCCCCGAAGGGCGCGGACACCGCGCTGACCCTGGTCACCTGGTTCCCGACCATGCCGCCCGGCTCGCTCAAGGGCCTGGTGCTGGAGACCGACGACCTCGACGCCGACGTGGCCCGGCTGCGCGAGCGGGGAGTGGACTTCCCCGACGGCGGCATCCAGACCGCCCCCTGGGGCCGGTACGCCACCTACCACGACCCGGACGGCAACGGGATCGTGCTCCAGTCGACCCGGATCTGACGTGGCGGACGTCTTCGCGGCGCTGGCCAACCCCACCCGGCGCGAGCTGCTCCGGCTGCTGCTCGAGCGGGGCGAGCAGCCCGTGCAACAGCTCGCCGACCACTTCGACATGCGCCGGCCGAGCCTGTCCGAGCACCTGCGGGTGCTCAAGGACGCCGGTCTGGTGACCGAGCAGCCGATCGGCCGGCAGCGGTTCTACGCGCTGCGCCCGGAGCCGTTGCGCGAGGTCTCCGACTGGCTCGGCCCGTACGAGCGGTTCTGGCGGGCCCGCCTCGCCGACCTGCGCGAGGTGCTGGACGGGCTGCCCGATGAGTGAGCCGGCCACCATCGCGGTGGACCAGTTCCTGGCCCACCCGCCGGCGAAGGTCTGGCGGGCGTTGACCGATTCTGATCTCCTGGCCCGCTGGTTGATGCCGAACGACTTCCGGCCGGCTCCCGGGCACCGGTTCACCTTCCGCACCACGCCCCGACCGGGTCAGGGCTTCGACGGCCTGATCCACTGCGAGGTGCTGGAGCTGGACGAGCCCCGCCGGCTGCGCTGGTCCTGGCGCGGCGGCCGGCTGGACACCGTGGTCACCTGGACGCTGGTGCCGGAGGGCCGGGGGACCCGGCTCTTCCTGGAACACGCCGGCTTCGACCCGGACGACCCGGTGCAGCGGCGCACCTTCGCCCTGCTGGACGGCGGCTGGCGCAGCCACGTCTGGCCCCGCCTGACGCGGGCCCTCGTCGACCTCGCCTGACCGCGTGGTCGGTCCACGATCGGCGGGCCGCCGAGCGGTGGGGCCCGGGCCGCTCCCGGATCCGTGGGCGGGCTGGGCAATCCGGCGGTGCCGGGCGCGGCGACCAGGGGTCGGCTCCGTGCGCAGTGCCCCCTTGGGGTGCATGCCGCTACGAACTTGATGACGCAGACGGATCGGGCGTGCCGGGGCGGCTGGTCCGGTCCACGCTGGTGCCCACCGGCGTGAGTCGTTCGCGTCATCAAGTTCGTAGCCTCCTGCGGGCGTCTGTCCGCCCCGGGTGCCCGGCTCCCCGCCGGGCCCCACCGGATGCTGCCGGTGACGGAGTGAGCGCCGTCCGGTGGAGGGCGGCGAGTCCGGCCGCCGGCGGTCAGGCCGCTGCCGGCAGCAGCAGGGCGTGCAGGGCGGTCGGGTCGGTGACCTCCGGGAGGTCGCGGGCGGCGAGCCAGGCCGCTGCGGCGGCCCCGTCCCCCGCCGTGCACAGCGGCGCGTCGGGCCACCGGCGGGCCAGTTCGGGGCGGACCGCCTCGGCCAGCGGGGTGTCGCCGGTGAGCAGGCCGCCACCGAGCACCACCGGGTCGGTGGCCCCGGCCGGCCGGATCCGGCTCACGCTCTCGGCCAGCAGCGCGGCGGCCTCCGTGATGAGCGACGTCGCGACGGGTTCACCCTCCCGGGCGGCCGTCACGACGAGGGGCGCGAGCCGGGCCAGCTCCACCGGCGGCCGTCGGGTCACCGCCTGCACCACCGCGTCGGCGGTGGTCCGGAAACGCTCCGCCACCTCGGGCGACCCGGTCAGCTCGGCGAGCACGCGGCGGGCCAGCTCGCCCGGTGTCGCAGCCCGGTCCAGGTCGGCGAGCAGCCGGCGGACCGCCTCCCGGCCGAGCCAGAATCCGGAGCCGGCGTCGCCGAGCAGCCAGCCGTGCCCGTCCGCGACCCGGTCCAGCCGGAGGTCGCGGACCTGCGCGGCGATCGCGCCGGTGCCGGCGATGAGCACGGTGCCGTCCGGGGCCGCGGTGCCCGAGGCGTACGCGACCAGGGCGTCGCCGTGGACGGCGTACGGGCAGCGCAGGCCGGCGTCGGACCAGGCCCGGTCGAAGGCGGCCCGGCCCTGCGGATCGGCGAGGAGGCGGCCGGCCCCGGCGAGCCCGATGCAGCCCGCCCGGACCCGGGCCGGATCGACGCCGGCGAGGGCGGCCCGCAGCGCGGCCAGCAGTTCCCCGGCGGCCCGGTCGGCGCCGTGGCTGGTCGGGTTGCCGCCGCCGGCCCGGCCGGTGCCCAGCCGTACGCCGTCGAGGGTGACGGCGGCGGCGCGGGTGGACGTACCCCCGATGTCGAGGCCGACCACGACGGTGTCCGACATGACCTTCATGCTGGTGGGCCGCGCTCCGGGAAGCAAGATCCGGGCTGTGCGCCAGGTAACAGTTTGAAAACTTCGCCCACGGCCTTGACACGGAGGGGCCTTCAGTAAGAACTTTTACCACTAACAGTTAACACTCTTTTCCGAAAGGCGTCCCATGGTTGATCACGAGGTGGAGACCCCCGCGGGGACCGCGGTGGCCGACGCCGACGCGGTCGACCGGCGGGGTGCGGTGGCGGTCTCCTCCGACGGGGTGCTGGCCAGGGTCCGGGCCGGGGCGGGGGAGCTGACCGGGGCACTGCGTCGGGTCGCTGAGCACGTGCTCAGCGACCCGGAGGCGGCGGCCCGGGCCACCATCGTGGAGCTGGCCGAGCGCAGCGGCACCTCACCGGCGACCATCACCCGGTTCTGTCGGGCCATGGGCTTCGAGGGCTACGCCGACCTGCGGCTCGGCATCGCCGCCGAGACCGGCCGGGCCCGCTCGGCCGGCTGGACCGTCGACATCGGCCGGGAGATCCAGCCCAGCGACCCGCTGTCCCGGGTGCTCGACCAGATCATGGCCGCCGACACCCGGGCGATGCACGACACCGCCGCGCTGCTCGACCTCGCCGAGGTGGAACGGGCGGCCGTGGCGATCGCCGGGGCGAGCCGGGTGAACATCTTCGGCGCCAGCGGCAGCGCGCTGGTCGGCGAGGAGATGCAGTTCAGCCTGCACCGGATCGGGGTGGCGGCCTGGGCCTGGAGCGACGTGCACGAGGGACTGGCCAGCGCGGCGCTGCTCGGCGTCGGCGACGTCGCCCTCGGCATCTCGCACACCGGACAGACCCGGGAAACCATCGAGATGCTCGCCGAGGCCGGCAGCCGGGGGGCGACCACGATCGCGCTGACCGGGTTCCCCCGCTCGCCGTTGGCCGAGCTGGCCGACATCGTGCTGGTCACCGCCAGCCAGGCCACCACCTTCCGGCCGGACGCGCTCTCCGCCCGGCACCCCCAGCTCGTCGTGCTCGACCTGCTCTACATCGCGGTGGCGCAGCGTACCCACGACCGTGCCCACGCGGCCTTCCGGCGTACCGCCCAGGCCGTGGACGGGCACAAGGACGCGAAGGGGGCCACCTCATGATCAGTGCCCAGCGGTATGCGGACGCCGTCCGGCCGGTGCTCGACCGGGTGGTCGACACGCAGGCCGAGGCCGTCGACCGGGCGGCCGACCTGATCGCCGGCGGACTGCGCCGTGGCGGCGTGCTGCAGGCCTTCGGCGCCGGCCACTCCGAGGCGTTCGCCGCCGAGCTGGTGGCCCGGGCCGGTGGCCTGGTCCCCACCAACCGACTCTCCCTGCACGACCTCGTGCTGCACGGCGACGCGCCCCGCGACGTGCTCGCCGACCCGAAGCTGGAACGCGACCCGACGGTCGCGCACCAGCTCTACGCCCTGGCGGCGCCGCAGCCGGAGGACGTGTTCGTGGTCGCCTCCCAGTCCGGCATCAACGGCTCGGTGGTCGAGCTGGCGACGCTGGTCCGGGAGCAGGGCCACCCGTTGATCGCGGTCACTTCGGTCGAGCACACCGCCCGGGTCGCCCCGCGCCACCCGAGCGGGCACCGGCTCGCCGACCTCGCCGACGTCGTGCTGGACAACGGCGCGCCGTACGGTGACGCACTGCTGCCGCTCGAGGGCGGCGGCGCGGTCTGTGCGGTCTCGTCGGTCACCGCGGCGCTGCTGGCGCAGCTGCTGACCGCCGAGGTCGTACGACGGTTCCACCAGGCCGGAGAGGTGCCCCCTATCTACCTCTCCGCCAACGTCCCCGGTGGGGACGAGCACAACCTCGCCCTCGAGTCGCGGTACGCCGGGCGCCTCCGGCGGACCGCCTGACCCGACACCACAAGGAGAGACAAAGATGTCGGTTACCCCCGAGAAGCCCGGCGACCTCAGCCGCCGGATCCTGCTGCAGCGCGCCGCGGCGGCCGGCCTGCTGGCCGTCCCGGCGGCCGGTCTGCTCAGCGCCTGCGCCGGCAGCGAGCCGAGCAAGTCCGACAACAACGGCGGCGCGGCCAAGAGCAAGGACAACCCGTTCGGTGTGAAGGACGGCAGCGCCGTCAAGGTGGTCATCTTCAACGGCGGCCTGGGCGACCAGTGGGCCAAGGAGGACAAGACCGTCTTCAACGCCAAGCACCCGAACATCACGGTCAACATGTCTTCCACCCAGAAGATCAAGACCGAAGAGCAGCCGAAGATGGCGACGCAGCCGAGCGACCTGGTGATGAACTCGGGCGCGGACAGCATGGACCGCAGCACCCTGATCAACGAGGGCGCCATCGAGCCGCTCGACGACCTGCTCACCGCGCCGGCCTGGGACGGCGAGGGCACGGTCGCCGACACCCTGCTGCCGGGCACCGTCGGCGACGGCACCCAGAACGGCAAGTTCTACGTCGTCAACGTGGCCTACACGGTCTGGGGCAACTGGTACAACGCCGCCCTGTTCAAGAAGGAGGGGTGGCAGGCCCCGACCACCTGGGACGAGTTCTTCGCGCTCGCCCCGAAGATCAAGGCCAAGGGCATGGCGCCGTACGTGCACGACGCCGTGCACGGCTACTACCCGCGCTGGGGGCTCTTCGCGAGCATCTGGAAGGCGGTCGGCAAGCAGGCGGTCATCGACATCGACAACCTCAAGGACGGCGCCTGGAAGGTCGACGGCATCGTCGCGGCGCTGGAGCCGTGGGAGAAGATGGTCAAGGACAAGCTGCTCCTGCCCGGCAACCTCAACCACACCCAGTCGCAGCAGGCGTGGCTCGACGGCAAGGCGGCCTTCATCCAGGTCGGCACCTGGCTGAAGAACGAGATGGCCGCCACCATCCCGCCGGGCTTCGAGCTGACCCTGTCCGACTACTGGAGCAACGCCGGGGACAAGGCCGCCAAGGACGTCTTCGCCGGCTCCGGCGAGGGCTTCGTGGTGCCGAGCAAGGCGCCCAACAAGGAGGCCGCGAAGGAGTTCCTGCGGGCCATCCTGTCCAAGGCCGGCTCGGCGAAGTTCGCCGAGCTGACCAAGTCGCTGGCCTCCACCAAGGGCTCCGGCGACAACGTGCAGGACTCGGCGCTGGCGTCGGCGAACGCGCTGATGAAGAACGCCTCGGCGGACCTGATCTCGGTCAAGTTCCCGGACTTCTACGCCGACCTGGACAAGGAGAGCCAGAACCTCTCCGAGGAGCTGATGGCGGGGCGGCTCACGGCACAGCAGTTCGTCGACAAGATGCAGGCGGCCGCCGACAAGGTCGCCAAGGACTCGTCGATCAAGAAGCAGACCCGCACCGCCTGATCCGACGGAGAGAGTGAGTCCAATGCGGCACGGAGTCGCGCGTTTCGTCACGGGCTTCCTGGCCCTGCCCGTCGCGCTGTACCTGTTCTACGTGGTGTGGCCGTTCGCGCAGGCGGCGGGATACTCGCTGACCGACTGGGGTGGGTACTCCGATTCCCAGCACTTCGTCGGTCTGGACAACTACGTCCGGCTGCTCTCCGACGAGCTGATCCGGAAGGCGTTCTGGCACAACGTGTTCTTCCTGGTCACCGTGCCGCTGTTCACCATCGCGCTGGCCCTGTTCCTCGCGTTCCTGCTCAACGTGGGCGGACGCGAGGACAGGGCCGGCATCCGCGGGGTGTTCGGGTCCGGGCTCTACAAGGTGATCTTCTTCTTCCCGCAGGTGCTGTCGCTGGTGGTCGTCGCCGTGATGTGGCAGCAGATCTACCGCTCCGACAACCAGGGTCTGATCAACGGCCTGTTGATGAAGGTGGGTCTGGTCGACCCGGAGAACCCGATCGCGTTCACCGCCGACCCGGAGCCGTTCCTCGGCGTGCCGGCGGTGCTCTGGTGGCTGCTGCTCATCGCGGTGTGGAGCGGCGCCGGCTTCTACATGGTGCTCTTCTCCGCGGCCATGCAGTCGATCCCGAAGGACATCTACGAGGCGGCGATCCTGGACGGCGCGGGCCGGTTCCACACCTTCTTCAAGGTGACCCTGCCGCTGCTCCGGGAGACCATCTCGGTCGCCTGGGTCTACCTGGGCTTCATCGCCCTGGACATGTACGCCCTGGTCTTCGTCATGACCCCGAGCCAGGGCGGCCCGAACCACGCCAGCGAGATCTTCGCGTCGGTGCTCAACTTCACCGCGTTCCAGAAGGGCCAGTTCGGCTACGCCTGCGCGATGGGTGTCGCGCTGGCCATCTTCACCATCCTGCTCGCCGCGCTGCAGCTGAGGATCACCCGTCGTGACCGTATCGAGTTCTGAAGGAGGGGCGACGATGAGCACCGCGACGCACGGCCCCGTCCGGGCCGACCAGGCTCCCCCGTCCCGCCCGGCGCCCGTACGAGGGTCCGACACCCGCGGGCGCGGCTGGGGCGGCCGGATCTTCAACGGCTTCTCCCACGCGTTCCTGGTGGTGTGGGCCGTGATGGTCCTCTACCCGCTGCTGTGGGTGGTGATGTCGGCCTTCAAGGACGACTCGCAGGTGATCCGGGAACCGCTGTCGCTGATCCCGCACAAGCTGCACTGGGGCAACTTCGCGCGCGCGTGGGGGGAGGGGCACCTCGGGGCGTTCTTCCTCAACACCGTGCTGGTGATGGTCGGCAGCGTCACCCTGACCATGCTGCTCGGCTCGATGGCCGCGTACGCGCTGGCGCGCTACGAGTTCCCCGGCAACCGGCTGATCTACTACATGTTCCTCTCCGGCCTGACCCTGCCGATCTACCTGGCCGCGGTGCCGCTGTTCAAGGGGGTCTACAACACCGGGATCAGCTTCCCGCTGCTCGGGCCGAACAAGCACCTGATGTTGATCCTGGTCTACGTGGCCTGGTCGCTGTCCTTCACGATCTTCTTCATGCACTCGTTCTTCCGGACGCTGCCCGACTCGATCGCCGAGGCGGCCCAGGTCGACGGGGCCTCGCACACCCGGACCTTCTTCAGCGTGATGCTGCCGATGGCCAGGCCCGGCCTGATCAGCATCGGCATCTTCAACGTGCTGGGCCAGTGGAACCAGTGGTACCTGCCGACCCTGCTCATGCAGTCGGTGGCCGGCGAGCCGAAGCACCAGGTGATCGCCCAGGGCCTGATCGAGCTGTCCGTCAACCAGGGCTACAAGTCCGACTGGTCCGGCCTCTTCGCCGGGGTCACCATGGCGATGCTCCCGGTCCTGATCGTGTACATCGTCTTCCAACGCCAGGTCCAGTCCGGCCTCACCGCCGGCGTCAGCAAGTAGCCGGGCCGGTGCCCGCCCGCTGAGGGCGCAGACTCACGGAAAGAGTGGCCATTCGATGCGGAATGGCCACTCTTTCCGTGCAAGAGGGCGCTCGTGATGAGGCGCGGGGGGTGCGGGCGTGGTCGGGGTGGGGAGTGTCGGACCGGCGAGGCAGAATCGCGTTCGTGCTGGTGGCGGTGGTGGGGGACGAGCGGGGCGGGGGAGTCCTGCAACCGCTCGACGACGGTGGGCGCCCGGCCGGCCCGGCGGAGCCGGTGGCCGACCTGGCCGCCGCCGTGGCCGCCCGCGAGGCCGCCGAGCGGCCCCGCTGGGTCTGGGCCAGCGCCGCCACCGTCTACCCCGCGCTGCTGCGGGCCGGGATCCGGCTGGACCGCTGCCACGACGTGGAGCTGACCGAGGCGCTGCTGCTCGGGCACGCCGGGCG